>CAYPZD010000021.1:0-62446 GCA_964415055.1 uncultured Verrucomicrobiota bacterium | reverse complement strand
GGCCTATCCCGGACCTCCGGTAATGGATTTCTAATTTTTGAACTGCGCCCATGGACAGGGTTCAAACGTGTGGACAATTACTGGATACGCATTAGGATGAAGCGATCCTTATGAAACATCCTTCGCACCCACATGCCAGGCAGAGGTATGATTCCACAGGCTTCACCTTGATCGAACTCCTGGTGGTCATCGCCATCATTGCCATTCTCGCCAGCATGCTGCTTCCGGCATTGAGTCGCGCCAAAGGAAAAGCGCACACCACCAAATGTTTTAACAATCTCCGGCAACTTGGGTTGGCCACGCAGCTGTATGCCATGGATTTCGAGGACAATGTTCCGGGTGACACCTATGGAAGCGGATTTTTCTTCGCCAACCTGCTCGCACCTTATGTGGATCAGGAGATCGACCCCAGCCAATTTCAGCAAGGCGCGGTGCTCTATGAAGCATACTCACAGATTCCGGTATTTCAGTGTCCCGGATTGAAGAAGAAACCGGGACAATCCGAGCCCTTCACCCTGCATTACACCATCAACTCCATCGATTTTAACAGATACAGAAAATCAGGTGAGTATGATGCCATTCCGTTTCAGAAGATTACCAGTATCCCGGGATACAGTGAGGTAGCCTATTTGGCTGAAATCAATGATGATGGTGGCTTGCAACCAAGGGGATTTGGTGGATGGAATATCTGGAGTCCCGACCATACCCCTTACAACGCACGCGGAATCGCCAACAACAATCCGCGAATGATTCGTCATGATGACAACCGGCATCAGGGACAGACCACCCTCGTCTTTCTGGATGGTCACACCGAAACACGCAACCTCGGAAGCACCAACATCACCTCCGGCATGTCATTCAAATTGTTCAACCCACTGGATCGGGCATTCGCAGTAGGACCATAAATCAACTCCGGATGCGCTCTCAGGTTTTGAGCGGCCAAAAAAAAACCTACCTTCCATTTGAGGAAGATAGGTTTTTGAGTGAAATACAATGCTTCGGAATTATGCGGTAGGCACTTCGGAAACAGTCTTCAGAACGCGTGAGCAGATCTGGTAAGGATCGCCTTGAGAGTTGGGTCGACGGTCTTCCAGGTATCCCTTGTAATCATCGTTTACAAAGCTGTGAGGCACGCGAATGGAGGCACCACGATCAGCGATACCCCAACTGAACTTGTCGATGGATTGGGTTTCGTGCAGACCGGTCAGACGCAAGTGATTGTCGGGACCATATGCAGCGATGTGCTCTTCTTTGTTCTTGTCGAAGGCATCCATCAGTTTCATGAAGTAATCTTTGCCGCCCACTTCACGCATGTGCTTGGTCGAGAAGTTACAGTGCATACCGGAACCATTCCAGTCACCGAGGAAAGGCTTACAATGCCATTCGACATCCACCTTGTAACCTTCGCACAAACGCATCAGGAGGTAACGAGCCATCCAGATGTCATCAGCACATTTCTTGGAACCTTTGGCAAAGACCTGGAATTCCCATTGTCCTTTGGCAACTTCGGCATTGATACCTTCGTGATTGATACCGGCTTCCAAACACAGCTCGAGGTGTTGTTCGACGATTTCACGTGCAACGTCACCGACATTGGCAAAGCCAACACCCGTGTAGTATTCACCCTGAGGATCAGGGTAACCATCTTTGGGCCAACCGAGAGGACGCTTGTCCTGGAACAGGAAGTATTCTTGTTCCAATCCGAACCATGCATCTTCATCATCAAGGATGGTGGCGCGGTGGTTGGAAGGATGCGGAGTGGTGCCATCGGGCATCATGACTTCACACATGACGAGGAAACCGTTGTCACGCGCTGCATCCGGATAAAGTGCGACGGGTTTCAGCATGCAGTCGGAGTTGCTGCCTTCGGCCTGCTGGGTAGAACTGCCGTCAAACCCCCACATGGGACAATCTTCCACGGATTTGGGAGCTTCGCTGACGATCTTGGTTTTACCACGCAAATTGGGGACGGGAGTGTAACCGTCAAGCCAGATATATTCGAGTTTGTACTTGGGCATATTTGAGTCAATCAATTTGGATTTTCTTATCTCAAGGGCGCTTCATCAGCAGCCGAGCCTGTAGTTAAGCAAAAAGCTTACCAGCACTCAAATTATTTTTAGACCGACTGTTTTTTCTGAATGCTGACCTCTTTTGGCAGGGACTGGCTGCTGCGCGTCCGGTGGCGTATCCGCTCAACCCTGCAGACTTTCTTACACCTCGACGCGCATGCGGCCCCGCGGTCCCGACTCGTCGGGAGGCCCTACCTTTTCCATGGTCTTTCTCGTTTGAATACCACCCGTTTCTGCGATCAACGCTGGATATTTTCGTGAATTGCAGTTATCTATGCATTGGCATGCGAGAAATGAAGAACACACCGCGGTCCACCGTTCACATTGGATTCGATGGTCGCGTTCACAAACGGTTCATGGGGAAATACGCCAAGGAACGCTTCGACAATGAAGTGCGTATCCTTGAGTATTTGAAGGAAAAGGGCTGTCAATTCGTGCCGGAAGTCATCCACGCGGATCCCGAGGAGCTTTACCTGATTACCACCAACGTGGGAGCCATCGTGGAAAGTCTCAGCGAATCCAAACTCAAATCACTCTTTTCAGAATTGGAACAGTATGGGGTTGTGCATGATGACCCCTTTGCCCGCAATGTGACCTACAGCGCACAACTGGGACGATTTTGTATCATTGACTTTGAATTCGCCACGCTCAAGGATTCGGGTGAAGGTTTAACCCAGGAAGAAGTGATACAAAACAAATGAGCGAAACCCCAGACTGTCACACCAACATCCAGGAAGTTAAATGGACCGCCGAAACAAATCCTGGCCGGTTCCGCCCAAACAACGAAGACGCTTTCCTGTTGGTTAAGTTTGACTTACAGGAACTTGAATACCTGGGAAAAGTGGGTGAATCTCCCACCGAATCGAACCAGTTCATCTTTGCCGTCAGTGATGGAATCGGTGGGGCAGAGGCCGGAGAATACGCCAGTCAATCAGCACTCAAATCGATATCAAAACTCATTTCACGCAAGTTTCACCAAGGACAAAAATCCATACAAATCAATCACCAGGAACTACTAACAGCTTTCTGCGAAGAAATCCACAACACCATCATCGAAATCTCCCGCTACTATCAGGAATGCCGCAATATGGGTGCGACCCTTAGCCTGGGATGGGTGGATGGGAATCGTTTGCATTTTGCCCATTTGGGAGATAGTCGCATTTACCACATCCCAGCAGGTCAGGATATGATTCAGATAACGGAGGATCACACCGTGGCGGCACGCAAAGTCCGCGAAGGAAAGCTCACGCCATCAGAAGCTAAGCGAGACAAATCGAATCATGTCCTGGAAAAATGTATCGGTAGCGGAAAGGGCTTTGACCAACCGCAATTGGGTCATGTTGACCTGAATCCCGGTGATATATTGGTTTTTTGCACAGATGGCGTGACGGATGGGTTATCCGACTATGCCATCCAGAAGACCGTCGTCACACCTCCTCCCTACCTGCAAAACATGATACCATCCGAACGCATTGTCCGGGAATCACTTGACGCTTCCGGCAGGGATAATATCACCACCATTGTCGTGGAGTTTTTGGCTTGAGCGACTGATTCAAGCCACTTCAGTTTTTCCAGCGATCTCCTCCAGATTCGTTGGATAGCCTATTCGCATCCCTAAGAAAAAAAGAGCGGACAAGGCCTTCACTTTTCGCTGTGCCGGCGAACACCCATTGGAAGAAATGCTGCAATGTGTGTAAAAATAACCAATTTGCCTAAAAACACACAGACTCAAATGCTGGCATTCTCATATCTGAAAATGGAACCCAATCTGCTTAATAGAGCTTAGTTGTTCGTTGAGAATTTGATTTTTGTATCTGACAAAGCTGGGAGGCGAAAGACTTACAGCGAGTAGACGCCAAGGAAGTCTGGTGAACGGTACATTAGTGGGGAAAACCGGCGTCTGGAAACAGGCGCCGGTTTATTTTTCAGCATAAATCCCGGACGAAAATTCAAAAGGCAGGACCATGCTACGATCCGCCCGCTTCCTCTTCCTGCTCATCTTCGATTTCCTTGATATCAGCTTCGGATTTTAATTTTGCCATATAGGTCTCCATCTTCTCCGAACGGGTTTGCTGTATCCACGCTTCCCTGACCGAGTCCTTGACCTCTTCAAATGGCGGGAGTGTGGACGGCTGGATTTCAGTGACCTTTGCCAAATGAAAACCGTGAAATGAAGCGAAAACCGGACTGATTTCACCGATGCTCATGGAAAAGGCGACAAACTCAAATTCATCCATCAACTCGCCACGCTTAAAAAAACCAAGATCGATTTCCTCGGCGGGTTTATCCGAAAACTCCCGGGCAATCTTCTCAAAATCCTTTCCCGCGACCAGCTTTTCACGAACATTACAGCATTCCTTGAACAATTGCTCCTTGTCCTCGGTTTGCCGGAGGGATTTGAAAATGTGCAAGGCTCGAACCTTTTTTTCGGTTCTGTAAGCATCCGGATGTTGTTCAAAATATGCCTTGAGTGTGTCATCCGGTGGAGAAGACAGATCACCACAAATGTCGTTGATGAGTTGGTCAACCTTGAGATTGATGGTGATCTGGTGTTGCACAAAATCAGCCTGACCTTCTTCAATGCCCATTGCTGCTTTGAAAGCATCCTCTCCTCCATAATCCGCATGCAACTGTTGAAGGGCTTTTTCAATGTCAGCCGAAGACGGGGCCGGCATTTCCCGGTCAGCGGTCTGGTTCAACAGCAAGCGTCCAATCACATTCGACTTGGCCTGAGAACGAAATTCATCGTCACGCTCACAACAACTCACCTGACTACGCTGCTCGTGCCAGGATTTGATTTGAGCGAATTCCTCTTCGATCCATTCCGGAGCAACCTGTTCACCATTGACCCATAACTGCATCGGGAAAACCTAACCACAATGCAGTTTCAGGTCAAACACAGGGGATCAAAACGAAAAACATCAGGCGGAGTCCCCTCCCCCGACTTTTCGAACCAGCTTGTTTCAAAGCAGAAAAGGCGGACTCAAGGATTGCCCTCATGGGGTTCATCAGGCATGATGGGCCAAAGTGAAGTTATCCGTCAAAAGCGACTATGCAGCACGCGCTGTACTGGGATTGGCTCGTCAGTATCCGTCTGGCAAGTCCGTTCGAGTGGAAGATCTGGCAAAGGAACAAAGCATTCCTCAAAACTATCTTGTGCAAATCCTCATCGAACTGAAGGGGCAGAAGATCGTGAAAAGCATACGGGGCAAGGAGGGTGGATACATGCTCGACAAAGCTCCCGAGGAAATCACCATGGCCGAGGTTTTACGCTGCATCCATGGCGCAGTTTTCGAACCCGCAGCACTGCAAAGCAAGGAATGCCCCCAAACACTGCGAAAGGTCTGGACGGACCTGCAAACCACACTTGATCAAAAAGCCGAATCGGTCAATTTCCAGCAAATCCTCGAAGAAGACAATCAGACCCGGGAAATGTATTACATTTGATCCCCCTCTTCGATCTTTCCGGTCTCGATTCACTCGAGGGGGATTTGGTCGGATGGCAATGTTGCTGGGTTTGCCTTTGAATGTAATTTCAGACTTTGTTTACCATGAGGATTGCGCGGCGGGACGCCACGCTCTACCATTGAGTATTCTCAAGCACGATTTTCCTATATTCCATGGGAAAATTTAAGGAAGTTAATTCGCTTTTTAGTCAGTCATGAAAGACACAATGAATATGAATTACCATCATCTAAGTCGGCTATTGCATGCTGCGATCATCGGTTGCTTTTGCATCCAGGCGAACATCCAAACACTCGCCCAAACGCAATCACTCCTGTTTGACTTTGGTGGAGCGGATAACCAAACCGCCCGACCTCCGGTTTTCTGGAATAATGTGGATGCTGAAACTGGATCCAATTTCTTCGACAACATCCCCCTCACGGACACGGAAGGCAACGATACCGGCATTGCCCTGTTGATTGACCAACTCTTTGAATCCAGTCCGAACACCAGTGGAACCACCGGGTCATCAACCTTTCCTGCATCCGCCAGTTCGGATTCACTCATCCGCAACTCGGGCGGAGCATCCCTGGCGATCATTGGGGCGGAAGGTTCAAGCGATACGTATACGCTGACCTTCTTCGCCTCCGATACGACAGCCACCGATAATCGTGAAACCCAGTATCGTGTCACAGGAGCATCCACCGAAACCGTATCATTGAACCCATCCGGCAACACAAACAATACGGTTCAAGTTGAAAACATTGGAGTGGACGGATTTGGTGAAATCCTGATTTCCATCACCAAAGGAAGCGACCACTCAGCCGGAAACGACACCATTTATCTGGGTATTCTGGGAATCGAATCCTCCGCAGGGTGGACAGCGTTGATCGATTTCGGAGCCAACGACGCCACGACCACCGTGGTCGCCGACGGCGAATCGATTCAATGGAACAACTTTACCGGCACAGTGGGACAAACCGATGATGGCATCTTTGAAGGGGTCGTATCGACGGAGGGCGCCACTTCGGACTTGTACATTGAAATGCTCTCACGATTCAACGGGGTCAATCAATCAGGCACTTCGGATTCCGGGATTTTCCCGGACACAGCGACATCCGATTCCCTGTTCGGTAATGTGGAAACATTCAGCGGACTGGAGGAGGTGCTTCCGAGTTTCATCATCGGCGGACTGGACAATTCCAAAACCTACGACATCACCTTCTACGCCTCACGTCTGGCCGGGGACAATCGCGAAACACAGTACGCACTGACCGGGGCAGCTTCCACCGAAGTGGCACTGAATGTCGCCGACAACATCTCGGAAACAGTGACAGCAACAAGCGTAAAACCCAACTCAATCGGAGAAATCCAGGTGGACATCACACCCGGCGCCAATAACAACAACGCCAACCACTTTATATACCTGGGAGTGCTGCAAATCGAATCACCCAGCGAAAACTTGACTTACCTGTTTGATTTTGGCGGGGGCAACACCACGGAGATTGATGTGGAAACCGAACCCGAAAGCTGGAACAATGTCTCAGAGTCAATTGGATTGACCAATGACGGCACCATGGATCGCCTGATCTCCACCGAATTCATCCGAACCAACATCGGACTGGAGATGGTCGCCCGGTTCAACGGGGTCAATCGGGCCGGACTGCAAACTTCCACGGTCTTCCCGGCATCGGCCACCGGTGATTCGTTGTTTGGAAACACCGAACCTTTCGGTGGACAGGAAAACGTGTTTCCCGCTTTCAAGCTAACCGGACTGGATGCCGCCAATGCGTATGATTTCACCTTCTTCGGTTCACGCGAAGCGGGAGACAATCGTGAAACACGCTACACCGTGACCGGTTCCAACTCAAAAACCGGAGACCTGAATGTGGCATCCAATGCAGATGACACTGTCACCGTTACAAACATACGTCCGAATGATGACAACGAGATTTTGATCGAAATCGGCCCCGGTCCGAACAATACCAACGGCAATCACTTCACCTATCTCGGTGCAATGCGCGTGGACTGGCAACCCAGTTTCAAGCCACAGATACTCATCGATGCGGGCGGCACCGATTTCGCAACCGTGGCTGACGCGGCCGGAAACATTTGGAACAACTTTCAAGGTTCGGTGGGCCAAACGGATGGTGGAAGCATGAGCGGACTCCTCGCAGTGAATGGAGTGAACACTGGTTTCGGAATCCAAATGATCTCACGATTCAACGGAGTCAACCAGGCAGGCACAACCGAGACCGCTCCCTACCCGACAACGGTCACGCAGGATTCCATGTTCGGCAACACTGAGGAATGGAGCGGCTTGGTGGACGTGTTTCCAAGCTTCCAACTAACCGGTCTCGATCCGGCAACAGCATACACCCTGACCTTTTACGCTTCACGCAATGCAACCGACAATCGGGAAACGGAATACACAGTCAAAGGAAGCAGTGAATCGGTCGTGTATCTGAATGTCGCGGGCAACATCGAAGATCAAGCGATTGTCGAGAACTTGAATCCCGCCGCTGACGGGACCATCACGATCAGCATCGCTCCCGGCCCCAATAATGACAATGGCAATCATTTCACCTACCTGGGGGCTCTTCAAATCGATTGGGAAGGCGGACTGCCCGGTGTGGAAGAAGTTTCCATCAGCGGTGTGAGTGCCGATCGTGGCAACCTGACATTCACCGTTCATGGTAAATCAGGGCAAACTTATACCATCCAATCAACGGCAGATTTCAAAGATTGGACCGATGCCCAAACAATCACTCTGAGCAGCGATTCAGGAGAAGCTCAAATCCCGACCGATCAATCCGCCCGATTCATCCGGGTGGTTCGATAAATTCGTTTTACCAACCGAGGGCGTTGATCTGATGGATCAGCGCCCTTTGTCGGCTTCTTCATGCAACGCTTGGCATTGATTCTCCTCATGACCCGCCTCTTCCTCAGCTTGTCGTCGCTGATGGGACAGGATCCGGCGCGGTTTGAGAGTGACATCAAAGCGTTTGAACAATCAGATCGCACAAATCCACCCCACGCCCATTCGGTTCTATTTGTCGGGTCATCCAGTATTCGGCAGTGGAGCAACTTGACGTCTTCTTTTCCGGACTATCCCGTGCTCAATCGAGGCTTTGGTGGCTCAACCATGCCCGACCTTCTTTACTATTTCGATCGACTGGTGGTTCCTTACGAACCCTCCCTGGTGGTGGTGTATGAAGGAGATAATGATCTGGCGGGCGGGCGCACTGTCGAGGAAGTTTCAGCTGATTATGCGACTTTCATCCAACGGATGAAATCCCAACTCCCGGGAAGTGATTTTGCATTCATGTCGGTCAAACCAAGTCCAGCCCGCAGCCACTTGCTTGAAGAAATGAAGCAAGTGAACCAACGCCTTTCCGAATTGGCGACCGTGCACGGAGGTTATTATTTCGACATTTATACTCCGATGGTGGACGAAGCCGGGCAACCCTACCCGCAGTTATTTCTTTCCGACAGGTTGCACATGAATGCGGGAGGCTATCGACTGTGGCGAATTACCCTGACCCCGATGTTGGATGAATGGGCCCAGGATCATGCAGCACGCCAACAATTTTCAAACTATCGTATTGAAAATGGCATGTTGAGTCTGGAGTGGAAACCTGGACGCACCTTGGAAACATCCGACAACCCCGCCGGCCCATGGGCTCCTCTTAAGACCGAAGAACCCGGATACCATCAGGAAAAAACCACCCGACCCAAGCGTTTTTTTCGACTTCGATGATACCGCGAGGTTTGGAGCATGGCGATGGACTCTTTTTGATTTTTCCAACGTGCTCATGTGTTCCTTAGGGGAAGCTTAGGGGATAGCCTGTGGGAGTTTTTTGGGTGTTCGATTGCCATGAGGGCGCGGCGGGACGCCGCGATCTACCTGACTATGCGTGGTTTGGTTCCGACTTTGGAGACTTTATGATTTCCACCAACGTGTTCATGTGTTCTGAAGGAAGAGTTTTGGGGATGGTCTGCGGGAGTTTGTTTGGTATTTGATCGCCTTGAGGGCGCGGCGTGACGCCACGGTCTACCTGTTTGTTAATCTTTGGTGGAAAGGAGAGTGAAGGATTCTCCTTTGATGCGGCGTTGGATGGCTTCTCTTTCGAGCAGGATGATGCTGCCGGCTTCGAATGCGAGGGCGCGGAACTGATGTTCAATACAGTTTTCGATGGTCTGCAGTCCGATACAGGGAATATCAAATCGCATGTCATGGCCGGGTTTGGCGACTTTGACGCCGATGGCTCCCCCCTTTTTTCCGGCGAGTTGTCCCCCGCGTTTGAGGCAGGCATCGGTGCCCTCAAATCCTTCGACTGCCAGCACGGTTCCTTCTTTGACAACAACGCTTTGCCCGATTTCCAGCCGGCTGACTTCTTTGGCAATACGCCATCCAAAGTCTACATCATCATGCTGCTGAGGTTTCACCGCCTTGCCTATGGAGAATCCTTTTCCCGGCATCAGGGGTTGAAGCCAGGGAACGGCTTCAATCAGGTCGATGCCATCCTTTTTCAATTCATCTCCAATACCGCCGAAGATGGTGTGTGCATTCTTTTCCTTGAGCCGAAACAGAAGTGAAGCAGCGCGCAAATCGGGACGCACATCAAACAGGTTCTTCGGAGCGATGCGCCCTGCCATGATGCATTGTGTAACTCCATGCTGTTTGAAGAAGCGGATCATTTTGGTGAGCTGACCAACCTTGATCCAAGCTACTTCATCCGCCAGTGACTCGATCACCGGATCGGTTTCGCCATCGAAGGCCACCACCACGATGCGTGATGAACCAGCGGCACGCAAAAGTTTCACCAGTTCAATGGGCAAAGACAGGCCACCCGCTATCATACCAATGACAGAAGGCGCCGGAGGTGTCTGTGTAGATCCAGAGGTCAAAGGGCTTCTTCCGAGGAAGGCGTTTCAGGAACAGGACCTGGTTCGGGCGTCTGAGGCTGGGAACCCATGGGTTTTTCGAGCATGGAGGCGAGTCCCTTGTAGGAAGTCATGCCCTCATAACGAACCACTTCTTTACCTTGATGGAATACAATGAATGTCGGAATGGCTGTGATACCATATTTTCTCGGCATGTCCGTACTGCGATCCACATCCATTTTGGCAACCACGGCTTTCCCTTTGTATTCGTCGGCGAGCTTGGAGACCAAAGGTGCCATCTGGAGGCAAGGCCCACACCATGTGGCCCAAAAATCCACCATGACCGGTTGCTCCGATTCTAATACTTTCGCAGCAAAATTGTCGTCATGAACCACCACCAGCGCATCGGAATGAGCCTCGGCATCGGCTTCAATGTAGGGGTTACCGCTCCCGCACCCTGTCGCGAAAATCAAAGTCGCCACACACAAAGGAGTCACTGCCATCGCAAACCATTTTTTAAAACTGTAAGATGCATTCATATTCAAGGTGGGACCTGCCTTGGTCCGAATTATTCCTATGAAACTTCAACTCCGCCTTCATCAACCACCGAGACCCGCCATCCAAATGGCCAATCCGATGATGAGAAAGCACAAAGCAAATGTGCCCACAAATCCCAAAATGTCCAGCATCTTGGGTTTCTCAATCTCCAAATCACTCCCCGGAATGAGTTTTCTGGCTTCCCGGCCTTCAGCATCGGCGACCATTTTTTCAATCGCGAGCTTGTCTTTTTCCGGGTCCACTTCCACCGGGGTTTTCATCTTGCTGTAGTATCGATCCAAGGCGTCTTTTGAATTGCGTGTTGAAACCAGACTCGCAGCAATCATCACAATGAAGGGCAGGACGATCTTGGTGGGCAATTCCATGGTGGCCAACATGGAATCGGAACGATGTTTGAGATCCAATCCGATAAAATCGTAAATCAGGAAATCCAGCCGAAACTCTCCACTCCCTTTCAAAGGTCCGGTATAATTCCGCACAATCACGGTTTTATTCCCTTCTTGTCGACGATCCGTTTCCGTCAGCTGAGCACCATCCAA
The DNA here is from genome assembly GCA_964415055.1 of uncultured Verrucomicrobiota bacterium. Classification (GTDB taxonomy): domain Bacteria; phylum Verrucomicrobiota; class Verrucomicrobiia; order Limisphaerales; family AAA164-E04; genus AAA164-E04. The sequence continues at coordinate 50,949 of CAYPZD010000021.1, read as the reverse complement.
TGGAGTCACCCCACCGGACCAGTAAATGGATTTACCGCCTGTCGTCAGTGTATCGAACAAGGTTTCTCCTTCCGTGATTGTTGCGGGCCTTGCTCCAAGTTGTTCAATCAACGAGGCGTCGCCATCCGCTGCCGCCAGAGCTTTGTCGTATTCCTGAATTTCCATGGTTCGACGACGTATGTCGGAAGGCGCTGCTGTGCGTTCAATCTGAACCGTGACCTGATCCGTTACGGCGGTGAAACGTTCACTCTCCATCAATCCGGGCATCAAAACGGGAATCACTTTGGGAACGATGAAGAAAAACAGGGTGGAAAAAGTAATAGTGATCCAGGCAGCGCCGGTCGTTGCCCGGCGCCAATACATTCCTATCCAGAACGGAGCCGCGAACAAGATGGGAAAGACCCAGGTCAGTTGCAGTTGTTGAAACACATTCATCATCTTCAATGATACCACCACGGCTCCGACAATGACCAAACTGCCGGAAATACGGCCGATCGTCAGACAGGAGGATTCGGATGCGTTTTTGTTGACGAAAGGAATATAGATATTGCGAACGATCAAGGCGGAGCTGACCAACATGTATGTGTCCGCCGAACTCATCAAAGCCGCCAGCAGACATGCCAACATCAAACCTCTCAAACCGGGCGCCAAAAGTTCGCGCGAAGCAATCCCCCAGGCGCGGTCAGGATCCTTCATGACTTCGGCATTGTCCGCGAATAGAGCCAGCACGATCAAAGCGGTGATGGCCCATCCGATCGTGCAAAAGCGTTTGGCAAGATTCCCGGCAACCAGGCCGACTCGGGCATTCAGTTCCGTCTTCGCGGAACCACCCCCTGTCGCGATGAAGTGCGGTTGAACCACAATGCCAATCAGGGAGATCAATGTCACCGCCACGATGCGATACAATGGAAACTCACTGGAATTGGCGGATCCCACCAACTGAAACATGCCGGACGGCAACTGCTCATGCATGATGCGAAACCCGGTCATCAGCCCGTCCGTAGAAGGATCGCCAAACCGTTCGATCAATGCGTGCAGACCAAAAGGAACCAGCATAATGGAAAGCAGGATGATAAAGATACCCTGGATCATATCCGTCCAATAGGCGGCGGTTAACCCGCCCAACACACCGTAAACAATCACGATCACGGCGATGATGGGTACGAGCACATATTCCAATTGGTAGGATTGCCCCCCGATCACAATGGCATCTCCCAGCAAGGGAGCGGCGACTTTGCCGATGGCGGAAAAGAGCATGGATCCATAAACCATATAGAACAACAAACCGAAGATGGTGTAGGCGGCTCCCATGGGCTTGGATTCGTAACGTTCGACGAACCAGTCTCCGAGGGTCATATGACGCATGCGCCGATACCAAACACCGGTAATCCAGTAAAAGGGCGTCACAAACAACCATGACATCGTACTCCAGATGCCACTCATGCCGCTGGTGAAACTGGTGCGGGCAGTATTGACCGGATCCGAAGATCCCGTGCCGGCGCCAAATGCGGCAAAGGCCTGCAGCCATTTGCCAAACTGACGCCCTCCCATGAAGTAATCTTCCTGGGCTTTGACTCGCCGCATGGCCACACGGCCAATCCATATCATCAAGGCGAAATAGCCCAGCAGGACCAGGTAATCGAGGAAATTCATGGGCACATCATAATTGGATCAGGGAGAGGACACAAGCATAGGTATGGGGCGGTTGCGGGCTGGGTGCGATTCAGGGTGCTAGGATGCCAATTGCAGTTTGATAGGGATGTGCTGCTGCGCGTCCGGTGGCGTGTCCGCTCAACCCCGCAGGCTTTCTTACACCTCAACGCGCACGCGGCCCCGCGGCAGCGGGGCCCTACCTTTTCAGTTTTGCATCCAGCTTGATCCACGCATACGCCAGCCTGAACCGACCGCATCATCCGTCCAAAAAAAGATCCCGAAGATCAATATCTTTGATGTGAGATTTAATCAAATCAGCTCGACTCAATTTATCTTCCCCAAACGTATGTTTCACAGCCACACACCGCATACCGGCTGCCTTGGCAGCCTGCACACCATGTTCGGCATCCTCGATGACGACGCAATGTTCCGGGGACACACCCAGTTGTTTGGCTGAAGCCAGGAAAATATCAGGGGCTGGTTTCTTGTGTTCCACGTGATCCGCGCCCGTGATGGCATCCCATTCCTCAACCGGCAGTCCGATCTGATTCAGGTTTGCTTCGATTTTGATCATGTCCGCGCTGGATGCGAGGGCAACTTTCCACCCCTGCGCACGACATTGATGGACCAGTTCAACCGCGCCTGGAAAACTCTTTAATTTGCGAGGTGCCAATTTCAGGTAAATTTCATAGGTCCGTTTTTTTGCTTCGAAGAGGTCGATCGTGACACCGTATTTCTCCGCCACACCGCCGATGTATTGTTTTTCACCCGTCCCGACAAAAGGGTAAAAATCCTCGGGTTGCACTTTGACACCCAGTTCCTGAAACATCAGGACGGAAGCTTCATTGATGAGCGGCTCGGAATCGGTCAACACACCGTCCATATCAAAGATCACCGCTTTATGTTCAGAATGACTCATATCGTTCAAATGATTGGAAGATGGATAAGACAGGAAAATTGAAACCTTCCCGTTGAAAGGCGGTGCATCTCATTCGAGATCATTTGATCCGCTGCAGACAACCGGATCTTATTCTCCGGCAAATGGTGCATGTTCAAAAACAGGGGATTCCTGGGTGACCCTGGGATCATTGGTATCGCGCAAGACCGTCATCAACTGCTCATGGAGTTTTCCCCTCACCTTTGCGTATTCAACGCTTTGAGCAACGTTATGAATCTGGTCCTTGTCGCGCTTCAAGTCGTACATTTCCACAAAAGGTCTTCGGCCAAATGCCACATCGTGATGCCACTTCCATCGGGCATCTGTTTCATGATCAAACAACCAGGCTTTGGTAGGGCTGGCATCCATGTCGGCGTATGTCACGAAGGTTCTTTCCGTGAGATCCTCCAGGGATGGACGTTGCTTGATTCCCATATGCAACGGGTCCCCCATCGGCCAACGATTGGGTTCGAAATTGAGGATGTAAAGGAAGTCCGGTGTTCGCAGGGCACGCTGTGGATAAGGCACGTGTCCCTCGCGCGACATGGCCACATGGCGTTCACGCCCGGTCACCACCCAGTTGCGGGTCGGATCAATCCAACCGGATTGATCCGACTTGAGAGCGGACACGAAACTGCGTCCGGTCATCACAGAAGGAGTTTTGGCGCCGGCGGCTTCTAAAAAGGTAGGCGCCAGATCCATCAGGTTGATGAAATCGTCGACCACCCGGCCACCGTTAGTATCCCCCCAACGTACGGCCAAAGAAACGCCAACGCCAAAGTCATAGAGATTGCATTTCCCGTTCGGGAAACCCGGCGCGCCATGATCCCCGCTGACAACAATCAAGGTGTTGTCGAGCTCCCCCATTTCCTCAAGGCGCTTCAGCATTAGTCCCAGTGCTGCATCGAACGCCTGGATCTCGCCGAAATAATCGGCCATGTCCTGGCGCACTTCGTGCACATCGGGCAAAAATGCCGGCATCTTTCCTTTCAATGCATCGGGATCAATCCCCCAAAATTTCTTGCCCGAACCTTTGGTCCATTTCCGATGAACCAAAGTGGGACCAAACCAATAGCAGAATGGTTTGTCATTGGGACGGGCCTTGAGAAAGTCGTTGAAGTTCTGCATGACTTCGTCATAGAGCACCTGCTTGGCTTCCTCGATCGATTTTCCTTGTCGCACCATCCTGGTGACATTCTGCGAGAACTGATTAAATTTGCCCCCGGCTTTTTGGTAAGCAAACTTCCCCGCCCCATACGGAGCATCCACGGGAGATCCCGGACTCCACACTTTATATGTTTCACCGATGTGATATCCGGCATCATGTAAGATCAACGGATAAGAAGGAATGTTGGCATCCCATTTGGCTCCTTGCAGAATGGCTCCCTGACCTGTTCTCCAGAAATATTGTCCGGAAAGAAGGGAGCTACGGCATGGGGTGCAGGACGGAGCGGTTACAAATGCGTTCTTGAACAAGACACCCTCTTTGGCGACACGATCAAAATGAGGGGTCTGGATCACATCGTTCATGGTGCCCGGACCATCCACGGCAGCATAAGCGCTTGCATAGCGCCCCCAGTCATCAGCAAAAGCGAACAGAATGTTCGGGCGCTTACCCTTTCCATCAGCTTTCCCATCCGGACAAAAACAAAACAGTACGCAACAGACCAGCGATAACGCCCATCTTTGGCGACGATTTTTCTCGGACAGGATTTGCATGAGGCCATCACATCATGAATCGAGCACAAAAATCAAGACTTCGGTGAGCCCGATTTTGGATTGATTCCTTACGACATACTACCAGAGCCGATTCAATGAATGCTTTTACAGGCTGTCGCACCCTTGCACAAAGCAAGGTGGCTGGCATCATTTGGTGAGGATTCGAAAAAAGCGGCTGGACTCAGTTCCGATATTCAACATGACTTCCAACACACCTTGTTGCTGCCCTTGTGTCACAGATGCTGGAACAGCTGGCAGCCATGGACCGTTCGGAGTGCCTGATGATTCAAACACGGCCTGCCCATTTCCTCCTTGGATTTCGACCAGAACCGTCATCAGGTCGCCGCTTTGTCCCACCCCCAGGACATGAGCACTCAGTTGCGGACTTGAATCATTGACAGCAATGCTATCACCCCAGGGCCGCCACTCGCCTTTAATGAAAGCACGCCCTCTGAGTGTGAAGGGTTCGGTCGAATCGGGTGTGAATGTGAATGCGTTTGCCGGTTGTTCGGGGAAAACGGTATTCTGGAGAGACTTCAAATCGGTAGCGCTGATCGAATCGATGTACCACCCGGTCCCCTGAAACTCATCACTACCCACCCAGACACGACCTCTGGTGAATTCAAACACCCATCGAACACGAATGGTTTGCCCCTCGAAACCACTTAAATCAATGACGCGGGGAGTAAAGGTCCTTTCAGAAGGCGCGAGCACCGGATTGCTGTTCAAAGATGTTCCAATCTGAGTCCACAATGTTTGCCAATCCACTCCGTCGTTGTTGCTCACTTGAAAAGTAGCGGTCTCATTTTCAAAAGCGCTTCCCAATCGGCTATGAAAGGTCAGGGAGGCATTTGAACCGACGACAAAGCTTCGATTCCATTCCAAAAACTCATCGCCTATGGGGGCATTGTGAGCCAGACGAAACGCACGGTCGCCTGCGTGTTTAATGACCGATTGAAGCACAGTGTAAGAACCGATTCCAACATAGGTAAACTCACCCATTCCCTGCTCCCCTCCCTCGGTATCGCTGAACGGGACACTGATGTTGCGCTCGACTTGATATTTCTCGGCCAAAGGCAAAGGATTCACCGCATAAGTCACTGGCAGTCCGGGCAAGGGTTTTGCGGGCCCCGTTACTCCGGGCGAATAATCGAGCACATAATCCAGTTTCACATTGGCTCTGCCGGAAACCGTCACCGAGGATGCCTGAGGAGGAAGCCCTGGTCCTTCCATCCCGATGGAGTAATCCCCGTCAGTATCCACAGGGATGGCATATCCACCGGAAGGAATCGTCACGGCATGATACAGACTGCCCGGAGCACTCACTTTGATTCCACCAAGTCCTTCACCCAGGTCATAAAAGGCATTCCGGTTAAAATCGTAGTAGGCCACACCTGTAATAAATGGAGCATCGACAAACTCACGAGCCACCAATTGCGAAACGATCTGGGGTCCGACATCGCGAAATTTCGACTTATTACTTTCCGGGAAAGCATTTGGTTTATTGCCATTGACCACACCGACACCGAACTCACGGTAGTTGCCGTTATGGATCTGAATGCGATGACCGGGTGGATGTTGTATACCCCCGGGACCGAAGCCCCAATCGATCTGAAACCCCGCATGGCCATGCACCACCGAATCCGCCTGGGCAAAGACATTCTCACTGTACGCTCCCCAGTTGTAGCCTACCAACGAAATGCGATCTCCTGCAGTCGATCCATCGGTTCCAACATGCGCTTGAAACGTGTTATCAAACATGTCCTGCGCATGGATCCTGGCCGCTTGATTCAATTTGGCATTTGGAGCCAGTGGCTGAGCGGGAAGCAATTGATAGAATCCGTAGTCAGGATCATTCAAAACACGATCCAGATCCACATTGAAAAAAGCAAGATTTGAAAGAACGTCCTTGTCGTCCAGGTTGACCAGCCAATCACCTTCTGCAATGGGATTTGCCCGTGCACGATTGACCAGTTCCAGGTAGAGTTGTTCTTCATCGGTCATTTCCCCGATGTCCCAGCGATTCTCTACTTGCTGAGGACGGAAAGGAGATGGGTTCACTAAGGGCGACTCGGAACGTGTTTGCGAAAGAACTGGGGCATCAACCGATTTTCCAGGGTCGGCATGATGGAACAACGGAATCTCCGCAGCATCTGATATTCCGGACGAAAAAACGGCAAAACACAGCACGAGGTTTCCAGACCATGATGCCAGCATTTTAAGTTGATGTGATTGCAATCCAAACATTCTTTCCTTTATCGGATTCTCACAGCCTTTGCTAAAAGAGTCGGGGGAACCTACTTGAAGAAAGCCCTGCATGCAACCAAGATGTCCGGAAATGCCCACGATCATTCACAATCAGGAAATCCCTCAAAATCTCCAATCCATTTTGAAAGACACCCATGTCTGGGCCATGATGACTGGGGCGGGCATATCAGCCGAAAGCGGCGTGCCGACCTTCAGAGATGCTCAAACAGGTCTTTGGGCAAACTATCATCCTGAGGAACTTGCCAGCCCGGAAGGATTTCGCCGGGATCCCGAACGTGTCTGGAACTGGTATGAACATCGACGAAACCTGATTGCAAAAGCGAAGCCAAACAAAGGTCATGAATGCATCGTGTCATTGGCCAGCCAGGTGGGAGCATTTCACTTGATCACGCAAAACGTCGACGGACTACACCAACAAGCCGGCTCCACTGATGTCATCGAACTTCATGGAAACATCCACCGCACCATTTGCTTTGAACAGGGACATGAAATCGAAAAGTGGGAGCCCGCTTCTCACACGCCACCGACATGTCCACTGTGTAAAAGTTTTCTGCGGCCCGGTGTGGTCTGGTTTGGGGAGTCACTGCCCGTTGACGCCATGCGGAAAGCCGAATCGGTCGCTTCCAACTCTGAGGTCTTTTTCTCTGTGGGGACTTCTTCCGTCGTCTATCCTGCGGCCGGATTGGCTCACGCAGCAAAACAGGCAGGCGCCATCCTCATTGAAATCAATCCCGATGAAACACCTTTGTCACCGGAAACCGACTTTGTTTTCAGAATGAACGCTTCTCAGGCCCTCGCGATCATGGACGATTGTCGGCGGCAAGCAGGGAAATCGTAGGCACACCCCTTTATGATCATCCGCAGATGTCACCGATTTTCGCAGATAAAATGGGAATAAATAGACTTTTCAGGGAAGGAAGAGCGATCACCTGTCAGTGAACGTCCTACTTCGAAAAGCCGCAGCTGATTGTTGAACATCTGCGTTAATCTGCGACATCTGCGGATGCTTCTCGCTTGGATTGAAGGAACAATTGCAACGCTTCAGCTGTCTGTCCGACGAGCAAATCCATCCGACCATCTTTATTCCAATCAACAGCCAATGCGGCGTCTTGTTCCCCCAACAGCCGAATCCCGCTATCAAGCGCAGACAGGCCCCGGAATTTTTTCTCCCCATCGTTCAACAACACCAAACCGAGTCCGGCATCGTAACGGGAGTTTTCAGGTCGCAGCGCCTGAAAGTTTTGTCCGAGGAAAACATCTGGCCGCTTATCTCCGTTGAAATCCGCAACAGCCAAAGAGGAGACGGGGGACATTTGAGCTTCCACGGGGAGCGATTGCCACTTGAAGGTGCCTCCTTCATTCCACCAAATACCCGACTCCATGCTTTGAGCTTCCACCCAGTGACCCAGGGGAGCCACCCCCTCAAAAAGTTTCTCCACGCCGATGTTGGACACTCCGGCATAAGTCCGATGCTTCGTCTGAACAAAGGGAAAGGCCTCACCCAGAGCGATCAAATCCCGCGCGGGCACCCACGTCGCAAGTGAAGGATCAAAGTAACTCTCCACAATGTCGTAGGATCCGTTACGATCCAGATCACCATGATACATGCGAACCGGATGATGCAGGTGTTTCTGGTAGGAGGTGTTGTTCCCCCAATTGCCAGCCACCACATCCAGGTCGCCATCAAGATCCAGATCCGCAACTTCCAGAGAGGTCCATAAACCTTTTCGTGATGCCAGCCCGGCAGCTTCGGTTTTCTCATGAAAACTGCCTCCAACGTTTTCCCACAAACGCAAGGTCCCCCATTCACATGCGACCAGCAGATCCGGGTCACCATCCCCGTCCCAATCCAGCGGTTTTGCATCCGTCACCAATCCCATCTCATACCAGGCGCGGCTCTGGTCAAGGTCCAGTTTGAATCGCCCCTTTTCATTTCGATACATTCTTGAGATGGCAGGCTCGGGATATCGGCCGGCATTCATGCGCCCCCCCACAAACAAGTCCAGGTCCCCATCGGAATCATAGTCTACCAGGGCCAGTGGACCAGCCATCGCCACATGCCCCAGCAAGGATTCTCCGAGTGTCAGATTCCCTTGTTGGTATTTGTAAATGTGAACGCTCGAATGCGCCCGAACACCTTTGGGACCTTCGGATGCCAGGGCTTTCAGATTGCTGATGGAAATGGCTACTCGAGGAATACCATCCGTTTCAGTCCATACCACCACATCCCGAACATTCCCATGCAAGGCATACCCATGACCACCACCAGGAGAAGTGATTTTGCCCGGCCGCAGAGACGATCTTACTCCGAACCATTTTCCATGCCCCACTGCCAACAAGTCACCATCGGCTGGTGTTGTGGACATGTCCATCACGGGTCCTTTTCGATCAATTAAATAAGGCAGCATCGGTTGCGGAATCAATTCGGCAGGCAGTGAGTCGAACATGTGCTGGTCGTGGAAGGATAGTGATTCCTTTTCGAAGAGTGTTTTGATGGATGGCTTTGGTGTGTCTGAACCTGTTTTTACCACCTCCACGTCCGGTTCATGAATGTGGTAATGGGTATTGGATTCAATGGACCCAATGACAGTTTCACGCCCGGAAGGCCACTCCACCTTCAAACGGACTTTGTCCATTTGTTTTGGAAAGGCAAACACACGCATGGATTGATCGGACGACAGGTAGCGTCCACCCGAAATCATGACTTGCGTCTGATCAGGGAAATCCGAGGCGTCTCCCGAATCCAAAATCAAGCGTGCACCAACGCCCGCCGTATTGCTTGTCCGCCCGGACAACGAAACCGAGATGCGTGGTCGGGTAACATCATTGCGGTAGAGACTCGGTGCATCCTGCAAATTGTTCAACACAACATCCAGATCCCCGTCGCGATCCAGATCAACCAGACACAGCCCCTGCGAAATGCCGTCATCATGAAACCCCCACTGCTCACTCACTTCCTGAAAAGTCAAATCCCCCAGGTTGCGAAAAGCAAGATTGGGCGTGGGCAGGGATGGATACATCAACAAGGTTCGCGGAGTCTGACCTCTTGGGGCAGAACGCATCCTCATGACGGCGGCAATGGTTGCGTCTCCATCCAGCAGGTCGTGATTGTTCCCGTTCGCCACCAACAAATCCTCCCAGCCATCCAGGTCCACATCCAGAAATGCCGTTCCCCAACTCCATTCCGTGGCCTCCAATCCGGTCATCCTGGCGATCTCCGCATAAGTTCCGTCTCCTCGTCCCAGGAATACCGTATTCCTCTGGGTTTGCGGGCGGTCGAGGGGAAGATGTACCGGAGGCCATCGAACCCCGGTTTCCTGATTCGCCCGCTGAGTCATCCTTTGTGAGTGACGACGACTCAGCATCTCCACCATCAGAAAATCATCACACCCGTCCCGATTGATATCCGCCACATCCACCGCCATCGACGACCAACTGGATTGACGCATGGCTTGATTGGATAACTGCCGAAACACGGCCCCGCCCTGATTCATCCAAACCTGATCTTCGCCATAAGCAAAATCGTTACAAACCACCAGATCAGGCAACCGATCTCCATTCAGATCGCGAAACATCACTGACAAGCCCCAGTGGCGTGGAGGAGATTTTAAAGGCTGACCTTCTTCGTCCAGGAATGTGCCGCCCGTCCATGATTGTTGCTTGAAAACACCATTCCCTACGTTGAGATAGAAAACGTCCGGCTCTCCGACTTCAATGATCTCCGGCCGGGGCCCTTTACCAGCAACAGCAACAAAGCGGTCTTCGGGAAGCGCATACGGTTTGCCATCCTTCTGGATCACTCGCGGACTCACACCCGGCGGCAGGTCTTTCCAGGTATTTTCCCGGTAATGGGTCACATACAGATCCAAATCCCCGTCCTGATCCGCATCTGCCATGGACATGGACATGGCTCCTCCGCTGCGCATCAATCCCGAATCGGGTTTTTCCATGAATGTCCCTTTTCCATCATTGAGAAAAAGTCGAGTGCCCGTCCCAATTCCATTTACCAGCAAATCCAGATCCTGATCACCATCCACATCCACCAAAAGTGTTCCGGTGGATGCTTGTTGGGCACAAGCCACCCCGCTCTTGAGAGTGACATCATCAAAGGTCCAATCCCCCCGATTCAGGCACAGGTGGTTGGCTCCCTGGATGGTGGTAAAATACAGATCACACCAACCATCCCCGTTCACATCACCCGCCGCTACACCCGATCCATTCTCGAGGACACGGTTCCGTTCAGCCAGTTCATCAGGCAAATCATTGCGCCAGCTGATCCGGGTTGCCTGCGAAGACATTCGAGTAAAACCGACTCCCGGGGAGGCATCCATGACCTCCAATTTCCGGCTCTCAAAAAGATTTCCATCCGCACTCCCGTCCTGAGCAATGGCTTCACCGAGGCCACACGCCAAGACGAAATGGAGTACAAGACCCACGCACCCAATTGTTCGTCCCGGGATTGCACACACTGCTGACATGGCATCAATGTCGCAAAACACTGCATCGTACGCAAACCGAATGCGCCTCATCCCGTTCCAAACACCATCCTTGTGTTCATTGGCACTTGATGGTAAGACATGAGCATTCACCATGAAACGTATCAAACACCCTCGTAAGGTTCACGGGTTTACCTTGATTGAATTACTGGTCGTTATTGCGATCATTGCCATCCTGGCGGGCATGCTCTTACCAGCCCTATCCAAGGCGAAGGAGAAAGCCAAGCGTACCTCCTGCATCAACAACATCAAGCAGTTGACCTATGCCGTCCTCATGTATTCGGATGATTACGAAGGGAATTTCCAGCCGACCGATAATGTCAACCCGCACTGGTATTCGGTCAAATTCCGAGACACCTACCACGAGCAATATGGCGTGCCGCGCACTTCTTTTTACTGCCCCTCCAACGCCAAGTGGGGACGTGATGATTTCTGGACCTGGCCCGGAGGCCGTGAATCGGTGTTCGGGTATGTCTATTGGGCGGCCAACAAAGCTTACAACGAAAACCAAAGTTATTACCCCGATAAATCCATCTTCGATGCAGGGGTTCCCATTTTCGCTCAGAAAAATACCGATAATCCTTATTACAAAGTGTTGTGGACCGACATCAACCGACAGTTAAGTGGGGATTGGAAACGACCAGGTGACTCGGACCCCCTGATGCGAGGTGTCAATCACTTTAACCGCCAGGGAGATGCACCGGAAGGCTCCAACGAAGGATATCTGGACGGTCATGTTGAATGGGTCAATGCCAACAAATACATCCATAAACCCAAAGTCATGATCGGATCCCACCACTTTTTCTACGGCGGCGTCGACGAACCAGTCAGGCGACCTCTTCAGTAGCCGTTATTCAAAAGCCGGCGCCCCCCAAAGGTGCAACATTGGGCGTCGTTGTCCCTGATTTGCAACCGTTTATACTGATTGCCAAAGTATTTACGTATGGGAGCCCGCTGCTACAAGACGCGGTGACGCAGAGGGTTTCTGAAATTACTTTTGGTAAATATTAAAGCGAAGGAAAATCAATTGTAGCGATGGATAATTTTTCATATGACTGCAAAATTATCTGGATTATTTTGCAGTCATATGAAAAATTATCCACATGCAAGTGACACCCCGGCTTTATGAAAGGATGCTCTCCGAACACCTGAACAGCCACCGCCAGATGGCATTCTTATCGGGCCCTCGGCAAATAGGAAAAACAACTGTCAGCCAACACCTTGCTTCGCACTACCTGGACTGGGACAACTTGCAACATCGAGAGATCCTTCTAAAAGGACCGGAGGCCGTGGCAGACCACTGCCAGTTGAATGAACTTCAGCAAAAAATCCCCGTCATCTCCTTTGACGAAATCCACAAATACTCGAAATGGAAAATCTTTTTGAAAGGATTCTTCGATACTTATGAGGAACAGTGCAAAATCATAGTAACCGGTTCTTCACGCCTGGATGTATTCCAGAAAGGAGGAGACAGTCTGATGGGAAGATATTTTCTCTACAGAATGCATCCCTTTTCAGTGGGGGAATTATTGCGTGCCGGAAATACATCAGATTTGACTCATCAACCTGAGAAAATACCTCGATCAAAGTGGCAATCTCTTTTGAAGCATGGAGGATTTCCCGAGCCACTCATAACAGCCAGTGACAGGTTCGACAGAAAATGGCGACCTTTACGGTACCGGCAACTTTTTCGAGATGACATCCGGGACCTCACTCGCATTCAGGAAATGGACCAATTGGAAATGTTGGGACGACTCCTGATGGATCGAAGCGGGGATCAATTGGTGGTTTCCAATCTGGCCAATGAAATAAGGTCGACTCCCAACACTGTCAAAAGCTGGATATCCACCCTATGCACACTTCATTTTGGTTTTCTGGTGAAACCCTGGTTTCGCAACATAGAAAAATCGTTGCGCAAGGAACCAAAGTGGTATCTGCGGGATTGGGCGGTTATCGTCGATCCTGGAAAACGAGCAGAAACCATGACTGCCTGTCATTTGCTCAAGGCAGTGGAAACATGGACCGATCTGGGATTGGGCGCATTTGAACTCCGATACCTGCGAGACACCCGAAAACGCGAGGTGGACTTTCTTGTCACGCGTGATAACACCCCCTGGTTTCTTGTGGAAGTGAAGGCACAATCAGAGAAACTGTCCGAAAATCTTTACTACTTCCAGGACGCCACCAAGGCCCAACACGCCTTTCAAGTTGTGTTCGAAAAAGAATACGTGGACGCCGACTGTTTCCATCAACACAAACCAATCATCGTTCCAGCAAAGACATTTCTGTCTCAAATACCGTGATGCAAGTGTTTCGTTTTCTTCTACCAATCTTCGTTGGGTAGAGTCCAGACAAGTCGGGGTCTCGATTCGGCCGTAGGGCGTCCAGTGTCCCGGGCTTTCCCTTTGCAAGGCAATCTTGAATAAGCACACCACAAGGCACGCGGCGGGACGCCACGTTCTACCCGGAAGCAACCTTTGCGATCAAACAAAGCATCTACTCTTGCGAGCGATAATGAAGCACGGTGAATTGTTCGTGTGAAAGGACTGTTTCCGGGCGCTGGAAATAGCTTTCGAATTCAGGAAAAAATGCGTCCCCCTCGAAGGATCCCTTCACCTGGGTCAGGTATAGATCACTGCACAGCTCCAGAGTTTGACGGTAGATTTCGCTTCCCCCACAGATGAACGGGATGCGTTCATCTCCTTTGTAAAACTCCGTCAAATCCTGAATCCCCCCAAAGGTGCGCAATCCGGAAACCTCGAATCCGGATCGGCTGAGGATCACGGTCTCCCGTCCGGGCAGTGGACGTCCGATTGATTCGTAGGTCTTGCGCCCCATGACCAGGATCTGCCCCATGGTTTTCTTTTTGAACCATTTGAAATCCTCGGGAATATGCCATGGAATGCGGTTTTCGATGCCGATCACCCGGTTCTCCGACATGGCCGCAATGGCTTGAAAGGGCTTCATGGGTTAAACCGCAATCGGAGCTTTGATGCCCGGATGAGGATCATAGCCTTCGAGTGTGAAGTCTTCGAACTTGAAATCGTGGATATTCTTAATGTCCGGATTGAGCCGCATTTTCGGCAAAGGCCTTGGCTCACGGGACAACTGAAGGCGGGCCTGTTCCAGATGGTTGGAATACAAGTGCAGGTCACCGAAAGTATGAACAAAGGTACCAGGTTTCAGCCCACACACCTGGGCCACCATCAGGGTCAACAGTGAATAGGATGCGATATTGAATGGCACCCCCAAAAACAAATCCGCGCTGCGTTGATAAAGCTGACAACTCAATTCACCATCGATTACAAAAAACTGGAACAAAGCGTGGCACGGTGCCAGAGCCATTTGATCAATCTCACCCACGTTCCAGGCAGACACCACCAATCGACGACTGTCGGGCGTCTTTTTGATGTCCTCGATGACTTGGTCGATCTGGTTGATGGATCTTCCATCCGGCGTTCGCCAATCGCACCATTGGGCTCCATAAACACGACCAAGGTTTCCCTCTTCATCCGCCCATTCATCCCAGATGGACACACCGTTGTCCTTCAGATAGCCGATATTGGTATCTCCTTTGAGAAACCAGAGCAGTTCGTGAATGATGCTGCGGAGATGCAGTTTTTTGGTTGTGAGAACGGGAAACGAATCCTGCAACGGAAACCGAGCCTGCGCGCCAAAGACGGCGATGGTTCCCGTACCGGTCCGGTCGGTCTTTTCTTTCCCTTCGTTCAGCACGAGGTTGAGCAAATCCAAATATTGTTTCATGAATCGTTGCTTTGTTGGACAGTCGTTGACTCCGATTCTGTCATCAAGGTCCAGCCAAGTGTATCGGCAGTTTCCACCAATTCAATCAGACATTCGGCCAGAAGTTTCTGCCGCAGGTGACGGTAGGTCATCCATGCGGCGCCTGAGAATCCCGTTAAAAGGATCAAACTCCAAAGAGTCAAGCCCATGCCCCCTCCTATACCAACCGCCAATCCAAGAAGCCAGAATAACCAGGTACGCGCGATAAAGGTCGGTTTGGGGTCGAGTCGAAAACTGACGCGTCGTTTGCCATCTTTGAAATACTCGTCCACGGAAAACACATGCAAATCGAAACACCACCCGCCCGGCAACCAGGCATCGAACCGATCCCAATGGGTGTTGAGCGAGATATCCCAAGGCAGCTTGCTCAGTCGTTGTTTGAACGCTGCAAAGAATTCGGGTCGTCCGGCCGATGTTTCATTCCAGAAGGAGACCCGATCAAACCTCCCACCGCGATAGGTCAGACAGAGCGCCTCCATACGTTCGCGGGAAGCGCTACCCGTTTGACGCATGCGTGTCCATTGCTGCAGCCGGGCAAAACTCCGGGCCATGGGTTGCGCCATATGCAAAACAATCAGCAGGAACCGTCCCCACCACTTGCGCCTGTCCTTTGGAATCCGGGCCGCGGAAGCACTCCAAATCCCCACCAGCAAAAAGGCCCCCAGATTACACCAGGCCAAACCACCCAAAAACGGCACACTCATCCCGGCCACCAGAAGCGGGAGTGTTGTCTGCAAATGATAGTCAAACGAAGTCAACAACGCGGCAAAACGCGATGGAACACCTCCATACAGGGGCTGAAATGGAGCGTAGCCATAAAGACCATGATACACCCTGGGACGGCCAGGCGTGTGTTCCTGTCTCCGCTCGGCATAGATACGACCATGCCACACATGATCTCCATGGGAGTTGAACATGGATGGATACTTGCGGAACAAAAGCGATTCGGCCCGGCCATAGCCCATTTGTTGACGAATAAACGCTCCAATGGTCGACCGCCGGTGATGCCATACGAAAGCGCCGGGCGCGAACCCGATGATCATATCTCGTTTCAGAAATCGCCAACACAAATCAACATCATCACCCGCCACTCTGAATTGTGGATCAAAACACCCCACCTTCCTGAGGGCATCCGCTCGAAACGCCATGTTGCAACCGGGAATGTGTTCGGCAATACGATCGGTCAACATCACATGCGCCGGTCCACCCGGAGTGGCCATCACGGCTGAGGCAACATACCCATCCTCAGGCGGTAAAAGATTCGGTCCGCCCACCGCTGCCCAATCATTGTGTTCAAAAGCGGCAACAAGGAACCGAAGCCACTGCTCATCCACCTGACAATCCGCATCCGTAAATGCGATGATCTCCCCCCTGGCAGCGCGCACACCCGCATTCCGCGCAGCTGACAACCCACGGTTACTGCCGAGATCAATATAGTTGAAGGAAGAAAAACGAGCGGCAATCGCGCGGGTATCGTCTCTTGAACCGTCATCCACAATGATGACTTCAAAATTCGGATACGCCAGCCGCTCAAGAGAAGCGAGACACGCCTCCAGCGTATCGGCCGCATTGTAGGCGGCGATCACCACAGAGACCAGCGGAATGGATGAGCAAACTTTCGGTGCGCGGCCCCAAGATGATTTCAACACAAGGCAAGCTGGTTTTGGATGTCGGCTCACATCGGTGATCCCAAATGCCCAATCCGTCACCTGTGATCCATCCTTGAACCAATCATCCGTAAAACCAAAAACCACCGAACCCGCACAGGCATGCCGCTCCACCAGGGCAAGCTGCTGACTCAGGTAGTTTGCTTGAGCCTCTTCTCCATTGGACAAAGTATCCATTCCAAGCTCGCCGACGACCAACGGTTTTCCATCGGCCATCAGTTGCAGGTGAGCCAGGTAACGATCCATGGGTTCCGGTTCATGCAGGTAGATGTTGAAAGAATGAAAATCAATTTCCTCCAATCGAAAGTATTCAGTGGGCGGGAAGTTTCCGTAAGTGCATAAAAGTCCCGGGTGCTTTTGATGCAACTGATCCACCAGGTCATCCAGGAATCCAGCCACCTTGGAAGCACCCTGCCAACGGATCAATTCGGAGGATATTTCATTCCCCACACACACCGCAAACAAAGCGGAGTGATCCGCAAATTCTGACACCGACTGAACCAGTTCCCCCCGAATGCGTTTCCTCTCACGGGCATGCTCCAAAAACAATTGATGCTGATCCCAAGGCAAATCCACCCACACGCGTAATCCCTTGGCCTGAGCCAAATCCAGAAACCAAAGGGGAGGGACATGATAGACACGCACGGTGTTTACCCCTAAGGGGCTCATCTGATCAAAATCGTGCGTCGTCTGCTCCTTGGATGCGAACGCTCCTTCGCCGGGCCCCGAACCAAACGGTCCATAGGCCAGTCCACGTGCCGTCCACAATCCTCCGTTCACACGAAAATACTTGCCGTCCACCCGCACCCGGCCATCAGCCTTGGCACGCGGAAAAGCAATCAAATTCGAATCGTCTGGACCTGAACCAGTCACGCTTCAACGGGTACCAGAAACCATCTGCGCGGGCAATGGCGGAATCAATGATCATCTATGATGGCATGCACTTGCACGCCCCCCAATGACGCCCGCATTCCATCTAATTGCCCAAATATTGCATGTCGCTCCCAAGTCCATGGAAGACCTAATTAAGATTAAGAGAGACTTTGATCTTGAACAGTTCGTTCAAATTGCCCGATTCTACCAACTTAATCACCCAATAAAATTATGTTCACCATATTGTCGTTTGTGTTCTTTACCGGTCTGGTTGGTTTTCTGACCTGGCGGATCACCCATGGAAAAACCGATGCCACTTCGGACGGCTACTTTCTTGCTGGCAGATCTCTGACCGGCGGATTCATCGCCGGGTCGCTGCTACTGACCAATCTCTCGACCGAACAACTGGTCGGGCTCAACGGTTCCGCATTCACCGATGGCATTGCGGTGATGGCCTGGGAAGTGGTTGCCGGTCTGTCACTGGTGTTCATGGCGCTCTTTTTCCTGCCCAAATATCTCCGCAGCGGTATCGCGACGGTTCCTCAATTCCTGGAAGAAAGATTCGACGCCACCACACGCTCCATCACCAGTTTTATTTTTATCATCGCATACACCGGGATTCTGTTGCCCATCATCCTTTATACCGGCGCGACCGGATTGGCTGGCATCCTTGATTTAAAAGCGCTGACAGGAATTCAGTCAGACAGCACCATCCTGTGGATCACCGTCTGGATGATCGGAATCATCGGTTCCATATATGCTATTTTCGGAGGACTGCGGTCCGTTGCTGTATCGGATACGATCAATGGCTTCGGCTTGCTGGTGGGCGGTTTGTTGATTGCCTACTTTGGGTTGATGGCAGTGAACGATGGTGGCATTTTCGCCGCCTTGGGCGAACTGAAGGAAGCCCATCCTGAGAAATTCAATTCCCTTGGCCCCAAGACGTCCTCGGTTCCCTTCTCCACTCTCTTTACCGGCGTCCTGTTGCTCAATCTTTTTTATTGGACCACCAATCAGCAGATCATCCAGCGCACCTTTGGAGCCAGTAGTCTCAAGGAAGGCCAGAAAGGTGTCTTGATTGCCGGATTTTTCAAAGTGCTGGCTCCGATCATTCTGGTGTTGCCCGGGATCATTGCCTTCCACCTTTACAGTGAAACCGACATCAAAGCGGATCACGCTTATGGCACCTTGGTCAGCAACGTGCTTCCTACTTGGCTGGCCGGATTCTTCGCCGCAGTTATGGTGGGAGCGATACTGAGTTCGTTCAATTCGGCGCTGAACAGCACCGCAACCTTGTTCAGCCTCGGTATTTATCGTCATATGATCAAGCACGACCATGTGGACGAAGCGAAAGTGATCTCGGTCGGGAAAACCTTCGGGATCGTCATTGCGATCCTGGCCATGGTAGGGGCTCCCATGTTGGCGGGGCAGGACAGCATTTTCGGTTACCTGCAAAAAATGAACGGCCTCTACTTCATTCCCATTTTTTCAGTGATGCTGATGGGTATATTAAACAAACGCATACCGGCATGGGGAGCGAACATCGCGCTCATTCTGGGTTTTCTGGCCATAGCGCTCGGATACTTCGTGCCAGCGCTGAGCGAAAAGGTAAATGCCATGCATGAATTCCATTTTCTGGGAGCTGTCTTTGCCGGATTGATCATCCTGATGCTGATCAGCGGCATGCTCGCCCCGCTCAAAACCCCTTGGGAACACAAGGACTCAGGCCACGTCGATCTCACCCCATGGAAATGGGCCTACCCGATGGGCATCGGACTTGCGGTGGTGGTGCTGGTGCTTTACATCGCCTTTGCGGATACCAGCGTGTTGAGCCAGTGAAGAATTAAATCCCCAGCAACTGTTTCATGATTTTCTCCAAGGTTGCCACATCAGGAGGAGGACCAAAGATGACGTGTGTATTGATGATTGTCTGCGGGAGCACGCCTTTGCCACCGTTGCGATAATTCACCTGGTAAGCATCAAAATCCTGTTTCAATTGGGCGGCGACTTCGGCGCTTTCCACCGTTTTCGCCAGAACGTCTTTGCCAACCAGGTTTTCGGCATGGGTCCGAACGGCATCCACTGTTTTCACTTTTTCGTGATTCGTAAATAACCATTGATCAAACGCATCGTATTTCTCAGGCGCCAGAAGCTGGACGGCCAGACAGATCTTGGCGTATTTGCAGGCGTCGATGTGATCCCGCTGTGTTGTTTTAACGAAGGGATTGCAATTGGCATCCAACGGAACCGGGATCAACATACAGGAAAGCTGGCCATCATACTTTTTCAACAACTCACGCACGAACCCGTGCACATTACGACAATGGTGACAGGTGTAATCAAACATCAAACCAATCCGATGAGGCGCGTCGGGAGCCCCGAGAGTAGGCAACCTGACCGGATTAAACTGAATGGTGGACTTAGGCAGGGGCAAGGGCGGTATCTTAATGGCAACCTTGGGCGCAGGCTGAACATCGACAGGTGCAGCAAGCTCGGTGGCTGGCTCGACCAGCGGCCGTGGTTCGGAAACTTGAGCAGGTTCGGCAGAAGAAGGTTCTTGAGCAGAAGTCGACACTTCAGGAATTTGATCATCGGGAACGCGCTGATCCTTATCGTTGGCTTCCTCTTCCATTGAGACAACGACAGGTCCCGCCTGTTTTTTAGGAAACAACACCTGTGCGCCGGCGACGATCCCCACAAACACCAGAGCCGCAACTCCCGCACCCGCAAAATTCAACCTGACATACAAGCGAGATCCCAGCGAGTTACCTTGCATGAGAAATAAAACAGCCGCTGCTGAAGCCAAAGCATGCGCCGTACAACAATAAGGACAGAACGCCTTGATCGCCACCGCCTGCACCCCCACGAACCACAAAGCGGCAGCCAGAATGGCGAACGCGCATAGGACTTGTAGATTCAAAGCGCGTTTGGCTTTTTCCAATTGTTTGCTGTTGATAAAGAAAGAATTCAGAAGAAAAACCCCGTACAAAGCCAAGCCCGGCAAAGTGATCGGAATCCCCAACCAGGAAGCCCACTGGCTGGACAGCACTTGATCGCAACTGGATTCCGGCCCACACCCAGGCACCCCGCCATCCTGACTCAGGGAAACCAGGGACAGGTAACCGGTGATCAACATCGCGGAAACCAGAAGAACTCGGACCATGTGCAACCACACCCCGGTGGACGCTTGTTCGCTTGGTTGCGATTCGGAAGAAGGAGGAGTGATTGGTGCAGGTTTTGATTCCTGTTTGTTCTCTCTGCGTTTTTTAGAATTCTTACCCATAACCTGATTGGTAAATTGACTGAAACAAGCGTTGCTAAGTGGTGTATTAAAGAAGGTTCCAAGGTCACAGGCGATGAAATAAGCCAAAAATTTTCACTGGCCATCCTTTTGGGATCAGGCATAGTTGCTACAAGCCGCCATGAAAGATCGTAAATATATCGAAGAGAAACTGAAACGAGCCGCCAGCCGTCGTCGATGGCGTGAGGCTTGGACCGGGTTGTGGAAGGGGTTTTTCTGGGGGGCATTGCTGTGGTTGACCACACTCATCACTTTTAAACTGTTGCCCATCCCGTTCTTCACACTGGGTTGGGCTGGAGTGGTCTGGGGAGGACTGGCCCTGGTCGGGTTTATCTGGCCATTGCTCAAACCCATCAATCTGGCACAGACCGCCCAATGGGTGGACCAACAGTGCGGACTCAAAGAACGTTTTACGGCAGCGCTGGAATTTGACGGGAAACAAGAGTGGGGCGGATTCATCATGAAAGATGCCCAAAAGTACCTTGATCGGGTGCATCCCAAAAACCTGATCGCTTTCAACCTGCCCTCCCTGGCAAAATGGTCGGTGTTGGTGCTTGCATTGAGTGCCGGACTGGGATTTGTCCCGGAATACCGCACAGAAGCATATCTGCAGGAAAAGAAGGAAAAAGCACACATCAAGAGCACCGGTGAGCATTTGGTCAAATTCATCCGACAGGAAATCAAAGAACGTCCCCCTGCCCTGCAGCCCACCGAAAAGGCCATGCAGAAAGTGGATGAACTGGGCACCAAACTTTCCAAAGCTAAACTCACACGCGACAATGCTCTCAAAGATATTGCATCCGTCACGGAAATGCTGAAGAAGGAGCACACCTCTCTGGATCAAAACCCCGCCCTCAAGCGCATGCAAAAAGCCGCGCGCCAACCCAATGGTTCCGCCCCATCCGAGACCATGAGCGCCATGCAGAAGAAAATGGCGGACCTCAAACGTCAACTTGGAGAAAAGATGGCAAGTCAGGCGGCCATGCAGGAAATGCAGCGCAAGCTCGACGCACTCCAGAAGGCCGTGCAAGGCATGCAGGATTCCGAAGGAGGCATGAGCGAGCAAATGAAACAATCCCTCGCCCAACAACTCAGTGACATGGCACAACAGGCGGCCCAGATGGGAATGAATTCGGAGCAAATCGAAGTCGCGCTCAACAACCTGAAAGCGGGTGATATCGAGAAATTCCTGAAAGATCTCAACCAGGCTCAAGTCGACCTGGACAAAATGCTTCAAATGGCCAAGCAACTGCAAAACCTCCAAATGCAGATGAGCCAGATCGGCAAAGACCTTGCTGAGCAGCTCGAGAAAGGACAGGCCATGTTTGCCAAACAGAACCTCCTTGAGAAAGCCAAACAACTTCAGTCCGGCGATCTTTCACAGGAAGACTTGGAGAAAATGCTCAAAGAACTGCAAAACGCCATCCCCGAAGCGGCCGACTATGGAAAGGTGCAGGATTTCCTCAAGCAAGCCAATCAACAGTTAAAGAATGGTCAAAAAGCAGAAGCAGCCAAATCCATGATTGCGGCAGCCGAGGAACTGCAAAAACTCATGGACCAATACGGCGACATGCAATCCCTGATGGCCAGCCTCGACAACCTGATGAAGGCATCCATGTGTGTCGGCAACTGCATGGGATGGGGACAATGCAGCAGTCCAGGCTTTAAACCGGGCAGCAGACCCGGTCAGGGCGTCGGAACCTGGGGCGAGGAAGGCGGCGAGTTCATGTATCGCGATCCAGGTCAGGCAGGCTTTGACAACTCCGGAATAGAACGCCCAGACATGGAAGGCAGAGGCCACACCAATCGCGGTGAGGGCGAATTAGCACCCGGCCTGACACCAACAAAGGTCAAGGGGCAGTTCAATCCTGGCGCCCCCATGCCGAGCATTACCTTGCGAGGATTGAGCATCAAAGGACAAAGTGATGTCGAATTCACTGAGACCGTCACATCAGCACAATCCGACGCCGAAAGCGCTTTAAGCCAACAACGCGTCCCTCGCGCCTATCAGAACTCGGTGCGGGATTATTTTGACGACCTCAAGCAATAGTCAGTAACGGCAACCAAATCAATCAAGATGAGTATCGAGGAACAGATCAGTCAATTTCGCAACGACTACACCAAACTGAAATCAGAAATCGGCAAAGTCATCGTCGGACATGAAGACATTGTCGATGGCACCCTGATCGCCGTGTTCGCCGGGGGGCATGTCCTCCTCGAAGGCGTTCCTGGCCTGGGGAAAACTCTCTTGGTGCGGACACTCAGCGAAGCCTTGGACCTATCCTTCAGCCGTATTCAGTTCACACCGGACCTGATGCCTGCTGACATTCTTGGCACCAACCTCGTCGTTGAGAACGCCGAAGGCCGCAAGGAGTTTCAGTTCCAGAAAGGCCCCATCTTCGCACACCTGGTGCTGGCAGACGAAATCAATCGCGCCACCCCCAAAACCCAATCCGCCATGCTCGAGGCCATGCAGGAAAAAAGCGTGACCGCAGGCGGAGAAATTCGAAAACTGGTCAGCCCCTTCTTCGTCCTGGCCACTCAAAACCCAATCGATCAGGAGGGCACATACCCCTTACCCGAGGCGCAATTGGACCGCTTTTTCTTCAAACTCGTCGTGACCTATCCATCCGGCGACGAATTGACCGAAGTCATCAACCGCACCACGGAAGGACGCAAGATCGACGTGGAAAACATTTTGGACGGAAACAAAATCTGCGAATACCAGGACCTGGTCCGTCAAGTCCCCGTGCCCGAGCACGTCAAGGATTACGCCGTCCGCCTGATCCTAGCCACCCATCCACAAACCGAAACCGCCGCAGACATCACCAATCAATATCTGCGCTTCGGCTCCAGCCCGCGTGGCGCGCAGACACTGATCCTGGCAGCCAAAGTGCGGGCCCTGACCGAAGGAAGATTCAACGTCAGCTTCGACGACATCCAGAAATCCATCCTGCCGACATTAAGACACCGCCTTATCCCCAACTTCGAAGCCGAAGCCGAAGGCATCACAACAGACCACGTCCTGAAAGAAATCGAAGCAAAAGTCCCAAGACAACCCAGCATGGCGGCTGCATCGTGACTTACTAAATGTGAATCATTGTTCAATGTAGCCATCGACCCTTGATGACGCTGGCAGACTCATTTCTATCCTATGGATGCTTCAAAATATCAACGGATGATTATTGGGTATCATGGGTGCGACAAATCCGTAACAGATGGGGTTTTGCTGAAGGGAGCCAAACTCAGGAAAAGTGAAAATGACTACGATTGGCTTGGAAAAGGGACTTATTTTTGGGAACACGGCCCAGAGCGAGCATTAGAATGGGCTCAGGCCTCAGCGAGAATCAATGATCAAAGTGTTTTGGGAGCTGTCATTCATTTGGGCAACTGTTTTGACTTATTGGACACCGCACATACCCAACTCCTGGCAAAGCTATATCCTGTTTACAGGGAAACTTGCCAAAAGTTGAACCGAACAATCCCAAAAAACATGCCGTCTTCAGGCGAAGCTCACGGAGACTTGCTTAAGAGACATCTCGACTGCGCTGTTATCAATTGGGTATTAGATCTTTTGGAAAAGCGCGAAAATTGTCATTTCCATACTGTAAGGTGCGTTTTTTCAGAAGACGTTCCGGTTTATGAAGGAAGCAAGATCCATCTCAAATCTCACATACAAATAGCAGTTCGAGACCCATCTACGATCATTGGATATTTCAAACCCGATTTGACAGCATAGCTCTGCTGCCTTTAAAATAACCGAAGGGTAGGCAGACATTGGACTTGAACAACAGAACGGCAATATGGAAAAGCAGACGTCATTTCAACCACAAAACAAGTCGCGTAAGCAATTGAAACAGCTTTTCAATAGGTTTGTTAAAGATGTTTCCAATATGACACCAAAAGAGCGTTTTGAAACAATGGTCGAAGCCGGCATTTACAGTAAAAATGGTCGATTGAGTAAGAATTATAGGTAACAGGATTTACGAAATCCCCAACTTCGAAGCCGAGGGCATCACTACAGACCACGTCCTGAAAGAGATCGAAGCCAAAATCCCAAGACAACCCAGCATGGCGGCGACTTCGTGATCTGTCGTTTTGGGCGTCCCCACACATGTCTCAAAATTTAGGAGCGGGGCATCATACCGGACTTTGAATACAGTGCAAATCATAATTATGAAAATCCGACGTTTTGAACAATATTTACTTAGGTGCACAATCATCAATTAGGCCGAACAGATCCGAATTCATACGGTTAACGGCTATTTATCAACGAATAACGCACAACGAGCTTCCCGTGAACTTTTTGATGAGGAACAATTGGCTATAAATTATTAAATAATTGCTGATTTGCACTGATTCAATCTTTAACCCACGTACCAAGGGCCACTTATTTCTTTATGTTCCAAGACGCATTTGGGCCTGATCTGTGTGACATGAAACTGGCAAACCGACAAGAATTCCCAATAATCATATTTTTATATTTAGCGCCATATTGGCTCATCTAAATTCTGAAAGCACGGCCGAATTGGATCAAAAGCTTTCACAATTTGGTGGGTTCACTCGGGCCAAATCTCACAAAATTCCCCGCCAACCCCAGGGGGTTTGTAGGAGAATTTCACGTGATTTACTGCCCCGAAAACGAAAGGGATTCTTCCAGCCAACGGTCAGCTCGAAGGACTGCGAGACGCTGTTTGTAAGAGCGTTTTTCTGATATCCATTGGGCAAAATCAACCATCCAAGGCCGCGGAAGGAGGCTGCTGAGGACAGTCACCGGGTAGGATTTTTCGGATCCTTTGAGCGTTCTAGAGATGATTTCATCCTCCAAAGAGGCGAACATTCGGGCTGTTCCAGGGTCGCCTTGACGCCCACATCGACCGAATAATTGACGATCCACACGTCCCGTTTCGTGGGGTTCGGTCGCGATCACATGCAGTCCTCCGATGGCAGAAACGTCCGGATCCAACTTAATATCCGTGCCTCGACCAGCCATGTTTGTCGCCACCGTAATCCGGCCTTTTTCCCCCGCCCGGGCCACAATCATGGCTTCTTCAGAGAGTCGGGTGGCATTCAAAATCTGATACCTCAACCCTGCTTCATCCAGCATTTCACCAATTTTTTCACTGACATATACGTTGCGTGTACCGATCAAAATAGGCCTTCCCTGATGATGAATCGCTTTGATTTCTTCCATCACAGCTTGCCATTTGGCGGTCTCATCGGCGGTAACGACCCGGTGATGCTGCTTACGAATACAGGGTTTATTGGACGGCATACACACCACCGGCAACTGGTAAATACGCCACATCTCACGGGCCGATTCCCTGGCGGTTCCCGTCATCCCCGACAACTTGGTGAAACAGCGAAAAAACCGTTGAAAACTCATGCGGGCGACCGTTTCGCTCGGATCTGACGGTTTAAGCCCCTCTTTCACCTCAATGGCCTGGTGCAATCCCTGCCGCCAACTACGCTGAGGCATCGGGCGGCCGGTAAACTCGTCCACAATCACAACCTTCGCATCCTGAACGATATACTGTTTGCCCTTAAGGAAAAACACTCTGCCCACCAGAGCCTGCCGCACCAACTCCTCCCGTCGAGCCTCACTTTTCCAAATACCCGGCCAATCTCGGGACAGCGACTCAATTTTTTGCCGCCCGGCATCGGTGAAATGGATTTCTCTATAGGCGGATTGAATGGTGTAATGATCCCCTTCCACCAACTGTCGAACGAGTGCATCCGCGTGATAAATCGCTTTTTTGAGAGATTCATTGGGCCGTGGACTGGAGATAATGAGGGGCGTCACCGCTTCATCGATCAAAATACTATCCGCCTCATCCACCACGGCAGTATGAATGCCGCGCAACACTCCACGCTGATTTCCCAACGTTCGGCTTTGGGTCATTTCTTTAAGGAGTCGTCGGGATCGAGTGGCTGAATCGCGGTTCTTCATCTGATCCCGCAGCAGATCGGCCAACAATTCACGACTGGTCGTGTAAGTCACGTCGCAACGATAAGCTTCTCGACGCTCCTCTTCGGATGCTCCTCCCACAACCTTTCCGACCCGGATTCGGCAAAACTCGTAAAGCGGTTCCAACCAGTTGGCATCACGCGCAACCAGGTAGTCGTTGACCGTCATCACGTGAAAAGGCTTGCGGGTCCACCCGATCAAAACCGCAGCCAAACCAGCGGTTAATGTTTTCCCTTCGCCAGTCGCCATTTCCACAAGATGACCGCGATTGAGAGCCAGAGCGCCGGCTAGCTGAACCACAAATGCCTTCAATCCAAGCGTCCGGTGGGCGGCTTCACGAACCGCCGCAAGAGCTTCCAATTCAGCATCATGCTTGGGTCGACGCCGAAAAGTGGAACGAAAATCCAAAAGAATGGCACGCAGTTCATGATCGGTCATCGCTTCAAACCGCGGGGAAAGAGCGGCAACCGCCTCGGCATCCTGCAGCAATTGCCGGCCAATCGCGGAACGACGCTGGTAAGCCCCGATCCATCCATGCACGATCGAATCCAAGCCCCGATACATGGGGCGTGGCTTGGGAATCTGATAGAATTGATCGGATGCCATGGTTGATTGACCAAAATTCAACCGCGAAGGAACGGTTACAATTGATACCTTCGCTGGAGTAACTGCCTTAATCTCCTGATCCAGCGTGGCAGAAGAGGTTCGGCTTTCAAATCAAATCGAATCTTGCCGGATCGACCGTGCAGAAGATGCGCCTCGCCGGAACTGCCCAACTTGGATCGAACTTCGAAAAATGGTTCCGCCGTGGTGGCGCCCTGTTCGTCTTCCTGAGTGACGGGAATGTCTCCTCCCCCGCTCCAGCCAAGTGCACGCGAGGGAAGCTGACGTTTTTCGACCGGAATGATATCCATGGAGGCCACCTTAATCCCCTCCTCAGCAATGCCAAACAGCCGAACTTCCGACGATCCAATCTCGTTGGCAAACAATCGATCCACATCGTCCTGAAGCACCGGCGAAATAAACTCGAATCCTCCTGGATGAATCACCCTCCCCAAAGAACTCCCCCGAACCAACCATCGTCCGATGACCTGTTCGACCTCCGGCGCCACCCAGATCCCGTCGATGGGTGATTTGATCATCAAATCCTCCTGACGCTGTTTCAGGACAACGATGCGTTCTTCGATGGATTGACGCTGGAAAACGAGAGGTTTTACATCGACACCATCAAAACTCATCGCCTGCAGCAACTGCAGTTTAACCTCGGTCAAGCGAGCCTCGGCCCGGCGCATTTCGATGGAAAGTTCCGGATTTGAAAGCCTCAACAAAGGGGTTCCAGCGGTGACTTGAGCCCCTGGCTCCGCCATGACTTCCACCAGGGTTCCCTGGGTTTGGGTCACCATCTCGGCCCAATTTTCAGCTGCCACCACTCCTGAAGCCCGAAAGTGATGCGGAAAAGGTATGAGCTGCAGGAAGATAAACAACACACCAACAAATCCAAGAGTCACCCCGACCGCTCTGGAGCGCACCCGGTCCAGTTCGGGATTGGCGATGAGGTAATAGATCCACTTACCAAGCGGGGCAACGATCCAGGAAAAAAGACAAATAGCCGCCATCACCACACCGATCAGCAAAAACCGATCAGCGACAAAGAGAAGGATACCGGTGAAAACGATGATACGATAAATATGACTCAAGATACCGAAGGTAACCAAAATGGTCTTTTCCGATTTCTTGTCGGTTGGGCTTTTCGACGTGGCAACACCATAAGCATGCCGTTTCACCACGTGCTTGAGTTGCCCGGCCGAGTGCTGGTGCAGGTTCGGATAATTCAGCAGATCGCAGAGAATGTAATAACCGTCAAAACGAAGCAACGGGTTCAAATTGAACAGCAAGGTGGAAACCGAGGCGATGAACATCATGTTGTAGGCGAGGTTATGCACCAGACCGGCGCCTGTGTTGGCCCACACAAACGTCGCCAAAGCGGCCACAAACACTTCCACAATCATCCCCGCCAGGCCAACCAGGGCTCGTTTCCACCGACTGCTGAATCCCCAACTGGAAGTCGCATCGACATACGGAATGGGGGTAAAAATCATGAGCATCACACCCATCACATGGACTTCACCGCCAAACTTCCGGCAAAAGAAAGCATGCCCAAATTCATGGAGCGTCTTCAAGATCACCAAACCCGCATAAAGCCAGACAAGGTTACCTGGCGCCAACAGAGCCTGTGACTCGTCCTTCAGCGCCGGAAAGTAGTCCAGCACAACTTTCAACGCTCCTCCGACCGTCAGCAACCAGATCAGAAAACCAAAAGGACTGATCAAGGGCCCGACAATGGGCAGCATGCGTTTCAGAAACCGATCCGGATCCAGCAGCGGAAACCGGATGAACATGATGTTGAGAAATTTGGACCGGATCTCACGCTGCCGTCGTTGTTTGTAACGCCTGAATAATTCCGCGCTATCCTCGGGGTTTTCGTAGTGAAGCAATCCGACTTGGTAAAGCTGGGCCAGCAATCGAATCACGGCGTCCTGGCCCGGGGCTTCCTCAGGGTTGGTTTCCAGGGATTCTTCCCATACCTGCTCGACCGTTTTATCCGGACGCAAGCGGGCGATAAACTCGTAAGCCTGAGGACGTAATCGGAAGTATTGATTACTCACCGGGTTCTCCAGCACATACCAACGCTCGCCCCGATAATACTGACGACGCACCCGCACGCTCGAACGCAGGTAAATGCGTTGATTGGCGACGCGATGCCAGGATTCGCTGAATGTCTGCTGATTATCTGCCATGGTTTACCACCAGAAAAACATTCTCAGGAAATCGACCGTGCGATGGGTGAAAATGTAGAAAATACTGCGTTTTCCTGCATTGAGTTTGGCCACCCCGCTCATCCCCGGTCGAAACCAGGACTCCGGATTCTCAAGAAAACCGGTGCGGATTAGAAAGACATTCTCGCTGGTCTTGGTGACAGCAGAGGGCTCCACGCGATCAATGGATATTGGAAACTTCTCTTTAGGTTGACTGACGAAAGCAATCTCTCCATCGACAGCTTCCAGCACATCATCAATATCACGTTCGTTGGCTTCCGCTTCCACATAAAGCCGATCGATTCGTGCAATTCGAAACAGCACCTCGCCTTCACGAACGGGCGCGCCCAAACGCTCTTTCAAATCACCTTCCACCATGATGCCATCGATTGGAGATTTCAAGGTGGCCTGACTGATTCTCCATTGCACCAGTTCCAACCTGGCCTGGTTCTGCTCCACCAACGCTTCGGAGATCCGCATGTCCGCCAATTGACGCGCCGCTCTGGCCTTTTCAGCTTCGCGTTTGAAACGGTTCAGGTCAGCGATGATCGATGATTGCTCCAGTTCCAAATCATCCGTATCGAGTTTCAGCAAGGCATCACCCTGATTCACCGGATCCCCCGCTTCCTTGAAAACCTCCTCGATGTAACTGTCAAAGGGAACGGACTGATAAAATACCTCGTCGCTCTTCAGGATGAAATTGGCTTCCACCCGGTAAGGCACCCGGATCAAAATCATTGCCAGGAGGCCGAGAAGCATCAAAATCCCGATTAATTTGGAGAGCGTATGCTCAGGTCCAACAAACTTGGATCCGAAATCTCGAACTCCATCCTTTAAACGCGCCCCAAACCAACGGTCCTTATGCTTCAGATCCTGAAGACGATAACTTAACAGATCGCAGGGAAGCTGTATCTGCTGCACTTCGGTTTCAGCAAAAGTGCCTGCCGTACGTTCCAGGGTGATCACACCGACCACTTCATCCCCTTTATGCAAAGGGATGGAACAAATGTGTTTGAGATCTTCCGCTTTTTGATACTGGGCGTGGTCACGCGTCAAGGGCCCACCGTCCTGCTCGGAGGGAAACACGATGATTTCATTTTGATCGAGCGATTCTTCCATGGCGGCTTCCAGCAATTGGATGGCCTCCATTTTACGGTCAAAACGCTCGGTATGACTGATGGCATGCAATCGAATACCGTCACCTTCCAACCACCCCAGACTGACCCGTTCGCATTGGTGTTTTCCAGCCATGGCGTTGCAGAAAGCGATCGCGGAGGAAAGAAAAGCTTGTTCGGGAGAAACCTGGGCAACCAAATCCAACACACCCGCAATCTTTTGCACATCATCCCGAGCGCGGGATGCGGATTGACGGAGGAGCAGTTGGTTGGGCAATTCGGCCACCAGCAACTGTCGAAGCAGAGTGTCTCTGGCTGTGGATTCATTGCTCCCCTCCAGAAGACTCACCACCACAAAAGTATCCCGACTCGCTTTCAAGGGAAGCGAAATGGCAAGAGTGAACTCAGTCGCCCCCGAAGCATCCGCATCGGAGGAAAGCGGACGGCACACAACACCTTCCTTCGAACAGTAATCCGCAGCGCCCGGCACTTGACCACGAAAAACAGCCTTGTGCTGGTTGTTGGCGTCGGACGCCTCCCACTGCGAAAGGCGCTTCCAATTCCCATCGCCAGCATTGGATTTGACGGCCACCATGACGACCGATGCGTGAGAAATCCGACCGATTAATCCCGCATAACGTTTCCAGAACTCCACCAGATTGCCCTGCCAGTTGGCAAGAGCTTCCAGTTCTTTCGGGATGCGCTCGAAGAAATCCCCCTCGGGCATGGATGCTCCGGAATTGACTTGATCCTCGTCTGCCACAGAAAACCTTCCTTAATTGATTTGAACCAAGGCCATCACACCCGGTCTGATTTGTTGTTCCGGATTGTCGATGACGACTTTGATGCGCAACAGCCCACTGGCTGCATCGACCACTGGTGAGATGAACGTGATTTCACCCGTGACCACTTTTTCGACATCCTGAAACGCTCCTTTGATGGGAAGTTCCTGCCCCTTCTGCAAGTGCCCCGCCACATCGTATGGCAAGTTGCAAACGAACAAAATTCGGCTCGTATCCACCAACCGGATCAGTGGGTTCCCCACCTTTGTTCCTTCTCCAACTTCATGTTCCAGAAAATCGGCAATCACTCCGGAAAAAGGCGCTATCACTTGCCGATCCTTCAGCCTTGCCTGAGCCAATTCGTAGTCCGCTTTGGCGATCTGATAGTTGCCTTCGGCAGTTTCCAAACGTTCTGCACTGACGGAACTGGTCTTTGCTGTCAGTTGCTTGAGACGATCCCATTCCTTTTCGGAAAGACTCATTGCCACTTTCCTGCGCTCGACATCCAGACGCTCAATTTCGGTGGAAAGTTCAACAATCACCTGGCCTTTCTCAACCGCATCACCTTCGTCAAAAAAACGGCCGCCAATGACCCCGTCATTCGGCGAACCCAAGGTGGAATCCAGCACCGGATGAGTAATGCCCTCATACCAACCGTCAGATTGTGCCTGAGTGTGGGTAACGCTTGCGATGAGCATCCATGCGCCCAAAAAGATCCATCGGCGTATGGTTCGAGTGAATGTCCTGCAGTCTTTCATGAAGAATAAATTTGTCGCTGGTTCAGACCTGTTTTCCAGAGGAAACAACCAGGGCTGTTGATCAGGGTTCGTTGGTGGTGGCGCCCAATCGATAATAACGGCTCAGGTTCATGCGATACTTTTGGAATGTAGCGGCATCAATACCGCTGGCTTCCACAAGTGATCTTGTCTGTTCGGCCAACACGTCCCGGCTCAATTCCACGTTGCGTTCTTTGAGCACTGTTCCGGATAGAATCTGAAGCTGGAGCACAGCCCGTCGGAACAACACCTTCGCCATCAAGGACTGGATTTTGGCTTCCAACAAGTCTTCTTCCGTCTCCAAAACCTGCTGATTATCAACCGTCCCCACTTCCAAGCGCTCAAGCTGGGTCTTCAACAGATTGTCATAGAACCCGACCACCTTGTCGTGATTGCTCACACTGGAATGGGTGCTCTTCAAGTTATGCAAGGCTGCTTTGATACCATTGGACAATTCTGTTTCCATGGACTTCAAAGCCAACTCAGCCTGTTGAACTTCAAGTTTAACGGCTTTCAGCTCATTCTTGACCCGTCCGCCCCCATCCAGGGGCACCCTTAATTCCACACCCACCGACCAGGTGACAAAATCACTGTTTGTGACGTCATCAAAGGAATTGCCGGCGGTGTCTCCGAGGCCGTTGTAACCATAATCACCCGTCAGGTTCAGTTCAGGCAAGCGCTGGTTTTTTGCATACTTGAACCGCACCCGTTGTTTGATGATTTCCCGTTGCTGTGCAAGCAGGTCGGGATTCCATTTGTCGGCGTCATACCTCGCTGCCGCGAATGAATAGTTTTCGATGTCGCTCAACGAAGGACTATCTATGGAAACCACATGCTGATCACTATCCTCCTGGTCGTTGGCACTCAGGCTCAGCAAGCGATTCATGTTTTCGATCACGGCCTGCTCGGCATCCAAAAGCTGTGCTTGTCGTTGAGCCAGTGCGGATTCCACTTCCAGCACATCAAGAGGCGAAGCGGATCCAACGTTTTGCTTCACCTTGGTGTCATCCAACAAGTTTTGAGTCACCGAGACACTTTCGGAGAGAAATTGAACCCGCTGCTGCGCATAATACAGATCCCAATAAAGTGTTTCCGCCTGAGTGATCACCCGCATCAATTCGCGACGATATCCTTGAAAGGCGATATGCGAATCCTGAGCAGCGATACGCAAAGGTGTCATCTCGGTACCCCAGGCATTCTTCAACAATGGTTGAACCAATGATAGCCCGGTAAATGTCACGAATTCAGCGCCCGGAGGACGTGTCGTGCCAAAAATGGAAGCCGATCCCTGAAGATTATTCTTCAAACGACTGACCGAATACCCCAAGCGCACGCGTCCTCCACCTGGAATAAGCGACTCAATGCCACTGGAATACAAATGACTTTGCTGATCGAATTCAGCCAAACCGGACAGTTGCCTTTCCTGCTGAACCGTATTGGGGCGATTCAAATCCTGATACTGGCCATTGAGCACCAACTCGGGGTTGTAAAGCGTCCGTTCTGCGTCCAGTCGCCGTAGGCCTACTTCGGTCTGTAAAACAGAGATCTGAATCCGATCATTCTGGTCCAGAACACGCTGCAGATAATCCTCCAAGGTAAGTTCCACCACAGGCTCCACCGTTTCTGCGGCATTCAATCCAATAACCAGTCCGAAGCACAAGGTCGCCAAAAATTTGGTCGCTTTCGAACATGTTTGCTTCCCCACCAGGGTCACATCAACCTCTTTGTAAAAGATTTTCATAAATTGTGTTTTGTCCGGAAAGAAACTTGCAGACACAGCAAGTAAATGTCCCTCCTCCTTCAGGCAATACTTTTTACTGAATCAGGTTATCTGCTCGCTCTCTCCTCAAACGGATAACATGACTTCGGAGGCGGGAGCTTAGTTTGTCGTATTTTGAATGACAAGCCATGATTCTAAAATGGATAATTATGCGTATTTTTTAGCCACAGGAACCCTCTAATCCTTCAAGCTTTGGGTACCTTTCAAAAGCAATGCAGAGGCGAGATAATCATCGGTCATCCGCTGTGCATCATTGCATCATCTCCCGAACGGCATATAATACCCTCGTCTGAGTGTTGTTGAGGATTATGGATAAATTGTTGGTCATTGATGATGAGACGGATGTGAGGTACGCCTTTCGGCGGCTGTTCGATTCGCCTGATATTGAACTCCGACTGGCATCGAGCGGGGAAGAAGGTTTGCGGGTGCTCAAGGAGTTTCACCCCAACCTGATTGTCATGGACATCAGGATGGAAGGAATGAGCGGCCTACAAACCCTCCAGGCCATCCGACAGTTCGACACAAAAACACCGGTCATCCTGATGACCGCCTATGGCGCCACCCAAACGGCCATCGAAGCCATGAAACTGGGCGCCTATGACTATGTCCTCAAACCATTCGATGTCCCCAAACTTCAAAAGCTGATTTACGAAGCCCTCAAAGCATCGCGGGACATGTCCAAACCCGTTTCCTTCGAAACCAAGGCGGAAACATTGGACGACGAACTGGGCATGATCGGACGCAGTGAACCGATGCAGCAGGTGTTCAAACTGATTGGGCAACTCGCCAATTCGGACGCCACTGTCTTGGTCACCGGAGAAAGCGGCACCGGAAAAGAACTCGTTGCCCGCGCCATTTACCAGAACAGTGTCCGCGCTCAGCGCTCCTACCTCGCGATTAATTGTGCCGCCATTCCGGAAAACCTTTTGGAGAGCGAACTCTTCGGGCACGAAAAGGGAAGCTTTACCGGAGCAAACCAAACGCGCATCGGAAAATTTGAACAATGCCACCAGGGCACCTTGTTTCTGGATGAAATTGGTGACATGTCCCTGCCAACCCAGACCAAGATGTTGCGCGTACTCCAATCGGGAACCTTCGAACGACTTGGCAGCAACAAACCCGTCGAGGTCGACGTCCGCGTCATTGCTGCCACCAACCAGCCTCTGGAAGAAGCGGTAGCAGATAAAAAATTTCGCGAAGACCTATTCTATCGACTCAACGTGGTGCGGGTCCAACTCCCCCCTTTGCGGGAACGGACTGAGGACATTCCACTCCTGGTGCAATATTTTCTGAGGAAGTTTTCAAAACTCTTCGGCCAATCCGGAAAATCCATCAACGAAAATGCCCTGGAAGCATTGAAGCAATATCAATGGCCGGGCAATGTGCGTGAACTCGAAAACGTGATCCAGCGCGCCTTCGTGGTGACCAAAGGCGAAACCATTCTGCTCAGCGATCTTCCAAAGGAAATCATCGGAGGAAATGAGGTTTCAGCGTCGAGTCACCCATCAGCCAATCTTTCAAAAGATCAAGGCACTCCCGCTCCCGCTTCAGTAACGCCGTCAACCCCACAAGAATCTTCGGATATCGACCATCTGGCAGGCGCCATGTTCCAATGGGCTCGATCCAATCCGGATCAACCACTGATCCCCACCGTGGAACGAGAACTCGTCAAACAAGCCCTCAAAGAAACCCGCGGCAACCAAGTCAAAGCATCCACCCTCCTCGGCATCACCCGCGCCACCCTCCGCAAACGCATCGAAAAATTCAATATACGCCAGGAAATCAATGTGGATTGAAATGGAGCCGCCCCCACTCCTTTTTGATGGACTCGAGCATAAAAAAATCCCGCCACTTTGATCTTCAAAGAGACGGGATGAGAGAATGGCTGAGTCAACGAAAACCAGTCGCTGCTCAAATGGGTGCTTGGTTCGATGGTTTCTTAACGCGTGGCCCGGAAGAATCTTTGTGGATCCTCAGCACTCACTTCATGGGGTGAAACAGCCCCCGCCACTG
Source organism: uncultured Verrucomicrobiota bacterium (assembly GCA_964415055.1). Taxonomy (GTDB): domain Bacteria; phylum Verrucomicrobiota; class Verrucomicrobiia; order Limisphaerales; family AAA164-E04; genus AAA164-E04. Next base: position 14,981 of record CAYPZD010000021.1, on the reverse strand, counting down.
TCGAATACGGACCACTGACTTCGCTCGCGGATTGCAGGGTTCCAGTGAATTCGACACGGATGACACCGTCAGTGTGAGATATTCCAACGCTGGCAGGAGTCGCATCCGGATTCAGTTTGGTCAAGGTCAAGGTCACCAAATCATTGTCGCCCGAACCATAATCAACGCTGAAGGTGTGGCCCTGTTCATTGGTGAATCCATTTCCTTGAGCGAAGGCCCCGGTCAAGGCCGTGTAGTCAATCAATGTCCAGGTATCGCCTTCGGCCACGGCACCGGTCAAGGTCACTTGCAGTGTGGCTTGCGAATCAATTTCAAGACTTAAACCAGTGGTATTGGCACGCAACAGACCACCCACCTGCTGTCCATCGATCACATAGGCCAGCGTTCCGTTGGCTCCGATGGTGGACACATTGACATCATTGAAGCTGTTGTTCACACCGGTTGGCAGCATTTCCAAGGTTCCATTGATGAGACGGAAAAATTTGAAATTAAACAGCTGCCCGGCAACCGATACGTGCCCGGTCCCACCGGATTCATCTCCGATCTGCACCACCATACCGCCACCTTGTGACCGCAGCGCCGCGCCTTCGGAAATGTTGATCGTGCCATTGCCGTCAGGTCCCACTCCAACAAACAGTCCGGCATTGTTTCCGGAATGGGCTCCACTGAGCGTTCCGCCCGTGACATTCAAAATGCCGGTGGCGTTGTCTCCAACAAAGATGCGGGAAGGGTTGTCGGCGTTGCTGCCTCCAATATCACGCGTGATCTCGGCGACACCGTTCACGATGGCATTGCTGCCATCGGTTGGCACACCTTCACTCCAGTTCCCGGCAGCAAACCATTCGCCTTCACCTGTGAAGACAGATCCCAATGTTGGCAGAGGTGCGCTGTCACGAATCGTCAAAGTGGCGCCACCAAAGATATCGATCTGCAGACTGTTCAAACCAAGCCCTTCCGCCACATCTGTCCAATTGGCAACTGTGTAACTACCGGCGGGCACCGACACTGCGGTCCCATCGCCCTGGCGGAAGTTCAGGGACTTGAAGGTGGCATCTTCGAACAACACCAGGGTGCTGTTGCCTTGCAGAATCAGCGCGCCATCGGGCGCATTGACAGTCCCGTTGACCTCCAGATTGGCATTCACCAGTTCCAGGTCCCCGGTTCCAAGGGAGCCATTGGAAGCAGCAAACGTTCTGCCTCCAACCAGTGTCCAACCTCCTGAAAAAGAGTTGTTGCTGCCATTGATGATCAATGTTTCGTCCGCTTCCAGATCGGTGGGCGAAGCGGTGACTTGCAGGTTACCCGCCCCGCTGACTCCGGAGTCAATGGTCAGTGCATTGAACGCGCCACGAATATCGATCGCACTGTCCTGAAGCAAGTTGACACTTCCTTCCAAGGTGACAAATCCATCGTCATCGGTAAAATCAACCGTCCCGCCTGACAGGCGAAGATCGTCAATGCGCACAGAATCAGTGGTACCGTTTTGAATACGAAGTCGAGCCCCGCTCCCGAGCAATTCAAGTGAGCCTCCACCGAACACCGCATCAAAATCATCAGGCACACCCAGAGATGAAGCAATGAAATCGGTGACCAGATAATCTTTACCGGATTGAGGTGCCTGACCGTCCGCCCAGGCTGATGCTTCGTCCCATGAAGTGGTGCTGGTGTTCAAGATAATGACCCCTTCGGCCACATCCACCAGCACCAGCAGTGAACGAGTGCTGGTTCCGTCCGCACCTTCCGCCACCAGCGAGTATCCTGCCGACTGGGTGAGTTGCACATCCAGGCTGCCTTGCCCGTTTAGTGTGGAAGACAACACATCGCCGCCATTCGGCCCAAGCAAGGTCAGCGTTTGAACATCCCCCACAGTCCAGGACAAGGTCACGGTGTCACCGGAAGCTGCACGTTCCGGACTGGCGGTAAAGTTTTCAATCAATCCCGGATCCGGAATGGCAACTCGTTCAAACAGCACGCGAACTTCTTCTTCGGTCAATGCGCGATCATAAACATTCAGTACGGCCAGTTCACCATTGAACAAAGTCACGCCTTCGGGGACCTCGGAACCAATTCCTCCCAAAGCACTGGCGACTCCTGCGCCGAAATTCGTCCAGTTGAACAACGACGCACGGCCGTTTGGAAGACCGAGCGCACCATTGGCGCTGGAACTGCCCGAACCTCCGGCGGAACCGCGAACGTAAAGGTTCAGATCACCGGAACCTTGATCCAGCGTGGCCACGATGTGAATAAAGTCGGACAATTCAATTCCCGAAAGTGGCACCTGAACATCATGTGTCCGCTCTCCATTCTGACTATTCAGGAATTGAACCGAACCCTCATTTATCAACAATGAGGATCCATCGGCGTTACCACCTGTTTCATAAATTACTTGCGGATTGGCATCGAGTTCGCCGGTGCGGATCCATGTTTCGTATGTGGTGTTTCCTCCGGGGAAACTATTCCCATCACCACCTGACGTATTGCCAAACTGGGTCAAGTGGTAGGCGGAGGTCAGGGTCGTGGTAAAACTGGAAACTTCCTGAACAGCCGTCACCTTCAGATCAAAGCTTGCTCCCGTGATCACATCAAAAATAGCGCCGTTCACCTGACCTGGAGCCGCGGCATCAAAATTCATGATGCGCGAAGCAAGCACCGCATCAGCGGTCAAGACGACTTCAGCAGTGGTCTCTCCATTGCCATTGCTCGCTGTCAACGTATAGACGGTGGTCTCATTGGGACTGACACTGACCGTTCCGGTGGCAGCCACCGTCCCCACATTGGGTTCGATGGAAATGGAATTGGCGCCGGCAACCACCCATTCCAGCGTCGAACCATCACCCGGAACGATCGTCGCGGGGCTGGCGGAGAAGGCTTCGATAATGGGCGCTTCCCCGACAACAACGGTCACCGAAGACTGAATGCTTGCTCCGTTGTTCTCCAGCAACAGATCATAAGTGGTCGTCTCGGTCGGCGACACATCAACACTCCCGGCGCCATTGGATGTGGCCCCAGCAACACTCCCCACACCCGGATTGATCGTCAGGTTGTCAAAAGCCCCCACTTCCCATCGAAGTGTCGTCGATTCTCCGGCAGCGATTCCGGGAGGCAGGGCGGTGAAAGCATTGATGGACGGGCGACCGGCGGTGGAAACCAGCGTCAGTATCACGTCATCATCTTCACCGGAACCATAATCAATATCAAAGGTGTAACCTTGCTGGTTGGTAAATTGAATGCCCTGTTCAAATTCCCCGACGAGGGTGTGATAAGTCATGAGCGTCCATGAATCGTTCACCTGGAAATCGCCTTCCAATGTGATCTTCAGATTTGCTCCGGGAAAGATGTCCACATTCAACCCCACTGCGTTGGCGCGGGCGAGCGTTCCGACTTTGTCGCCTTCGATGACATAAGCCAGCGTTCCATCGGGTTCGATGGTTGAAATGGTGTCGAGCTGATTGAACCGGTTGTTGATACCGGTCGGGAGCATCTCAAGTGTGCCGTTGACGATTCGAAAAAATTTGTAATTCAACAATTCGCCGCCAACAGTGACATGGCCGACGCCACCGTCTTCATCGCCTACCTGCACCACCATGTTGCCCCCCTGCGATCTCAAGCCCGTGCCAGGAAGAATTTCAATCTTGCCAACACCACCAGGTCCGGCCCCCACAAAGATACCAGCGCCCCCAGCATTGGCACCACTCAGTGTGCCGCCGGAAACAATCAAAGTCCCCTCGGTTTCCTGTCCGACTGTGATGCGTGAAGGGTTGTCGGCGTTGTCGACACCGATATTGCTGGATATCTCGGCAACCCCGTTGATGACAACCGAAGCGCCGTCACCGGGCACGTTGCCGGTGTCCCAGCGTTCAGGTGTTTTCCAGTCACCCTCCCCGGTAAACGTTTGAGCATGCAGTGAGTTCATCATCATCGCAGCGCAAAAGCAAAGCAGTGTCGCCACAAGGAATGACCGACGCGAGTATGATTGAATGGATTTGAATATTTTCATTTCAGAGGATTTGTTCAACGAAAGATTAGGAGAGAAAAACAGGACTGTAAACCATTACAAAGGCCAAAAAGGCGATTTTCACGAATAAGAATAAGGCTTGTCAAAATCGTGCTTATTATGCTAGATATTCGCATTCTTAATTCCGAATCACCATTCAACTCCAACACGAGGGAACTCGAAATGTACCATCATAAAACCCATCGCAGCCTTTCGGCTTTTACCCTGATCGAACTCCTGGTCGTCATCGCCATCATCGCTATCCTGGCCGGCATGCTCTTGCCCGCGTTGTCCAAGGCAAAAGAAAAGGCCAAACAAATCAAGTGCACTTCCAACATGCGCCAGATCGGCATCGGCACGATCATGTATGCGGACGACAACGAAGGACACATGCCCCTGAGCAACATGTTTCACGATGATCCCAATAAATTGTGGATCAGATCCATTCTACCATATGTGGGCGGCAGTGATGAAGTCAGAGCCTGTCCGAGTGACAAGAAATCTCTGGAACGAATTGAAAAAAACGGGACGAGTTACCCCATCAATGACTGGACAACCCAACCCGGTCCCATCGCAGGGTTTCCCGCTGCACGTCCGCCCGACCACGCCCACATGCTCGACAAACTTCAATACCCGACCGAAACCATCATCGTTTTTGAAATCGCCGAAGAACAGGCGATGGATGTGCTGCATGACCACACCCACGGACGCGCCGGCTGGCCGACCTGGCGGGATGTGATTGATGACATTCAACCGGACCGTCACGGAGCCACCACCCGGAACAACACCAAGACAACTGGCCGCGCAAACTACCTATACGCCGATGGCCATGTAGATTCACATACCGGCATGAGCATGTATCAACTCTTTGACAACGGCAAAGGCATCAACTTTTCAACTCCACCGGAACTACGCCCTGAAGGCCAGCGGCGTTGAATCCGGTGTCATTCGAATAAATCACCTGGCACCTGCAGAAGCGTCCCATCTCCGGGAATGTTTCGTTGGTTTATCCGCAGATGCCGCAGATCAACACAGATGTTCAACATGGTCAAAAAATGTTCCATCACTACTTTTTAATCTGCGTACATCTGTGGATCTGCGGATAAAGCCCATCAATTCGTGCAGGTCGTTATGTTGGCCATGTTAAGTCCCAATCGACTGAATAGAGTGTCCGTTCGTGGAGTAGCTCTAGTCTCGGCGCGCATGGCGCTGCTTTGCTGTTTGGCGGTCTTCATCCAATCTCGGCCCCACATCCTGGCCGGACACGATCTCATGGTGCATCTGGCCATCTACAATGATGGTCCTTTTGAAACCGAACAAGTCCCGGCAGTTTTTGGTGTACCGCTGCCATCCTCTGATGATCCTGTTGACCCAAAGGATTTGATCCTTGTTGGCGCCGACACCTGGCAGATCAAACCACTCAGCCATTGGCCCAATGGTTCCATCCGCTGGATGCTGCTCGAAGCCATCGTCAACGTCCAACCCAACCAGGATCGTGCGGCATTTCATCTGACCACAGGGCAGCCTCCGGAGGAGCAACCATTCATTGCATCAGAAACCTCAGACGGTTTCGTTCTGAATACCGGCAGGTCCCAGATTCAAATCAGTGGAACCGATCCAGTGATATGCCGCCCCGTAACGCCTGACAACACAGCATTGGAAAATGTATCCATTCAACTCACCAGGACTGAAACAGATCTGGGCGAATTGAAGAAGAGAGATTTGTTGTTGGAAAACAATGGCCCGGTGACGGCGACGGTGACTTTGATTGAAACGTACAACTATCGTGATTCGATGATCACCCTCAAAAGACGTTGTCGCGCTTACAAAGATCAAGAGGGATTCACCATTGAATCCACCATTCTGCGCCAGCCTTCGGGCTTAATAACCATTCCAGTGTCTTTTCCGTTATTGGGTTCAAATGGGAACGAGGCAAAACTCATTCGGATAAACACACAATCTTCTGCAGGCGCCCCCGTTGAAGATACGTTTCAGATGAGCCCCGGTTCCATGAGAAGAATTTGGACCGCCGTCAATCTTAACCCCGAAGGCGCCCCTTCTCCAACACTCCAGCCATATCTTGGTAGAGCCATTTCAATCAACACTTATAATGACGCATCCTGCACAGAAGCATACGTAACTGCGGGGATGGGAGAAGCCTCCCTGCACTCACAAGAAGGTTCGTTCTCCAGGGCTAGTGCCGCACAATACATCCGTGATATCATGGGTGGAAATTTACTTCCCACCCCATCAACCCACCGAGCTCTCAACGAATGGATGGAACACTGGATCCCCGAAGTGGATTCGTTTCAACTAAGCGGAACACAGGACGAAGAAATTTTGATGAATTCGATGAAATATGATGATGCCTGGAGAATTCCAAGCCTATGGTATTTCATGAATGGGGAATCCATCTTCAAGGACCTTCGACTGAATGACGCAAAACATCAAACAGAGTCGCAATTTGATCTTAGACAGTATCATCGACTATGGGATGCTTACCTGCTAACAGACTCCTTGGAGCTAAGGGACTCCATCGCGGACAAAGTGGCAAATTGGTTTGAAAATGCCAGTGATTTGGAAGCCATCCGAAAGGACAGGCACTTGTTCCAAATGGTTTCCAACCTGATTCACCAAGGTGGATTTGTTCAAAATGAACACGACCAGTGGCTGGATCGGATGGAATCTCTTATCCACCACAACCATAATCCCCATCTTGAACTCAATGACATATTGTTTGCAGAAGGCTATCGGCTAACAGGAGACAAAAAATATTTGAAAGAAGGCCAAGAGTGGATTGAAAAGATCGATGAAATACTTCCCAAAAACGATGCCATCACCAGACTGATTCAAAACATCCAACGGCAACATGTCTGGCGTTGGTTGGAGCCCGAAGTGAGAGACCGGGGAGAAGAGGGTTGGGAACTTTCCTGGAAAGTCCCAAACAACGCCATCCGCTATCGCTTCAAGCAATCTGATAAGAGAATCACAAATTTCCCTGACACCGATGGTTCTTCTCAATCGATCCCGTTCCATGCCGCCGAAAATCTGGCATTGGATATCTCACCGGCATCACCGGGAATCCTACAGACCGTCCTGGTAAAAAAAGACATAACAGCTGACAACACACATTTCGCAATGCGATACTTGGAACGAGGACCGGATCTACCGGCTCTCAAACAATCCACGACCAATGAGGAATCCAATCCAACCACCGCAACATCAGCATCGGCCTCACCTAAAACGTACGCAGACTTCATGCTGATCGGTCTGCTCGTTTTGGGATTGGGTATCGCATTCGTCGCCTGGAAGAAATTTTTATGAAATGGATTCAAATCATGATCATGGCTATCATCGCAGCGATGGCTTCGGGATGTGACAATGGAAACGTTGTCATCGAGCAATTGCCCACCACCGTTGCCACTGCCAGCGGGGATTATGCCATCGACTATACGTTTACACCCGACCCCATTCCGAAGAACGAACACTTCTCCATGCAAGTAGTTGTGACCCGCAAAGACGGCGCCGACCTACCGGAGGACTTTGCCATTCAGGTGGACGCAGACATGCCCGCCCATGGCCATGGAATCAATACCGCACCTGAAATCAAAAAACTACCTTCCGGAACGTATCAGGTGGATGGATTGTTGTTTCACATGGGAGGACAATGGGAACTCTACATCGATGTCATGGAAGGAGGCATCCCGGACAGGGCAACCATCCCTATCGAAATGTAAAAGTCATGAAACCGGTTCCTTTCTTTTTGAGCGCTCTCCTGCTTTGGACCGTTTCCTGCGGTAAAGTCCGCCAAACCGAAACATCCCTGGGCGCAGGGCCCATCACCATTCGTGGCATCACGATTCCGGCCACCAATGTTCTGGAAATACTGAAACTGTCCCCGCTTCCCGAGCTACCGCCAAACCCAACCAATCAATACGCCGACAACGAAGATGCCGCATTGCTCGGCCAACACCTCTTTTTTGATTCCCGGTTATCTGCCAACGGAGAGGTTTCCTGCGCAACCTGTCATCAGGCCGAGACGGATTGGACGGACCAAAAGCCTGTTTCCGAAGGGTTGGAAACCGTTACTCGAAATGCCCCGACTCTTTGGAACGTGGCCTATCAACGCTGGTACTTTTGGGATGGACGCAAGGACACATTATGGTCCCAAGCATTAGGTCCCATCGAACACCCCAAGGAAATGGGAGGCAGCCGACTCCGATCCTACCTGTTGCTCCAATCGACAGAAGTTTACCAAAGCCTCTACGACAAAGCTTTTGGCCCTCTGCCCCAGTTAACATCCACTTCAGATTTCAAGGATGCACGCCCGGTAGCGGAAGATCCTTCCGATCAAATGCATCAGAACTGGCAAGCGCTCAAGGAATCGGATCAGGAGGCACTCAACCGAGTCTTCAGCAACATTGGCAAATCCATGGAAGCATACCAGCGACAGATCCTTTCCACTGCTGCTCCCTTCGACCGTTTCGTTGATGCCATACTTAACTGGAAGGAGGACGATATGGATCAATTGTCCGATGCCGCCATACGGGGAATGATTCTGTTCACTGGACGGGGACAATGTATCCTCTGCCACACCGATTCCAATTTTACCGACAATGAATTCCACAACATCGGACTGGACCGAGGCGAGCGTCCATTGGATCAAGGCAGGTATCCAGCCATCGCCCAAGTCAAAACGGATCCCTTTAACGGACAAGGTTTGTATAGTGATGATACCACGCTTGAAGCCAACCAGGCGCTTCACTACGTTGCCCCGAAAGACAACAACCTGGGCGAATTCAAAACCCCGACATTGAGGAACATTGCAAACACCGCGCCCTACATGCACGACGGACGATTCGCCAGTTTAAAGGAAGTGCTGGAATTCTACTCGACCTTACCAGACACACCGGCTATCGGACATCGTGAAGAATCCCTGCAGCCTTTGAAACTTACCGAAGAAGAACTCAATGACCTGGAAGCCTTCTTGAACTCCCTCACCGGAGCGCCATTAAACGAACGGCTGTTAAAAGCACCAGCAATCTGAGGCAACCCTGAAGGAGTGCGATGTCTCCTCACCCCAAAAGGGGCAAACCACATCAGCATGGGGCACCGCCCCATGAACGCAATCGTGCGGATGACCGGAGCCCTTTGGGGCGGATGTGGGAGTTCGATGACGGAAGGCTTCCCTTTGTAAGGCATATGAAGAACCCATACCACAAGGTGACGCGCCGGGGACGGCACGTTCTACCTGGGCTCAGATAAAAAAATCTGCGTCAATTTGCGATCATCTGCGGTTGCCAATACAAAACAGTATTTTATCAGCTCGAATGAGCAATTGATCCCCCATGATGGTGGGGCTTGCATTGTAAACACCCGCTCTGCGGGGCAGTCGGTTACGCTCCAGGATCTCAAATCGCGGTTCAGCAGGAAGGACCACGCACTCACCACGGCGAGAGAGATAATAAATACGTCCATCAGCCAAGATGGGGGATGGATAGATCTGGCCCGGTGATGGTTGAATGCGCTCTTCATAAACGATCTCCCCGGTGGTGGCGTTGATGCAATAAGCAATGGCAAGATTTTCATGAATAAAATAAACATGGCCTTCATGATAGATGGGAGTCGGCACATTCGTCCCCTTTTCCAATCGCCATAACAAGTGGGATCCGGTCACGTCCCCCCGACCGCCGGCACGAACCGCAAGTCCGCCACCGGAACGTCCCCCAATTGCGTAAACTACATCGTCATGAAACAACATCCCGGGGCACATATACCAATTGATCTTTGTATCGCATTCCCAAAGGATCTCACCGTTCGCAGGATCAACACCCAGAACTTTCCGGAACATGGCCAGAATGATCTCCGTGGAACCGTTTTTTAATGTGGCCACAATGGGCGTGTTCCAAGACTCCTTGATGCCTCCCGTTCTCCAGAGTTCCTTACCCGTCCCGGCATCCAAAGCCACGAGGGATTCGCTTTCAACACTCGCATTGACGATGACTTTGCCGTCGTGCAGCACCGGAGAAGCGGCCGATCCCCAACCGCTGAGATTGGATCCCACCTTGGACTTCCAAACTTCCTTGCCATCATGCGTCAGAGCCATCACTCCGGATTTGCCAAGAAACACATAGACATGTTGGGCGTCCACGGCGGGCGAGTTGGTGGCATAGCCATGGTTTTCGCGAATTTTTTCCTGTTCTGGTAATTCCGCCGGAATATCCACTCGCCAAATCTCGCGGCCATTCGCTTTCTCAAGACAAAGGACCTGGCGTTTCAAGTTGGCCGTCCCTCCACTTCCCTCGCGCGTGAAGGAAGTCAGGAAAATACGCTGGCCCCAGACAACCGGACTGGAAGCTCCTTCGCCGGGCAGATCCACTTTCCATGCTATATTTTCAGATTCACTGAATCGGAGCGGTATACTTGCATCGGCAGACACACCGGAACCGAGCGGACCTCTGAATCGTGTCCAATCCCCCTCGGAAGCTTGAACCTGACTGTAAAAAACGAAACCGAGTAATGAAAGGAGCAGCGCTTTTTTCATCGTAGGATCAAAGGTAGGTGAAATCGCATCAAATGAGAACAAAATAATCGTCATTCACCGACAGGCGCCATTCAAACAGGTTGGAAAACCGAAAAGGGCACCGCTGCTGCGGGGCCGCGGGCGTGTTGAGGCGCAGGAAAACCTACAGGGTTGAACGGATATGCCACCGGACACGCGATCCCGATGTATCGTGGACATCCCTACCAAATCGCGACCGACATCCCTCTACCCGCTGGTATGGAAAAGGGCGGCCCAATACCCCCCGAGCGAACAGGGTGCAGCAAGTTGAATGGCAATAACAAAGTCTGCACTTTCACTGTGCTGACAAGAAAAGGGACAGGTGATGGACCTGTCCCTTAGCGAATAAGATATGACGAAACTTTGTTAGACTGTGTAAGTCGAAGACGAAACTCTTCCGCCTGTTCCGGTCCAGTTTGTGTGGAAGAACTCGCCGCGAGGTTTGTCAACGCGCTCGTAGGTGTGAGCACCAAAGTAATCGCGTTGGGCCTGCAGCAGGTTTGCGGGCAGGCGTTCCGAACGGTAGCTGTCGTAGAAGTTCAGCGCGGTGGCAAAAGCGGGCACCGGAATGCCTTTCTTAACCGCCGTGGCGATGACGTTGCGCCAGCCACGCTGACAGGAACGAATCTCTTTCTTGAAATGCGGATCCAGCATCAGGTTCGCCAGGCGCGGACGTTTGTCATAGGCTTCCTTGATCTTTCCGAGGAACTGGCTGCGGATGATGCAACCACCACGCCACATCAGGGCGATGCCGCCGTAATTCAGTTTCCATCCATACTCCTTGGCAGCGGACCGCAGCAACATGTAACCCTGAGCATAAGAAACGATCTTGGAGGCATACAATGCCTGCCGAATGTCTTCGATAAATTTGGCGCGATCGGTTTTGATAACCGGTTTAGGTCCGCGCAATTTCTTGGCGGCAGCAACACGCTCTTCTTTCATTGAAGATACGCAACGACTGTAAACCGCCTCGGCAATCATCGTAATGGGAACGCCAAGATCAGCCGATGAAATCACAGTCCATTTACCGGTTCCCTTTTGACCTGCGGTGTCGAGAATCTTGTCGACCAACGGGGCTCCATCGTCGTCCTTGTGAGCGAGGATGTCACGGGTGATTTCCACCAGGTAGGAATCCAACACGCCTTCGTTCCATTCCTTGAACACTTCGTGCATTTCGTCCGGTGTCATCCCCAGACCGACAGACATCAATTGGTAGGCTTCGCAGATCAACTGCATGTCACCGTATTCGATGCCATTGTGCACCATTTTCACGTAATGCCCGGCGCCGTCCTCGCCCACCCAGTCGCAGCAGGGAGCGCCATCGTCCACCTTGGCGGAAATGGCTTGGAAGATGTCTTTGACGTGCGGCCAGGCAGACTTGGAACCACCGGGCATGATGGACGGACCGCGACGGGCTCCTTCCTCACCACCACTGACACCGGTTCCGATAAATTGAAACCCCTTGCTTTCGAGATAAGCGGTGCGGCGGACACTGTCCTGATAAAGTGAGTTACCACCATCGATAATAATGTCTCCGGGTTCAAGATGTGGAAGCAATTGCTCGATGAAATCGTCGACCGCCTGTCCGGCCTTGACCAGAAGCATGACCCGGCGGGGGCGTTTGAGCTGGGAAACGAATTCCTCAATGCTATGAGCACCGATGATCTGCGTCCCCTTGGCTTCATTCGCAAGGAAATCGTCCACCTTTGAGACGGTGCGGTTGAAAACAGAGACCACGAAGCCGTGATCATTCATGTTCAGGACGAGATTTTGTCCCATCACTGCCAATCCAATTAATCCAATATCAGCTGTTGCTTCCATAAATGAAGATCCTAATTACCGTAAAAAGGCGTAGCTTTCATCAAAAATCGCTCAAAAGGAGCGTTTTTTTATCAAAAAGGAGTATAGAATGCGGTCAGGAAGCCCTTTAAGATGCCTTCGAACCACCGCGTTTCGGTCCTCATTCAAAGCCAGGGAAACAGCGTTCCAAAAAAAAATGAAAAAAATCACATTTTTCACGTGACAGGTTTAAAGGTTTCCTTAAGATGGGCCGCCCATTGGGAGACCCTATCGTCTAGTGGTCTAGGACACCGCCCTTTCACGGCGGTAACCCGGGTTCGAACCCCGGTAGGGTCGCCATCTCCCTCAAGTATTTCTCATAGAGAAGCTTCAGTCATACCTTCATTCCTCGCCCCTACGATAGCATAACACCTATGCATAACATGTGTGTCCGTGTTATGGATATCAAAACGCATTTGTGGATGTTGAAGCCTAATAAAACAGAGCAGCAACAGACCTGGAAAATAAACGGTCAGGAGGGTGAAATCGAATAGAAGAAGCCCCATGACTGAGCGATAATCTGTCCAAGCCTCTGTTTACCGCCAAAAACCGTATCAAGTCACATCACACCCAGAGTTTTCGGGAGAGTTCAGGATCGCGGTCACAGAGTTCACCTGAATCACCTTGCTCTGCTGCCCATGCGACCGGGCCAAACCGCCGATAACCCGCTCAGCTCGCTTGGATAGCATCTCCAGCGCCCTCTCCCGTTTCAGGATAGAATCGATGCGACGCGGCATGGGCATTCGGCGAATCCAGTGTAGCGTCTCCATGACATCCGTGGACATGATCCGCTCGTATTCGGCAGGGAGCTGGTCTTCGTCCAGATCATCACCACACTGTCGATCAGATCCGTCAGGGCCGTCCCACATATAACGTCGTTTCCACTCACGAACGGTGCCTGGTTTGATATCCAAAAGAGAGCCAATCTCCTGGGATGATTTACCGGCTTCAATTAGTTCCTTGGCTTGTCGTCTGATGTCTAGTGGTATTGAAGACATGCTGAAAGCATATCGAATATTGCATCGAAAATCAATACTGTATCGTTATAGTTTTGAGAAATAAGTGAACCTCCGCGTCTACTGGATGTGGCCGCCGCCTGAAAAACTGGCCCAAAACGAGTGAGAAGTTTTGAATAACCAAAACGACTCACAATGAAGCAAAAAAGACATAAGCCAGAAGAAATCATTCGCCTGTTGCGCGAATGCGATAGCAGCGATCTCAACCAAGAGGCATTTTGCCGACAGAAGCAGATCTCCATTGCCACTCTCCATCGATGGCGCAAAAAGTATGGCCTCATGATCGAAGCCGACGCCAAGCGGTTAAAGGCACTGGAAAAAGAGAATGCCGAGCTCAAAAAAATGTATGCGGAAGCTATGCTCGGGATCAAAGTCCTCAAAGAGACACTCGAAAAAAAGCTCTAAGCCCCGCTCATCGTCGCGACCTGGCCAAGCAGGTTCATAAGGAGATTGGATGTTCACAGCGGCAAGTTTGCCGCTTCTTTGAACTGAACCGATCCACCTTCCGCTATGAAGCCAAATTCCCATCCCCATACCGATGTGTCGTGGAACAAGCCGTCGTCAGGCTCAGTCACGAGTATCCGGAATGGGGGGCTGAGAAAATCGGACGACTGGTGCGCAACGAGAAGTTGCGTGTCAGCAATGATCGAGTCCGGCAAGTTCGACGCCAAGAGGGGCTGGTCGTTCCCCCACCTAAGAAGAAGCAGCGGCGATTGGGGCAATCTACGGGGCGCCATCCTCAAAAGGCATCATATCCAGGACATGTTTGGACATGGGATTTTATCCATGACTGGACTCTCAAGGGAGGTAGTTGCCGTATCTTGAGTGTCGTTGATGAATACACAAGGCAAGCTCATTGTCTACACGTAGCCCGTCACATAGGTTCAAAGACGGTTCAAGCACTGATGGAGAAATTGATCGCTGAACACGGCTCGCCCGACTTTATCCGGTCAGATAATGGACCGGAATTCATCGGCCGGTCCTTGAGTCAGTGGCTCGAAGAACGCGACATTAAAACGCTCTACATCGAACCAGGTAGTCCATGGCAGAATGGGTATGTCGAAAGTTTCCATGACAAGTTCCGAAGGGAATGCCTGGGGCGAGAAATATTCTACACACTGAGTGAATGTCGAGTAGTGGTGAAGGATTGGAAGTGGAAGTATAACCAAGTTTGTCCGCATAGAAGTCTCGGGATGCAGACCCCAGTGGAGTTTGCCAAGAATCATTCAAACTGAGCCAAGATTCTTCCTGCGTTACGGCTACGGCCTCCACTCCGGAAGAATCTTGCACCACCGCCCCGGCGTGATATGATCACCCTAACTTCTCACTCAACTTGGGCCAGAAAGTCGACGGCCGGCAGAAAAATATTGGCGTCTTTGCAATCTTATATTCGTCTTTTAAGGGGAAGTAAAATCTAAAACCTAATAATAAATATGAGAAAAACATACCTAACTTTTTTGTATTCAATTATCTGCGTTTTTCAAAACGTGGATGTGCAGGCTCAAGGCTTAAATTCTCTAACAGGCGCATGGAAGAAAAGTAACGGATATTTCTTCAATTGGATTAACGA
>CAYPZD010000020.1:51729-63444 GCA_964415055.1 uncultured Verrucomicrobiota bacterium | reverse complement strand
CTAACAGCTAACAGCTAACAGCTAACAGCTAAAAACTTACCACACTACTGAAACAACTGCTTAATGATCACCTCAGCCTTGGGAATCAACTCTTCCGGCCCCTCAAACCGGTAACTCAACTTTTCAGCCCGGTACGAAGCAATTCGAACAGTCAAACCTTCCACCCCGTTTTTCTGAAGTTCTTTCATCATCATTTTCTCAAGGCTCCGGAGGGCAGCTTGCTGTAATACTTCAGGCTTCGATTCTGATTCCATATCGATCACTCAATCCATTTTCAATTATATGGCTCCAACGCCATGAAGTCCTAATAAGACCACAAATCAGTTGAAAGAACAATCCTTCGAATTTCCTTGAGAGAGTTGAAGCCGCCAGATGAAATAGCATCATTCGCTAACATAAAATGAAACACCTCAATTTCATCTTCCTGCTGGCTCTGATCCTGGGCGCCACGATGCCCCAAAGTGCGGAAACCGCACCGCGTCCCAACATTCTTTACTTCTATGTCGACGACATGGGCTGGGGTTCGATCGGGCCCAACGGACAAGCTGTTCGCAAAGCCAAGGGACTTCCCTACGTGCGCACGCCGAACATCGACCGTCTCGCCGCGCAGGGTGTCAATTTTACGCGCGGCTACGGATGCCATGTCTGCTCTCCCGCACGCTCTTCTCAGCAGTCCGGATTTCACCAGGGCCATACTTTCGCAGACAACAATGATCCCAACAATGCCCGAAAAGCCATGCGCTCCGATGACCGACTCATGGGGGATTTACTCTCCGACGCTGGTTACACGACCGGTTATTGGGGCAAATGGGGATATGGGGCTTCCAAGGATCAGGTCAATCCTGTCATCCAAAACATCCAAACCCTCCCCACCTCGCACGGCTACACACACGTGCTGGCCGAGCTGCACCACGTCCGCGCTCATACCTTCTTTCAACCTACCTTGTGGAGCGCCCCCGCTGATAGCGGTGCAATTGGAGGCATCCAACTTATTCCAAACTCCATGGCCAAATATATCAACAACCCAGCTTACCCTGACTTGCCCGCAAATCAGAATCATCCCGACTACCCAAGCACCGGATATTGCGATGACGCCTATGCATTCGCAGCGCTCGATTTCGTCCGCACAAATGCGAAACTCAACCACTCAACCGGCAAGCCCTTTTTCGGGTTGCTGGCAGTTCAGATTCCCCATGCACCATTCCAGGAAATCAGTCAACTCCCCGAGTGGGATCAAGCCTACAAAGACGATCCCAACTTCCCGCAACTTCCAGCCCAAGCTCAACAGTGGGCAGCGATGGTGACACGCATTGACGCACACTTTGGCAACATTCTGGACGCTCTCGATGATCCCAACCAGGACGGTGACACGTCCGATTCGGTTGCCGACAACACACTCGTAATCTTTCAATCCGACAACGGCGGCCCAGGTGGCGCGAGTCATACAACATTCAATTCCAATGGCGGTTTGAGTGGAACCAAGGGAAAAATCCAGGAAGGCGGCATTCGCGTGCCCCTCGTCATGCGCTGGCCCAGGATGATCAACGCCGCATCAAAAATGAAAGCTGGCTCTCAAATAGATAAAGTAGTCGATGTCACGGATCTTTTACCGACCTTCTGCGAACTCGCAGGAGTCCCCTCCCCGCTCAGCATTGACGGTGTTTCGATCGCTCCCACCCTGACCGGTTCGGGCCACCAACGCCATCGTGAATTCATCATCCATGAAGCCAGCAATGGTCAGTCCATCATTCGCGGAAAACACAAACTGGTTCGCACGCGTATCAAGGGAAACAAAACCACGCCACTCGAATTGTATGATCTCCAGATCGACCCGTCCGAACAAAACAATATCGCAGCCGCCCACCCCGACGTGGTCAATAAGCTCCACGAACTTCTACTGGGCGAACGCGTGACCGAGGCCAAGGGATTTGCCAACACTTATCACCAATGGACCGGCACTAATGGCGGGCAAACATCTGATCCTGACAACTGGTCCGATTATGCATACTCTAACGCAGGCATTACCTACATGAGTGACAATGGCGCCCCACTCCTGTCATGGACGGCGCTGATGGAGAACAAAGGCAACACACCCCTTGCTGCCCGAGTCGATGCTGACCTTGAGTTCCTCGGGCTTGAGATTCGTGGCGCTTCAAGCACAGCAACTCAGTCCCTCGAAATAGGCAATCATCTTCAACTCCAAGGCCGAAACGAGATCCGCATTTCCGAAAATGGAAAAGTTGCAATCGATGGAGGCACCCTTGCCTCTCTTCGTTGGGTCGACATTAATCCAGGGGGCGAACTGCATGGAAATGGAACGGTCGATTCCATTCTCTATAATAACGGAACCGTCTCCGTATCCGATCGAGCCCCCCTCACGGTAAGCATGGACTATCACGAATCGAAAAATGCCAAGCTAACCATTCCGCTCACGGATAAAACCAACATCGGATTACAGGTCAAAGGTAAAGCGATCCTGGCAGGCACTCTTTCGATAGCCAAAGGAAGTTTCGACCTTAAAGAAAAGGCATCACAAACAATCCTGATCGCTGAACAAATCACAGGCACATTCCGAAATGCCAACCAGGAAGTTTACGACGGCAATAAAAACCGTTACTCAATCAGCTATACAGACACCCAGGTCCTACTGACCCATGTAAAATAATTTCAAAACCTCAAAATCCATCCTGTCCGGGTTTCATCCAAGGGTGCATCTCATTTAATTCTATGAATGTAAGAATGAGGCGAGAACCATATGGAATGCGCGCGACTTGGCGCCGCTTTGGATACCTCAAGTCAACTCCTCAGCATACTTATCTCTCAGAAACTACCCTTTTTCGCAGCCCTCAACTGCAAATTCATGACGCGGTGGGGAATCGACTGGTTGTTTTTAAATGAAGCATATTTTTTTGTAGGCGGCCCTTATCCAAAGCGGAGCCTAGTCGCACGCACTCCACAGAAATCCTTGGGTTTCTTGTCCTCCATTGTTTGATAAATGAACTGCCGCCCTGACGACTTATTGGATCAAAAAAGGAACTTGCTCAACCTATTAGCCATTTGATAAGTAAAGGTCAGACTATCACCATGAAGCAGAATCATTTATCACGCCGTTCATTCATCAAAAGCTCCGCTTTGGCAGCAAGCGCTGTCACCTTTCCTTTCGTCTCCACCAGAAACGTGCTGGGTGCAAACGAACGTCTGAATCTTGCCGGCATTGGGTGTGGAGGCAAGGGCAAGGCAGATCTCACCTTCTGTGAATCACAAAATATTGTGGCGCTTGTGGACATTGACCACCAACACGCAGCCGAGATGTTCGATAAATTCCCCCAGGCCAGACGCTACAAGGACTACCGCGTGATGTTCGATGAGATGACAGACAAGATCGACGCCGTGACCATCTCGACACCGGACCATATGCATTTCCACCCGGCCATGCGGGCCGTTCGATCCAGGAAACATGTGTTTTGTCAGAAGCCGCTCACTCACACCGTATGGGAAGCGCGAACACTCACACAAGCAGCCAGGGAAGCAGGGATTGCTACCCAAATGGGCAACCAAGGAATCTCAAGCTCAAAAATGAGACGAGATGCGGAAGTCGTCAAATCAGGCGCTCTCGGGGAGATTAAAGAAATGCACTGCTGGACGAATCGACCTGGTCGATACTGGAAACAGGGACTTGAACGCCCAACAGGCGCACACGCCGTTCCGGACCATATCGACTGGGATCTATGGATCGGTTGTGCACCGTGGCGTCCCTACCATCCCGCCTATCATCCATTCACCTGGCGCGCCTATTGGGATTTCGGAACGGGAGCGATCGGAGACATGGGGTGTCATCTCCTGAACCTGGCAACCTTGTCGATGGATATGGGTGCTCCGGAGAAAATCGTCGCGGACGCAATCGGTCAAACGAATGAAACCGGACCGACCGAGTCCCATATCGTTTGGGATTTCCCAAAACGACCTGGGAAACCAGCCTTCAAGTTTCATTGGTATGATGGCGGAAGAAAACCCTCACAAGACCTATTCCCCGGTTCTGAATACGATACAAACGGCATCCTGATGGTCGGGACAGAAGATACGATGCTGACGCATTACAGCGGAGGTGGAAAACTGAAAAGCGGACGCAAGTATCAGGAAATAAACACCCCCAGAATCTTCGGAGAATGCGAGGACTGGCATCAGTGCCACTACGACGACTGGTTCGCCGCTTGCAGAGGAGGTTCTCCGGCTCTATCCAATTTCGATAAAGCAGGCCCAGTCACGGAAGTGGTTCTACTCGGTCAAGTCGCTCTGCGCGCCGGAACGGAAATCAAATGGGATGCCAAGAATTTAAAAGTGACCAACAACAAAGCCGCCAATCAATACATTTCCACCGAATACCGGAAGGGATGGGAGATCTGAATCTCAAGGGAAAAACAACTGGACTTAACTTTTGGGTGGCCAGCCGAGTCAATCACAAAGGCAATCCCGATTCCAAAATCTCCCCTTACGGATACTATTAAAACCAGGCGAACAACCTAGGCAAGGATGCCGGACAGCACATTCCCATGCACATTGGTCAATCTCCGTTCGATGCCATTATGATAAAATGTCAATCGTTCGTGATCGACGCCCAATAGGTGTAGCACAGTGGCATGAAAGTCGTGCCAGTGAACCAATTTTTCCGATGCCTTCCACCCTATTTCATCCGTCTGACCGTAGGCGAAGCCCGGCTTCAATCCACCGCCGGCCATCCACACTGAAAATCCATACATGTTATGGTCCCGTCCGGTTCCAAGTTTGTCTTCGTCTGTTTGGGTATATGGAGTCCTGCCAAACTCACTGGTGAACAAGACAAGTGTATCATCCAGCATGCCCCGTTGGCGAAGGTCACGTAACAGGGCCGCGATGGGTTGATCGATCCGGGCGGCTTCCCGAGAGTGATTTTTCCGCATGTCTTCGTGACCGTCCCAGTTGATACGAGGAGAACCGAATGATCCGCCGGAAATCAGTTGAACGAAGCGCACACCGCGCTCCAGGAGTCGTCGTGAAAGCAAGCAATTGCGTCCGAAATCCCGCGTCTCTTCCCGATGAAGCCCATACATGTCGCGGGTGGATTCGGATTCGCCATCGATGGCTGTTACTTCGGGAATGGCCAACTGCATGCGTGCGGCAAGTTCGTGGCTGCGAATGCGGGCCAACATGGCATCTTCCAATCCATGCCGTTCGAGATCATTCGCATTCAACTCTGCCAGCAGTTCCCTGGATGCCGCATCGGTTTTTTTAGATATTCCTTCAGGTGGGAACAAATCGGGAATCGGCACCCCACTGCTGTTAAAGGCTACTCCTTGGTGTCGCGACGGAAGAAATCCATTCGACCAGTTGATGGTGCCTCCAGCAGGGTAACCTCGGGCGTCAGGAAGCACCACATAGGCAGGAAGATTCTCGGTTTCAACACCCAATCCGTAAGAAACCCATGAACCCATGACTGGAAATCCGTTCAATTGAAACCCTGTATTTTGTTGGAAGGTGGCTGGCGTATGATTGGCGGAATCAGCGACCATGGATCGGATCACGGTCAGTTCATCCGCCACCCCGCCGAGGTGCGGAAACAAATCCGATATCCACAATCCGCTCTTCCCATGCTGACGAAATTCCCAGTCATTCTTTCGAATGAGCCCGATTTGATTGAAGAAAGTTGCAGGTCGTTCGGTGTATTGGAGTGATTGATTGTGAAACTTGGCCAATCCGGGTTTAAAATCGAAGGAATCGATGTGACTCAGCCCCCCCATCAAGCAGATGTGAATCACACGCTTTGCGCTGGCACGGTGATCGAGCCGCTGCGCTCCCCCCGGCACCGGACGATCAGATGCAAAGAGATTGGTCAACGCGGCGCCCGCCAAACCATGTGAAGCCCATTGAAGCCATTCACGTCGCGAAAGTTTATTTCTATCGAACATATAGCAATTCATTGCTGTTGAAAACAACCCGACACCAAGAAGCCAACCCGTGCTCTTGAATAAACCGAAGAGAAGTTTCCAAGTCTTTCTCTTCCGCCTTTCGGCCATACGCAAGCCGGTATGCAAACTTAATCTGCTGTTCCCCATCGGATCCCGCTTGTAATTTAAGCCGTTCGGCGAATGCTTGTGCCATGCTTATGACAAAATCGTTATTCATCAATCCAAGCGATTGTAAGGGGGTGTTCGTGACGGCGCGTTGAGGAGTGATGGCCGATGGATCAGGACAGTCAAATGCATCCAAAAGTGTGCGCTTGGCGCCCCGTGGACTGAAACGATAAATTGTTCTGCGAAACTGCTTTGGTCGATCCTGTGGAATGATGTCGTAAAAATGGCTGCCCTTGAATTTGTATTCATGCATGTCGCGATACCCCTTACCTCCTAATTTTGGATCCAGCACACCGGACACAGATAACAAGGTGTCACGCAAGATTTCTCCTTCCAACCGGGATGGCTCCCTACGCCAAAGGAAACGATTCCCGGCATCCATGGCAGCGGCCTGAGCATTAAACCTGGAAGATTGGCGATAGGTGGCTGAAGTCACAATCAGGCGATGCAGATGTTTAAGCCTCCAGTCATGTTGTTTTAAATAGCCGGATAACCAGTCCAACAAATCAGGATGACTTGGTCGACCGCCACCGTATCCGAAATCATTGGGAGTGATTACAATTCCCTGGCCGAAATGATGTTTCCAGATGCGATTAACGATGACGCGTGCGAATAGTGGGTTTTTAGGATCAGTGATCCATTCCGCCAATTTCGATCTGCGAGCAAGATCACCGGCTTCGGGTTGTAATCCAAAATCATGATTCAGCATCCGAAGGGCAAGGATCCCTCTGGGAGAAACGGCATTCCCTATATTTCGCACATCACCACGTCGTAAAACATGGGTGACACCGGGATCAATTGATGTGACCGCCCAGGTTTTGTCAGTGTTTTCTTGTTCTTTGTCTCCTTCACCTCCGCTACTGACCACGCTCCCATCCTGTCGTGGAATTGTTCGGTCGCCAAATTCCACGCCAGCCAATGCGGAGGCCAGGCTGTAATAATCGGACATAGTGATCGGATCGAACTTATGGTCGTGACAACGGGCGCAATTAACCGTCAGTCCAAGGAAAGTTTGCCCCACCAGCGCGATCATATCCTCCATTTCATCCTGGCGCATGGTCTTGCGCATGGTGTCATTGGATGGCTTAGTCGTGTTGTGCGGTCCCGTGACAAGAAAACCGGTGGCAATAACACCTTCGGCCCCGGGCTTGATGGCGTCGCCAGCCAATTGCATGCGGACAAATGCGTCATATGGCATATCCTGATTCAAGGCATGGATGACCCAGTTACGATAATGCCACGCATGATCACGAGGTTGATTGTATTCGAATCCATTGCTCTCGCCGAAATGCGCGGCATCCAGCCAGTGCCTCCCCCAGCGTTCGCCATAATGCGGAGAGGCAAGCAGTCGATCGACCAGTTTGTCATAAGCTGCATCCGACGGGTCCGACAAAAAGAGATCCACTTCATCGGGTGTCGGCGGAAGCCCGACCAAATCGAAATACAATCTGCGGATCAGAATCTCCTGATCGGCTTCCCTCGAAGGCTGAAGTCCGTTTTCGATCAATTTTTGGTGAACGAAGTTGTCGATGGAGTTCCGTGCCCAATCGGATTCCGAAGGTAGGGAGACATGCCGCACGGGTTGCAGGGACCACCAATCCAATCCCGCTAATTCTATTGTGTCGTTTTCCGATGCGCCAAAGCAGGCAGGAGTAAAAGAAAGGGCGATGAAAACAAAACCGAACACGCCGCATATAAAGGTCCCATAAAAACAGTTCTTATTCGGAGAAAATCGCAGCATCGTGTTTGTCCGGTCCATGTTAATAGCGTATCCTCATTGAGATACATCCAGCGTAGTAACTCGATCACATCATAGCAAGGAGAGTTGATGACGGAAGCACCGCCTAACCATTGAGCACCCAACCACTGCGGTATTCCTTCCTTAGCAGTTGATTCGCTCGGGGGCTATTGGTGACCTCCATTTTTGCGGCGTCATAGTCCAGCTTTTTGCCCACGTCAAAGGCAACCGAACCCAGAAGGAGCTGCTCGATCATGATTCCAGAGTAATCAAAGTTGCAGGAAGTTTTGAGATCCGTTTTGCAGGCGTTGGTCCATTCCTCACCAAAGTCGGAGACTGTTTTTTTCGGTATGTGAATGTTCTGCGCCTTGAAGTAAGACATGTCGGAACCCTCACCATAGGGAATGACCGTGCGTGTTTTAAAATCGGCAACAATGAAGCCTTTGGTCCCTTTGAAAAGGGCTCCATGGCCCACTTTGTTCAGGTCAATGTAGCTGAGGGGTGATTTCGGCATGTTGCCTCCCTGATGCCACGAGACCGCTATCTCTCCCCGCCATTCATTGGCTGGGTTCATGCAATGGGAACTCATTCGGGACGGGGATACGTTTGGATTGTAAGCTTCGCCCTCAGCTTGAGCCGAGATGGGATAATCTGCTTCAAGCGGATTGAAGGCGAGGTCCATGGTATGGCTTCCCATATCGCCAATCTGCCAATTCCCAAATTCACGATACATATTCCAGGACAGACAATTCGACCCCCGAGGCCACTTCGATACATCCGAAACGAAGTATGAAAGGTCGCGTTTTTTTGTCCTGTGGTTGTAGGCGGCAAAATAATCTTCACTGAATGGCCTCATCTGAGAGGGGCCGACCCAGAGATCCCAATCCAGGTAATCGGGAGCCGATCCCGTTCCCGCAGGATAGTCCGTTTTGTCGTGAGTCCTGTTTCCCCAGGCGTGGACCTCTTCCAATTCGCCGATGGCACCTGTTCGAACGAGGGCTTTCACGTAATCAAAATTGGGGTGAAAGTGCCTTTGCGTTCCGCATTGCGTCGCAATCTTATCTCGATTCTTGAGATACGTTTCGCGCACGGTGCGAGCCTCTTCGACGGTATTGGCCAGGGGCTTTTCGCCATAGACATGCAGGCCGCGGTTCATCGCCCAGGTAGAAACGAAGGCGTGATGATGGTCCGGGGTGCAGCACACCACAGCGTCCAGATTTTTCTGGTCCAGACATTTGCGCCAATCCTTGTATTGTTTTGCCTTCGGAAACTTCTCGGCGGCGGCACCCAGAGCTCTGGAATTCACATCACAAAGTGCCACCACATTTTCCTTCTCCAACATGCGAAAGTGCGCGGTCGCTCGTCCCCAGCAACCAATTAGGGCGATGTTCAGTTTATTCCCGGGACGGTTTTTCCCGAAAAGAGTTCCAGTAGGCATGATCAGGAGCCCTGCTCCGGCTGCGGCACTTTTCGTTACAAAGCTTCGACGAGATGTTGATTGGTTGAACATGATTTAATGATGGTTTGAGATTAATGTGCTATCGTTATAACACGTGGGAATGGAATTGTCGATAGACTGAACGCGGCTATACGAATGCTGTTGACTTGTCATTTGAAACGCTCATTTATTAACGTGAATGCTCCCCTGCAGACATTACCTTACCTGCAGCTTGTGAAGATGTTCAAGATGGAGCATCTCCCCCCCGGAACAATCATACGATAATAAAACTTGCATTATTCGCCACGCGTGCGAATATCCCATAACGGTAATTTTCTCCAATGCATGTTCAAAAGAACTCAGTTTCGTCTTACCTGCGCGACCAAGCATCACAAGTCTGACAGCAGCATAACCAAGATAAAAAATTAAAATGTTCACTACATCATGGAACGATTCTTTTATAAATGCATATTGCAAATATTACAAATGCAATGAAACGCAATTTTATGAACAAGTCTTGTGGAATTGCCATTGGTGGTTTTCTCCTTTGACGCTCTTTTTCAGGATAATAGCGTGGATACATCCGAATTTTGTCAGATCTGAGAAGAATGCACTATTTTCTATTGCCAATACAAATAGCGACAGAGAATTCCATTCGGAATTATGCAGTTTGAACTACCTGCACCACAGGGACGCCAACTTTGTAAAGCGCATTTTAAATATAAGATTATCTGAAAAAAAGTTAAAAAAATTGAAACAAAAAGTTGTTCACTCTTAAATAAAACCATTGCTTACTGGCACTTCATCCAATTTTTAATTTAATAACATTAATAAAGTGACAACAAAAAAGCATCCCACATAATATAAATGAAATTATAATAAATATTGAAAACCCATCAGTTACATTCGGAAACAGTATATTTGGTATCGCAGCATACGTGGAAACCACAATCAAAACTATCGCCACCACAAAACACACCCAAGTATTGACTCCGGGAAAAGCATCCAACATTTTCATTAGCAACATAGGGCATGAAAGATAGAGAACCACACCAAACAAATAATAAAAACCACATTGAATGATTTCTTTTTTTACTGAAAAATAAATCATCACAGAAGCAACGCAAACGAACAAAGAGAATAGCAACAGGTAGACAATTTGATAATTAAGAATCCTGCCTAACGACAAGCTGTAAGCGCCTCCAATGCTATTTTTACCCGCTCCCAGTTCAATCATGCCCCAACTTTCAATCCCCGTCGTCACCAAAGCAAGCAAACCCCACTCGATCAACGCGATCATTAAAAAGTTCTCCTCTCTTCTAGCGACTCTTGTCCATCCAATCTCAGGGCGAATTACAACCAACAGGGCATTCAACATCCATCACAGTAGTCTTCCTATGCATCATTAAGCAAGCTCCATTATCCTGCTTCAACAAAATGGAGCTGCAATAAACGTGGCTCATCGCTCAATCTTTCGCGTTCTTGAATTTTTCACAGAACGGAAGCCTTTCACCTGACTGGAAGCGATTTCCAAATCCCAGATACCATCACCCTGCCCCGCATACTCTTATTGGCCATGAAGAGTGATATGGAAATCTACTCGACAATCAACACGGGCTCATTAGCATTCGTAATTCAACCGGAGGTCGATGAGGATCTGGATTTGTCCACTCGAAATGATGAAGCCATTCAACAGGAATCCCAGGAACGTTCCAAGGAGTCAACGAAGACGAAACATGGTTTCGAGCCTGTTTCTGTTTGTCTCCTGTGCCGTTTTCACCTCATGGTTTTTGCACGTCGCCCAAGCGGAGGAAGGTCAGAGGAAGATTCCAACGGAACTTTGGTGGTCGTTACGGCCCATTATCACTCCGAAAATCCCTCAGAGCGACGGTTGTTCAGAGCATCCGGTCGACCGGTTCCTTGCGGAAAGCCGTCGGGCTCTCGGACTGAAAACCGTTGATCCGGCCGATAAACTGATTCTTTTGCGCCGGGTTTATCTGGATCTTGTGGGTCTACCTCCATCTCCAGCTGAGCAGGAGGCTTTCCTCGCTGACGAATCGAAAAACGCGTACGCAAAAGTCGTCAACAAACTACTCGAAAGCGAACAACACGCCGTGCGTTATGCGCGACATTGGTTGGATGTATTGCGATATGCGGACACTGATTCGGGTATGACGGCCGCTCCTGGAATTCATCTGTGGAGAGATTGGGTCATCGGCGCACTCAACGATGATGTTCCTTACGACGATTTTGTTCAGGTACAACTGACAGGAAGACGCGCTTATGAGCGCACACGTATGTCCGCCACCGGCTATCGATCCGAGCGGGAACCACGTCCCGGCGACATGTTCGCGCTGGGATTTCTTGCGCGAGGCAGCGGCGGCAATCTGGCCATCAACGCTGTGGACACCGTTTCCTCGGCATTCATGGGG
>CAYPZD010000020.1:0-51629 GCA_964415055.1 uncultured Verrucomicrobiota bacterium | reverse complement strand
CGGCGGCAATCTGGCCATCAACGCTGTGGACACCGTTTCCTCGGCATTCATGGGGGTGACTGTTGCCTGCGCCAAATGCCACGATCACATGTTTGATCCCATATCAATGAGAGACTACTACTCCATGAAGGCGTTGTTTGATCCTCTTGTTTTACGAAAGGTGACTTTGGCAAGCGCGGAAACGCTGCTGGAAGCCGGCAAGGTCATGGCCGAGAACCAAAAGGCGCGCGCTCCATTGGAAAAAGAATTGGAAGAACTCCTCGCTCCCTTCAAACAACGCCTCTATAACGAGCGTGTCGAGATGCTGCCGCCGGATGTGCGTGCCGTGATTCTGAAGCCCGAAAACCAGCGTACCGTCGAAGAACAGAAGATCGCCGACGACTACTTCCCGATCCTCCGAATCGACGGTGGCAAAATCAACGAGATCCTTCCCGATGAGGTACGGGATCAATCTCGCGCATTGCAAAAACGGCTCAACGAAGTGAACAAAAATCGTCGCCCCACTCCAAGCATCCCGGTCTTTCACACTGTAGAAACCGATCGTATTCGCGAAAGGGAACCGAGCTACATTCTGACCAGCGCAGATCCGACCCGCCCCGAGTTGAAGAACGAAGTGCAGCCGGGCTGGCCATTTGCAGACGACAACATTGACTTTCGCGCCGGTCGTATTGAAGCGTTTGCAGACTGGCTCACTGCCCCCGGGAATCCGCTCTTCGCCCGTGTTGCTGTGAACCGCATGTGGCAATGGCATTTTGGTAAGGGATTGCACAAACAACCCAGTGATTTCGGGAGTCAAACAGGCATGCCGTCGCACCCGGCATTACTCGACTGGCTGGCTTCTGAGTTCGTGAGCAGCGGCTACAGCATGAAGCACATGCACCGGCTCATCGTAACTTCTGAGGCATACCGGATGGCGTCGGATGCCGGTCCGGCATCCGCGGAATCCCTGGCAATCGATCCCGGGAATGTTTATCTCTGGCGGTTCCCTCTAAAACGACTGGAAGCCGAGGTGATCTGGGATTCCATTCACTCGGCTGCAGACCATCTTGACCTGAAAGTTGGCGGCCCTTCTTTCATCCCGAGCGACGACACGACGAAGCAACGGCGAGGTGTGTATATCAGGCGTGGTTATTCGGCGAGCCGGGACGTCACACCCAATTTTCTACAGACCTTCGACGTGGATGATGGACGTGAGCCCTGCCCCATCCGCACACAAACCGTCACCGCTCCGCAGGCCTTGTTCCTGATGAACAGTCCGGAAGTCGAAAAAGCTTCCATTCTATTTGCCGATCGTGTTCTCGAAACGACCGATGGCGATTTAAACAAAGCGGTAGAACTTGCCTACCGCTTGACAGTTTCAAGGCGGCCCACGGATACAGAAACAAGCATGGCAATGGATTATCTCGAAGGTAACTCCAAACGCCTCAAACACCTTGCCTGGCTCCTTTTCAACCTCGACGAATTCATCTATGTCCGCTGATTTGAATCCACATTTATTTTCGAACAAACCAGTTTCGCGACGTCATTTTCTCCATCGTGCCGGAGGTGGTTTTCTCGGTGTGGCGCTGGGTGGTATCTGGGCGGAGGGAGGAGAAATCAAGGACGCCATGCTGGGGCCCCATTTTCAACCGAAAGCCAAGTCGGTCATTTTTCTTTTCATGTGCGGAGGCGTCAGCCATATCGACACCTTTGACCCGAAAGGCAACCAACACGCCGGAAAATTCATCGACGCCATCGGATTTGGCGACAACCTGGCCGAGATGCGGCGTCCCGTCATCCCCTGCCTTCGCACTTTTACGCGCTACGGACAGTCCGGGACTCCCGTATCCGATTGGTTTCCACATGTCGGAAGCGTCATGGATGAGATTGCGGTGGTACGATCCATGTGGTGCCATGAGGGCAACCATTTTCCTGCTGTGATTGAAACCACGACCGGTCACCGGGGCCGGGCGTTCGATCACCCGTCCTTCGGCAGTTGGGTGTCCCATGCGCTCGGCAGTGTGAACAAGAACCTTCCAAGTTTCGTGAACATCGGACGCCCATCGTCACCGGTGCAACTCACCGGGGGTTATCTGGGGGCTTCGGTTTCTGCGACCCCTTTCCAAGCCAGTGAAACGCCCATACCAAACCTTCACCCGCCCAAGACCGGATCAACAACCGAACGTGACCGCCAAATGGAAGTCCTGGAAACGATGAATGCCGACTTTCGTCGCCGCTACTCCATTGATTCGAATATTCAGGCTCGGATCAAAGCCTACGAACTCGCCGCCAGCATGCAACTGTCCGCGCCCGAGGCGGTCGATCTCGCCGGGGAACCGACGCATATCCAATCCCTCTACGGTATCGACGAAGATCACACACAGGCCTTCGGGAAACAATTGCTTCTCGCGCGCCGCTTGGCCGAGCGGGGCGTGCGGTTCATTCAAATCTGTCATGCGGGCGGCGGCAACGGCGGATGGGACGCCCATGGCGACATGAAGGAACATGCGCCCCATTGCCGCGCCACGGACAAGCCGATCGCTGGATTGATCAAAGACCTCAAGCAGCGTGGAATGCTGGACGACACACTGGTCATCTGGACCAGTGAATTCGGACGCACCCCCTGGTCGCAAAACACCACCGGCCGCGATCATAACCCCAAAGGCTACACCTCATGGATGGCTGGTGGCGGCATCAAGGGGGGCGTGGTCCACGGAGCCACCGACGAAGTGGGGTATGAAGCGGTCGAAAACCGCCACTACTACAGCGATCTCCATGCCACCATCCTCCACCAACTCGGCATTGACCACACCAAAATGTTCCTCCCCGAACTCGGCCCCGTCTCACTTCTGGTCGAAGAAGGCAACGGCCCGATCAATGAGGTCATTGGGTGAGTTTGTTGGCTATTAGCTGTTAGCTGTTAGCTGTTAGTTGTTGGCTATTAGTTGTTAGCTTTGGTGATGCGTTTGATGGATGCAACCTGTGCCCAATGGCTTTCTAATTTTCAACCGCGGGTTATTTTAATGGAACGTCGATCAACTTAATGATCAGATTCAGCTCCCCTTGAGACCGGTTTTATATGAAATTCAATTTCCGACAAAATCTACATGGACATAATAAGCTCCCCACTCCTTATTTCCTTCATGATCGGTCGGGTGTTGAAAGGTTGTGATCATATCGAAGGTTCCTTTTTTCAAAGGCAATTGCAGCACCGCATGAGTGGCGAGGGTATCGAGCGGAACACTGTTTAGTTGATCACCTACTTGCACGGATGCTTTGACTGCCATGATTGGGCGCGGTTCTTCGCGGGGATAATGACGCAGTTCAAACCGGTAGATACCATCTCTTGCAATTTCTACTCGCCATTTGCCCTGCTGGTTTCTTTTAGCCAAAGCCTGCTGTGGCCACGGGTGCCCCCCTTCATACCAATCCATTCCGTTCAACCTGACGGACGGGGCTTCTTTGGCGCCCAGAACATGGGCTGACAACAATTCGCTTTGAGGTGGGAGCGAGTTCCAAAACTGTTCATAGGTTTGGGTCAGGTCTTTAACCAGGCAGGGATGTTGATCGATGATGTTCTTTGTCTGACCGTAGTCCTCTTGAATGTTGTAAAATTCCTTTCCATCCACCAGACGCCATTTCTTGTATTTGACTGAAACATTCCCCCACTTCGAACGATCTCTTGCCCGGGGACACTGAACAATCAGTTTGCGTTCGTCGTTCCAATCTGATGCATTTCCCAGCAGCGGCTTCATGCTCTGTCCGTCCAGATTCGATGGTTGATCGATTCCACACACATCCAGCACGGTCGGCAATACGTCTACCATTCCAGTGAGTTCCGATCGGTCTCCCGGTCTGTTATCGGTCAACTGCGGGTATTGCACCATGCAATAAACCTGATGTTTTTCATCGTATTGGACACCCCGCTGCGCTCCCTCGCCGGCCCGATGTGGGACGCCGCGATCATTGACGCCCTGATCCGACATCAGAAATAGCAGTGTGTTGTCTTTTAACCCACTTGTTTCAAGGTAATCCAGAAGACGCCCCACATTGTCGTCCACATTTTCGATCATCGACCAGATGGGCAACTGCTTTTCATCCCTTACACCCCGCTCCTTGAGTCGCTTTCCTGTTTCAGGGTGAAGAAGTGTTGGGAAATGAACGGCAGGTGTCGCGATGAGGCAGAAGAAGGGGTTCTCACGGTTTCGATTCATGAAGTCAATTCCCTGATCAAACAACACATCCGTGGAAAAGCCTCTGGATTTCACATACTGCCCATTGTGGGTGTAAGTCGCATTCATGTGATTGTTTCCGAAGTAGTCCTCCAACTGACTGACACCCCCACCACCATGAATAAAGTGTTCGTCAAACCCTCGGAGATCGGGAGTGTATGGATGCGACATACCCAAATGCCATTTTCCGAACACCCCGGTTCTGTATCCGGCGGATTTCAGCAAATCCGCCATGGTGGTTTCGTCTTTGTGGAGAATGGAAACACCCCCAACAGTATTATGAATGCCATACCTCAAAGCATACCTCCCGGTCAGGAGAGCGCCACGGCTGGGAGAGCAAAACGGAGGAGCATTGAAGTCGGTGAAATTGACTCCTGTTTCGGATAACTTGTCCATGCGAGGTGTTTGAACAACCGGATGACCGTTCCTGCTCAATTCGTAATACCCGTGGTTATCGATCAGGACTACCACCACATTTGGATTGTCCGCTGCGGACATCGACGAGGCCAAAAATGTGGTAAAAAGAACTAACAATCTGGTGATGAGCTTCATTAAATGATCCTGTGATTGAGATTTTCGGGTTATGATGGCACCCACCCTGCCATAAAGACCTCCTTGCAATCAACAACTCTGAGTCAGTAACACGAAATGCCATTGAATTTCTTTTCGGTTTGGCCATAGTGGTGGCTCATGAAATCAATGTTTGCTTACAGCCGCGTTTTCAGTTGGTTGGGAATGGCCGTTATTTTGGTCACTCAACCCGTTCTGCGAAGTGAAACCTCTCTTTTCGAACAGGTTTATTGCACCAAACACGCTCATTTTCTGGCGCCGGCGGATTCCCCCGACCACCGCAAATATGCCCCCAGCCGTTTTGTGGACATCCAACATCTCAAACTGGATATCACGCCGGACTTCAAGAAACGCACCGTCTCCGGCACCACCCACATCACTTTCAAACCCATCGCAAACCCACTGGACCAGTTGCGATTGGACGCCGTCGAACTGACTTTTGGAGAAATCAATGCCTCACACGCCATCTCCGGTTGGCATGTATCCGAGGACGCTGTAATCATTGATTTTGAAAACGCAATCCTCCCTGATGAAGAAGCCTGGATCAACCTGGAACACTCGGCTGAACCCAGTAAGGGCATGTATTTCAGGACTCCGGAAATGGGGTATAAAGACGGCGAAACCCATCTTTTCACCCAGGGCGAACCGGTTGAAGCCCGTCATTGGTTTCCGTCTTTTGATGCGCCCAACGAAAAATTCACAACGGAAATCACCTGTCGCGTTCCTTCTGGCATGGAAGTATTGTCCAACGGACACCTTGCCTCGAAAGAATCAGTCCCCAACACAAACCTGACAGCGTTTACCTGGTTACAGGACAAGCCACACGTGAATTACCTCATCTCCGTCGTGGCGGGGTATTTCGTCAAAATCGAGGACCGTTACAAGAATATCCCCATGGCGTTCTGGACCCTGCCTTCTGAAATTGAGCAGGCACAAAATTCCTTTCAAGACACGAAAGCAATGATGGCGTTTTTCGAAGAGGAAATCGGCGTGCCGTATCCCTGGGCAAAATACGATCAGATCTGCGTCAACGACTTCGTCGCAGGCGGCATGGAAAACACCAGCCTGACTTCACTCACCGACGGCACCCTTTTCACTTCCGACACGGAAAACCTTCGATCCAGCCAGGGGCTTGTCGCACATGAATTGGCGCATCAATGGTTTGGTGATCTCGTCACCTGCAAGGACTGGAGTCACCTCTGGCTCAACGAAGGATTCGCCACCTATTATGACGCTTTGTTCGAAGAACACAAAAACGGGCGGGATGCCTTCCTTTATCAAATGTATAAAAATGCACGGGGCTTTGCCGGAAGACACAGCGATGAGACTCCCATTGTCCATCGCGCTTACGATCGGCCCATGGAACAATTCGGTTACCGAGCCTACCCCAAGGGAAGCTGGATCCTTCACATGCTCCGTTCAAGGTTAGGAGAAGACTTGTATCGCAAGTGCGTTCAAACCTATCTAGAGCGCCACGCTTACGGAGTCGTGGTAACGGAAAACCTGAACGCAGTCATTGAAGAGCTGTCAGGTCAGTCCTTTGACAGATTTTTTGATCAATACGTCTTTCACGGAGGACACCCGGACCTCAGTCTCTCCTATTCCTGGGATTCAAAATTGAAACTGGCAAAAGTTTCCGTGAAACAGAATCAGAAAATCGGCGACAAGGTCATGCTGTTTGAAGTCCCGGCCACCATTCGCTTCAAAACCAGCGAAGCCGTGATCGACCACCCGATGACCATCCGTGAAAAAGCAGAAGATTTCTACATCCCATTGCCCGATGCACCTGAAGTGGTACGATTCGATCCGGAATACACGCTTTTGGCCAAGGTCAGTTTTTCAAAACCAACGCCATTGCTATTGGCACAACTTAAGGATGAGTCGGATGTCATGGGACGAGTCTTTGCTGTCAAGGATCTGGAAAAAAACAAGTCGCAAAAATCCATTGAAGCATTGAAGGAACGATTGAACAACGACCCGTTTTACGGAGTAAGACTGGAAGCTGCGGACGCCCTGGGTGGCATGCATACACCTGAATCCCTTGCCGCTTTGCTGGAATCCCGCGACCAGGATGATGCCCGGGTACGCTATGCTGTGCAATCGGCTGTCGCGAGATTTTACCATCCGGACGCCTATGCCGCATCCAAACATGTTGTGGAATCAGAATCCAACCCGATGATTGTGAGTCGTTCCCTGAATGCCATTGGAAATTATGGGAATGCGGAAATCCCGGCGGTGTTGCTTCAATTCCTGAACAAAGCCTCCTACCGCAACCGTCTGACCGAGGCCGCCATCTCAGCGATGGAATCCCAGGATGACGCGGACTATGTCATGCCTATTCTGAACACACTCATGCAACGCAAACAGGAATTCACGACAAGAGGCTATTCCAGCGCCCTGTCCACCCTGGCTCAACTGAGCCGACATCTGGAGGACAAGTCCATGGTCTTGAGTTTCATCACGGGTCATTTACAGGATCCAAAGAACAATATCCGCCTGGGAGCCATCCGCGCTTTGGCCAAGCTTGGCGACTCCAGGGCCATCGTAAAAATGAATGGATGGCTGAGTGCTGATCCGGATTCTGCCGAACACAAAGCGGCACGAAGCACGATCGACACCCTCAATCGCCAGAACCAACCCGGCGATGATCTGCGCAACCTGCGCAACAAGATTCAGGAGATGGAATCGAGTCACCAATCTCTCGAAAACCAATTAGCCGATCTTAAGAACAAACTGGAAGCCCTTGCCATCCCTGCCGAGTCGTCCAAGGAAGGCAAAAAAGAGGAATCCAAGGAAGATTGAACATGGAAAACGATCAGACAAACGATGGAACCCGGCCCAGAGTGGGCATCATCATGGGTAGCGATTCCGACTGGCCCACCATGAAAGCTGCGGCGGAAGTGTGTGCGCAGTTTGAAATAGAATTTGAAGCACGCGTTGTGTCCGCTCATCGCACACCGCATGACATGGCCGAATATGGCGACCAAGCCCACGAACGAGGGCTGCAGGTCATTATCGCAGGAGCCGGCGGAGCAGCGCATCTCCCTGGCATGGTAGCCAGCCATACGCCGCTCCCCGTTATCGGTGTCCCCGTGCAAAGCAAGGCCTTGAATGGGCTCGACTCCCTGCTGTCCATTGTCCAAATGCCCGGAGGCATTCCGGTGGCGACCGTCGCCATTGGCAACGCAAAAAACGCTGGGTTACTGGCCGTTTCCATCCTTGCCTCACAAAATCCCGAGCTTCAAAACAAACTCATCGATTACAAGAAACAGATGGCGAACGAGTCACGCAAGAAAACAGCCAACTTGATCTGATCATCAAACTCTGATTCGAAGAATCAAGCGGATTGCACTGAAAGAGGCTATAAAAATTCCACCTTTGGTGGGCTCCAGGTAGATCGTATCGTCTCGATGCGCTCCTTGTGGCTTTCGATTTCAATTTTACCATCCAAGGGAAACCCTGACGTAATCGAACACCTTTACCTCTGTGGTGTGTACTCAAATGCGGCAGGGTATTGAGAACCTCAGGCTTCCCGTAACCAAAGGTAAATGGCATTTGATAACCACAAGGGACGCGCCAAGGATCCACGCAGTCGCGGGACAGGCTGGCACGTTCTACCTTTTTGGGGGGCTTTGATTCAGGGTTTGCGGCGTTCAATCATGGATTTGACTTCGTCCACATCCAGACGTTTCACTGGGAGTTCCCATCCAAGGGTGTCTCCATTAGGTTGAAACCCGTTGCCATCGACATCCACATAAATGGGATTGTGATAGGCACAGGGTTTCCATGAGGACTGAGTACTGCTGCCGTAGCCTACGGAAAGGTCTGTGTTTTCTCCATAAGCAACCACCATCAGATGGCTGTCTTCACTGAGTGGCACATCAATGGTTTGATCGAATGAAACCCGACCGTTCTGGAACATATCCGGATGTGTGCTCGATGTGAAGTTAAGCGAAGGGTCTTTACGGCTGTTCACCAGCACCTGTATGCGATCGATCTGTAGCCAATCGGTGCATTGAACTTTAACATGCAACTGGATGGATCCTTGGGCGCGCGTGAAGCCACCGCTGATTTGTCCATCCTCGGTCGTGACTTCGAGAAAAGGCCCCGTGGTCATCATCATGCGGCCGGCTTTGGCGTTTCGAACAATTTCCTTCCAATCAATTTTGGAGGGCTCGTCCGTGGAAGAAGGAATGTAAGTCCTCCATCCCCCCACCCCGTTGCCATGGACTGAATGAGCATCGGAAACGGCCACACTCCACATCTTGCGGCCTGTATTCAGCATTTGTTTCCAGATAAACTCACGATGGTTGCGGACTATCGGTTGTTTGTTGGCGGCCTCGGCGATGTAATAAGGCGCGTCTGCAAGAATGTTCTGCCCCCATACCTCAGCTGCATCCACCAGATTTTCAAGTCCAACGTATCCCAGGTCCGGGCGTCCATCAGTATCGCGATCCACAAAATCCGCCACCATGTCCGGATGATTGAGGTGCACCCAACGTTCAGGCATTGCTCCCTGATAGTCCCGGAGGACGATGGCGTTGAGACGCGGGTCCTTTTGCCATTGAGGAGCGCCGTAATCCTGAGTGAATGGAACCGGAGTCAACGGAAAGGCATTGAAATGAGCCCCCGACCCAGTGACCTCAATCCCAGGCACGCTCTGGATTTCCCGGGTCAATCCGAGTTTTTCAATGTGCGGGGTCCAGTCATAGAGACGGTTGTGTTCGGTGGTGGGCGCAAATTCAATCTGTTCGACGGCCAGGTTGATGATTCGATCATCCGTCTTGGTGGTGTTGTCACCGCTCGGGGTGGAATGATTGTGAAAATCGGTACTGACCCAGCCCTTCGTATCGATCAGTCGATTCAACTGCCCCTTGAATGCCAAAGTGCTTTCGGGTTGAAGGTCGATGATTTTTCGGATGTGACCAAATTCGATACCGTGTGTGATCGTCACCTGATATTTCCCGGGGGTCAATTGAACGCTGAAGACACCTTTTTCAGAATGAAATTGATCGACACAACCATGCGCACGATTTGCCGGGCCCAAGTTGGGAGTCTCTGTACCTTCCACTCCCTTAAACTGCACTTTGCAGGGAATGGAACGTCCCTGCGAATCACGAATGTCAAAATCGATTTTTGACGGGGAATTCATGGTCGTTTGAAAAGAGGTGGAAGTGTCGGCTGTGATGTTTACGGTTTGATGAACTGTCGACCTTCCCATATCACTGATATCAAGTTCATATTCCCCCACAGGTAATTGCAGCCCCAGTTGACCGTCCGAGTCTGGATAGGCCGTCAATGTGGATTCACCGCGTTTCAATGTCACGGCTGCGGTGGCTACTCCCTGGCCATTGGGCGCTTTTATCATACCATTCAAGGTACCGGAACCGGATTTCAACGCAGCCAGATAACCAAACGCTTGAGCTGGAGAAGTCCCGACAGCAATCGCTCGAGCCCAGGACATGCTTTGTCCCGATTCAATGGTCAGAGGTTCCACTCCCGGAACAATGAACCCATCCAATTCCATCCATGCCGAGGCGTATCCACATTTGTCGGCAGGATCAATGGAATCCCAAAGAGTGATGCCGGCCACCGTTTTCTTGTCATTGGTCGGTTTCCATTGATCGATGGGATCAAATTCCACTGCTTTGTCGGATTGATTATGAACGCGGGTCGAAATGAGCAAACCATGCCAATCGTCACGCAACTGGTAACGGTGAATGATTTCGACCCCATCATTACTCGCAGCAGACACCAACACTTCAACGACAGCCTCACCCGATTCCCCGGCATCCGCCACTCTGACATAAGTCACCGGTCCGCGCTGATTGGATGGGGAGTAAACGGTGATTTGGTCATTATCGGCGCCTCTGAGTGTCAGGTCATATAAGCACCCGGGACTCACGGCGTCCCACCAGCCCCCCATGTCCGCTTTCCGGAAAGGTGCATCATTTGAAATCACGGCCTCAATCAGGTTATTTCGCATCAGAAAATCCCCGACAATACCGTCCGCCTCTTTACCACCCGGCAGCATGTTGGTCTGTGATTTACCAATTTCAAAAGCTTCGGGGGACGCAAAAGAGGATTGAACACTCAGCATCAACAACAAAACCGGGCCGAACAGACGCAAAATATCTCGAAAGCAAGCTGTGGTGGATTTCATAACGACATCAATCCTGCCTCCAGAAGTCCACAAAACCAAGTCAATCATGTTACAATTCTCTCATTTTCTGGAATGGCACCGAGTCTGCGTTCTATCAAATGAGATAGGAACGGATAGTACGAACTGAATCATAGCAAAGAGAAAAGGAGAACAAAGGGAGATGAACTCGTTCCATCGATTACGCTAACCAACAAACCATCTGGCCATCCAAGTCTGGCGCACAGCAACCAGCAATCGAGGAACCGCACAGGTATTCGCACATACCTTCCTCGTCCGCACGACACCCGCCAACTTGGAGGCGCACGCACCGGCTCCCATCTCTTCGGAGATGGGAGTTCTCGTTATGGAACCACGAAAACGCTCAACGCCCCGCGGGCTGAGCGGGTTGAACAGGCACGATGGCCACCTGTCCGGTTTGTGGGTTGTATTTGACCTCCATCCCGTAAGGGGCGGTGGGTTCCTTCGCCAGAAGACCTTCCTGAACCAGGACGGATAAACTGGCAGGATTACGCCCCTCGAGGATGCGATACTCCTGTAAGGCCTTGTTTACCTGGGATAACTCCAGTGTTTTATTGGCCATTTTATTCGCCGTATTCACTGCCCCAAGATAATCAACCGGAGCCGTCAATGGATTACCGGAGGAAGAGGTGTTCCCTTCAGTTTGGCTCTGTTCATCTTCCGTGGCGGCAGTTTCTTCATTTTTACCGCAAGCAGCCAGCAGCAACAAACAGAGTAATGACGCGGTGAAATGGATGTGTTTCATTTACTGTTCCTCCTTGGATGGTTCCTCTTCTTTTTTATCCCGATTACCCCGCAGTTGATCGAATAGTTTAAACGGATTGACTTGTTGCAGGACTCCGGTTGAAGGCTCCTCCTGGCCTTCTTTTTTTGATTCCTCAGAAGCGTCTTCATCCTCCTCCTTCTTTCCAGAATCACCCACCAGAAAATTGCCCACTCCCTTGAGCGCATTGACAGCGCCTTCCCCGACATTGAGAGGCAGTCCGGCGGCTGACTTCACCAACAATCCGGATAAGACCAGTTTATCGGTTTTTGTCTCAGGTTTGCCAACCGTTCCCTGCAACTTGACGAAATCCGGCAGTTTAACAAAGGGTGTATCTTTGGGGGCGCTTGAAGGAATGAGGTTGGATTTTTTGGCAATGGAACGTTCCAAATGAAATTCAACCGGAAGATTCAGAACACTGTTGGTCAATACATTGGCTAGTGGAATCTCCCCGCCTGTGTGCACTTGAAACGCATCTGAAAGCACTTTGGTGTCTTTTAGAGTAAGTGTCTGATTCTGGACATTCACATTTGCTTCCAATCCACTGATGGGAGTCTTCATCAACTCCGGCAACCGCAGGAGAGCGGTGATCGGAGACATCAATAAACGGATGGTGGGACTGACCAGTTCGATGTTCGCGTCTTTGTATTGCATCGACATCGTACCGCTTAAATTGCGCTGCAGCGCGGGTTCCGTCAGGCCTGCACCAGACCAGTCCCCTGAGGCTAAAACCAAACCACTGACTTTTCCTTTATTGGCGGGGTCAAGCGTATCAGTGATTGCCTGAACCGGGACATTCTGGGCATCAAAGTTCATCCGATAACCCCAGTCAGGCTGGGTGAAATCCATATGTAGCGAAGCTTTTACAGTACCATCATTCACCTGCATGGACAGAGGCTCCAGATGAAGGGTGTTGGTCTGCCAAAGCATCCTTCCCTTAAAATCCTGAACGGATAGCTCGCGGGCGAAAAGCTTTCCGATATCCACATGCGCGTCGAACTCGCCCAGTGGCACTTCCAGAGGCTTGGGTTCGCCAGTTGGTGGGGGCGTGGGGGTTGCGGGCTCTTCCTTCTCCTGAGTATCGGAAGCCGGTGATTCCGTGCTTGTTTCCGTTTGCGCCATCAACAGATCCATGTATGGAGTCAAATCCAAGGATGCAGAACTGACTTTCAAGGCACCTTTTGACGCCAGACCTGGCTGCAATGGCAAGTGTCCGGATACCTTTACAATATTCCCGGCCTTCGCAGTCGGGGATAATCTCAAGGTTCCATTTCGAATATCAAGTTTCTCTGCGGTCCAGCCGAGATCCCACCCTAATTCGGTCATGAGTTTCTGGGTGGTTTCGGTTGCGGTATCTTCATACTGAAGGTCGGTGATATCAACCTTCCCCTGGAAGGAACTTTCGGCTGAATAATCCAAATCCAGCGCTCCTTCCAGATTCAATTTGACATCTTTGAAAGGCCCCTCACCTGTGTTTGTCCCGAGCATTGGTTGTAAGGCATACCGGTTGAGACCGGAGGATTGGATTTTGAACGAGCCCTTCATGGCCGACAGATCGAGTTCACCACTCACGCCGATGGAGCCTCCTAAATCATAGCCTTCTTTGAATGCTATCTGAGTGTCGCCAAGTCGAAATGTTTCACCCTGCAAGTTGCCATCCGTGCCAAGTTCAAGCGAATACTGCTGAAATGGAACACCCGCAAAACTGCCGGTATAACCTGATAAGGCCGTTTGAACATGACCCGACCACCCGTTCTCCTTCTGTTGAATCCGAGCCGCCAATTTCCCTTCCCCCTTTTCAATCAACATACCCTCGACAGGCAGCATCGAACCCAACAAGGGAAGGTTACCGGTGGCATCCACCTGGAATTGCAATCCCGGCTTATCGAGCTGGTAGCCCCCAGAACTGTAAACAGAAGCCAATACGTCTCCTGAACCGTTGGTCCACTCCATATTTCCATGATTCACCAAGAGTCGGGTAAAATCCTGGATCGTCAAACCGGCTTCAAATTGGATGCGCTGGTCATTCAGTGTCTGTTCACTCACGACGAAGTTTGCCTTGGAGACTTCACTTTGAACGCTTGCCTGGATGCGTTTCCCTTGCTGGAGGAAAGCCACATCCAATTCCCCGTTCAATTCTCCCTGCTGCAAAACGCCTCCCAGAACCGAACTCCAGGGAACCAGGTCCATCTGCTTGATGCTTAGTTGAAATTTCGAATCCTGGAAATTCTGCCGATTGAGTCCCCATGACAGAGTAACTGGTTTGTCGATGGATCCTTCCAGCCATGTCTTGGCATCATTGGAGGCATTGACGTTCCATTCCCGGATGAGCAAGGACTCCTGCTCCGCATCATAACGTGCAACCACCTTCAACCCCATGTCCATCGCAGGCAGAGCGATCCCATCCATAGCCACTGAAAAATCCTTGGCTGTGGTCACAGAGCTGATAGCCACCTGGCTTGCTCCCTTTGTCAATACGCAGGACAATGTCCCGTCAACAATCGTCTCCCCAAAATCCAATCCCACGATGGCACCGGCCAAATTCAGGAACTGACGGTTCAACCCGCTGAGCGCAAGTTGAAGATCCCCTTCCAAGGTGTTGAAATTCATCGGCCCCGAAAGTTCAATACTGCCAGCCGATTGTCCATCCTTTGAGAAATGAATGGAGACATCCTCAATGGAATCAGGCTGAACAGACAAAGAAATCGCCCCGCCAACCCCCTTCAAGTCCGCATATGCCGGTGAAGTGGATTGCACTGTCATCGATCCAGACAGGGATGAATTCTTCGGAAACATCACATCGTTTAAATCCAAATCACCTTTCAGTGCGATTTGAGTCGAGAGAAGCTCTTCCTGATCATTCGAATCACCATTGAGTTTCACCATCCGAATCAAGCTCTCCAGGTTGATGTTTCCCGAAAGATCCTGCCCAATCCTGGAGACATGCGCTTTTGACAAGGCTACTTCCACTTGGCTCCCTGCCTGACTGGAATCCATTTTCCGATAGACAATCGTTCCATTCGCCACATCCAGATCATTGAGGTCCATGATCGGAAGGGGTGCGTCCGGACTGGGCGGCAGACTGTTCAGCCAATCGGTCAGATTGCTGCTGCCGTCCTCGCGTTCGATGATCGTAACAGTGGGGTTTTCCAGATGAAGCTGGTTCAATTTGATCGTTCCCCCGATGATGTCACCCAGACTGTATTGAACCGATGCGCGTTTTGCCGACACCATCGTTTCCTGATCGGCGGGTGAAAAATCCAGATCCTGAAGTTCAATACCCGAAAAAGGGCTAAAGGAAACCCCACCAACGCTGACCTTGGCCATCATTGATTTTTCCACAATGGGCAGCACGACGGATCGAACGAAGAACGAACTGCCTATGGCCATGTAGGCGAGGAATAGAATTACCACGCCGATGCCACCGCCGATCGCTGCGCGTTTGGGCCATGGATTCATCTTAGTGGCATCTGCATCATCAGTGCCACCGGTTTGAGAGGTATGTTGAGCGGGATCAGTCATACTGAGTACGTTTACAAATCGTTAAGAGGAAGTCTCCTTTTGAAGCCAGTCTACATAATCTGAGATTCCCCGGTCTAGATTGAAAGCGGGTTGATAGTTCAATTCTTTTTGAGCGAGTGAAATGTCCGCCTGGGTAAAATTCTGGTAAAAAGGATATGGATTCTCGAAGTATTCCGCCTCCAGTTGAGTCCCTAATGAACGATTCAGGGCGGCAACCATCTGGTTAAACGATGCAGACTCCCCTGATCCCACATTATAAATCCGTGCATCCGGTGCCATCAGAGACAAAATTGTGGCCTCCACCACATCTTTGACATAGACAAAATCACGCCGTTGCTCTCCATCGGTAAAAATGCGAGGCCGTTTACCCGCCTTCATCTGCTGAAACAACTGATAGATCATACTCGATGCATGTCTTTTGTGGGCTTCTCGAGGTCCAAAGACATTAAAGTAACGAAGCCCGACGATCTTCCAGGCAGGATGTTGCTGGTGATAATACCTGGCAAGATTGTCCAATTGAACTTTACTGAACGCGTACACGTTCTGAGGTGAAGCCTCAGTCTCCTCGGTCATGACTGATTGCGCCTTCCCATAAGTAGCAGCCGATGAAGCATAAACAACCGGGGTTTGATCATGCGATGCCCAGTCTAAAATGTTCCGGAAACCTTCGACGTTGTCGTGCACCTGACGCTTCTGATCGTGATCTGTCGTGTCAGTGATGGAGGCCAAATGAAAAATCGCATCAAATGCGCCGTCACGGAACCGCTTTGAGAGGTCCAGTTCCGCCATATTCGTCGCAATACAGTCCCCGCGAAATCCTTCCAAATTACTGAAATGACCGGATCGAAAATCATCAACCACCACAATCCAGGCTTCCGGATGACGGGTCTGAAGTTCCAAAACCAGATTGGACCCGATAAATCCGGCGCCTCCTGTCACCAAAACGCTGCGCATATGCTTCCAAAATGACCTCAAACCAAAAAAATTCAAGCCAAGGCTGAAAACCAATTGCCTTGTGGAACCTGATCCCCCTAGTCTGGACACACATGAATACGACAGCTCCAAAGTCGGCGACATTCCAGGTAAATGACATCAACTACAACGTTCCTCCACACCCGATTGCGGTCATTTGTCTGGATGGATCGGCCGATGCCTATCTGGACGCAGCCCTGGCCCGGGACGCCATGCCCAACCTGAAACGGATCAGTGTCGAAGGGCATCGGGCGCAGGCCCGAGGTGCCTTGCCTTCCTTCACCAATGTCAACAACGCCTCCATCGTCACCGGCAGCCCCCCGGCCTGCCATGGTATCTGTGGCAATTATTTTTTGAATCCGGACACCGGAGAAGAAGTCATGATGAATTCCGCTTCCTTCCTGCGGGCCCCCACCATCATGTCTGCGGCTTCCAAAGCCGGGAGAAAAGTCGGCGTGGTGACCGCCAAAGAAAAATTGAGAGACATTTTTGCCCACCAACTGGATGGTATCGCCTTCTCAAGTGAAAAAGCCAACCAAGCCACCCTGGAAAAACACGGCATTGATGATGTGGAGGACATGGTCGGGAAACCCACTCCACATATTTACAGCGGTGAAGCCAGTGTTTATGTTCTCGAAGCAGGCGTGGCCCTGCTCCGATCAGGTCGCTCTGATTTCCTCTATTTGTCCACCACCGACTACATGCAGCACACCTACGAACCGGAGATGCCCGAATCCATCGAGTTTTACCGTCAACTGGACAACGCCATCGGCGAATTACTGGCATTGGGCGCGCGAGTCGGCATCACGGCGGATCATGGCATGAACGCCAAACAAAAGCCGGATGGATCCCCCAATGTCATTTATCTCGAAACCGCTTTGAAGGAAACATTCGGAGACGGTTTCACCGTCATCCTGCCCATCACCGATCCGTATGTCGTCCACCATGGCGCCCTGGGTTCCTTTGCGGTTGTGCATTGCCCCAAAGAATGCAACATCGATCAAGTTGCCGAATGGTGCCATCAACAGGAAGGAGTCACCGAAGTCCTAGATAAAAGCCTGGCAGCTCAAAAACTGGAGCTGCCCGAAGATCGCATGGGTGATCTGGTGGTCATGAGCGGACGGGATGTCGTTCTTGGACGCACCCCGGCTCATCACGATCTGAGCGCACTCAAAGTTGGATTACGCTCACATGGTGGCCGCTATGAAGAGATCGTGCCCTTTGTCTTTTCGCACCCGCTCAAAAGCGATTACCAGACCAGACTGCTGGGTGATCCGCGTAATTTCGAAATCTTCGACTATACCATCAACGGTTTGCAATAAGCCTTTCTTCGAACACACATCCATTAAACAGACATGGCATCCATTCATCACAGTTACCTGGCCGGCCAGGCGATTCAAAGCGACCGATACGTCGATGTATACAATCCATACAACAACGAACTCATCGCCCAAGTCACAGAATGCTCAGCCGTCCACACACAACAGGCC
Organism: uncultured Verrucomicrobiota bacterium; assembly: GCA_964415055.1. GTDB lineage: Bacteria > Verrucomicrobiota > Verrucomicrobiia > Limisphaerales > AAA164-E04 > AAA164-E04. The sequence goes on along the minus strand of CAYPZD010000020.1, from coordinate 33,920 downwards.
ATCGAGAAAGCTTTGGGATTGGGCTCTCGATTGACGCGCTACGAACGATTCGAAATCCTGGACAAAACCAGAAGAGCGCTCCTGGCCGAGAAAGAATCCTTTGCAAAACTGATCACCTCCGAAGCCGGTTTGTGTCTGCGGGAAACGCTCTACGAAGTGGGACGCGCGTGTGATGTGCTTCAGTTTTCAGCCATGGAAGCGCTCAAGGATGATGGGCAAGTGTTCAGTTGCGACGTATCACCACAGGGCAAGGCTCGAAAAATCTTTACTCTGAGAGAACCGTTAAACCTCGCGGTCGCGATTACCCCTTTCAATCACCCGCTCAACCAGGTCGCTCACAAATTGGGGCCCGCCATCGCAGCAGGAACCCCGATCATTCTTAAACCATCGGAAAAAACTCCCCTAAGCGCCATCCGGCTGGCGGAACTCTTGTACGACAACGGGCTTCCAGGCGAAATGTTGAGCGTGTTGTTGGGCCCGACTCAGGCAGTGGCCGAACCCCTTGTCCTGGATGAACGGGTGGAACTCGTCAGTTTCACCGGCAGTGTGGCCGTTGGAAAACACATCGCCAAAACCGCCGGATACAAGAAACTCGTTCTGGAACTGGGGGGCAATGACCCACTCATCATTCTGGAAGATGCGGATATGGAACTAGCCGTGCATCTGGCTTGTGAAGGAGCCTTCCGCAACTCGGGACAACGCTGCACCGCCGTCAAACGCATCCTGGTTCAAAGATCCATCCTGGACGCGTTTACCGAGGCATTTGTCAAAAAAGCCGCCAGATACACATCCGGGGATCCCGGTTCCATGGACACACGCGTCGGAACGGTGATCGATGAGCCTTCTGCTGAACGCTTGTCACAGGCGGTGGAAAATGCCGTGGCTCAAGGCGCAAAAGTGCTTCTCGGTGGCGGGCGCAAGGGAGCACTGCTGGAACCGACAGTCATCACCGATGTCCCTCGCGATGCCGAGATGGTGACCAGCGAGTCGTTTGGCCCGCTGGCTCCATTGCTGGCAGTGGACGACATGGATGACGCCATTCAGTTGACCAATTCGACACCTTATGGACTTTCCTCCGGAGTGGTCACCAACAACATGGAGCAGGCTTTGAAAGCAGTGCGGGAGCTGAAATGCGGAACGGTCAACATCAACGAGGTTCCAGGTTACCGCATCGAGTGTTCTCCTTTCGGCGGCATCAAAGATTCAGGACTTGGGATCAAGGAAGGAGTCATCGAAGCCATCAAATGCATGACCACCGTGAAAACATTTTCACTTCCCTGGGGCTGAGGACCCGAATCCTCCACATCAAAAAGGCATTGCAAGACTCGGGGTTTTGCGCGATTTTTTGAATCACGAAAACCCTGAACCCAATCACGCAACAGCTCCTGACAAAGCTTCTCCGGCCGGTCAAACTCACCCGTGCACGGACAGGCCTGGGCGGTATCGTGTTGTGGGGCTGGATGTGTCTGTCGGGCCTGAATGCGGCTGAATCATCGCGATGGACCCACTACCGTATGTCAGACGGCCTGCCCAGTGCCGGGCCGGCAGGCGTGACAATCAGCCCGCGAGACAGGGTTTGGATTCGCCATCTGGAAGCGAACACCATCACGGAACTGACCGGTTATGACATCTCCAGCCAGGCCGTGCCTGATGGATCGGCCAAACGTGTTTACGAGAGTCGCTCCGCACAATTGTGGACCGTGTATGCACGAGGCATTCGTTTATGGTCCAAGAACCACTGGAAAAGTTATCCCATTCCAGCCATCAACAGGGCTTACACAGGAGTCGTGGATCAGCTCCATCATCCAGTCAGCCTGATTCCACTGCAAATCAATCAATGTCTATTCCTGGCCAATGACGCCGTTCACCTCTTCAACGCCACCGATTCACGGGAAAACAAGATCATCGACCTGAAATTGAATGGCCTCAGCGCATTTGCTGAAATGATCGAATTAAGCCAGGGAGATGTCCTGATCTCCGGAACCGGCGGATTCATTCGTTACAAAGGTCCTGCCAAGGAAATGGAAGATACCGAACCTGAGACCATTCACCTGCCCGACTCCATCAGGGATTATCGCCTGGGCAGTCCATTGGAGAATCCGGGGGAAGTGATGACTTTCGTCGGGGAATCTGCCAACAAACCCCGTCTGGCCGTAAAGTATGATGGAAAACAATGGTCCTGGACGGCTGTTCCACAGGAAGTTGTTTTACGCACCTATTGGGAACATGACGCCGGAGATGGCTGGGGAACAACCTACACGGGGATCTATCAAATCGACGTTCATTCAGGGCAGACCACCTCATCAAATGACGTTGAAGCAGGACAATTCTTCGATGTGGTCACCGACGGCAAAGGAAGCGCGTGGATCGCTACGAGTGAAGGACTGGTACGCCAATCCCCTTCCTATTGGAAAACCATATTGCCCGAGCTGGAGGAATCAACGGTCTTTGATATGGTGGGAGATGAAGCGGGCGGACTATGGATGATCACCGAAAACGAACTGGTTCACTACGATTCAGCGATGCAGCGGACAGGCATTCCCTGGCCCCAGCACATGGAAAACATCTTCACGCCCGGCAAAGGACTCTTCCTGCTGAACAACGGCAAAATTGCTTTGAACATTGGCAGGAACCCACGCATATACGATCCGAAGACCAGGCAATTCACGCCGATTGCATCGGAAAACCCGGACCTGGCCATTCAACGTGTCCTTACAATACAAAACAACGGATCCCTTTTGTTATGGGCCACCTCAGCATCCTCTGACACTCCGATTTTCTGGAACTATCTGAATGAGCAATTGACCCCATCCGAGATCCCGTTGCCCCCGGACCAATCGGGTACCGATTTCCTATGGGCATCCGAACTGGTTTCAGCAGATGAAATATGGTTCGGATCCAATCACGGCATCGCTTACACAAAGCGCAATCAATGGATTCAATTTGATCCTGATGAAGGCCTGGGATTTGACACACCCGGTCAATTGCTCGAATTACGAGATGGTCGATTGTGGTTGGGCGCCGGATCCCATGTATACGAACTCAAAGGCAACCGATGGGAAAGTGTCCACGTCACTTATGAAAAAATCAACGACATGCTGGAAGCGAGGGATGGCACCGTATGGGTGGCGACCAACAATGGGGTTCACAGGTACATGAAGGAAACGTGGCTCAGTCACAGTATTCAGGAAGGACTTTCCAGCAACACCATCTACAAACTCCACGAAAATGCAGCAGGTATCATCCTGGCAGCCACCACACGAGGCATCTGCCAATACAATCCACAATTTGACCGAGATGCACCGGTCACGGACATTCGTGTGGATGAAACAATCAACAACAAGGGGTTCCGCAACGGAACGATCATTCATTTCGACGGGCAGGACAGATGGGAACACACCACACCCTCACGCCTTCTGTTTTCCTATCGCAAAGACAGCGAGCCCTGGAAACCTTTTTCTCATACCAACTGGGTCGTTCTTTCGGATTTGCCCGCCGGCCCCCACCGTGTGGAAGTCAAAGCCATAGACCGCAACGGGAACATCGAAACGGCTCCCCCTGAATTCCGGTTTGATTTCATCATCCCGTGGCATGATGACCCCAGACTCATGGGCATGACGATCGGAGCGATTGTCGTGACGGTATTGCTGGCGGGATTTGCGGTCAACCGTCACCTCCAACTCAAACGAAGCTACGCCGAAGTGGAGCGCATCGTCGCCATCAGAACCCGGGAACTGGAACGTGCCAACCATGAGCTGTTGCAGGATCAGAAGATGAAAGCTCTGGGTACTCTCGCGTCCGGTATCGCACATGATTTCAACAGTATTTTGTCCATCATCAAAGGATCGGTTCAAATCATCGAAGCCAATTCCACCAATGCGGAAAAGGTCAGGAAACGCGTGGATCGCATCCATTCCGTCATCGATCAGGGGGCAGGCATCGTCCGTTCCATGCTGGGCTATGTGCGAAGAAAAAACGAACCATCCCAGCCACATGACCTCAACCGCATCACGCGGGAAGCCATTCAATTGACTGAAGAAAATACAACCGGTCATCGCATCGAATTTTTGGATAACCCGAGTATTGGCAAAGTGACCATCGTGCCTGATCTGATACGCCAAATTTTAATCAACCTCATCAACAACGCCATGGATTCCATGGAGACTGAAGGTTGCATCCTGATACGTCTGGAAGAAACCAGGGAATTCTCCGGGCATGTCGCCTTGAAACCAAAGAATGAAGCACCCTTCGCCGTCCTTCGCATTCAGGATTCCGGCGTTGGTATTTCACATGAAATCGTCAGCCGAATATTCGAACCATTCTATACGACCAAAGCCTTTTCCTCTCGCCGGGGAACAGGATTGGGGCTGTCGATGGTCTATGAAATGGCCAGGGAAATGGGAGCTGGCTTGAGTGTCACTTCCTCTCCCGGCAAAGGGAGCCTGTTTTCCATCTATATCTCTTTATCCGATCAAACCTCATCTTTTGCCGCATCTTCCAATACTGCAGCCGAAGATTTTCGGACAAAATAAATACAGCTGCTCACCAGGCAAACCGTGCCCAATGCAGCCATAAACCAGGTAAATCCCTTAAAGAATCCGAGCCTGGACATGTCGCTTTGAGCCAGGTCCTTGTATAACTGGATCCCGACCGATCCCGTGTAACCAATGGCATCCGCGACATAAATGGCAAACACCGCCGTCCCCACAACCCGTGTGGAAGCCATCATTCGATCAAACAACAAAGATCCGTAAGGAACATAAGCAAGGTAGGATCCCAGCCCGGTCAAGGTCATCCACCAGAATCCGTTGATAACGTTCATTTCCAGCAGTAGCGTACTAAGTCCCAACAGGACCACCCCTCCGGTCATGACCGCATACGCGGCAACCAAACCGGCCCGATTGTGCCGGATGGTATTCAGCAATGCCATGGCCACTATGACACCAAATGCCACCAACGTTTCGGTTCGGGAAATGATGGTTTGATTGTCATCGTAATTGAAGCCAAGCCCGTCGAGAATCTCGACCATGTAATTGTCCCGGAAATCACGATACGCGGTGAGGAAGAAGTAAGCCACCATCAGAAAGAGCAACCCGGGAAGGAAGTGTTTCACAAACGAAACCCGTTTTCGACCGTCCATAGGTTTTCGCTCGGTTTTGGCCGCCATGTCTTTTGAGCTCTGGGGTGGCAACTGATTCAGCATCCAAACGGAAAGAAAGAACAAGGGCAGGAAATGCAATCCAACCACAGCCGGCATCCAACCTTCGCTCACTTCACCCATCAACCGGGCAATCATGGGCCCCAGGACAGGAAGATGATTCCACAAATCGGCAATCGAACCGCTCATCATCGCCCTGCCTATGTCTTTGACAATACCGCTGGAGACAATAAACGAACAACTCAGACCCGCCAAAAGAATCTCCGAAGTACGCCGCCCTTCCAGATACCAGACCACCAGTCCCCAGACCATCCCCAAAGGCAAACCATTGAAAAAGATCGCGGCAAACTTCCACTGCACGGGAGCGAGCCCAAACAAAAGCAAAGAAAACTCAGCCACCAGAATCAATCCAATCAATGCCTTGGCTCGAGCTGCAGGGTTGATTTCAGAGCAAACTTTGATTCCCACATACTTGCTGATCGCATATCCCAGGATCTGACTAATCACCAAAGCGGTCTTAAGCGTCACATCTGTTCCGAAAAAAGTCAGCCCATCGAACGTCGCCGCTGTAAAAGGCTTTCGAAACGCATACATGCAAAAGTACGTGCTGAAAGCAGCCACTACGGCAAAAAGGACAAAAACAAATTCGGGAGCCCCCGACAGCCATCCTGATAAAACACCAGGACGCCTCACACTGTTATCATTCATTTGGGTCATAGAATTCGCGGAACCGGAGCATTCATAAACCAAAAGCCCCCCTCACAAAAGCACATAAATCACCCCAAGTAACCGTATTCACCAGAATGTGGCCCCCACATATCCCCATGTAGCCGCATTCGCCAGAATGTGGCCCCCTACACCTCCCCTTAAACCATGCACTCCAGCAACCGTGCACCAAGCTGCTGTCGCCACTTATCCAGAAACGTCCACTCGTGATAGATCAAGGTGAGCGAATCGATCCATTCATCAGGTACTGAGCGAACATGTTCACTCCAGGAAGATTCGTAAGCAGAAAGCCGATCCTTCAAAGCCGATTCATCCTGATGAAGCTGTCCTTGTAGCTTTTCCATCTGCCCCTTGATGGGCAGACTTTTTTTAAGAAAGAGCACCCTGCTCAATTCACTCGCATCCTCCCCCGGTTTCTCCCGGAGCAAGGAGTCCGCCTGACGCAACACTTCCCCCACCTCCATGAAACGATCCCCGACCGCTTCGGGTATCTGTTTCAAACTTTCCGGCACCTCACCGCTTAGAAGCAACAACAGGTGTCGCAACCGGGTGGGCATTTTTGAAAGTTGTTTGAACGCTTCATTGATCACGGATGGATCCAACTCCGTTTCATCCGGACCACCCTTTGCCCGATCAGGATGAGCATCAGATGAGCGACGAAGATAATTTTGTTTCAAGACTTCCTCGTCCAGAAAAGGCGTTAATGGAAGCTCGAGACTTTCAAAGTAATTCGGGTGTCCCATAGACAAGAAAGGACAAATCAGGCACTGAAACTTTCACCACAGGAGCAGCTCGTAGCCGCGTTGGGGTTGTTCACTTTGAACCCGCCATCCTGCAACGCATCCTTGAAATCCAATTCGGACCCCGTCACGTAAAGAGCACTCTTGGGATCAACAACCACTTTGACACCTTGTGATTCCACCAGGATATCCCGATTGGCCGGACGATCCTGAAGATCCATCTTGTACTGGAGCCCCGAACACCCGCCCCCCACCACCGCAACACGTAGAACGCCTTCCGGGCGACCTTGGCGGGTCAGGAGCTTGGTCACCTTGTTCGCAGCGCTCCCGGTGAGTTTGATCAAGCGTTCGTCTCCTTTGCGAAAGGAGATTTCATCGAATTTTTTCTGAACTTTACCAGCGATCATTGCCATGAGGTGGAGACACTAGCCCATAAGACAGACATTTTCAACGTAAATGGAAAAGGTGCATCCCGAATGCGAATATGGACTGCGCGTGGCTTGACACCGCTTTGGATACGTCAGGGAAACGTTACCGCTTACTGATGCCCATCAAATTCCACTTCTCCATGGAGGGTAATCTAAACGTGAATGTATTGGGTTGGGCCTGTTGTATATCGCCGGAGTATGCGGACCGTATCCAAAGACGCGAATATGGACTGCGCGTGGCTTGACACCGCTTTGGATACGCCAGGAAAACGTTGCGGTTTACTGATGCCCATCAATTCCCTTTTCCTCGTGGTGGAACCTCTCTACGTGATGATAAGGAATTGGATCCATAAAATGCGCATAGCCTTAACCAAAGGCTATTCGGACGCTTGACGAAACCCTTACCTGACCGCAACCTCATTCACGTGAAAACACTGATAATGCCCATTCTTCAATCGTTTAGCCAAAGTGCGAGCGCATCGGCAATCATCGTATTGAGTTTTTTTCTGATCAGCAGTTCTTCGGAGGGATTCGCCGAGGAGCTTTCCTGCGAATCCTTCAGCATCAGGATTGAAGATGGGCAAATACGTTCATTCAAGCATCCAAACAGCGGCACCGAATACCTGCCCGCAAATATCCCGGCTCCTTTACTCAGCTTACGTGTCAATGGATCTTTCCACACTCCCAACCGCATGGTTTGGAATCCCAACAGTTCAGATGCGGTTTTGTTGTTTGAAGAAACGGGCGTCAAAGCGAAGGTTGGATTTGAAACCAAAACAACTCATATCACTTTCGAACTGTTATCCGTCGAACCCGCAGGCAAGGCAGACCTACTGATATGGGGCCCTTATCCCACAACGATCAAGGCCATTGTCGGCGAAACAGTCGGTGTTGTACGCAATCAGGACTTTGCCATCGGCATACAATCACTGAATGCAAAAACACTGGGTGGATTCCCTCGAACGGAGGATGACATCATGCCGATGTACAATATTTTCGATGGATCGGACTATTCTGATATCTCAGTCAAATTTGAAGGTGAACAGCTTTATCGCGGCAACACGGCAGAACACAAGGATTACGGCAGTGTGATCCAGGCTTTTTGCCGTGACCGCAGTCAAAGCAGAACCATCAGCAATTGGGGGCATGAACAATATGTGGCCCCGAAACACGATGACGGAGGTCTGATCGGGAGTCGGATTGCCTTGTTTGGATGTCCAGCTGAGAATGCGCTGGAGACCCTCGGCGCCATCGAACTGGCAGAAAACCTTCCCCACCCAGTGATTGACGGAGCCTGGGGCAAGGTATCCCCGGACGCAACGGCTTCCTACCTGATCGTATCCTTCAGTGAAGAGAACTTGGATGACGCCATCGAACTCACCAAGCGCGCGGGACTGAAATACCTTTACCATGGAGGCCCTTTTCAAACATGGGGACATTTCAAACTCAATCCGGGCCAATTCCCCGACAACTGGGACAGCATGAAACGGTGTGTCGACCGCGCCAAAGATTCCGGAGTGCGTCTTGGGGTTCACACTCTTTCCAACTTCATCAAACCCAACGATCCCTATGTCAGCCCCAAACCCGATCAGCGTCTGGCAGTGATCGGTTCGTCATCATTGAGCGATCAGGTGGATGCTACACAGGATCGCATCCCTATCGAAGATCCTCTGTTCTTTCAGAAGAAAACGACCATGAACACGGTCATGATTGGGGATGAACTGATACGCTATCAACAAGTGACCGAATCAGAACCGTGGTTTTTAACAGGATGTCAACGCGGAGCCTGGAATACAACCGCCTCCTCTCATCCAAAGGGAGGCAAAGTATCCAAGCTGATGGATCACGGCTACCGCGTCTTTCTCAGTGATAGTGAACTTTCAACAGAAATTGCCCACAACATTGCCGATTTGTTCAATCAAACCAATCTCTCCCAAATATCGTTTGACGGTCTCGAAGGCAATTGGTCCACGGGAATGGGACAGTACGGAAGAACGCTGTTCACCAAAGCTTGGTTTGATCGCTTGAAACCCGGACTCCGGGGATCGGTGATCAATGACGCCAGCAACCCGGGACACTTCAATTGGCACATCTACACACGCATGAATTGGGGAGAACCGTGGTATGCCGGCTTCCGCGAAAGCCAAACTCTGTATCGCTTGAAAAACCAGGCCTACTATAGCCGCAATCTGATGCCCCGCATGTTGGGGTGGTTTCGAATGAATGAACAAACCAGCGTGGAAGATGCCGAATGGTTACTCGCACGGGCGGCAGGGTTTGACGCCGGATTCGCACTCGCAACGAGCCCACAGACAGTTGCTCAAAACGGGATGGGATCTCAGATCATCGAAAAAATCAAACAATGGGAAACAGCCCGCATGAATGGGGCCTTCCCTGAATCCCTGAAACCAGCATTGCAGCAAATTCAAAACGAATTTGAGTTGGAATCCACTCCTGAAGGATCATGGCTTTTGCGTCCGGTCTACTCATTCAAAAAAGACCACCAACACAATGAACAGCCCGGCATGATCGCCTTTTCAACCTACGAGTTCAACAACCCCTATGATTCGCAACCTTTGCAATTCATCATCCGGTCCACCGGCAAGTCACCGGCCATCGACGTGACACTTGAAATCAATGGAGCAACGACACTGGATTTGAAATCCACCTTAAAACCTGGAGAAACCTTGAAGTATTCAGGAAACTCGGAATTGATCACCTATGATGACTCCTGGCATGAACAGGATAGAATCCCCATCAATGACCAGAACCTGAAGATCAATCGAGGGAAACAAACCATTAACCTGGGTTATCGGTTCGAAGGAAATGAACCCGCTCTCAAGCTGGAACTCCGCACCCTGGGTAAACCAACCACTCTCAAAGCGAAGCGCTAATTATCTCAATTTTTTATAAAAATAGAGGGACGATCTCCTCAAATTGATTCACCAAATAGTGTCCCAAATTTCAGCTGCCATTCGAATGGATCTTCCTTCTATATCTGCGTAAATCTGTGACATCTGCGGATAAACTGCTTAGACACTGATAAGGGATTCCAAAGTTCTGAGGTCTAAAGTGGATACAAGACGGATCTTGGACCTCCGATAATGGGTCAATTGCTTGACAAAACCATCAGCATCCGCAACCTCTAGGGCGTGAGAACCCTGTTACTCTGCATGATGCTTTGCGAGGCTGCGTATCTGCACGCCGCAGGGTGGCCTTTTGTCCCATTGACTCCTCCACTTGTCCCATCCATTCCGGGCACCGATGTTTCTCATCCGATTGACGCGTTTATATTGGATGAACTAAAGCAGTCCGATCTCGTCATGAATCCTGAGGCCTCTCCACGGGAGTTGATCCGGCGGGCTTATTACAACCTGATTGGCCTGCCTCCTTCGTTCGAAGATGTTCAATCATTCGGACAAAACCCTTCGGATCAACATTGGAATGATATTGTTCAGGATCTTTTAAACCGCCCACAATATGGAGAGCGATGGGCAAGCCATTGGTTGGATATCGTCCGTTATGCGGAAACCAATGGATACGAACGGGACGGACCCAAACCCGAAGCATGGCGTTACCGTGACTATGTCATCCAATCACTGAACGCCGACAAACCCTATGATCAGTTCCTTCGCGAACAACTCGCTGGCGACCTCCTCTACCCCAACTCAACAGAAGCTCTCATCGCCACCGGATTTTACCGCCTGCATGTCTATGACGATGAACCCGATGACGCGCTGCAGGCCGACTACGACGCACTGGATGACATCCTATCGACCATAGGATCGGCCTTTCTTGGCATCACGGTAAATTGTGCCCGGTGCCACAACCACAAATTCGATCCCATGACTCAGGTAGAATACTACGAGCTACTTGATTTCATCCACCAGATCGAACCCTATGGGCGACCTCATACTGGAGGTGGATCACGTCCCATCGGATCCATCACACGTACTCTTGCCACTCCAGTTGAGATTTCGGATTGGAAGGAGCGACACACCCGACAAATTCAATCCCTTGAGGCAAGCATTGAGAACGCGCCATCCAATGAACAGGAATCCCTCACCCAACAACTCGAAGCACTCCAAAAACAGTATCCTCCCTTCGAAAAGGCCCTGGCCATATCGGATCGTATCCCGACTGAAAAATGGACCACGCACCGTCTTCAGCGCGGAGACCCTCGACTCAAAGCTGAAAGAGTCTCCGCCAATATTCCGGCGATGTTGAGATCCAATTCAGGCAAATCCACCGGCCATACCAGAGCGGACCTGGCCCGTTGGATCTCTTTCCCGAATAATCCGATGACTGCCCGGGTGATCGCCAATCGCATCTGGCAACATCATTTCGGCCGGGGCATTGTCGCGACTCCCAACGATTTTGGATCAGCTGGATCAGGCGCCACCCACCCGGAATTGTTGGATCACCTGGCCACCCAACTGATCCAATCTGGATGGAGTTTAAAAGAACTGCACCGATATATCATGACGAGCAACGCCTACCGAATGTCTTCACGCGCTTACCAGCCGGCTGCATTGAAGAAAGATCCGTCCAACCAATTGTTCTGGCGTCAGGAGATGCGTAGAATGGATGCTGAAGTGTTGCGTGATTCCATGTTGGCGTTCAGCAGGGATTTGAACTTGAAATCTGCCGGTCCGGGCGTCTACCCGGAATTACCTGCTGAAGTTCATCGCACACAGGACAGTGCCCGCAAGGGCTGGGGGGCAAGTCCTTTGGAAGATCAAAACCGACGGAGCATTTACATCTATGCAAAACGGGCACTCCCCCTTCCCTTATTGGAAGTGTTTGACGCAAGTCATGTCGCATTCTCCCTGGGGCGACGTCCGGTCACGACCGTTGCCCCACAGGCATTGACGCTATTGAACGACACCTTCATGCAACAACGCGCAGCACATCTGGCCGATCAAACAAGCACCATCGATGAATTATTCAAAATCCTCTGGCAACGACTCCCCACCGACGATGAACGGCGGGCATGCGAAGCGATGCATGAAAACCAAACAAACCTCCTCAAATCCGATGGCAATCAACAAGCAGCAGCACAAGCCTGGGCCCACCTTTGTTTGGCGATGCTCAATGCGAATGAAACCATCATGATTGATTAATGAAAGCAGGACGCATGAAGGTTCAGAACAGGTCATGGAGCAGAAACAAGGTTAAGCGAAACGTTGGGTCCCAACCTGAACGATCCGGCCCAGGATCGCGTCGATCATTTATCCAGAGCCTTGGTGCAGGTTTTGGTTCTTTGGCTTTGGAAGGCATGCTGCAAGCCGAGAACACGGCCGCAAACCGCTTCTCCAAAGCATTGCCGCACCTTGCTCCGAAGGCAAAATCATGCATTTTCCTGTTTATGTTCGGGGGACCATCCCAACTGGATCTGTTCGATTACAAGCCCGAACTTCAAAAACGGGACGGTCAAACATTCCAAAATGAATTTCGACGGAACACGCTGACCAAAGCCGTGCTTCAAGCAAGTCGCAGGACCTTTCGTCAGCATGGACAATCCGGACTCTGGTGTTCCGATGCACTTCCTCATTTGTCCAAGCACATGGACAAACTCGCGGTGATTCATTCGTTGCATAGTGATTCCTTTGCGCATGGTTCCGCCCTGTTGAACATGAACACGGGCCGCGCCATCCAAGGTCACCCTTCCGTGGGCGCCTGGGTGACTTATGGATTGGGATCCATGAATCAAAACCTGCCTGCTTATGTGGTGATGCTCGACCCAAGAGGCGGCCCCACCACGGGCTCCCCCAATTGGTCCAGCGGATACATGCCTGCCTCCTACCAGGGAACGGTACTGAGAACCCAGGGGACACCTGTCCTAAACCTGAATCCCCCCGAAGGCATTTCTCGTGAAATGCAGCGCAACCAGATCGACCTGGCCCGGTTCTTCAACCAGCGTCATCAAAAGGAACGTCCCAACACCAGTGAACTGGAGGCTAGAATCCAGAGTTACGAATTGGCGTTTCGATTGCAAATGACCGCTCCCGAAGCGCTGAATATCGAAAACGAACCCGAATCCATCCAATCGCTCTATGGCATCGGCGCGCCCAAAGGTTCCCACAAACTCACGGTAGGTCCGGAGCCGTTCGGCAGACAATGCCTCATCGCCCGGCGCATGGTCGAACGTGGTGTTCGTTTCATACAAATCTACTCCGGTGGAGGTGCGGCAGGAGGACAAAACTCCTGGGATGGACATCATGGTATCGAGGAGAACTTGAACATCCACTGTCCGGAGATCGACAAACCCATCGCCGGGTTGTTGCAAGACCTGGATCAACGCGGGCTGCTGGATGAAACGCTGGTCGTGTGGGGCGGCGAGTTCGGACGCCAACCCGTCTCTGAAACGTTCAACACCGGAGGCAAACCGGGCGGACGCGATCACAATCCACTGGGGTTTACCTACTGGATGGCGGGTGGCGGTGTCAAAGCTGGAACGCGTTACGGTGAAACAGATGAAATAGGTGAACGGGCAGTCGTGCACCGGCACCATCTAAGGGATCTGCACGCCACCATCCTCCACCAAATGGGACTCGATCACACGCACCTGACTTATCCCTATGCCGGCTTGGATCAGCGTCTGACCGGAGTGGAGGTGGAAGCCGAGGTCATACGGGGCTTGATCACATAGCACAGTTTTTTTCATCATGAGACGAATCCTTTTCCAAATGATCGCAGGTATCAGCCTGATCTGGACCATTCCATCCATCCTGGCTCAAGATACGCCCCCTGTTCCACCCAACATCCAAACGGTGCTCAATCACACCCAACCACTCGAACACCCTCGTTTGAACCGCTTGCCGCTTTATGTCTGGTCCATTCACCATGCCTTAAACGGTCTACCTGATTCACAAGCCCGCGAACTACTCGGCCAATTGGATCAACGCGGCATCGGATATTGTGTCAACTGGAACCATTCATCCTTCGAAGCCACCGTTGAAGAAGGAATCCGAATTGCCAAAATCCAAAAGGCCCTCGGCATGGAAATCTCCATCAATGCGAACAGTTGCTTGTATTCTCTGTTTGACGGCACTGATGCAACAGCTCACATCGATCAACATGGCCAAGCTTTTTGGGACACTTCATTCGGCCCCAAAACGGGTTGTCCTTTTGCTTTGGAACATCGTATTCCAGTGATACGTCAACGCATCGCATCCTTTGTAGAAGCTTACGATGAAGCAGGGCTGGAAATTGATTTCATTTTCGCCGATTGGGAAATTGACGGTCCGATGGAATGGAATGATGCATGGGAGCATTCAAAACAATGTGTTCGCTGCCAGCAACATCTCCCGCACGATCATGATTTCCGAACGTTCCAAACCATTCTGCGCCGCCTGCGTAGCGACATGCAAAAACGCATGTTTGCCAAGCCGGTGCTGGAGGCCTTTCCCGGGGCATTGGTGGGCAATTACGCAGTCCACCCGCACGATGGCTACCGCTACTGGTTTGATTATTTCGAAAAACTCCCCGAAACCGCACCAGTCATCCATGAGCATAAGGCTCTCTATCGTGAGTGGGCTCCGGAATTCGACGCCACCGGCTACACCTTGAGCATGCCGGTGGTTTACACCTGGTATCCCATTTTTGATTCACTTCCTTTTGAACCAAGCGATTATCGATGGTTTTACAACATGCTCAAAGTGGCATCAAATGCAGGTGCCCACACCTCTCCAGCAACCCCCTCGGTCCCCTTTGTTCATTGGCATACCACCGCTCCGCCAAATCCGCGGTCGGATACAGTCACTCAGTTTTCAAAGGAAAATTACCAGGAACTGCTTTGGCACATGCTGTTGCGTGGTCATGACTCGTTCTTTCTCTGGTGCCAGCAGAAGGAACTGCCTAAAGAAATTTCCCTGCTCCACAAAGTTTATGCAGATTCCATGCAGTATTCAGACTACATCAAAAAAGGAATCCCCATTGAACACCACGTGCCAGCCCTGCCGGGGTCCATCGTGTCCGGACTCCGGCTGAACGACCATGTGTTGATCAAACGTACCAACTTCACCACCCACAAGGAGAAGGTCAGCTTGAAACTTTCTGCATCTGAATGGCTCGATATCCCTGCAGATTTCAGTCTGGGAATACTCCCGGTCATTCAAAAGAAACCTGTCGCGCCCTGGACTCAGACCCACTTCCCAATCGGCATGTATGAACTCCCCGAAACGGATTTGGAACTGAACAGAATGGCCGGGGCTGGCATCAACCTGGTTCACGCCAACAACCACAGCGATCTCGACCGCTTGCATGACCTCGGGATGAAAGGCTGGATCTCCTTGTCAGTTCAGGATGGACTGTCGGACAACCTGCGCAAACGAACCTCATCCGTATGGGACCACCCTGCTCTTGCTGTCTGGGAAGGACCCGATGAAATCATCTGGACCTTCACCGCTTATAGTTTCCTGAAAGACAGAGCTGGATTTACCCGGGAGGATTGGGAGAATCAGAAACCCATCGCCACCCAATATGCGAATTCCGTCGGAACCGACCTGCTCTATCGCATGCGCCAAAGCATCGAGTGGTTGAAACGCAATGATCCCAATCACCACCCTTTCTGGATGAATGAGGCGGCCGACAGTGATGCCTTTTATTCACGTGGCTATGTGGATCCCATCGATATCATTGGTTGCGATTATTACGCGGTGCGCGCCACAGGCACCGACATGCAAAGTGGTGGCAGACTGGTCAAACGATGGGATACCATCGGAAAAGGACGTCCTGTCTGGATGGTTCTTCAAGGCTTCTCCTGGCACACGATCCGTCCCGAGCGTGAGAGGCTCTACCCTAGCTTTGCGCAATCAAGATACCTTGCTTACGATTCCATCGCTCACGGGGCCAAAGGCATATTGTATTGGGGAACCAACACCATTGACGATCCCGACTTCCGTCAATCTTTGTATGCATTGACCTCGGAACTCTCCCACATCGGGCCCTACCTGATGTCACCGATACGCAAGCAAATCACTGCGCGGATCATCCCCGATTTATTTGAACCTTCAGGACAAGGAGTCAAAACACTCCTTTGCCAACTGGAAGAGGAGCAACTTCTCATCGTGATCAATCTGGACCAGCACCGTCATCTGGCGGTCGAGATTCCGGAGTTGGAATCTTTGAACGGAGACCGTCTTCATCTTCTCTACGGAAAAGAAATGTTAATTCCCAAGAACGGAACGGTCATCACACGACTGCAAGCCGAAGAGGTCAAGGTATTCGCAACAGATCCCACCTTGGCCCAAGGGATCACCGAGGGAAGACAATACACCGATTAAAGCCTCCAAGTAGCTGCTTTCGCCAGAAAGGGGCCCGCCAACGCATGCATCATTCCAAAAGATTTTCGAAATTTGGTATCTTGCTGTTGGATGCCTCGGGGTTTTTCATCGGATCATTACCGGAACTTGTATGCCATGAGGTTCCGGGCGGGACGCCCAGAGCTACCTTGTAGCCGCTTTCGCCAGAAAGTGGCCCACACCAAAAACACGCCTAAAGATTGTCAGTTTCCAAATCTGCAGATAAGATCCATTCACTCATGAGCAAACGTATTGTTGTATTGGACGGTTATACATTAAACCCGGGAGATTTAAGCTGGGAAGGTCTTCAAGCTTTGGGAGATCCCTGCGAAATCCATGACCGCACTGCGGTGGAGGATATTATTGATCGGGCGCAAGAAGCGGAGATTGTATTGACCAACAAAACTCCCATTTCGGTCGATACCCTCGTCAAACTCCCCAAACTGCAATACATCGGCGTTCTGGCGACCGGATTCAACATTGTGGACACCGCCACAGCCAAAAGCCGGGGGATCCCTGTCACCAACGTACCAACTTATGGAACCAAATCCGTTGCACAAATGACCATGGCATTGCTTCTGGAACTGACACAGCGCGTTGGGAACCATTCCGATTCAGTGATGAATGGTGACTGGATGCGTTGTCCGGATTTTTGTTTCTGGAAACATCCCCTGATAGAGCTGGATGGATTAACCATGGGGATTGTCGGATACGGGCGTATCGGACAGGAAGTTGCCAAGCTGGCCCGGGCATTCGGCATGCATGTCATTGCGACCAAGCGAGACTCCCTGGATCCTTCAGAACACCCCGACACACGATTCACCTCGTTGGATGAAGTCATCGAACAATCGGATGTCATCAGCCTGCATTGCCCCCTGACACCCGAAACCCAATACCTGATCAATGATGCCCGACTGGCAAAAATGAAGCCGACAGCGCTGTTACTGAACACAAGTCGCGGTCCACTGGTCGATGAACGATCTCTGGCTGACGCCTTGATGAACGGTAGCATCGCCGGTGCCGGCATTGATGTGGTGGAGCTCGAACCCCCCAGGTCCGAAAGCCTCCTTTACCAGGCGCCAAACTGCTACATCACCCCACACATAGCATGGGCAACCAAAGCTGCCCGCACCCGACTGCTCAATACGGCGGTAGAAAACGTCCGGCAATTTCTGGAGGGAACCCCTCAAAATGTAGTGAATTCATAAACCACTCTTTCACCATGTTACGTCATCTGCTTCTACTCCTGTTCCTGTCCGCCGGTCTGTTGAATCATGCCCAGGACTTTCGTGCCCCCTACAATAGTGAACCTTCGGACATACCGTTCACCACACCGGAAGAAGCATTAAAAGCAGTAGAACGACCTGAAGGATATCATCTCACCTTGTTCGCTCATGAACCGGAGGTTCAACAACCCATCGCACTCACCACCGATGAACGCGGTCGCCTCTGGATAGCGGAAAACTATACTTATGCCGAAAGCGGCTTGAATTTCGATCTCACCATGCGGGACCGGATCGTTATTCTGAACGATGAAAACGGTGATGGCATCTCCGACCGACGCACCGTCTTCTGGGATGAAGGCCAACGCATCACCGGTGTCGAACTCGGACTTGGTGGGGTTTGGGTGATCGCACCTCCACAGCTGTTGTTTATTCCGGATCGCGATCACGATGATATTCCCGACACACAACCCGAAGTCATTCTGGATGGATTTGACGCAGACAAAATACGCCACAACCTCGCCAATGGAATCAAGTGGGGACCGGACGGCTGGCTGTATGGTCGCCACGGCATCCTGACCGACTCGCTTGTTGGACCTCCGGGATCGGAACGCGAGGACAGAACCCGTCTTCATTGCGGCATCTGGCGTTGGCATCCTCAACTCAAACAAGTGGAAATGGTGGCCGAAGGAACCACCAATCCCTGGGGGCATGATTGGAATGATTACGGCGAACTGTTCTTCATCAACACCGTCATTGGACACCTTTGGCATGCAGTTCCGGGCTCCTACTTCGAACGCATGTATGGGGAACCCAAACGCCAGAACCTTTATCGGCTGATTCCCCAAACAGCCGACCACGTTCACTGGGACACCACCGAACAATGGATGGACATCCGGAAAGGCATGTCCGATCGCACATCAGAACTGGGGGGCGGTCACGCTCACTCGGGATTGATGATCTATCTGGGCGATCAATGGCCTTCAACCATGCGAGGTGAAAGTTTTGCCCTCAGCCTGCATGGACAACGGATCAATCACGATCACATCGAACGTCGCGGCGCCGGATACAAAGCCACCCACCGCCCGGATTTGGTCCACTTCCGGGATCCATGGTTTCGGGGTATCGATTTAACTTACGGTCCGGACGGGGGCGTTTATGTTCTGGATTGGTCTGACGTGGGTGAATGTCACGAAAACACGGGCGTTCACCGGACCTCGGGTCGTATTTATAAAATCACCTACCCATCGGCGCACTCCGCGGATCCGCGACCACACTCACGCCCCAACCTACGGCAACTTTCGACACTCGAACTGGCGCAGCTCCAAACCCACTCAAACGACTGGTGGGTGCGACAATCAAGAATCCTGTTGCGCGAACGATACCTGACTGGAGCCGATATGGACGCAGCTCACGACTTCTTTACCAATGAAATGACCAAACCGCGTCCCATCCCTGTCCGGCTCCGCATTCTATGGGCTCAGGCACTCACGGGTGGCATCAGCCAGGAAGCCTTGATTCGTCGTCTCAATGCTCCCAACGAAAACATGCGTGCCTGGAGTATTCGCTTGCTTGCGGACAACGGCTCCCGACCGACACCTGAAGTGGTTAAGGCCCTGATCAACCGTGCGCGCAAGGAAGACTCCGGACTGACTCTGCTTTATCTGGCTTCTGTCTTGCGCCATCTGAACAGCAGTGATGCCTGGGCATTGGCAAACATAATCGGCACCAAGCAAATGTTCACCGACGATCCACAACTGCCGGCGCTCATCTGGCACAGCCTGGAACCAAAAGTTTCCTCAGACCCCGAATCCGCATTGAACTTCCTGGACCAACATCCCATGCGGGACCTGGCGCGCTGGACCGTAAGACGTCTCACCCAGGAAATAAAGAACAGTCCTGATGTCGCAACGGCTTTGCTCAACCGCATCATTCAGAACAATCGTGAGGAGGATGTCTCCATCATCCTTCAAGGGATGAGCGAGGCCCTCCAGGGATGGAGCAAGGCCGACCAACCCGATAACTGGGAAATCGTCTACCAACGTTGGAACCGCACGAATAACCCCGAGATCGCAGGCTACCTCAATGAATTGGCCGTGGTGTTCGGAGATGGACGCGTCGATGCAACGTTGATGGCCATCGCCGGCGACGAGACACGCGACATCCATACCCGACGAAACGCACTCGACACACTCGCCAAATCAAACAAAGCATCCAACACCCCATTCCTTCAACGCATGCTGCAAGAACGCAAAATGAGCGACATTGCGGTGCAGGGTTTGTCGCTACAATGGTCGGAGGAAGTCGGTGACCTGCTGACACGCCGGTATGGAGGCATGTCACGGCATGGCAAAGACACGGTGATCGAAACATTGATCAGTCGTGCATCAGGCATCGGGCATTTACTGAAGGGCATCCAAAACAAACGCATCCCGGCACGTGACATCAAGGCATTCGAACGCCGGAAAATGGTAAGAATGAGCGACCCTTCCCATCTGGAAACCATACGAAGCATCTGGCCGGAATCAATGAAGGAGGATCTGGAAGAAAAAGTCCTCCATGAAAACTGGCACAATAGATTAACCGCTCTTGAAGCTACCCGTTCTGATCTGACGACTGGACGCGAGTTGTTCAGCGCCCTCTGCGGCACATGCCATAAACTTCGCGGCACAGGTGGCGATCTGGGACCGGATTTGACGGGTTCAGACCGATCCAACCTGGATTACCTCCTCGAAAATATCCTCTTCCCCAGCCGTGTCGTTCCCGATGACTACCGCATGCTGCGAGTCGACATGAAAGACGGACGTTCACTGGAGGGACTCAAAGGGCCGGAAACCCAATCCACCATGGTCCTCAAATCCCCCACCCAAACCATGGTCCTGGAAAAAGAAGCCATCGAAGAAACCACGACCTCCAAACTATCCCTCATGCCCGAAGGACTCCTGGAAGGACTCAACGACCAACAACTACGCGATCTGTTCGGGTATTTGATGCAGTAAAACCCGGATGAAACAAAGTACCCAGCTCAACTCTGGACTGCGGTGATCACCGCACCGCTCTGGATACGCCAGGGAAACGTGATGGTTACCTGCCTCCAACCGCATTCATTTACTTTTTACGAATACAGTCAGCGTGCAAGCCATCGCCAGGTATACCTGATTACCTCTGGCGTAGACGGATCGTATCCAGAGCGGCGCTGCACGCCGCACTCCAGAAAATACGTCCTCGACGTATCCATGCGATAGGACAGACTACACCAGCTACAATTCCTTGTGGATTTTATCATCGCCAAAATCCATCGCTTTCGTTTTCATCAACAACAACATCACTTATGATACGTCGCCCAATCAGTTCATTGACCAGGATTTCGCTAGGCATTTTGTCCGTTGTATGCCTACTGACCTGGTATTCCTGGCTTTCACACCGCCAGCACATCGCCAATCCAAACGACACCACCATCCCCAACTGGACGCAACTCACCGAAGGTGTCAAGAAGACCGTCACCTGGAATGAACGAACGGAGGAGCGCTGGCTGACGGATGACGCCAAAGCAACGGTCATCCGACTTTTTTCCGGACTGGGCATTGCGGTCGCCGGAGCTTGCCTGCTGGGAATCGGCATGGGATGTCTCACCCCGATGGAGGCCTTTTTTCATCCCCCACTTTCATTTTTGGCTAAAATCCCTGCCACGGCGGTGCTCGCCGTCTTCATGGCCCTCGTCGGGCTGGGGATGGAAATGTATATTACCATGATTGTCTTTGGCATCCTGCCCTCGATGGCGATCAGCGTTTACCAGGCGGTCAAAGAGTTCCCCGAAGAACTTCAATACAAGGCTTACACGCTGGGGGCTTCCCACATGGAAGTCATTTGGACCATCATCTTCCCCCAGGTCCTGCCAAAACTCATTGACGCCACACGTTTGATGATCGGGCCAGCCATGGTGTATTTGATCGCAGCCGAAATGCTGTTCGGTGATGTCGGTTTCGGATACCGCATCCGCATCCAGTCAAAATTACTCAGCATGAATGTGGTCTATCCGTATCTTGCGCTTTTGGCGGGATTCGGATTCATCATGGACTACATGCTGAAAGTCTTTCAGCGTAAAATCTCACCCTGGTTTGAAGCACGTCATTAAAGGCAATCCATGACCGACAAACAAACACCTCAACTGGCCCTGCATTGCCAATCGGTATCCCACTGGTTTGGGAGCAAAAAGGTTCTTTACGATGTGAACCTCAAAATCGAGCGCGGACAATTTGTCAGCCTTGTTGGTCCCAGTGGCTGTGGCAAATCCACATTACTGCGAGCCATCGTCGGCACCCATTTACCACGCAAAGGAAACATCCTGGTGCACTCCAAGGAAGAAGGAGCAACACCGGCCCCGGTCACCGGTCCCGGGCGGGATAGGGGAATTGTCTACCAACACTACTCACTCTTTCCATTTCTGACAGCCCTTGAAAATGTCGCGATCGGCTTAAAACTGGATGAAACCAACATCCCTTTCCGCACGTTCCGCTGGTTCGCCTGGCGCAAACTGCGTAAACAACACTTGAAACTAGCGGCAGAGTATCTGGATCGGGTCAAATTGGGCGACGCCATGCACCTTTACCCGCATGAAATGTCCGGCGGAATGCGCCAACGCGTTGCCATCGCACAGGCTCTCGTCATGAAACCCGAAATCATCCTGCTCGACGAACCTTTCGGAGCCCTGGATGAAGCAACGCGCGAAGAACTTCAACGGGCACTGCTCCTGCTTTATGCCGAAAACAAGACGGCTTTGAAGCAAGGCGAAGTTCCCCCATTCACTCTGATCATCGTTACCCACGAGCTGAACGAGGCGATTTATGTCGGTGACCGCTTGATTGGGCTCTCCCAATACTGGGATTGGCAGGGAGAACAACTAACTGAGTCGCCAGGGGCAAGCATCGTTTACGATGTGCCGTCCCCTGTATTTGATCCGGACGCCACCAGAGATTTCGAGATTTTTGAAGAACAACGTGACGCCGTCAGGAATGAGGTATTTGATCCGAACGGCAAGAAACCCCGTATACCGGTAGAAGCTTAAACCTAGAGCAACATCCATCATGAGCCGCGAAGCGCCACCATTTCTCAAACAAGCAGGTCGTATTCTGAATTCCGGTCAGGCGCGCACGTTGCTGTTGACGGGCAACATTCATGATTTGTTTTACAAGAAACAGGATGAACTTGAAGATTATGTCTCACTTCTTCCATTTCTGTTACACCATTGGGATCTTTCGGATTTCATCCTGATCACTCATGAGTTGAATGGTCCCATCCGTTTCCTGCATCAAGAACATACCGAACTCATGAAACGTGCCTGGGTGGAATGGCGCACAGGCATGAGCGACGAGGAAATGGCCATCCAACGCATGTTGGAAAAAGGAAAGTCGGATTTGGATTCAGTGGCAGATGCTTTTGAACACCACCTGAACAAAGCCATCGGAAATCCTACGCTGGCTTTGGAGTTGCTACGCCAGATGTGCCTGTGTTCACGCACCACACGCAATGGCAAACCCATCCTTAAACAAAATCTATTGATCCTGATCGAAGGGGCCGACCTTCTGCTTCCCGAATCCCCCATGTCCCAACTCAGCGATGTGGATCGACAACGTGTGGCCATATGCCAGGATTGGTTCTGTGACCAGGGATTTTTGCGTTCGGAAGACTCGGTCATCATGTTGGCCGAATCACGCAGCCTGATCCATCATCGACTCGCCAACCTGCCTTACCTACTGGAAACAGAAATCCCTTCACCCGACGAAGACACACGAAAACATTTCATTTCATGGTTCAATCGTCATCTGAATGATGGAGAGGAACTCAAGCTGTGGAGCAGTCAAACCCAATTGGCTACTCTAACAGCCGGACTTTCACTCCAAGCGCTGCTCCAACTGCTCAAAGGCGCCTCTCACGCCCGCGAAAAGCTTCAACCGTCAGAAGTCGTCGCCAAGGTCGAATCCTTCATCCAGAATCAATTGGGAGGCTCTGTCGTCGAATTCAAAAAGCCCGAACATCAACTCAAAGACGTGGTTGGCTTTCGGAAATTAAAAGGTTTTCTCAACAGCGAACTCATCCCACGATTCCGAATTCAGGGTAAAGCGGCCCTCCCGGGTGCGGCGGTGTGTGGTCCGATTGGAAGCGGCAAAACATTCATCTTTGAGGCGGTTGCTTCGGAACTGAATATGGTGGTTCTGGTGCTCAAAAACCTGCGCAGCCAATGGTTCGGACAAACCGATGTCATTTTTGAACGATTGCGACGCGTGCTGGAAGCGCTTTCAAAGGTCCTGATATTTGTGGATGAAGCCGACACCCAGTTCGGAGCCATCGGCGCCAATGCTCATGAAACCGAACGACGCCTGACCGGTAAGATACAGGCCATGATGAGCGATCCACGCTTGAGAGGGCGTGTCTTCTGGCTTTTGATCACGGCACGCATCCATCAACTATCGCCTGACCTCCGACGTCCCGGGCGTGTCGGTGATTTGATCATCCCGGTACTGGATCCGGATAATGATGACCGCGCAGCATTTATTGACTGGATGCTTAAACCAGTCGTCGACAAACGTCCGCCCAAAGAGACCATCGATTCACTGTCATCCAAACTGGCAGATTATTCAGCCGCTGCCATGGCATCACTGCGATCAGAACTCATCGCCACGAAGATGCTCAAAAAGGCAGACCACTTGCGTTTGGAAGAAATCCTCGAGGTGGTCAACGACCACCTTCCTGCCGCCATCGAATCCACCCGGCACTACCAGACACTGCAGGCACTCGTTCATTGCAGTCGACGCAGTCTCTTGCCCGATCCGGATGTTACAAACGATCAGCGTGCCATTTGGGAATCGGAAATCAAACACATGGAATCCAAAGGCATTCGTTGATCATGAAACCGGATCCATCCAAACCACCCAGGCCAAACAAACGGCCCAAACGTCAACACAACAAAACGCAGTCTCATAAAAAGGTGGTTCCGATGTCCAAAGAATCCCGCCCCCGCATCTGGATGGCGTGGACCATGGCTGCCATGGTCGCTTTCTCGGTGATCGCATGGTACGCCACCATGGAGCGAACCCCATCTCGGTTACGTCTCGTCACGGGGGAAGACGGAGGTCTCTACCATCAGGTGGGTGACTTGCTGAGTGAAATATGGCAGAAACATACGGATTCCACATTGGAGATTGTTTCCAGCTCCGGCAGTGGTGAAAACCGTTCATCACTGATCAATCACGACGTTGACCTGGCCATCCTGCAGGGAGATGTAGTTCCCCTGGATGGATTCTCCATCATTGCCCCACTTTATCCAGAATTGGTACACGTCATCGTCCGCAAAGAATCGGACATCCACCGTGTTCAGGACCTGCGCGACCACCAAATCCTCATTGGTTCACCGAACTCGGGAATGAGGTCCACCGCGGAAGAAATCCTCGATTACCACGGCCTGACCGAAGACACATTTGAAGCCCACGAGATGTATTTCACGGAATTGGACAAGCACCCCGAGATCGACGCAGCCATCGTCACGGCGGGCATGATGAATCCGGACCTCAAGTTACTCTTGAATACCGGGAACTACCGACTCATCCCCATCGAATACGCGGAGGCCATCGCCATGCAGAATTCCTTCTTCATCCAGATGAAGATACCTAAAGCTCTGTATGGATTTGGCACTGTTCCCACTGATGTGGACTGTGTCACGGTGGCGACCACATCCTTATTGGTAGGGCGTGAAGACATTGATTCAGTCGTCGTGGACCAATTACTCAATTGCGTCTTTCAGCAATCCCTTTGGATGCATTTACCCACATTGCACAGCACCGAAGATATTCTACGGGACTGGAGCAA
The DNA here is from genome assembly GCA_964415055.1 of uncultured Verrucomicrobiota bacterium. Taxonomy (GTDB): domain Bacteria; phylum Verrucomicrobiota; class Verrucomicrobiia; order Limisphaerales; family AAA164-E04; genus AAA164-E04. The sequence goes on along the minus strand of CAYPZD010000020.1, from coordinate 8,477 downwards.
GCTAAGGTATCATCCCCGGGCGCATCAGTTTTTCAATCCATCCGACCGTGTGGGACACATGGCCAACATCATGGAATCGCTGGCCGCCTTCAAGGAACTGGCCGTTGCTCTCGTGGCCGGATTGTATCTATTATGGGATCGTTGGAAACGCATCCAGGAAAAGGATGTCGAAAGACGAATGTTATTGGAGAAAGACAAACTGGATGCCCTGCTCACCAAGACATTAAGTATCGAGCGTTCCCAAATGGAATCCAACAGCATCCCCGAACTGAGAGGCATGCTGGACAAGGTCACACGTATCAAACTCAAAGCGTTGGACGAACTCACACATGAAGCTTTGCGTGGTGATCGCATCTTCCTGATTTTTCTGACTCAATGCGCCAACCTCATCAACAAGATCCAGGCCAAAATTACTCAACTGAACATCGAAGAAGCGGGTTTGGATCATCATGCCGTTCCCCCTGCCCCCCCCAAAAAACGCAAACCACGGCTCCGCAACACCAACACCAGCAAGGATGGAATCTCAACACCTACGACTAAAAGAGGAGTTGAGGGAGAGGGTTATAATTAGGCGGCAGGTAGATCGGGTCGTCTCGACGCGAAACCTTGTGGTATACCAAATGCCATTCACCTCTCGGTTCGGGAAGCCCGGCATTCTGAATGCCCTGCCGTGTTTAGGGATGCATCACAAGGGTAAAGGTATTCAATAACTTCAGGGTTTCCATTGGATGGTAAAATTGAAGTCCAAAGCCACAAGGAGCGCATCGAGACGATACGATCTACCTGCAGGCCACCACTGGTAGATCGTGCCTGCTTGTCCCGCGACTGCGTGGATCCCTGGCGTGTCCCTTGTGGCATACCAAATGCCATTCACCTCTCGTTTCGGGAAGCCCGGCGTTCTGAATGCCCTGCCATTTTCAGGGATGCATCACAAGGGTAAATGCATTCAATAACTCCAGAGTTTCCATTGGATGGTAAAATTGAAGTCCAAAGCCACAAGGAGCGCATCGAGACGATACGATCTACCTCATCATTCATTCACCATTCAAAATTCACTATTCACTATTTCCCTCTCTCCCCCAGCGTTCGAACCGACATTCCGGCCACGCGCCAAATACCAGGCGCTTCGACGCCAAGGTGCGGATGTGTGTCCAATCTCAGAGGTTGTCCCCGTTTTAGCACGCCGAGGTCGCTTAGGATTCCTTGTTGATCCTTGGCGTCATTGTCTGCATCGACACAATAGATGGCCAAAGGTTGATGCTCTCCTACAGCGTAATATCCACCACAACTTCCATCATCTCCTGCCACCAATGAAACAGATTCAATCAACACATCCTGATCGAATCGAAAGAACAATGCCTCACCGCCATTGACACTTAAAGAACGATTACTGGACACCCCAAAACCATTCGAATGCTTGGTAAAACCAAAACTACGGGCCAATACTCCTTGATTCTCAAGCGCGATCGTCATTTTCAATGTCGTCAACCCTTCTTTCTTGTTCAAAATAAACCGACCGTGCGAACCAGGCGCCAATTGAATTTTATTCCTCCAGTCATACGAAAAACGCTGCCCCAACGAAAGTTTTTCATACCGATGTCCCCCAATATTCCGGAATGTTGTTGCTCTTTCAGTCATCCATTGCACCAATTCTGTCAGATTGGAATGCTCAATTAAGTTCTCACTTTCATATCGATCCCGAGCAAGATTGTAGAGTGCTATGGGATGCGCCTTTCCTTCCCGCAACAAGCTGGCGTCAAAGAAAAGTTTCCACTGGCCTTCCATCACTTTGCCATTCACACGCGGCGAATCAATGCGAATGGCGCATACGGCGGGATCATCCCTGGCCTCCTTGTGATCGTTGAAAAACATAGGCGGATGCCGAAATGATGTTTCCCCCAGCATGGCGGGCAATACGTTGAAACTGTCTTCAGCACCCTTTTGACCTGCGGCCAAATCCGGCAACGAACTTCCCACCATGGCTGCGAATGTGGCATACATGTCTTGCAACGCTATCAGATCGGTTCGTGTTGCTCCTGGTGTTTTGGCATCCCCATCTCCTATACCTCCGTTTTTCCAAGCAACAAGAAACGGCACACGATGCCCACCTTCGAAGACAGATGCCTTGTTGCTGCGAAAGGGACCCGTCGCGATATCGTTGTTCTTTTCGGCTCCATTGTCGCTGGTAAAAATAACCATCGTGTTATCGATCAATGTATGCCCGGGATTTCTCGGATCGGGGGTCGCCTCCAACCAATCCATCAATCGCCCCAATGCCACATCGTTTTCATAAATGAAATCATGTCGCGCATCCATCGATGAACCTGACATCGTTCGAGCGGCGCCTGACACGGATTGACCACCGATGGCTGTATCAGGAGTATATGGAGCATGATTTGAATTGGACGGGTAATAGAGGAAAAATGGTCGATCTTTGGAAACTTCACCTGTGATGTGATTGTTCAAAAATTCCATGGCGCTGTTCGAATGACGGCTGCCTAGTTTCGACAACACATACGCATCAGGAGTATCTTCTATCAAAGATCTCCCTTTGCCCGATGCCGCCACGACATCCCGACCATGAATATGCCCCGGTCCGACGTTTTGGTTTGGCCCATTGCCTTTCTTAACTGCCTTACCGGCATCCGGTCCGGATGTCCCATGCGAACGCGAAGTGATCCGGACAAAATCAAACCCATGATCCAGCGGAGAATCATACAGAGGCTTGCTTAGATCGGCATCTTTCCACTCCGCAGCAGGACTACCATCCGATTGACGAAATCGAAGCCCAACATGCCATTTCCCGACAATCGCCGTTCCGTAACCCGCACCGCGCAACATCGAGGCAATGGTGGGTCGGTCGGGTTCAATCATCGGGTCACCCTGCGCTCCGAACAGCACCCAGTGTTTCATCCGGCTGCGCCAGGAATATCTTCCGGTCAGCAAGCTGTATCGGGTGGTGGTGCAACGTGAAGAAGGTGTATGCGCATCTGTGAATCTTACGCCCAATCGAGCCAGACGATCCATATTGGGTGTATGGACCTGAACCGTATCATCGTTGCCTGTAAAATCCTGATAGGCGCTGGTGTCTCCCATCCCCATGTCATCCGCCATCATGAGAATGATATTGGGTGGCGGGGTTTGTGCAGCCAAGTGCAGGCACAAGGAGAATGTCATCACAATTGAAAAAAGCGTGATGATTTCTGTCACACGGTATTTGGAAGTCATATTCATAAAACAACGAGTGCGTTTGGATAAAGACAGCTTTACGTTTTTTGGTTTTGAACCGCTGATGACTCAGATTGTCACAGATTAGATTTAACTCACTGAGAATTCGGTAATTTGTTAAGCACCGACTTGACGAACCAATCAGGAACTTTGGTGGTTTTCAGCTCCAACCTCGTGCCATCTGTTATTTCAGCGATCCACGGAAATTGACCACTGCTATTTGTGATAGAGTTATCGAAAATGTATGCTCGATTGGTAAGTTTGATTGCTTCAAGCAAGTGACTCAACGATCTTTCATAACGTTCTACAATTTTCTTTGTTGGCACATCATGACCACCTAATCGAACTCGGTGTTGAACGCGTGATATGTTAATGTCTGGATGCTCCGTAGCGATGTAATATAGATATGTTCGATAACCCAACTTTTGGGCTTTGTCCAAAAATTCCACTTTTGCAGGGTGTGACATGACTGTTTCGAATGTGAAAGTCCTTTGTTGGTCCAATAGTTTTTGCCTCACAAAAGCAACTGCAACTGAGGCATAGTAGGCGTTCATTTCCACTTTTGAAAAATCAACCACCATTTCATCAAAACCAAGCATTGCGGGAAAACAACAATGAGAGCATTCCCTTAACAATTCGGAAGCCAAGAAAAACTCCTTCAACTCTTTGGTCGTAGCCGCAATCTCATAACATTTAAAATCCAAAGTTTTGCTTTTCCTGGCTTGGGCCTCTATTTCATCGGCATTTAAATAAATGCCGAGAAGCTCTTTGGGGAGATATGACTTTAGAACACTCTTTCCTGACCCGTTTGGGCCAGCAAACATTCGGACCCTTGGAGTCCCTTGCTTCATTGAATAATTATCTTCATCCCAGAATCAACGGTCGTAGGAGCGGCAATTTTTTTCCTTATGACCCTTTTCCCATCAGGAAACACTTCATAGATAACCCCATCCTCGACCTGTAGTACGCTTTGACCAGAAGCCAGAACTTTTTGTCGCGCCTCTGCGAATGCGATACCAGAAACCATAGGAAACTCGTTTTCTAACCGTTCGATTTCCAGTTCCAGTTCAGACGTACTTTCTCTATCCATGCCCTTAGAATAACTCTAGACACCAAGCAAATCCAGATCTTTTCCTCCCCCTACCGCCTTACAAGGAACCAAGATATTTCAACAACTCAATCACCTGCCGCTCGTTCAAACCGTCCAGTAAACCCTCCGGCATCATGGAATGGGTGGCGAGTTTACGGGTTGCTATTTCATCTTTGGCGATGGTGATGTTGTCGGTCAGCGTGCGGAGGACCACGCCTGTTTCACTTTCACTGACGAACAAACCTGAAATCGTTTCCCCATCGGTCCGTTCGATCTCGGTTACCTGATAATTCTGACCAATGACGGCGTTTGGATCGATAATGTTTTCCAGAAAATAACGACTGCCGCTCGAACCCGCCCCGTCAAGATCGGGCCCGATTGCGGTCCCCTCACCTTGGACCCGGTGGCAACTGCTGCAAAGCAATTGAAAAAATTGTTTCCCTTCATTGGCACTGTATGCCCACAAAGGCGCCTCGCTGTAGGTATGTTGCAGGGCGTCAATTTTCCCGGCTTTTTCTTCCGATGTTTGGGTAATGCTCCCCCAGATCTGGTCAATGCGTTCATTCACAGCCGGAGCGTTCAACTGCTGCAGTTGTCGCAGGTAATAGGCCGTCAGCAAATCCCGATCTACCTTCTCGGCAATCACAGCATCCAAAAGCGGAACAGCCAAACTCACCCGCGCGGTCAACGTATTAAAAACGGCGGCTTTATCCTTTCCTTCAAAACGTGACAATCGTTCCAACAACGCCGCTGCGCTGTCGGGATGATCGAATCGGGCCAGTAAGTTGATGGCTTTTGACTGAAAATCTGCCTCGTCCAACAACTCAATGAATTGGGGTACCGAAGCTTCATCGCCGGACCTGCTGAGGATATCGAGTGCATGAGTACGTTCCGCCAGGGATCGCCCCTTGTCTGCCAACATGTCCCTCATTTTCGGAAGCACTGTTCGGTCTCCGAATATGGCCGAAACCTTCTCAGCCGGCAGACGCACCGTATCATCCGTACTCCGATACAATTTGGATGCCACACTGGACCAACGACGCGGCATGGGAACCCGGGTTTCGTTCCTCAAGGCCAGATGAATGGCCCCCATCATTCGACCGCGATCCTCTACACCTGAACGATCAAGATAGGTAATGGCACGATCCAAAGCTTCCCCTTTCAGTTTCGCAGCATACCAGACTATATAATCCTTCAACACAGGTATGATTTGTCCCTCCTGCTCAAGCCATTGAAACACGCGATCCAGGTTGCCCGGCATTTTTTGGGCAATGGCGAACCAGAGCATGGACGGGACATAACGATCTCCGGCATCCTCTGTATGGCGGGCCAAACCTTCGAGCAAACTCCAGGCTGTATCGCCCGACAATCGCATTGCAGCAGAAGCCAGCCGTAGGCGCACAAATGAAGACGATTCACTCTGCGACATCAGAACCAATTGTCCCAAAGGCGACAAGGGAGCTTGATCAAGACCGGACAACAACTCAACTGCGTTCGCCCTCACATACTCCGACTCATCACGAAGATAAACACCCCAATCCCGATCCCCTATTCCGTTACAAAGAAACAAAGTCCAGAGGGCGCGCACGCGACGGTTCACGTCGGCATGCTCTGTGGACATGTTGCGCAACACATCCAGAGCATCCTGTGCAATCGCACCCTTCTGCGCACGTTCATGCAACAACCGGCGCGATGTGCGCGCGTACCAGGCGTTCTGATGCAATTGCATCCAGGCAAGATCACGATCGGTCTTGTTGCTTAGATTCACCAGAACGGGTTTGAACGTTTTTTCAAACTGAACACGGTAAATGCGCCCATTGCTGCGATCCCATTGCTCGCTGTTCGGATTGTGACAATGCTGTGTGTCATACCAGTCGTTAATGTAAACCGCACCGTCCGGTCCATACTTCAAATCAATGGCAATATAACGTGGATCGGAACAAAAGAGAAAATCCTGTCCGGCATGCACTGTATTGTATGCGGAACCATCACGCTCATTCACTTGAACATTCATTTGGTGACCGTGTAAATTGTGGGTGTAGAGCCGATCCCGATACGTGCTTGGCCAGTTGTCTCCCTGATACAACATGGTACCAATATGGGAATGTCCCCCATAAACCCGACGCGTCCCCCGAGCACCCGCGCCCCCTTCGCCATGACCATAACGTGCCGATGCCAGCAAAAAGTTTCTAAAATGACCGAGTCCTTCAGAAGGATAAGGCTCGATAAAGTCAGGGTAATGTGCATTGGCCTGATTCCAATAATGTCCACCGCGTACCACATGAGTGGTCAACCCCTTCCCCCAGTAACTGCGGCAATGCGTCATGAACCACTGCCCGTGTTGATCATAATCCAACCCCCACTGATTACTCCCCCCATGAGCATACACTTCGAAACGATGATGCACCGGATGATACCTCCAAACTCCGGCCCGCATTTCCGTGCGCTCACCAACGGGAGTACCGGGTTTGCCGATTTGTGAATAATTGAAAACACCCTGATTGCCATACAACCAGCCATCCGGTCCCCAGATAAAACTGTTCAACGTTTCATGCGTGTCCTGAAAGCCAAAACCATCCAGCAACACCTGGGGCGGCCCATCCGGTTTATCATCCTGATCCGCATCCGGAATGAACAACAACTGCGGCGCCGCACCGATCCAGACACCGCCATACCCCACCTCGATGCCACTGACCAGATTCAATCCCTCGGTAAAAACCGTTCGTTTCTCAAACGAACCATTCCCATCATAATCCTCCAGAACCACCACACGGTCCCTGCCTTCACCCTCCGGACGTTTCGCCGGATAACTCAACGCCTCCACCACCCACAAACGTCCTAATTCATCAAACGTGAAGGCGATCGGTTGAACGATGTCCGGTTCCGTGGCGATCAACTCGGCCTTGAAACCATCAGGCAAGAAAACCTGTTTGAGAGTAGCATTCGCCCCGCCATTACCGGACAGATCAACAGGATTGGGCTGTAGATGTTTGAGGATATCAATATCATTCAAACGAGCCGGACGCGGCTCGGCAGCCCGGGACAAACCCGCCACCCCCAAAAGGACACAAAAAAACAAACGCTGAAGCATGCCTCTTTTTTAAAACAGACCACGCACCATGTCAAAAGAAGGAATCCCCCATTTGAATCCCCCCTGTAGGTGTGTTTTTTCCGCAGACTTTCACATCACCACCCTGAGGGATCTTCAAGGTAAACACCGAATATATGATCGAGGTGCGATTCTTGAAACCAATGCGAACTCCAGGATTAAATTGACGGCTGTTCTTGTCAGGAACAAACAAATCAACCCAAAGTAAAATCTGCGTTAATCTGCGGTTCAAAAAAAAGAACCCACCTATTGGAGGTGACAATGAATACATTTTTAGACAGGATGAACAGGATTTTCAGGATGGAATATCTTGAAGAACCACACCCTTTTGATTTTGACACTGCGGAATCGGGCAAAGTAAGATCAAGTCTCAGCCAAGGAATTCAACCACCTCGGCTGAACCATTTTGGATGGGGTCATAGCTCAGTTGGTAGAGCATCTCGTTCGCAATGAGAAGGTCTGGGGTTCGACTCCCCATGGCTCCACCAAATCCTCCCGTTTTTCGTCCGTTTATCCCACTTTTTAGCAGGTTGTTAGATGAGCTTGAGATAGCTGATTAGGCCTACTACTTGAATCTACAATACCGGACAATTCAGAGAAATTCCAGGCAAGAAAACCAAATAAATGCCAATTTTTTGAGAGTTGCCCCCATATCCTTAAGTCATTTTTTTCGACTTTTTTTACTTGATTTGATCTTGTCCAGTTTCCCCCGAACGGAGTTTTTATCATTCTTCTTTAGGGAACAACTCAGGGCGAGAGTACAACTCTGCAATGAAATTGACTTTTGATCGCTCAATAAAACTCAGTATCACTTCCTTCGATGGTGGATCTAGATCGTTTTTTCTGAACATCACATTAAGTGGCAGCATATGCTCCCCAGAAAATACCATCGCTTCCTCTTTACCGTAGTTTTTTGCGATCATTTGAAAAACCTCCACGTAATCAGAGGCAACTTTTTCACCAAACATATCCCTACGCGCATGGATCCATCCCAAAGTGCCGGCCGTCGACTTTCTGGCCCAAGTTGAGTGAGAAGTTAGGGTGATCATA
>CAYPZD010000019.1:0-65564 GCA_964415055.1 uncultured Verrucomicrobiota bacterium | reverse complement strand
CCGGTAAACTCAGAATCCCGGCTTAAGTTAATTCCACTGGAATTATCGAAGAACCGAGACTTTGAACACCTGCCATTTTGTCAGGATTTTGTCATTTTTTCACCGATCCGGTTCGCCACTCGTAAGAAGTCAGATTATGCGCATCCGGATACCCCGTGATTCAACGGAAATATCATAGGCAAACGCCTCATGATCTGACAGGATTCCGGAAAGCAATGCATAGAACATTTTCCGCGACACAATGTTGTTTATGATAAATCTGCAACTACAATCCAGACAAGCGCTAGCCGTGATCTGTATGTGCCTCATCCAGGTGATCGGCAAGCTCCCGGCAACTGCGGATCCCCTTCCCGGAACTCTGCCATTGACCACTGAGAACGATATTGCGTCCGACCTGGTCGATGGGGTGGACCGTTACCTCCTGAGCAAACTCAAGGCTTCGGTCAAGGAACGCGCCCAACACTGGACGAGGGATGTTTCCTCGGTTTCCGCCTATGTGGAATCCGTCAAAGATAATCGGGACCAGTTAAAGCACATCCTGGGCATCAAAGACGAGCGCGTCTCGTTTCAACACCCCGCGTTCTCATTGAGCGTGGAGGAATCCTCACCGGTTTATATGAAAACCGAAACTTTCAGTGCTTACCGAATCCAATGGCCGGTGATTGGAGATGTCATGGCGGAAGGACTGATGTTGGTGCCCAGTTTGCTGACAGTTCGAAACACAGACCTCCCCATCGAACCGGAATTTGCGAAATCCTACGCCGAACGAGCTTTGTTTGATTCCTCTTATGCCATAGCGCATGTCATCGCCATCCCGGACGCCAATCAGACTCCGGAACAATTGGCGGGACTGGCGCCCGGAATCGACGCGGCTTCGCAGTTCGCCCGGCGATTGGCCGAATCCGGATGCCGGGTGATCATTCCGGATCTGGTCAGCCGAACCATGCGACGCCGTCAATCGCCCTACGCTGGCTGGGGTTCTGAACTGAGCGACCGGGAATACCTGTATCGATCCGCTTACGAAATGGGACGCGGCCTCGTGGGGTATGAGGTTCAATCCGTATTAAGCCTCGTGGACTGGATCGAGTCCAAACAAGGTGACCAACGACGCAGCATCGGCGCCATGGGATATGGTGAAGGCGGCATGATGGCGCTCTATGCGGGAGCGGTGGACACGCGTTTGGATGCCGTCTGCGTCAGCGGATATTTCGGTCCCAGAGAACGCATTTGGGAACAACCCATTTCCAGAAATATCTTTGGTTTGCTGGAACAATTCGGCGACGCTGAACTGGCGACCTTGATCGCGCCTCGGTCACTGGTTATCGAAGCTGCTCCCGGTCCTCAAGTGGAACTTCCCGGCAAAGGCGGCGCTCCGTCCAAACTGACCGGTCCGGATTCAGGTCAGGTCTATCTGGAGGTAAACCGCGCACGCAAATTACTGGAAGGTTTTCCCACAGAAATCCCCATTCGACTCATCCTCGGAAGCGGCCTTCCCTTTGGTGGCGATCCCGCGCTGGAAAGTTTTCTGAACAATCTTCAACTGGGCTTGAAACCCGGCGAAAGCAAACCCTTCTCAGCCCGCATCCCGGATGAAGCCTACATGACGGCAAGAAAAGATCGGCTCATCCATGCCTGGAACCGACACACACAGGACCTGCTGTTAAACAGCCCCTACGAACGGAAGTCTTATTTCGAAGCATTAAAAACAGATTCGATGGAAGCTTTTGAAAAATCTGTCGAATCGTATCGTGACACCTTCCGGGAGGACATCATCGGTCAGTTCAAAGATCCCCTGCTCCCGTTCAATGCCCGATCCCGACAAAGCTATCAGGGTAAAGGGTGGACCGGTTACGAAGTCGTGCTGGATGTCTTCGAAGATGTCATCGCCTATGGTATCCTGTGCCTCCCCGATAACATGCAACCCAACGAAAAACGTCCCGTGGTTGTTTGTCAGCACGGATTGGAAGGACGGCCGCAGGACATCATCCAAGGCGATCACCAGGCCTATCACGACTTCGCCGCCAAACTGGCCGAACGAGGATTCATCACCTTCTCGCCCCAGAACCTTTACATCTTCAAGGACCGTTTTCGATCCCTGCAGCGCAAGGCATATCCGCTTAAGAAAACCCTGTTTTCCATCATCACGCCCCAGCACCAGCAGATCGTCAACTGGCTCAAAACACAGCCCAACGTCGATCCCGATCGCATTGCATTTTACGGACTATCCTACGGAGGTAAAACAGCCATGCGCGTCCCCGCTCTGGTCACCGATTATTGCCTGTCCATCTGCTCAGCTGATTTCAACGACTGGGTGTGGAAGAATGCTTCCACCCTGACGCCTTACAGTTATGTCTGGTCCGGTGAATACGAAATCTTTGAATTCAACCTGGGGGGAACGTTCAACTACTCCGAAATGGCGGCCTTGATCGCTCCCCGCCCCTTCATGGTGGAACGTGGTCACTTCGACGGCGTGGCGCCGGACGAACGGGTGGCCCACGAATTCGCCAAGGTCCGCCACCTCTACCAGGCCAAACTGGGAATCGGCGATCGCTGCGAGATCGAATGGTTTCCCGGACCACACACCATCCATGGCGAAGGAACATTTGATTTTCTTCACAAGCATCTCAAGTGGCCTAAACCATAAACGAACCTTGGCGCCCAACATGAACTTAACGAAGTGATCAGCCATTGGGAATGAAGCATCGAATCAACAACCTTCTATTAACCACTGTGAGCGCTGCGACCATCTGGTGGTCGGGTTGCGCCCCCGAGTCGAATGCCCCTGTCCCAAGTGAAACGGTAGTCACCGAACCGGAAACCCCAAGTTTTAAAGCGATTGCCCTGGAGATCTCCTCAACCGGTCAGGATGGTTTCCTCCAAAAACTCCCCATCGAAACCGGATTGCAATTCATCAACACTCTCAACACCTCCAATGACCCAAAAGAATTCGATCTTCTGAATGGATCGGGTGTAGCACTCGAAGATTTTGACAAGGACGGACGATGCGACATCTACCTCGCAGCCATGTCCGGCAATAACAAATTGTTCCGCAACCTCGGCAACTGGCGTTTTGAAGATGTGACCGAATCAGCCGGCCTCCCGGCATCGGTTCCCTACTCCAGCGGAGCGGTTTTTGAAGATGTGGATGGCGACTCCTATCCGGACCTGTTGGTTTCCGTGTTCGGAGCCGGAGTAAAGATGTTCCAAAACCAACAGAACGGCCGCTTCACCGACGTCACCCAAAGCCACCTGCAAACTCAGACCGGTAGCGCCTCGCTTGCACTGGCGGATGTCGACGGGGATCGTGATCTGGATTTGTATGTGGTCAATTACGGCGTCCATACCATGCGCACCAAACTGGACCTGCGTGTCCGAATGGTTCGGGGAAAACCTCAGGTCGTGGGACGCTACCGGGATTACTACAAAATCATCGACGGAAAACTCATCGAATACGGTGAACCGGATACATTATTCCTGAATGACGGTTCAGGCCGATTTGAACCGGTTTCCTGGACCAAAGGCAAGTTCAAGGATGAAGACGGAAAACCACTTCAGGATACTTTCCGCGACCTCGGTCTTTCCGCCATGTTTCGGGACATCAACCACGACGGTCTCCCTGATCTCTATGTATGCAACGACTTCCAAAGTCCCGACCGGTGCTGGATCAACCAGGGAAGAGGCACTTTCCAGTTGATTGAACGCGCAGCTTTGAAACGGTCCAGTTACTCCTCCATGGGGATCGATTTTGCAGACATCAACCGGGACGGACTGGATGACTTCCTGGTCGTGGATATGTTGAGCCGCGAGCACAAACTCCGCATGACGCAGCAAAACGAACCCATCCCCTCCATCGCCATCACCGGAGAAAAAGAAGCCGACCGCCCTCAGGTCAGTCGCAACACGTTTTACCTCAACGACGGCAACGGGCAATACACCGAACTGGCCCACTATGCGGGACTCTACGCCAGTGAATGGTCCTGGTGCCCGGTGTTTCTGGATGTCGATCTGGATGGTTACGAAGACGTCCTGATCGTCAACGGCCATGCACAGGACAATCTGGACCGCGACACCCTCCAGCAACGATCACAGTTCCAGGACTTCTCGCCGGAACAACTGGCAGTAACCTTCCCTGAACTCAAAACCCCCAACCTGGCTTTCCACAATCAGGGGAACATTCAGTTTGAAGAAATCGGGGAACGTTGGGGCTTTAACTCCGACCAAATCTCCAACGCCATCGCGCTGGCGGATCTGGACAATGACGGAGACCTCGACGCGGTCTTGAACTGTCTGGACGCACCCGCTTTGATCTATGAAAACACCTCCATCAAACCCAGAATCGCGGTCAAACTGATCGGCCAATCAAAAAACGCCCGCGGCATCGGCTCTCGCATTGTTTATCGCGAAGGCTCCTTTGAACAAAGCCAGGAAATCATGAGCGGTGGCCGTTATCTCTCCGGGGATCAGGCTTTGAGAACTTTCGCCGTCATTGAACCGGACGCCAACGGCAGCATTGAAGTTTTCTGGCGCAGTGGCGCTCACACCTTGATTGAAAGAGTTGAGCCAAACCATCTCTACGAAATCACGGAACCGGAAATGATCAACCTGACCACACGCGAACCACAACAAACATCCCCCTCACAAACATGGTTCAAAGAAGTAAGCAACCAGATCAAGGCCCCGATGCTTGCTTCACTGTCCATCAAAAGCCCGACAACCTCCGACTTGCAAAGCATCCGTCCGTCAAGCGTCCCAAACGTCACATGGGTGGACATGGACGATGATGGAGATGATGACCTGGTATTTACCAGCCAGGGAAATGCGACCAAATGGTTTGAGAACGATGGAACAGGCAACTTCACCACAACTCATTCCTCCGATCAAACCACGGAACTCATGGAACACTCCCCCGTGTCCACCATTCAACATACAAACGCAGCCCCCGGCGCGCTAGCCATTCGACCAGCCATCCGCCCCACTCTTTGGGATCAACTCGTGCACTGGCATCCCGATGGATCCGTTAATTTCGTGTCTACCGATATCCCGAAACAAACGACACTCATTGAAGTCGGCGACTACAACGGCGACTCACGACCGGACATCCTGCTGAGCAATCACTCATTAACAAACCCCTTACACAGATCGTCCGAAATCCTGCTTTTGGAAACCACCGAAGATGGATACCAATGGGATCAAACCAACCAACCTGAACTCGACAAGATCCAACGCGCCACCGATGCCGAATGGATTGATTGGGATCTGGACGGCGACCTGGATCTGCTCGTGGCCTGTGAATGGGGTAGCCTTGAATTTTTACTCAACGAACATGGCATCTTGACCCGCAACACCGAAGAAATGGGATTCCACAACCTGAAAGGCATCTGGCTCTCACTCGGAACGGGAGATTTTGATGAGAATGGTCGTCCCGACATCATCGCCTGCAACCTGGGATCCAACACCCCTTGGGCCCAATGGGGCGACGGCCCATTCCGTTATTACACCCCAATCACCAGTGACATCGCCACCCAACTTACCCTTGCCGGTTACAACAAAAACGAACAATGGTGGCCGATCTCAACCATGGAACAAGCCATGCCCTGGTTAACCTTGACCGATAAAACCATCGAAACCCATCAAGCATACGCTGCCCTGACCATCGACGACATCCTGGAAGATATTGAGGAACCCACCCAACACTTTGAAATCAACACCCTCGAAACCGGAATCCTCCTGAACCTCCCCGGCAGCTATGAATGGCACCCCCTCCCCGCCCAAGCCCAATGGGCACCCGCCACCGGAACAGCCATTGCAGACTTCAATCTGGACGGACACCAGGACATCTTCCTCAGCCAAAACTGGGACACCGAAAACACCCAATGGGCCCCCATGACATCCGGCAAAGGACTGCTCCTGTCAGGCAATGGCACAGGCCAATGGACCCCCATCAATCCAAGTGCATCGGGCATCGCGCTTTCCGGCCAACAAAGATCACCCGGCGTCACCGATTTCAACCAGGACGAAAAACCCGACCTCGTCGTCTACGACACCACCCACGGCATTCGACTATTCGAAAACCAAACCCCTTCTCCTGAAACCACGCAGGATCTCACACAAAGTCACGAAGACACAAAGTAGGTAATTTTCTCACTGCCTGTATCGGATACAACAAAAATCCTTGGTGTCTTTGTGCCTTCGTGTGAGATAAAAAACAGACCAACAGAATTCAGTTTGTCTACAAAATATCCTTCGGCACCTCGTTCAACGTGTAGTAACCAACAGGATTCCACAATGCTCCGCCTGATCCTGCACGCACTCCGGGGAGTTTGATTTCGTGGACGTGGCCTATTTGGAGTTTGTCAATTTTGAGGCGGACGCGTTTGCCGTCTTCGCTAACGTCGATGCCTGTGATCTTGGGTGTTGTTTGATCCACTTCCGGGCTGCCGTAGCTGCTTTGGTAGATGTAGGTGTAGGTTTGGATGGTGTAGGAGTTGGGATCGGTGGCGGTTGTTTTGTCGACGGGTTCCGTGAAGGTGAGTTCGAAGCCGTCTTTGCGGGCTCGCATGGTTTGGATTTCGAAGGGGGTTTTTCCGGTCCAGACCAGACGTTGCAGCGCGAAGGGTTTTCCTCCGCGGGCTCCCCAGCCTCGGTCGGTTCCGCCGACGAAGAGGGATCCGTCCGGTGCGAATTCCATGCTGAGGGTTCCGGAATCGAGTCCGGTCAGGAATGGGAAACAGGCTCCTTGGTAGACGCCGTTGACTTGTTCCAGATCGACTCGCATGACGGTGCTGTGGGTTTGGTCGCCAACGAGTAATTGGCCCTCGAAGGAACCGAACTTGCCACCAGTTTGATCGCAGACAATCCCGCTAGCGGACTGCCCCATTTTACCGTAAGGAAAGTAGACCGCGGTTGGCACAAGTTCGGGAATCTTGGCTGCTTCGAAATGCATGCGGCTACCGCTGACCGGATCCAGCGGGCGTGGCCCCAGTGCGTCGGTAAGTTTGTACCAAGTGTTACCGCTGGGGTTTCCCATGAAACCTCCCGGTTTAAGGTGTTTCAGTCCGCAGGTGCCGTTCCAGACTCCCTGGTTGTCGGTGTAAAATACATCGCCCAGGGCGTTCATGCCGATTCCGCCGGGGGATCGGATACCGCTGGCGGTTGGGATCATTTGACCGTCGGGAGTGATCCGCAGGCACCAGCCGCGGTAATCAATTTCGCTGGTGAAGGATCCGGTGAGGCAGAGAACGATCCAGATGTTTCCTTCTTTGTCGAATTTGGAACTGAAGGCGTATTCGTGGTAGTCGCCGGTGATACCCCAATCGTCGTTGATGGTTTCGAAGACATCGGCGCGACCGTCGTTGTCCAGATCTTTCATACGGGTCAGTTCGCAGCGTTGCATGCAATACAACCAATCGTCCTTCTTCGCCAGTCCAAGCACTTCGTGCAGTCCGCTCGCAAAACGCTTGAATGTTACTTGGGAGGGATCGTCAGCCAGCGCGTTGTCCACCACGTAGATTTCACCGAGTCGGGTCGATACTGCGATCTGATCGTTCCCCAGCCATTGCAAGGCCCCGGCTTCCAGAACGACTCCGTCGGGCACGGGTAAGGTGAGGGTTTTGTAATAGTCAGATTGGTCTGCGGCATGTGACGCAGGGGCGCCACAGAGCCATGCGGCGACAAATGCCAGCATCCAGGCGGTTTTCCAGTTTTGAGTGATGTGATGATTCATGACTCGTTCGGGTAAAAGTTGCAAAAATGTAGTTCAGGTGTTGTTGAATTGGAGGGAATGGTTCCACCCAGTCCCATACTTTTGCCTTGTGAATATCCATCAGCAAATGACGTGGAACGTGGGAAGTCTTGGGTTGTTTGGCAGCCTGTTGCGTTTCCATTGCAGCTTGATTTGGGTTCGAGTGCCAAAAGGTCTGAAGTGGGCTCAAGGTGGAACTTGCCCCTCCGTTGTTGGGGGGACACGCTTCGCTTTGTGTGCTTCGTGACTTTGTGGTTCATCCTATTCGTTTTCATTACCAGACGATCTCCTGCACGATGTTTGCTTTGCCATGGGATAGTTCCACCGGAACGAGGAGCTCCATACCGGTGTCATCAGCTTTGATCACAGGAGGTTCCTGACCGGATGTTTCGAATCGCATCCTGATTTTTTGATCGATCAGATACGTTCCACCCTCTTCCTGAACGATGGATGTGCCATGCGCCGCTCGCATCCATAAATTGACGTAGTGGGCCCTCGAGTTAAAGGTAAGGTATCGACGGAAAAAGGAATCCAGCTCACCTGGCACCGCCACCCAGTAATCCTCGACTTCCATGGCCAGGAATTCATATTTGAACTTCGGACGCCGTTTGGAATCCAGCCAGTAGCCCTTGAATTCATAACCGGCTTCCTTTCCGGAAACCTTGGGCCAGGCCGTGTTCCTGGGATCCACCGAAAATGCAAAGGGAGGTCCATCAGGCAACACAACCAAGTTATGTCCCAGAGGCGGTTCAAATCCAGCGCCACGCCCCGAGCTGTGACGCGCTCCGTCGATGAAGGGTCCCTGCCACAACATGGCCATCCGCATCTGGTTGGCATCGAATGCAAGATTCGCTTTCTCGGGATATCCCACACCAATCGCGCGTGGGCCGGCTCCTTCGATGAAGTTTCGATAGATGGTCGCCTCTCCTTCGGCCACGATTTCTTTCTGGCCCTGGATCAATCCCGTCGGGGGATTGTTGTCATCGGCAAGATTCAGATAAGACCAGATGGCGTCTATCTGACGTTGCGTATCGCCATCGAACACATCGCGGTTCACACTCACCCCTTCCGGCCAAAAACTCGGCATTCTCGTCCCCGGGCGCAGGGAGGCTGGGTCTTTCAAATAGCGAACGAACCAATCCTTGTTCAAACGATCATCGGCGGTGGTCAAATCGAGTGCCGGTATGCCGAGTGAACCGAATTTGCCGAAGGTATGACAGGTGATGCAGGCCATGCCGCCTACCCCCACCAGCTTGCGGCCGTATTTGGCATCATCCAGGGAAATCACTTCCTCGGAACCACTGTCTGCCGGCGCGTCGGCAGACACCAGAGCCTCGGCCAAACCCTTTAAATTCTCCACTCCAAAGGATGGCATCCGAGTTGCCATGTAAGGACGCACCGACGCTCCCTCGTGCAGCACTTTGGTCAGCCATTCCGGCTTGAGTTTGGCACCCACACCGCTCAGGTTGGGAGGATAGCGTCCTTCGTCGCCCATATCCACTTCGCCGACCGTTCCAAAAAACTGCTGCCGATATGCGCTTGGACCACCCACTTCATCGCGTTGATGACAGGCAAAACAATTCATCGCCGTCATCATTTTATGGGCCTGACGGGAAGGTTCCATCGCTTTGGACAATTGATCCCGTTGAGTGAGGGTTGTTTGAATGGCCTTGCGTTCGGCTGCGTTCAGGTAATAAAACGCGGCGCCAGCCGAGGGATTTGATGACAGACACCCGCCCTCCGCATTGGGAACCAAATCGGCGAACGGTTTTGCCGCAAACGAATCAATGGATGTGGCCCCGGCATCGGTAATCTCATGGCACGACGCACAACCGAGTTTGGTAAACCATGCCTTGCCCTGAGATGCCTTGATGGGATCCACCGCAAATTCCTCGCCACCGAGAGGAACCATTGGCTGTCCAAGATGTGAAAACCAATCCGAAGGTATCTGTTGCTTATCGAGACCGGGACCTTCGATGTAAACGCTCAATCCTGCGGGTCCGCCGTGATTGAAATAGGTGACTTTCAGAGAATGATCCCCTGCTTTGAGCCGGATCTTTCCATTTCGTTCCGTCATGCCGTGGTCACCGTCATTCTGAACGACCAGATCGGGTCCGACATACAAGCGTGAACCGTCATCCGAATTCGTGTAGAAGATGTATTCCCCATCGGCGGGAATGGAAATATAACCCGAGAAAACCAGCGCTATTTGTTCCTGTCTTTTTTTCAGCGCATCGGAAATCTCATGTGCAATGCCGCTCGCAACAAAGTGGGTGGATGCCCGGTGTGAGTCATTGGCGGTTCCGGGAAAGTGTTGAATAAAATCATCCACGGAACCGTGGGCTTCGGCCGTGGGCGAGCCGAACTCCATGTAGGCATACTTTAATCCCTTCGCTTTCTTCAACTCGGAAGCCTCTCCGAAAAGTCCCTTCGCCTGTCCCCGCATCAAATACATGGCAATACTGGTGGCCTCATTATCGCTGAGTCTGAAATCGGGCATTCGGCCCGACGGACGCGTCTCGAGTGGGTTCTTCAGGAATCTGGCCAGTTCGGAAACGGTTGTTTTGTCGTCCAGCTTGCCCATGATCACCGAGTGCCCAAGGGCGGATTCAAATTCACCCGGCACACGACTATCCGGCGGTGGCAAGGTGGGATCTTCCAGTGCGTCGGCATCCTGATGGGGTTCGTGACAGGCCACACAACCGGTTTCGTGAAACAAACGACGTCCGGCCTGCATCGAAAACGGGTCTGCCGCAGCAGGGGTTTCCGTGAAATCACCCTGGGCATCGATCAAATAATGAGTCAACGCGTCGACGATGGCTGCTTTTTCATCGGACTCATACCCGCTCAACATGTCAGGCATGGTGCGCGCCTGGCCAGTGGAAGCGGGGTTCATCAAAAGATTCCGCACAAACTGGGGAGTCAATTTGATGCCGTTTTCTCCAAGAATGGGGCCTTGTTTGGAAGACAATCGTGTGATGGTGGCGTCGGAAGCCTGGTGGCAGGCCACACAGTTCAATTCACCAATCAGCAATTCCCCCGGATCCACGCCTTCTCCCACAGCGAAACCGAGCATGGTGTGCAGCATGTCGCCACGACTCGATTGAGCCTGAGCATGGGTTGAACATATCAAAAGGCAAACCACCAGCAAGCCGTGCCGGAATCGCCAAGGGATAACAAACGGAACCTTTGGTAATCGAAAGCGATGTTTCATCTTTGGAATGGCAACCACTATGCCGAATCTTCCGGATCACGCAACGATAATTGCTCCAAATGGATACGGGCGATGGATTACGAACAATGGAGTGATTTATAACCGCGAAGGCACGAAGGATACGCAGCTTAATTAATTCACTTATTTAGAACAGGTTAACTCATGCACACTTCGTGTTTTGTAGATTAATGAAAAGCATCGCGCCGCATTGCCCGAGCGAATCAAGGGTCCACGAGTTGATTTTTCGGCATGCCTGGCTTAGGTTCGGCACCGTCATAAAATCCATTACAACACCTCTCCTCGTTCTTTCGTTGGTCATCAACATCGTTGTCGGCCTCAAATGGTACCAAGGCTCTCAACGAGCTGTTATACCGGTCGAAGAAACATCCAACACAACCCTGAATCAGCCAGGAGAAGAGAAAAAGACCGAACCGGACACACCTGAGCCTGCAGCGGCTCCCAAGGCACCCTCCACTACTTTTGATTGGCAGTTGGTGGAATCGGATGACTATCGGGACTATATCGCCAACCTGCGTTCCATCGGTTGCCCAGAGGAAACCATCCGGGACATCATCAAGGCCGATGTGGACAAGCTCTACAAATCCAAATCAAAAGAACTACAACCCGAAACCGAGCCTTTCGAATACTGGAAAACGGGCAACTCCTGGATGGCCGCCATGCAACCCAATTCTGAGTCCATGCAGGCCCAAAGCGACTTGAACAAGGAAAAGAGAAATGTGCTGAAAACCCTGTTGGGCGAGGACTACGAACCGGAAACCAGTTGGATGCAATCTATGGTGGCATTCGATCCCTTTGAACGCATGCTGGACTCCATTCCATCCAACAAACGCGCTTCCATTATGGAAATCTATCAAACGTTTGCCGTCAAACAGGCAGAATTGGCACAAGGTGGAACAATGGATCAGGAGGACATGAAAGCGATGGCCGACCTGCAGCGGGAAAGAAATGCCGAGCTGGCGGGTCTCCTGTCTCCAGAGGAATTCCGGGACTTCGAATTACGGATGTCTGAAACCTCCATGATGCTGCGTTCCCAGATGAACGGCTTTCAACCCACGAAAGAAGAATTCGAACAAATCTTCGATTTAAAAAAAGTCATGGATGGTGAATTCGGTTCCTATGGGATGGCCATGACAAATTCCGAGGATCGAGAACGCTATCAGTCCGCACAACAAACATTCGAGGACGGAGTCAAATCGGTTTTGGGAGAAGAACGATACGGAGATTATAAAATGTCCCAGGATTACACATATCAGGGCATCAAGAAGACCGCCGAACGCAACGACATCGACGTCGCCGTCGCCAAAGACCTTTACCAGTCCATGAAAACCGCACAGGAAACCGCCAATCAAGTGCGTAACAACCAACAGCTGGACACTGCTCAAAAACGGGAGATGCTCCAGGGTATTCGATCCGAAACAGAAGCACTCTTTGTGGAATCAATAGGGCAGGAAGGGTTTGAAACCTACAAAAAGGAAAATTACGCGCATTGGTTGAATCAACTGGACCGAGGATTCACCGACGAAGCCATCTTGGATGAAGAAATGATGCGACGCTACGGACTGCAACCGGCACCTACAACAACAGAAGCCACTCCGGCCGAGTAAGAAATTTGGAGTGCTGTGGCTCGACACAGCTTTGGATACGTCAGGGTAACGCTGTGATGTCCTACTGCCCTCCACGATCCATTTGCTATTTGTGGGTCCATCAAAGTATGAGCTCGCGTTGGTGATATTCGAATACCGACTGCGTATGCGGATCGTATCCAAAGCGGTATCAAGCTACCGCAGTCCAGAGTGTCCTTGCGTTCAATCAGGCGTCAGCCAGGAAGGCGAAGAATGTTGGCGGGTATTTCATCGCAACAGAGAAGTGTCCTTCACCTGGTAGCCACGTTGTTTCGCAACCGGGAATCTGGCTGGCCAATTGTTTTCCAAATTGCATGGGAACAATGCGATCCGCATCCCCATGCCATAAATGAACCGGACAGGTGATGCGTCCGAGATCCAGATTCCACGGATGCAAAAACCGCATCCCATCCCCAAACATCCCTTCAACCCCAGGCCGCAGTGCTTCCTGCATGGATTTCATGAAGGTACCGTCCGATTCCACCTGACTCAGGGTCGCTACATCCGGAGCGGACATGCCCATGTGCATAAAAATTTGCAAGGTCCACTCCGGCATCAGGCGCACTCCCAAATGGGGAACATACATCAAACTGCGAGCCACCCCTGGCAAGCGCTTCGCTAGCCATACCATCATGCGTTGATGGGGCAGCATGTGCTTCAGTCCGCCCGGAGCATCCATCGGTCCCATGGGCACCACCAAAGCGCAACGTGTGATGCGCTCCGCCAACAAACTGATCACCGCCACGGCATGGGGTCCGCCGCCGGACATCCCCATGACCCCAAATCGATCCAATCCCATCGCATCCGCCAACAGAAAAATATCCCTGGCCCAATCCTGCAAACGATAGTCGGGAGCAGCCGTCGAACACCCGTATCCAGGCCGCTCGGGTGCGATGAGCTGAACACCCTTTTGCAGAGCCGCCTCATGAAACAAGCCACCCTCCAAACGCGAACCGGGCCACCCATGGAAATAAAACACCGGCTTGCCACCCGGTAGCCCATAGACGCGATAAGACATAACCCTGCCGTCGGAGAATCGATGGGTTAAATCCTGATTAATGGAGAGATCCTGCATGCTTTCCTTGATTTCAAATCATACGAAGAACCAAAGCCTCATCACATCAACATGCGATGAAACAAAACGACTCCCTCACCGCAGGTCTTAATTCTCATTGAAGTATTTGACGGATTCCAGCGCTCCGTCCGGTTGAAAAATCATTCGGATGGAGCGATCGGGGAAATGGATATCCGCCCGGTATCCCTCATAGTAACGCGTGCGGCCCAGTTGACTGGAATAAGGATAGTATGGATAACTGTAATTGTCCTGATACCCGATGACCTCATATCGCGGCACGGTGGTTCCCTTTTGCACCAACCACTCAGCCACTTTGGCGCCGTCCGACAAAGTTTCGACTTTGTCGGCAGGTCCCATGTCTTTGACCACGTCGTCATAGGTCCATTGGCCCACCCTGGATTCCCAGTCAATCTTGGGTGTGGACTGACAACCACTGGTGAAAAGGCCACCCACCAAAACGACCAAAAAAACTTTCAAACACAAACCTGCAATGTTGAGGCGCTGCATGAATCCATTCTACACCTCCAACAACCTTTTGACAAACCTGCCTTTTGGCGCTGAACAGGTAAAATCCCGCAACTGCGTGGATCCCTGGCGCATCCCTTGAGGTGTTCCATTCCCAGTCATCCGCCGTTTGGGAAAACCCAAGGCTTTCAAGTCTCTCCATGCCCAAGGTTTTGCCTCTGATAGGAAGTTTTTTTTGGGGGGGTGTGGTTGGGATTAAGATTAAGATTAGGAGTAGGAATAGGAGAGATTCGGTCCATTCACTATTCACTATTTTAAATTTACAATTTCTTGTCCCTTTCCTGTTATCATTCCCGCAAAGGAAATGGTTGGATTAGAACGTTTCAACCGAACAAGCAGGTGGGGTTTTCGGTTTTCAATTGATCAATCCTCCGCTAGTTTCGTCGCACGATCATGACAGGAGCCATTCATCCAATACGCTGGCTGCATCGGGGATTCATATTCCTGTTGTTCGGGGCGTATGTACTGGCCTCCATTCTGCCTGCGCCGGGATTGTGGATGAAGTCCATTTCCTGGGAGTTCATCCCTGTGATAGGCAACTCGTTGACAACGAGTTTGCTCATGCTCGCCGTCCTGCTGTTCAATGCCGGATTATCCGTCGATCAGGACCATCTCATCGCGCTCAAACGCCGCCCCATGCTTTCTTTTGCCGGCATACTGGGGAAAGCAGCGCTGGCGATTGGTTGGATCAGCATTTTACTATTAGCGCTTTGGGTCGGCTCCACGATGACATCCAAAACGCTTTGGATCTCCATGCTGGCGGGATTCGCCATCGTCTCCATCATGCCGGCGGCCACCTCCTCAACGGCCTGGGCTCAGCAATCCAACGCCAACCTGGCGCTCAGTCTGGGTTTATTGCTGCTCAGCACCATGCTGGCGCCGGTAACCATCCCGGTCATGAGCTGGATCACTTCACGACTTCCGTTGGAGTTAAGTTCCAATCGGGCCATGGAATCCGCCAACCTGTTTGATGTCGGATTCCTTGCCACCTGGATCCTGATCCCCATCGCACTTGGCTTACTGACTCAGCTTTTTTTGAAGCGTCAAGGCACCCACAAGATCCGCCCCTGGCTACGAACCATCAATGCCGTCAATTTACTCCTGCTTAATTACATGCACGGTTCCTCATTCCTGCCCCAGTGCTTGCACCCTTTCCAACCCGTGATATTGGGTTCCATACTCATCGGTGTATTGATCTGTTGTGTGTCGGCGTTCGGAGTCGGAAGTCTGGTGGGACGTCTGTCCAAAGCACCGGAGCAGGAACGTCTGGCGCTCATGTTTGGAACCGGCATGAACAACAACGGCATGGCGCTGGTCCTGGCATCGCATTTTCTGGGGGAAGCGAGTTGGATCGGGCTCACCATCGCGCTTTGCACCTTTGGTCAACACGTGGTGGCTGGCTTCACTCAAAATTTTTACGGATGTCCAAACCCTCTTTCCCCCTCTGAAAAAAATCCATCCGATTCAAAGACAAGCAAAGCACCATCCAGCTCGGATAAGGTTTTAACCACAACGAACAAACGAGGAATGATTCCCTCCGAATCCCAATCGATTCGGCCGCGACCATGAAAACGGACCGACCAGATCACACCACACAGATTCAAGCCCTGATCGATCGATTGATGGCGGGGGACGAATCGGCGCGCGCGGAACTGGTCCAGTGCACCTGGGATCGACTGCTCCGGTTGACACATCAGATTTCATTGGATTATCCACCGGTCCGTCGCTGGGAACAAACCGACGACATTTTTCAAAACGCATCCATCCGCATCTGGAAGGCGCTGGAGAAAGTCCCACTGCAAAACGCCCGGCATTTTTTAAGGTTGGCAGCTGAGAAGATCCGATTCGAACTGATTGATTTGGCACGACATTATCAAGGCCCCATGGGGCACGGCCGCAATCATCAGACACAGTCACCGGCCTGGGCTTCCCAAACATCCCACCCCACCCCCATCGATCGCGCCGCCGCCAAAGACGATCCCAGCCAGGCTGCCCAATGGTCCGACATTCATACCCAGGTGGAAAAACTCCCGGACGATCTCAAGGAAGTGTTTGACCTGCTCTGGTACCACGACCTTCAACAAAAAGAAGTGGCGGAAATGCTCGGGGTGGACGTGCGCACCATCAAGCGTCGTTGGCGTCAAGCGCGCCTTCAACTGCAAACTCTCTTAACAGATCCGCCTGCATCAACCCCATGAACATCGAGCAACAACAACAATTGGACGATCTGCTGGACCTTTGGGAAGAAGCTCAGGAAAAAGGGGACGACATCACACCCGAATCCCTTTGCACCAAGGCGCCGGAACTGCTGCCTCTCTTGAAACAGCAAATTCAGTCCCTTGAGAAAATCGACCAGGTCCTGGGAACTCAAACAGATAATTTGCAGGACGACGCCATGGATGATCTTCCGGAGTCCACCATTGATGAGGAACTGATTGCAAGCATTGGACTCACCGAAGCCCAATTCCATGCGGAAGGCGCACTCGGCAGGGTTTATGTGGCCAAGGACACGCAGTTGAACCGTGAGGTCGCCATCAAATTCATGCAGAAACGGCACATGCGCGATCGTCAACGCCGTGAACGTTTCTGCCTGGAAGCGGAGATAACGAGTCGGCTTTATCATCCGGGAGTCGTTCCAGTTCATGGCCTCGGCGAGACGAGGGATGGACGCCCGTTTTACGTCATGCAGTTCGTGCGTGGTGAAACCATGCAGCAATCCATCAACCAATTTTACGAACACGCCGCCGATTGGGGAGCACACCGCAGAAATCTTGAGTTCCGCAATCTGCTCTCTCATTTCGTCACCATCTGCAACACGATCGCCTACGCCCATAATCGCGGGATCATCCACCGCGACCTGAAACCCGAGAACGTGATCATCGGGCGTTACGGCGAAACCATGGTGGTCGACTGGGGCTTGGCCATGCCGGTGGACCGCGATGAAGCCGCCCGTGCCAGCGGGGAGAAAACCCTGTTCCCGAGCAACCACAAGGTGCGCCAACGCCAGGCCACCGACCACGGAGCCGGCACTCCGGCCTACATGAGCCCGGAACAGGCATCGGGACAGAGTTCCATGTCCATATCGAGCGACGTCTACAGTTTGGGATCGATTCTTTACAAGATTTTGTGTGGTAAAAGTCCGGTGGACGGGATCAGTGGCGGACTCCAACGCATTCGAGAGCACATTTCCCAGGGTGACTGGCCGCACCCGGGATCGATCGAATCCAATTGCCCCCGACCACTCGAAGCCGTCTGCCTCAAAGCAATGAATCTCAAACCATCCAGGCGTTACAATACGGCATTGGAACTGGCCAACGAAGTAGAACGTTACCTGGCGGACGAAAAGGTCAAGGCTTATGAAGAATCCCCCCTCGAAACGCCCCTTCGCTTTTTCAGACAACATCGTCGCATGGGACAAGTCACCATTGTCTCGGTATCGCTGCTTCTATTTGTACTGGTGTGGTCGGCGGTCAGATTGGGCATCGCTGCCAGAGAAAGTGAAGCAGTGAACAAAGACCTGCTCTCATCAGCCGCAAAACTCACTGCCGTCACGGTGCAAAAGGAAATGGACGGTCGTTGGTTTCTCTTGGAAAAAGAGGCTGGAAATCAAAAGCTGATTCAACGTCTGGCTCAGAGCCAGGGCCCCTTGCAGGAATCGAACCGCATCCCCTTTGTAGACCTCATCCGAGCCGTCAAAGACCGCGCGACCCGGGATGGCGTGGAAGCGGAAACGTGGTTCATCTGCAACGCATCCGGGATTCAGATGGCCCGTTTTCCTTCGGCCCCGTCCATTGGCGGCATGTATGCACACCGCGATTACTTTCACGGGAACGGCATCGATCTGGAAAAAGGCAACCAGGGTTCGCCTCCTCACATCACCAGTGAATATCTGTCTGTTCCCTACTCCAGCAGCAACGACAAAACATTGAAAGTCGCTCTCACCTGCCCCGTCTACAGCCATCAGGAAGGCGAACCCGAACGTCGTTTTCTCGGCGTGCTGGGGATGTCCATCAAGCTGGGTGTCTTTGAGGTGTTGACCGGTAACCTTTCCAAAGGGCAGATAGCCGTCCTGGCCAATTTTGGAAGCGATCACTTCACCGGTCAGGAAAACAATGGCTTGTTACTGCATCACCCCAATCTGGAAGATTGGAAAGAATCCAACATCGCAACCCCGCTACCAAGATTGGGCAAGGATTTGCTTAAACGCCTGGGATCTTCCTCAGAAGGATTTCAAATCACCGATTATCAGGATCCGGCCGCACGCACGACGGAGGAACAAGCCATGCGATGGACGGCTGCTTTCGAACATGTGAAATTCCCGCAACAAACCGATTGGGGCGAAAACCGGGGCTGGATCATCATCGTCCAACGACCGAACAGATGAATTTTGAATAGTGAATGGTGAAAATCCGGTCATCCTTTCATGCGCTCGAACAGGTTGCGGGTGATGGTTTGGAGGCGTTCGTCGGGGCCTTGGGGTGAGGTGTAGACTGAAGGGCGAACGTATCCCGGAGGTTCGCTCAATCCATCGCCCCACCATATCGTTGCGGCATTGAAAACAATGTTTCCCTTGGGGGCATGATACATGGTGGCGGTATATTCACCGCCGTTTAATTGACCCGGTGCGCTTTGTGTTGGGCCGGATGCCAGGATTTTCAAGTTTGGTATGGGCGCCGGATCTCCATGCCATTCCCATCCCACCAGACCGGAAATGCCATCCCCGGCCTGCATTCCGGTTCCTTCAAACAACCAGTGATCCGGTTTGCGACAGATCCAGTCAGCGCCGCCGGTAACAGGGCCGGTGCTGTGTGCTCCCATCAACTCATTGGCATAAGGGCGT
The DNA here is from genome assembly GCA_964415055.1 of uncultured Verrucomicrobiota bacterium. Classification (GTDB taxonomy): domain Bacteria; phylum Verrucomicrobiota; class Verrucomicrobiia; order Limisphaerales; family AAA164-E04; genus AAA164-E04. The sequence goes on along the minus strand of CAYPZD010000019.1, from coordinate 46,526 downwards.
TGGTGAAGCAGGCTCGACATCGACTGAAATTCCCGCGTGCCGCCGGGAGGACCAAACACTCCGATCCGCTCCATCACCCGATCAGGCGTCCCGCGCTGATCCGGCGACAACAATATGCGACCACAAACAGCATTACCGGACAGGAATGCCACATGCATGCCGTTATGGATGGCCTGTTCAACATGACGAAACATCGGCAAGGTCCAGTACTCGTCATGTCCAACGGACAGAAATCCATTGCACCGACTCAAACCTTTCGGATCGGCATGTGTGTCCTGATTCGACACATAAGTCACATCATACCCCTGAGATTCCATCCAGTAAGCAATGGGAAACTCCCAAAGCAAAAACTCCCCCGATCCCGTGCTTAATGGAGCATCAAAAATCTGGCAATACTTTCCATAAGGACGATTGAAGCAAATCTCCACACCACCGCCCCAATACCACTCGGTTTGACCATTGTCATAGAGAGAGAATTGATCCGGCCAACGATTGTAGGCCTGCCAGGTATGATCGCTGCATTGAAACATGAAATCCGCCTCACGATCATCGCGAAGGATGAAGACCACGTAACTCTGATAGCCTTCTTTCAAAGAAGTCAGTTTCCCCAGGTAAACACCGCTCACCCAGTCATCCGGGATACGCAACTCAAAAGAAGTCTCCCATTGACAATCCCGACGGCGTCTATCGCCGATAGGAGGGTCGGGTTGCGTGCTCGCCTTAAGCGGTCCCCAGCTCCCGACTTTGCGCCCGCCCTTGCCTCCGTAATACCCCATTCGGTAAAGATCCAAGGTAAATTCAGAAGCAGGTCTGGTACTCACGTGCACCTGCAAGGATTCGCCGGCACGATACCTTGTCCGGGAACAATACCCTTCGATCCAAGGACAACGATACCGGGTGGCCGGATCGACAGCCGTTTTCGCAAGCATCCAGTCTGTGGTGCCTTCCTTTTGGTTTTCAACCGGAATGGGATTCAGCCGAGAAGCATGCAGGTCCTTCTGTAAGTTCCGGCATCCCATCCCCCCCATGGTCAAACCTGCTCCAGCCATCACTTTAATGGCCTGCCGTCGGTCAATGCGTCGTTGGGATCTCATGAGATTGATCCAAATTGTCTCCACTTATCGGAAAATTGCAAACAAAACGCCCTACACCAACCTGTCCTTTGAAATCAAATTGGTCCTTATAACACAGAACAGACCAAAAAAAGATTGGTTATCATGGTGAGAAATAGGATGCTTTGGGAGGGATTCGGGAGATGTCGGCATGACTGCAACGGAAAGCATGACCACTTGTTGCATAAGCACCCGTTACCGAGTCGTCTGATTTGTGAGAGGTTTTCATTATCATATTGATCTGAAGAGTCATGATCCTTCCCGGACATTTCCCAAGCATGTGGAAATCATCCGGCATGAATGGGAAGAGGCGCATCATCTGGTGCTGCGCCTGCTGGCGTTCGTGGTGGCCTATGTGGAGGATATGGAGATCAATGGACGCCCGTTGAGCGAAGACGCGCCCTATCAACCGGCCTTTGGCAAATGGGGACTTGAGAATCAACCGCTCATATGGGGAGAGTGCGAGCCGGAGGATTACAAACGCATCAAAAAAATTGCCACCAAAGCTCCCGGCAGCCAAATCCTCTTATCGGTTTCATCTGAACCCAACGCGACTGAATCCCTGGCCGCTCTCAAACGCCAGAAGCTACGACCGGGACGCTATCGCATTCTTTTCTTTGATCCCGATGTCGTTCAGGAAATGAGCGACCAATTGGATCGACGCAATACATTCACCTTGATCCATGCATCGCTGGAACCTCCATCCTTTCAGTTTGATTTCAACGGGCTGTGGTTTGATTCGACGTTCGGCGAACTGAAGTATTGAGTCGGACACAGTTCCAATGAAATTCTGAGCCCCAACGGGAGTCCATCGTTCCAATGCTCAAAACTTACTTTCCCCCGGCTGCACGCAAGGCCTGAAGGATGGCTTGATCGTCGTCTCCCGCTTTCCAGACAATTTCGAGGAATTCCGGAAGTGTCAGGTTCCACGACGCCAGAAAGGGTCGGTCACCGGCGCAGCCATACATGGTATCTTCATCCAATTCACCACGCAACTTGGCACGCGCCTTGGCAATGATTCTTGGCAGCCATGGGATGCCATCCATCGGCTCGGGTTTCGGTGGCAATTCGCTGGCCGGAATGATGTGATCACTTTTCACCCCCTTCATGACTTCACGCAAGTAACGCTCACGTATGGCAGCCACCTGCAGGGTGGTGTCGTAGTCCAGGTCATCATACCGGATGGAATCATCCACAAAATCAAACAATTCCTGAGGAGTGCACCCAATGGAGGAAAGGAAGGACACGTCCTCCGCTTCAAACATGGTCTGCGGTGATTTTCGCCCGGAATGATAACGTTCCACAGCCGTCTCAAACAGCTCCTTAAATGTGCTTTGCCAAGATGATTCCATAAGACTCACGCGCCCAATGTGCATGGAAAACAGCGAATGTCCACCCTGAACATTGAATGTTGTGAACCACAGATTTGGCAGATGATCACAGTTAAAAAAGCTTAACCATGGCAACCTCAAGTCATTTCGAAATAGTCGCACCATGAGCCACCCCTTCAACACACAAAAAACCATTTGGTTACCGAATAAATAATCTGCGGAAATCTGCGACCATCTGCGGTTCATACTCGACTTTTTCCTTTCCGATACATGGTCTCTCGGGCCATGATGCGGCATCATGACAGATCGATTCGATTTAACAGGTGAGGTAGCCGTGATCATCGGCGGAACGGGTAGTCTGGGTGGAGCCATTGCGCTGGGTTTGGCGGAGGCTGGCAGTCAGGTCATCATTCTCGGACGCAACGAAACCAATGGCGAAGCCAAAGCCGGCGGCATTCGCGAAAAAGGAGGCAAAGCCAACTACGTGAAATGCGACGCCATGAGCGCGGAAAGCCTCAAAGAAGCCCATGCTTCCATTCGCGAACAATTCGGAGCGCCCACCATCCTGGTCAATGCCGCGGGTGGCAACGATCCCAAAACCACGCTCACGGGAGATTTTACATTTGAACAAATTCCTCTGGACGCCTGGCGTGGCAATTTTGATTTAAACCTGGTGGGTGGCGTATTGTTGCCGTGTCAGGAATTCTGCCCTTCCATGGTGGAAGCCGGCAAAGGCAGTGTCATCAACATCGCCAGCGTCTCGGCACATATCCCCCTTTCCCGCGTCATCGCCTACTCTGCCGCCAAAGCAGCCGTGCTCAGCCTGAGCCAGTTTCTCGCCCGTGAATGGGCCAGAACCGGCGTCCGCGTCAACACCATCACCCCCGGTTTCTTCCCGGCAGAGCAAAATCGCAAAATCCTTTTCCACGAGGACGGCACCCCCACCGAACGCACCAACTCCATCATGGGCCATACCCCGATGGGACGTTTCGGCGAGGCAGAAGAACTGATCGGCGCCGCCGTGTTCCTTGCCAGCAACAAAGCCAGCAGCTTTGTCACGGGAACCGACATCCGTGTGGACGGCGGCTACCTTTCTCAAACGATTTAATCCACTTCCCCCCCATACATCACATGGCCTCACTCATTGCTCCCGATGCAACGTATCTGAACACTGATCAGGTGAACGACTTCCTGACCAAGGAAGTCCCGCCCGGTCATTTCCAGGGCAAACGTGTGCTGCTGATCGTTCCTGACAGCACACGCACCGCTCCGGTTGGAATGGTTTTCAAAAGCCTGTTCGAAACACACGGAAGCAGCGTTGCCGCCATGGATATCATGATCGCTTTGGGCACCCACCAACCCATGAGCGAAGAGGCCATTTGCCAGCGACTGGAGATTTCCCTGGAAGAACGGCGCGGGCAATATGCTTCGGTCCAATTTTTCAATCATGAATGGGACAATCCCGATGCGCTCAAACAAGTCGGGACCATCACGCCTGAAGAAATCAGCGAACTCACCGAGGGCCGCTTCTCCATGGAAGTGCCTGTGCGGGTGAACAAAAAACTCTACGACTACGATCAAATCATCATCATTGGTCCGGTGTTCCCGCATGAAGTGGTTGGTTTTTCAGGTGGGAACAAATACCTGTTCCCGGGAGTGAGCGGTCCGGAGGTCTTGAACTTCTTCCATTGGTTGGCGGCCATCATCACCAACCCAAAGATCATCGGGCACAAATGGACCGCTGTCCGCAAAGTCGTGGATCGTGCCGGTGCCTCCGTGGACATTCCCAAACTGGCGCTCTGCATGGTGGTCACTCATCATGGATTGCGGGGAATTTTCACCGGCACACCCGAATCCGCCTGGGACGGAGCCTCCGATCTCTCGGCCAAAACGCACATCGAGTATAAAGAGAAACCCTTTCACACCGTTCTTTCCTGTGCACCCGAGATGTACGACGAACTTTGGGTGGGCGGCAAGTGCATGTATAAACTGGAAACCGTTGTGAAAGACGGAGGTGAACTCATCATATATGCTCCGCACATCAATGAAATCAGCCTGACACATGGCAAGCTGATCCGTGAAATCGGTTATCATTGCCGGGACTATTTCCTGAATCAATGGGATCAGTTCAAAGACTACCCCTGGGGTATCCTCGCGCACTCCACACATGTGCGTGGCGTCGGAAGCTGGGAAAATGGACAAGAGAAACCCCGCGTCAAGGTCACACTCGCCACAGGGATTCCTGAAGAAGTTTGCAAGGAAATCAACCTGGGCTACCGTGATCCGGCAACCATCAATGTGGACGACTATGCCAACCGGGAGGCCGAAGGCATCCTTCACGTCCCCAAAGCCGGCGAAGTGCTTTATCAACTCCGTCAACTGCCTGACTGGGCCAAGCCCGACGCATAGATCACATCGACCTGTTCGCTATTTCGAATCCACGATCAGACCAACTCCTGACCGCCACCATCGGCTCCTCCACCATCGAGGTCGATGAGGATTTCACGTGGCTCGGCGCCTTTGCCCGGACCAACAACTCCACGGCGTTCGAGTTCATCCATGATGCGGGCTGCACGGGTGTACCCCAGGCGGAGGCGGCGCTGCATCAGTGACACACTGGCGCGTTGCTCGGACCGGATGACTTCGATGCATTTCTCAATGAGTTCCTCATCCTCGTTGCACTCGCTTTCCTCGGCGGAAACGGAGGGTTTGCTGAGTTTCTCATGGATTTCCATTTCATAGTTCGGCTTGCCTTGGACGGCAATGTGATCCACTACTTGCTGGATTTCCTGATCCGTGATGAGCACCCCTTGAGCACGGATTAACTTGGCGGAACCGGGAGGCAGGTAAAGCATATCACCTTTGCCCAGGAGTTTGTCCGCCCCCATGGAATCAAGAATGGTGCGGGAATCGATCTTGGACGCCACCTGGAACGCAATACGTGCGGGAATGTTGGCTTTGATGACACCCGTGATGACATCCACACTGGGGCGTTGCGTGGCCACAATGCAATGGATACCCGCTGCGCGCGCCATCTGGGTGATACGCGCGATGGCCATTTCCACATCCGAAGGCGCCACCAACATCAGATCCGCCAACTCATCGATCACCACAACAATGTAGCTGAGTTTCTCGGGAATCACGATGTCTTCTTCACGTGGAACGGCGATTTCCTCGTCAATCTCCACGGCAAATCCCTCAGCATTCCCATCTTCGCCCGCGTTTTGATTCAAGGGCAGTTCCTGTTGCTCTTTTTTGGGTTCGTCTTTGGGGCGACTGTTGAAACTCGCGATGTTGCGCACTCCGACTTTGGCAAAGATCTGGTAACGTTTCTCCATTTCGGTCACCACCCAACGCAGTGCCAGGACGACCTTCTTGGGATCGGTCACCACGGGCACGACCAGGTGTGGCAGCACATTGTATTGCTGAAGTTCGACCACCTTGGGATCGATCATCACCAGGCGAAGATCCTCTGGAGAAAACCGGTAAAGCAGCGATGCGATGATGGCATTGATACAGACGGATTTTCCGGACCCCGTTGATCCAGCAATCAGCAAATGCGGCATATCCGCCAAATCAGCCACAATGGGTTTGCCGTAGACGTCTTTGCCCAAAACCACCGGAATCCGAGCCTTGGAGTGATCCCATTCATCCGATTCCAAAAGGTCACGCATGATGACCTTGGTTTTTACGGCATTGGGCACTTCCACCCCCACCGAGCTCTTGCCCGGGATGGGAGCCAGGATATTGATACGCTCGGCCTTGAGAGCGGCGGAGATGTTGTTGCTGAGGTTGGCAATCTTTTCCAGCTTGATGCCGGGCGCGGGATGCAATTCGTAGCGGGTAATGGTCGGCCCCTTGGTAATGTCCCCGAGGGATACCTCAATACCGAATTGCCCAAGGGTGTTTTGCATCAGGCGGGCGTTGGCGACGAGTTCCTCTTTGGAATCGGTCGGCTTGAGGTTCTTGTCCGGTTCGTTGAGGAACTTGATCGTTGGTAAATCATAGTTTCCGATCACCGGAGGTACAGACACCCGAATGGGTTGCTTCTTCTTGGATGGACGCTTGTAGGGTTGAGAAACCGCCCTGGGAGCCGGTGTCGGATTGGGAGCATTTTCCTGATCCTCGGTATTGGGGGGAGGAATATCTTCACCAATTCCTTCATCTTCCACCGTACTCGACTTACCCAAAATGTCTTCGGTCGTCGCTCCTTTGACCTCTCCGGCGTGGATCACATCACCCACATGCATGAGGGCAGGATCCTTGTCTTTGTCTTTTCCTTTGGTTTTTTTGCCGCGTTTACGAGGGGTTTCCGCCCCATTGGAAATGCTCAAATCACGGATGGTCGGCTCCGGCACGGGCAAACCATCTACACCCAAGCCTGATTTTTCGGCTTCTTCCTGTAGCTCCTTAGCCTGTTTGGCCAAAGCACGCGCTTTGCGGTGCAGGGTGCGTTCCTCCACACTGATATCGGGATCCAGACGATCCCGCCTGTCTTTGAAACGTTCCCACAACTCATGCAACCAGGCGCTGACATCAAAGTTCGTGATCGCCACCAGGCTGACCAGATAGAAGGTAAAATAGATGATCACCGCCCCGGTACGGTTGAAGAAGAAGACAATGAGCTTGTCATTCAGGATTTGACCGATCAGACCGCCAGCGGAGTGGGAGCCGATGGTCTGCGTTAATCCCCCGAGTGAACTGTCAAACAAATCCAGAATCCCCATGCAGGAGATGATCAAGCCGGTGGCGGCGCCCCTGGCCCGCCAGGAGTGCATGAGATACATGAGAATCGGCACGAAATGGGCCAGCCCGAATCCCAACAACAGGACGGGAATCAGGAAGGCGGCCGCACCAAAAACAAAGAACAGCCCGTAACCCATGTACGCACCGAAACGACCGATCCAATTCTCCGGAACCGGATTGGGCGGTGCGGCATGCTGAGGCAAGTCGGCGGGTTCGTAGGAAATAAGGGCAACCAGAAGCAATAATCCCAAACTGATGAACAGCAGGCCCAGAACATCTCCCCAACCGCGGTGACTTGTCTGCTGCTTTCTTGATCTCTTTTTCGCAGACTTCTTGCGAGGCATGGCGAGAGCCTAATCAAGGCTATCGAATTGAACAAATGAAAATTAGATCGAATTCGGGTCGTGACAGGATCGTCGATGTATGACAGAACGAAATTTGGAATGATTGCCATGAAACGAATGCTACAATACCTGCTGGTTGCCTTAATGGTTTGCGGTTTATCTTCCCGACTGAAGGCGGCCGATGCTGAAAAAGGAGTCATCGAAACATCTTTGGGGACAGTCACCATCGAGTTCTGGAGCGATGTCGCCCCCAAATCCGTGGCAAATTTCAAGAAACTGGCAAAGCAAGGATTTTACAATGGCACCTCCTTTCACCGCATCATCAGCGGTTTCCTGGCCCAGGGCGGTGACCCGCTTACCAAGGACCCATCCAAGGAAAGTCAATGGGGAAAAGGTGGACCAGATGCCCCCATTGATGCGGAATTCAGTGCTCGTTCCCATCAGTTTGGGGTGATTTCCATGGCTCCCTACAAATCGCCAAAAAAATCGGGAAGTCAGTTTTTGTTTTGCCTGGGTAATGCCTCGCAACTCGATGGCAAATGCTCCCCTTTCGGGAAAGTGGTTTCAGGACAGGACGTGTTGAAGCGGCTTGGAGAGATACCTGTGAAGGCGGCATCCAGCGGTGAACGCAGCAAGCCGGGCAAACGGGTGGAAATAAAAAGCATCAAGATCCAGCCGGGTCAATAACAGGCCAGCCCTCTCCCGCCATCCTTTTGCTGGATCGCCAAAAAGCTGATCCCTGATCAGACTAAAAAGCACAACTTTCCGGCAAAGGAGGCAAGGATGCCAGGCGCCGGCCAAATCCCGCGGGAAGCAAACCCGGAACAAATCCCGAAGCCACACTTCCATAAAAGACCTGCCCACCGTATCCACTTTGATTCATGTGAGCCCGGATAATAACGGACTGATCCGGCTCCAAAGAAACGGGACCGCCACTTCTTCGAAAGGGTTGTTCCGTGACATGGCTGTGTAACAGAACGCGTCGATAGAGCAGTTCTCCGGAATCACTCATCATTTCCCACCAATCCGCATATTGATCACATCCGGAATCCGGACTTCGCACTGTGACCTGGAACTGATAATCCCCCTCATTTCCGTTCCACTCCACGTCTACAATATCGGCAAATTCCGGATCCATCACTTCTTCGGCACGAAAATAAATGAAGGGAGATGAAAATGAATTCGCCCCCAGCAAAGGTAAGTTGATATCAGATTGCCCGTCCATAGCCACCTCCCCCATGGCTTCCCATTCCTCTAAATCACTGGAAGATTGTAACTGGTAAAAGCCATCAGGATGACCATGCAATCCAACATCAACCACAGAATCTCCTCCAAAATTTTGAGTCATCTTCAGAAAAGGTTTGCGCTCTTCAGGCTGCCAGATTCGCAATCTGCTGCTGGACGTCCCCACTCCCAATGCAATACCTCCGGAGGGAGTCACCGCACTGCTGAGATTGGTCCGGATTTCACCTCCCAAGGCCACATTCCAGTGATGAACGGCTGCCTCGACTTCCATCCCAACAGCCACAAGATGTGTCCGCGCGTCATTGGGCTGCACCATGACAAAATGATCCCGCAACCCAAAAGGCCCAGCCAAGGCCCAGTCCAGGTTCCTGCTGCCGATCCGGTGGGATGTCACACCAAAATGGGACCCGGCCAGAGTCATCTCCGCACCGTCCCATTCGAAAAACTCCAGAGTTCCCCCGATATGTGGCGTCAGAACATCAGTCAGGTAACTCTTACCAGTATGCGGGTCTTGAAAAAAGGCCGCTTGATTGCGCCATCGGAATGATCTCCAATGGCGGGACCCTGGGCAATTGTTTCACCGGATTCCCGATAAATCCTGAGACGTGCTCCCTGCCCTGATGCGGATACAGTGGCCACGATTTCCCGTTCCTGATCTCCATTGACATCCACCCATAGCAATGAAGTTCCTTCAATCACCTCGTTATCACCCACACTTACCTTGGCTACAACCCTGGGTTCACCTTGAGTATCCACAATGGTAAACGAGGCTGCCTCAGTCGTGTCCCCCAAAACACCATGCAAATAACGGGTGGTAGGGTCGGTCAGCATCAGCAGCCGCTGGCCGTCATCCATCAATATTCGGGTATCAGGCAGAGCCGCTACCGGCAATCGGATGGCTCCGGAAACGCTTGAAACCACCAAATGGCCCTCATTATCGATGTAAGCAACCGATTCCCCATGTCCAACCAAGACCCCATGCGTTCCATCGGAAGCATCAGCCGGCGGGTCCCAACAACGAAGTGTGTCACCTTTGCCTATCAACAGGGGCGGCATACCTGGTGGAAGCTTTGATGGTTGGATGTTATTTACTGCATACTTACCATTGGACACCTTGATTGCCTGGACCTTTCCATCTTCCAGCACCGTCACCCACAGCACGCCGTTTTCCAAAGTCTCGGAAACCAACCATGCAGGAGGCCCATTCAATGGAATATCCAATGGTGCCACGGAAATCAAATCTGTCGGATCCCCTTGAGCAACAAGATTACCATCCAGATTCTGATAGGTCACACGGCCTGCTTGAGACTCAATGCACAGCATGCCACACAGAGCCAAATAAACCACCGGTACGCGTGGTAATCCGGTGAATAAAACATTCCTGAAATGGCACTTTTTCATGTATTCCATCATAAAACCACAGTGAATTTATTATCATAATCCAAATTCTTGACGCTACCCTGCAATCAAGTCATGAGGTTCATGCCTTAATCGTATTCCATTTTTTGGCTGAAGGATTCCAGATTTCAAGCATAGGAAACCTTTGTCTTTTGAAAACCAATTGTTTCCGGGCTTGTTTTCACCAGCAGAAACTATACGATCTATTTCCGAATGAATCCGCCTGATAGAGTGAAAGATGGACTCAAAGACATACTTGAGACGGGCCGACAGTATTTCAATATGGAAGCGGCGATCGTCAGCAAAGTAACCGATGAGAACTATAAAATTGTGATTGGGATCACCCGGCTGCCGTTTTTCAAGGATGGAGATGTCTTTAAGCTTTCCGATACTTACTGCAGCGAAGTGATTCGCACGCAGTCCACCATATGCTATAACCAAGTGGGCCTTATCGGTACCATGAAGCTGCATCCGGCCTATCACTCACTTCACCTGGAATCATATATCGGTACCCCCATCATCATCAGGGAAAAGTTATGGGGAACGCTCAATTATTCATCAATAGAAGCTAGAGAGCTAAACTTTACCGTTAAAGAACATGCTTTCATAGAGAATTTAGCCGCTAAAACAGCGACAATCATCCAAGAACTCGGCTAGAGTCACTATCTGAATATTGGGAACCAGTACTCAGGGTGATGCTCACTCTACAGATCAATCCGTTTTGCTACCAAAGGAAACTGGTCTGTGTGTCCAACTTCGTATCCCCCTGCCAGAGCGTCACCCGCCAGGCAATCAACTGAGACCTGGCGTCATAAGCTTTCTTATCCAGAGTAACATTCGCCCAAGTACGTTTACCCCACTTGGGCTTCTTCAGCGGGACGCTGGTTTTGATCGTTTCTATGGAATCACCTTTCCCAAACCTTGCCTCCACACGGACTTGTACATCCTTCAAATCAGAATCATGTAGACGCAGGTGAACATCAAAACGCATGGTGGAGACTTCATCTGGGTGGTCTTTCAAATGAGCTTGGTAAGCATCGCGCTCAAATAAACTGGGGGACAGGGCGTGAAGCCCTTTCGCATCTAAGAAATGCGGCAGAACTTTCAGCACGCGCACAGATGCCTCCTGCTCCTCGGCATGAACGCTCAAAATCCCCAAAGCAATCAATCCTATGCAGCAAATCTTCTTGAAATTCACGGGCTCACTCTACCGAACATTGATTCAAGTGACAATATTCAATCCAGAGCCAAGTTTTCTCCGGCAAGGAACAAGGTAAAATTTGATTTCAACATTGAACGGGATTAGACTTCATTCTGTCACATTACTGTGACATCCGCCATAGGCCACGAGACGTTCGAAGCCCGGTAAAGGCGGATTAACAGATGTTTAACCAAAGAAATACAACAAGTTATGGTAAAACCTGACTCTCATTTGTCCGAACTGGTTCACAACACTAAACATCCATTTCGACAAGTCGAAAACAGACCGGAAAAACCCCAAAAACACCGTTACGAACGCAGAAAAGTTAGAGAAATCATGCGAATGAACGAATGGGAAGACGATACGTCGACGTAAAACTTTCAATACCACAGAAAAGGCCGCCCATCAGGCGGCCTTTTTTGTGTCATGCGACGGAAAGATGCGACGCCTGTCAGTGATCGTGATCATGTACTTCTTCCGTATCATCGTGTTGATGATGATCGTGCCCACTGCTTTCAAACTTGCCAATAACAACGGCGAAAAGCAGCCCCAGGGAAAGGGCTGCGGTCAATTTGATTCGATCATGTTTATGGAACTGCAATTCGGGCAAAAGATCAATCGAAGCAATGCATAAGAACGTGCCGGCCGCAAAGGCCAGGGCATTCCCCAAAACCTGATGGTTCCCACCGGAAATCCAGTGGAATCCGGTCAAAAAGAGCACGACCCCCAAAGGTATGATCAAGGCAAAGATGGCATTGACAAGGTGACGCTGCTTTCGGGACCAGCCACCGGAGGACATCAAGGTCCCAATCGTCCAGGCATCAAACGGTTTATGCAGGACAATCACGAGAAAAGTGCCCAAGCCCGCCCAGTAAACCCCTTCACCGGCGTGCTGCATATCCGTCTGAATACTCGCGGCAAGCACCATGCCGTTGATCAGGGTGTGCAATGCCAGCCCCAACCCGGCTCCCAACCAGGACCAACGTTTCCCAATCTGTTTTTCAAGAAAGGCTTCCCCCACGGGTTCTCCGTGATGATGATGGCCGTCACAAGCGTGGGAAGGAGCACCCTCTGTCGCAGCTGCCTCATGCTTCTTTTCTTTGGCATCCGCATCCATCGGCAGATCATGCATGTGATGGTGAAAAAAGCGTTGGATGAGGAAAGTGAACAAGAATCCCACCAACAGCCACTGCATGGCGCGATCAATCGAACCAATTTCAAAGTATGCATGCGGTAACAAATGAAGCAGGCCAACCCCCAGCATGAGTCCGGAAATAAAGCTGGAAGCAATCTCAAGACGAGTATGGGTCAGACGCACCATCAACGGAATCCACCCGCCAGCCAGCGAGGCAAGCAGGATAAAGACGCAATAAATAACTAATAAAGTAGTGGTAGTCATGACTCTCGGGTTCGTAGATAAAGCGAGGTGAAACAGCCCCGCCCTCTCAGTCGCTCAAATTTAGCAACGATTTAGAAAACACCTTTACCTACGAGACGCCCATATAGCGGGATATTTCACATGAAATCAATCATTTCCCTGAACAGGAAACGGATAAACGGGATATACGGGACTTACTTCAATAAATGTGCTTCCGGTTTAACACCTTTCACATATCCACCGAAACCGAACGGCGTTGGTTTGAATTCCCCGACCAAATCGACATTGCTATCCTCCTGAATGGAGTCCTCCATACCCAGCCCCCAGTAACATGCGTTGACAAGCAAGCGTCTCAAACCGGCACTTTCAAGATCGGTGGCAGCCCCCATGGTCGTGCAGAAAATTCGATTATTTTTCCCATGATCCCTCGGGTGCTCACGCACCCAGGCAACCGGCATCAGTGGTTTTTCATAATTCGGCAGGGAATCTGGCGTCATACCACTGAGGGTCAATCCATGGACCAGAACGGAGATATCACTTGGCAGATGGGCAACACCGTAAACATCCGTTGGGCCCCAAATGTCCTGAACCCCTTTGAGAACCGGATGGTCCTTGTGTTGCCCTTCGATCACTCCACGGGTGCTTTCCACTCCATGATGTCCATGATGATTCACCCAGGTATCCCCCAGTACTTGTTGCCCGAAACCACCGGGCCAATCACGGCTTTGCCAGTGGTAGTGCGCATACTTGCTGTCCTTGTTGCGTGAATAGGAGAAAGCATGGGTCGAGGTGCGCAATCCCATGATCGGCTTGCCGGCTTCAAAGTGATCTACGAAGTATTTCATTTGATCATCCGGCAACTCACGGAAACGCGTAAACAAAACCACCAGGTCCGCATCCTTCACGAAATGCATCCCTTTGATATTGGTCTGGTTGTCTGGATTGATCGTGCCTGTGGCATCATCCATGGCAAACAGCACTGTGCAGTCAAATCCGTGTCGGACTGAAAGGATTTTGGCCATTTGCGGCATCCCCTCCTCGGATCGGTATTCCTCGTCCCCAGTGATAAAGACAATGTGCTTCCCCTTCCCCGGACCTTCCTTGCCCGCAAATTTAATCCATCCTTCAGCCATGGAGCTGCATGGCGCGCACGCGCTGAGACAAATCGCCCCTAAAACCAGGAGGGCGCCAACGTTCCGAGACTTGATCAATGTGTTTGCCAGATTCATAGAGGCAACGGTTGTAACCAAGTTTTTCGGGAATGACAATCCGTTTCAAAGCAACTTGATTGCTTAAGGCGCACCCACGTCACCGTCGGATCCTTCATCAATCAAAACGAAACTTTTGGATGGCTCTGCCCATTGGAAAGCTCTCCAATGCCCCAATCGCCCCTTCATGACGGATAAGACGAGGTAGACAGCCTCCGGAAACTTGGGTTGGTCGTCCCACATGGCATGCCGGTAGTCTTCATCGGAAAAATACGCCGGAGCGTCCACATGGGAGTGATAGAGGATCGCCAGTCGAACTTCCTTGCGATTGATCCGCTGTTGGACTGGGAACCAATCCGTAGGATCGATGACAAAAGCGGTATCGGCTTTGCGGGGGAATAAGGCAGGCACGTTGGCGTGCATGTGGTTTTGAATATTACGACAGGGCTTCCATTCCAGGGGGATTTCTTCAGCAGGCAACTTTTCCAGAAAAAAACCACAGCATTCATCCGGATACTCTCTTTCAGCCTGACGGTACATGTCGGTCCAATCTTTGCGGGAAATACATCGAGTCCCGACCTTTACATACGACTTCATAACGATACACCGGTCCGATTCCATTGGCATGGAATGCATTCAGTCGAAACCTGAATCATTCACTTTGACATACCATCACTCACAAAAAAACTACTGGTTTAAGAAAGACATCGGCGTGAACACCCTACGGATTTAGGGGCATCCGGCATCCATGCTGAGAAACGATTCCAATTTAAGGGTTTCCTTAACCTCCTCGAAGTTCATTTTGTCGGACAAGTGCCCGTCCAATCTTCCCTCATTCAGCAAAGTGGCCATCATGGATTTCAACGCTGTTCCACAGACCAGCAAAGTTTCGATGGGGCTGACCGCAAACTTGTATCCGAGGGTTTCCAGCTCGGTAACTGAAAGGATGGGAGTTTTACCCCCCACCAGCATATTGGCGAAAAGAGGGTAAGATACTTTACGGGCAATTTCCTCCAGTTCATCGCGACTTTCGGGTGCTTCGATGAAGGCGATGTCGGCGCCCGCCTTGCAACAGGCATCCACCCGATCCATCGCGTCCTGTAACCCGTGGACCGCCCGGGCATCGGTGCGGGCAATCACCACGAAATCCGGGTCCGGTTTGGCAGCAACGGCTGTTTGAATCTTGGCAACCATTTCCTCCATGGGAATGATTTCCTTGGACCGAAAATGTCCGCAGCGTTTGGGAAAAACCTGGTCCTCGAGCAACACACCGGACGCGCCCGCGGCCGCGAGTCTTTCCACGGTTTGGCGCACCTGGGGAAGTCCTCCATGCCCGGTGTCACCATCAGCAATCAGGGGAATGCTCAACACACTCGAAATCTGCCTCACCGAGGCTTCCATATCCGTGAGGTTCAGGAAGTTCAAATCGGGCAATCCCAACCTCGAAGCGCTGATACCAAAACCGCCCAGAAAAATCACCTCAAACCCGGATTGTTCGGCTAGCAATGCGGAAAAGGCATCATGAACCCCCAGGCTGACAATGATGCCAGATTGGTTCAAGCGTTGCCTTAATGCGCGGTTTTTGCCTTTGTTATGCTTAATATTGCTCATGATTTGCAGTACTTTCAAATTTGGATAAGGTGGACACCTTAGAGGGCTTTTGCGCCCGTGAAAAGATTTGGAACTCAACGTAAATTGCCATATTGCGCTTGAATCAGCCTATGGCGCTCAGCAGAATATCATCATGTCAGACACCACACCCATCGTCTTCAACAACACTGTCCTTCGGGACGGCCACCAATCGCTGGCAGCCACCAGAATGCGCACCGAGCAAATGATCCCGGTCGTTGAAAAGCTGGACGGCCTTCAATTTGGTGCGCTGGAAACCTGGGGCGGAGCCACGATCGATTCCTGTCTGCGCTTCCTGAACGAGAACCCGTTTGACCGACTCGACACACTCAAGAAGCTTTCGCCCAACACACCCCACATGATGCTCTTGCGTGGACAAAACATTGTTCAATACACCAGTTTTCCCGACGATGTGGTGGAGGCATTCATCCAATGCTCCGCCAACCATGGCATGGACATCTTTCGTGTGTTTGATGCCTTGAACGATGTACGCAACATCAGGACGGCGGTGGACGCCGTTAAAAAAGCCAACAAACACGCCCAGGGCGTCATTTGCTATACCACCAGTCCGGTCCACACGATCGAGAGTTTTCTAAAGTTGGGTCAGGACCTGGAGGCCATGGGATGTGACTCAATCTGCATCAAAGACATGGCCGGACTGATCTCCCCATCCGTTGCCTCGGACGTGGTCAAGGGATTGAAGGAGAAGGTTAAAATCCCAATCGTTTTACACAGTCATAGCACCGCCGGCATGGCGGCTGCATCCTATTATGCTGCGATTGAAGCGGGAGTGGATGCGGTGGATACTTCGATCGCGCCTTTTGCCAACGGAACCGGCCAGCCGGACACCTTGCTCATGCAATCCATGTTGGAGACCAGTCCCAGGAAGCCAAATTACGACACCAAGGCGCTGTCTGAATTGGGAGAGCATTTCAAGCAGGTTTATCTGGAGCTGGATCAATTCACCAGTGCCAAGAACGAAAAGGTCGACGCCGATATCCTGGTTTATCAAGTGCCGGGCGGGATGATGAGCAATTTCCGCAATCAACTTAAAGAACAGGGCATGGGAGATAAACTAACGGATGTCATGAAAGAAATCCCCTATGTGCGGGAACGACTGGGCTGGATTCCGCTCGTCACTCCCACTTCCCAGATCGTTGGCACCCAATCCATGCTCAACGTCAAATTCGGACGCTGGAAAATGCTGTCACAACCCGTGGTGGATATCCTGCTTGGCAAATATGGTAAAACTCCGGGTCCGGTTGATCCCGAACTCCGCAAGAAAGCGGAAGCTCAGGCCAAACAGGAATCCGTTGATTGCCGTCCAGCCGACCTGCTGGAACCCAGAATGGACGCCTTGAAGAAAGAACTCGAGGAAGCCCACCTACCTGTCAACGATGACATGGCGGTGCTGCACGCGATGTTCCCGCAAGAATTGAAAAAGCATATTGAAAACAAAGACAAACCTGCCCCCACTCCCGCTGCACCCAAAGCCGCAGCAGGCAGCGGAAACGATAAAAGCCCGGCAAGGCAGTATGCCATGACGGTACAAGGCAGTCGGTTTGAGGTGACGGTTGAGGAACTGAACTAGACCGTGAACAGTCTATAAGACCAGCTACTCAATCAAAGAGCCGTCAGATCACTCGGCCACTTGATAAGGGGTGGCCTGGCCATATTTCACAGGCTTCCAACCGGCGTCAATATTCATGGTGGTTTCGGCTGTTCCCAGGAACATGACACCTTCCGGTTCAAGTCGGGTTTTCAGATTATGAAGAATCTTCTTTTTAGTCTCAACATCGAAATAGATGAGTACATTTCTCATAAAAATGACATCAAAATTTCGAAGTAAAGAAAATGATTCACACAAATTAAGATATTGAAAATCCGCCATGTTGCGAATCTTGTCGCTGATCACCCATTCATTTCCTACTTTCTCGAAATAATTGACCAGATAATTGGCAGGCAAACCCCGGTTGACTTCCAACTGTGAAAAGGTTCCCTGTTGTGCCCTGAACAGAGCGGTGCGGGATATATCCGTTCCCAATATCGTGATTTTCCAGTCATGCACTTCGGGAAAGTGCTTATGGATCATCATGGCAATCGAATACGCCTCCTGCCCCGTGGAACTAGCTCCCGACCAAATGGATATGTGCCTTTCCTGCGCTTTCCTGGAAATCAGCTCAGGAAGAATGGTCTTCTCAAGGGCAGCAAATGGATGGATATCCCTGAAGAAAAATGTTTCGTTGGTCGTCAGGGCATCGACGATCAAATCCCCATGCTTTCAAATCGCGCCATTGGTGCGAAGCGCAGTCAGAAAGGAATCGAGATCATCGTACCCCTCTTTGCGGGAAAACGGATTCAACCGGCTTTCAACAAGGTATTCCTTACCTTTGGAGAAAACGATGGCTGATCGCTCATATGCAAATCTGGAAATGAAATCAAAATTGGTATCTGAAATCGACATATAACTTAGAAGTGTATTACTTCCCTCCCCATTTGGTAACACATGTTCTAATGCGCAACGAGCGTTTTGTTGTGCACCCTGTTACTATAAATTTTACTAATAGTGTTTGCAACCTGATCCAATGGCAGCACCAGATCCGCGAGGTTTTCCTGCACAACATAACCCGGCATCCCCCATACCACACTGGTATCCTTGTCTTGAGCAATCACGCTGTCTTTTTGCTCCTTAATGGCTTCACAACCACGCAGTCCGTCCTTGCCCATTCCCGTCAAAATCACTCCGAGCACCCTCGCACCAAACACCGACACGACGCTACGGAAAAGCACATCCACCGCAGGGCGGCAGGAATTTTCGGGCGGTCCCTCGTGTAAATGAGCCCGAAGGCTCGTCCCCTTTCTCACCACATCAAGGTGTTTTCCTCCCGGAGCAATGTAGGCGTGATCCGGCAGTATCTCCATGTCTTCCTGAGCTTCGTGAAAAGTAATCGAGGGGCATTTCTCATCCAACCGCTTGGCCAGCATTTCGGTAAACACAGGCGGCATGTGCTGGACGATGACGATGGGCACACCCAATGGCTTGGTGATGTTGCTGAAAACATCGATCAACGCATTGGGCCCGCCGGTGGAAGTCCCCACCGCGAGAATATCAAAGGTCTTGTCGACAAGCTTGGTCATCTGTCCCAAATGGGGTTTGGGAACCGAGACGGATGACAAGGAAGTCCCGACGGAAGCACTGGCAGGTGTGGCAAGCAAAGCACTGCAATACTGTTTAATCTTGAGGATCAACTCGGCTTTGATCCGATTGAATCCATCCATCACACTCCCGACATTGGCCGGTTTGGAAACGTAATCGGTCGCGCCATAAGAAAGCGCTTCGATCGTGGCACCGGCGCCCCGTTGAGTCAGCGTGCTGAACATGATGACCGGCATCTTGGGATACTTTTTGCGAATCTCCTTGATCGTCTCAATCCCGTCCATTTCCGGCATCTCGACATCCAGCGTGATGAGGTCCGGATTGACCTGAGGAATCTTCGCCAGGGCAATTTTCCCGTTGGCAGCGATGCCCGCCACCTCGATGTCCACATCTTGTGACAACATTTCGGTCAACATTTTCCGGATGACCACCGCATCATCCACCACGAGTACTCTAATTTTTGGCATAGTTTAAATCCCTCTACCGTGAGTCCCATCCATCAACCCTATGATCTGTAGTTTTTGACTGACCATTTCAGATTGTATGGGTTTCATCAGGTAATCATCTGCTCCCTCTGTTAGCGCCATTTCGACATGGCTTTTGTCATTGCGACTGGTCACCATCATGATTTTCAAGTTTTCATATCGCTCGTCGGCACGAAGCAGTTTCAACAGATCAAGACCACTCATACCCGGCATTTCCCAATCGAGAAGCATCAGTCCTATACGTTCCTTGGTGTCCAACTGGTTGGCTAAAAGTTCTTGCGCGGACGCGGCATCATGGGCCTCAAACAAGGTGAAGGAAAATGGGTTCAGGATTTTTTTCATCCACATCCGCATGGGCTTCGAGTCGTCGACAATGAGAACGTTCATATTGCTATATGGGGCGCCAGTATCACAAAACAGTTATCGGCATACTATCGGCTGTTGTTTGTGTAAAATCCAAGGAAGGACGCATCCTATGCTTCGATTTTGAAGTTATCCACCAAGGACTTCAAATCCGAAGACAACCTGGCCAACTCGGACGCGGCATTCAGTGAATTGGCTGCTCCGACAGTGGTATTCTGCGCCGCCTGGGAGACACTGGTAATGTTGCGAGAGATTTCCTGACTACCCTGAGCCGCTTCGGCTGCGTTGCGAGCAATTTCATTGGTTGTGGCAGTTTGTTCTTCGACGGCGCTGGCGATGGTGTTTTGAATATCATTGATCTGATTGATGATGCCACCAATTTCACCAATGGCGTTGACCGCGGCTGTGGTATCATGCTGGATGGTTTCAATTTTCTGACTGATCTCTTCGGTTGCAGAAGCAGTCTGCTTGGCAAGTTCTTTGACCTCGTTAGCTACGACTGCGAAGCCTTTTCCAGCTTCACCTGCACGTGCGGCTTCAATGGTGGCATTGAGGGCCAGGAGATTGGTCTGCTGTGCAATGGAAGTAATGACTTTGATGACTTTACCGATTTCAACGCTGCTTTCACCCAGGATATTCACGGTTTTGGAAGTCTGGTTGGCGACATCAACTGCCTGGGCTCCCACTTTCGCGGCACAGGCGGCATTCTCGGCAATTTCTTTCGCGGCGGCGCTCATCTCTTCTGCGCTGGTTGCCACAGTTTCAACATTCTTGCTGATCTGTTCCGATGCGGCCGCTGCGATGTTGGATTGGGCGCTGGTCTCTTCAGAGTTGCTGCTCATTTCCTGTGCAGTGGCAGACAATTCTTCCGCCGATGCTGCCAGGGTATGCGCGTTTTCTTCCACCAAATCCATCGTCTGCTTCAGGCGTTCGGTGGATTCTTTGTCCCGACGTTCCAGTTCAAGTTTCTTGTTAATCACTTCCCAAGTGGTCATGGCTCCCACGAACTCGCCTTCATCGTTGTAAAGAGGGGAAACCAACAGATCCAGATCTTCATCACCCAGCTTTATCTGTGCGCGGTGCGGCAGGTTGCCGGAGGGGTTGGAAAGCAGTTGCCTCTGATGAGCGGGATCCTTGTGGAAAATATCCACGCTTTGACCAACCACTTCGTCTGCGCTGCAAGGCAAGAGATGTTCAATGCTCTTGAATGTTTTCAGTGAAGCCGGGTTGATATAAGTAATGGTCATATCCGTATCCGCAACAATGATGTTGGAGGGACTGTTCTCGGCGATGGATGCATAGATCTTATTGGCTCTTTCTGCCTCCACTTCCTGAGTGATGTCGGTAGCAAACTTCACAATTTTCAAGACGTTGCCTTCGTCATCAATGATCGGATTATAAGTGGCTTGAATCCATACGTCACCTCCTCCTTTGGCGATGCGTTTAAAACGCCGGGACTGGAACTTGCCCTCCGCCAGCTCTTGCCAAAACTTCCTGTAGCCGCTGCTGGCTCGCTCCCCGGGCTCCACGAACATGGAGTGGTGCTCCCCTACTATTTCATCCAATTCATAACCCATGACCTCCAGGAACAGGTCATTGGCATCGGTAATGATGCCGTCGGTGTCAAACTCAATCACAGCTTGTGACTTGCGGATGGCATTAATCTGTCCACGCAAATTCAACAATTCGTTGGCAGAATCTTCTGCTCCCGTCCCGTTCCGAGAGCTTTTGTTCGCACGAGTAGCGGTTATGTTTCTTTTCATTTTCGTTTCCATTTTGTTCAATAAATTTTCTTTTTAAACCAGGTGTATTTCCGTTCCGGCAGGGCGCTTCATCCGGGAATGGTCACCGCCATTTCCGTATTTAAAACCAACAGCAGTTTGCCCTGGAGCTTATAAACCCCTTTCACCAAATCCCGGGCAAGTTTTCCCAATGTGGCGGGAGGAGCTTCAAATTCCCGATCGTCAACTTCCAGCACATCACCGATCTCATCCACCAAAAGGCTGACCGGAGCATCGGAGGTGCGCACCACGACGTTCATGGGATGTGTTTGTTCGTCCCTAATGGGAAATCCCATCCGCCGACGCATATCGATGGCGGTGACAATCTGCCCACGCAGATTGATCAATCCCTGTAGCATATCCGGCGCCAATGGAACACGCGTCATGTTCTGATAATTCAAAACTTCCTAGACGCACAACACATCGACTCCGAAATAATATCCGTTCACGAAAAAGGTGCTTAATTGTTTTTTGTTGCTCATGGTTTTTAGGTCAGGATTGAATCAATGATTCTTCACTTCGCTCCTCAAAGAAGAGTGGGTCAGCCTGTTTGACGATGCCTTCCACATCCAGCAGCTGAGTCACGCGGTCCTGGATCACGGCCGATCCAAGAACACCTTGTTGGTGGGTGGCGCGTTGGACGCTGAAAGATTGCTCGACTATGTCTTCAATTTTATTCACCACCAGTCCGACGCTGCGCTTATTCTCAGTGAAGACCACCACCTGCATGTTGTTGTCCTCATCGGCTTGAGGGCGCCCACCGATCCCGGTAACATAATCGGCCACCCAGACCAATGGCATGATTTCCTCACGATACTGCACCACATCGCGATCACCGGTGTGTTCCACTTTGGTGACCGGAATTTCTTCCAGTCTGGAAACAATGTTCAAGGGGATGGCCATGCGTGTTTGGTTCTCGTTTTCGATGACCAACAGGCTGCTCTTGCCTTCCTGTCCGGTATGTTTGTCGTCCATAGATGCTATCGTAATCTGATCCTTGCCTTCCGAAATGACCCCGGCCCGCTGGGCCACTCCCATCACATCCAGAATCAAGGCCACCCGTCCATCGCCCATGATGGTGGCGCCGGCATAGAAAGACAGGTTTTTGAACTGTTTACCCAGAGGTTTGACCACGATTTCTTCCGTGTCGTTGATGGCATCAACGACCAGACCGAATTGACGTCCGTCCGCCTGGAGCACCACGATGTTGATGGCTTCATCCAGGGAATCCACCGTTTCCTGCTGAATACTTTCAATTTTGAGTTCGGTATTCAGATAAACCAAAGGAAGCAGTTCACCGCGCAAGCGATAAACAGGAGTGCCATAAATCATTTCGACTGCGGTTTCTATCTGGTCTTCTTCCAGGCGAACCAGCTCCACACGCGGAAATTTGGACCAGACATTCCCGATGTGTTGCATTCGGGTTTTCATCACACTTTCCTGAAGTTCGGTGGTGATGATGTTCAGGCGCTGGGAAGCTGAATTCAACCCGTCCTCCTGGGAGTTTCCAGAGAACTGAAGGATTTGATTTCTGGCGAGCACCAGTTCCCCCACAAGATTCATCAACTTGTCCAGTTGGTTGACGTCGACCCGTATCGCGCTTTCAGCCACCGAATTCTTCGGTTTGGACTTGGCATCCGGTTCGCTTTTTGGTTCAGGCTCTTCTTTGACAGCGCTCACTGCCTCCGCCTTTGGTGCGGGATTCGGGACAGCAACCGGCTCGGCTTGCGCGGCAGCAGCAAGCTCCGTTTCCTCCGATTCCTGACTAGATTCTTCTTCAACCTCTGAAGCCGGCATCTCATAGACCGGAGTCTCCTCTGGTGCGGCAGCTTGTTCTTCGGGGCTGACCTGAAGTGCTTTCAGTTTTTCCAAAAGTTCGGTAAAATCCCCTTCTCCTTCTTCTCCCTCGGATTCCAGATGATCGAGCAAGCCCCGAAGCGCATCCGAAAGCTCCAGCAGCGCGCTCACGATATCCGTCCGAACTTCCAGCTTCTCATCCCGCAACAAACTCAGCAGATTTTCGCCATCATGCGCCAAGGCCTCAATCTTGCCTAACCCGACAAAACCGGCGCCCCCTTTGAGTGTATGTATGATTCGAAAGATGGTACGGATCGAATCCGCTCCGCCCGATCCGTTTTCGAGGGCGATCATTTCCTGATCATAAGTATCAAGCCCCTCGAAACTCTCGATCAACAATTCCTTTAACAATTCATTTTGAAATTCGTCTTCCATAGATTGAATCCTTATTCCCAAAGAGCTTTAATTCCCGTCACCTTTATCCAACAACCCGCGCACATCCTCTTTCAAGGACATCGATTCCTTGGAAAGCGTACCGGACGATTGCCTCAGCACTCCCGAAGCCCGCCTCGTATTATCGACCCCGGTGGAAAGTTCGTCCGCGATACCGGATATACGGTCGGTGCTCTGAGATGAGATCGCCAGGACTCTTGAAATCTCGCCCGTCGCCTGAGCTTGTTGCTCCAACGATTCGGAAATGGACGACACATTGCCGTCAATATTGCGAATGGAACTGGTGATGCATTCGATGGAACCACCGACATCCTTGGAGGCTTTCTGGATTGATTCGATGTGACTGGTCACTTCCTCGGTTGCCAGGGAGGTGTTTTTGGCCAATTCCTTGACTTCTGTGGCGACCACACTGAAACCTTTCCCATGCTCTCCGGCACGAGCGGCTTCGATGGTGGCATTGAGCGCCAGCAAATTGGTCTGTGCAGCAATTTTGCCGATCAACGTGACAACAGCCTGAATTTTTTCAGTTGCTTTCCCCAAAGTCACCACGGCTTCATTGACGGCCAAGGTTTCTGTGACGGCTTTCTGGGTGTAATTAATCGATTCGGTGGAACGATGGGAAACTTCGTTGGTGGTACTGGTCAACTCCTCACACGCAGCGGAAACACTGGACACACTGTCAGCCGTTTCCTTCGTCAGAAGCGCCAATGTGGAACTCAATTGGTGTGTCTGCTCGGCGCATTCCGCGATCTGATCCGCCGCATTCTCCACCTCGATGGCGGAACCGGACACGGAATCGGCGGCCACATTCACTTTCCGGGCAACCTGGTTCCGCTCCTCCTGAAAACTGCGGATTTGCTGAATGCTGTCGCGCATCTTGATCGCTGCGGCATTGATGACATTGGAACTCTTGCGGAATGCTTTGGGCATGCCTCGCAGCAGGATCGGGCGATGGAATTTTTCGTGTGCGCAAGCGTCCATGGCTGCGGCGGACTCCCTTACATAAGCATCGGTCACATCCAACAAATGATTGATGGCACGACAAACCCGGTTGACGTCCCCATGCTCGCCAATCTCGGTGATGCGGGCTTCCAGATCTCCACGGGCCGCACGTTCGCATATTTCGACGATCGCGCCGAGATCGGGTTCATTTTCTTCAATGTCCGATGGTCGATCGGAGCGTGATGCAGTTATCTTAGTGGATTGCATTGCTCAATTGGGTTTGTTCTGAAAGTTGAAACACGAACTCGTCATAACTGATACATTGATCCTCAAGAGATTGGCACAAGTGATCGAACGCGGCATTCATGCCTTCTTTGGTATCACCGTGTTGGCTCTCCATTTCCCTTAATTGCTTGTAGAGAGGGATCACCTTTTGAAGTGCGTCGGGATAAGGAACACGCCGATTTGAATGGTATCCGGTGATACGGCCCGGTACATCAAAGCTGGGGGTCACATGCGCGAACACCCAATAGTAATCACCATTCTTGGCCAGGTTCTTGACGTAGGCGAATATTTCCTTTCCTTCCTCAATCGTATCCCACAGGAGTTTGAAAACACATGCCGGCATGTCGGGATGCCTTATAATGTTGTGAGGTTGCCCGAGTAATTCATCTTCCCGATACCCCGCCACATCCTGAAAAACCTGGTTGGCATACGTGATAATCCCCCGGGCATCCGTTTTGCTGACGATAATGTCATCCTTGTTAAAGGTGATTTCATTGTTGGTCGGCTTAATTTTTGATCGCACCATACCCTTTATATAGCGTTAGACTGTTCCAATTGGAGGGGAGGGATCGGTTGAATACGATTTTCCCCTCTGTTCCAATCCAGCTATCGGCAGTCCTGTCAAACAACTGAAACAGATAATGAAATCAAAATGAAAACGATCAAATCAGGGCCCAAAAAATGCCAAAATAATGAAAAGCCTGCTCCAAGTTACGAATAATTGTCATCATTATGTCATTTATGAAGAAACGGGTTGCGGAAACTAAAGGTTTTGCATGACAAACCGATGATACCAATGCTTGAATAGCCTTCGAAAGAGGAAACTCAACGCGAACAACAGCAAATACGGAAAACCAACAACTCGTTTTGCACGTTCATCCTTCAGTGAGGGGGGCGGATGAACCGGGCAAAGCAAAAGGAATGAGCAACTTCGTCAACGGAAAGTTTATTGCCCAAACTGGACCTTTTACAGGAACTGGCGGGCGCAGGGGTGTCGAGAAAACCATCAAGCGGGATCACACCCTCCGAATGTCACGATGGCTTGATGCGACGCTTGCGATGGCAAGCTTGCACTTGCCATACTTTACTGTAGAATCAAACGAAGTTTCCAAATCCCAATGGGCCGGGTGTTGGATGGGTAGAGTTCGTAAATAAATGGGAGGATTTATCGTGAGCGACGACCCCAATCAATCTTATGAAACGGTAGAAATACTACCAAGTATCGTCAACATCAACGCAATCATTGCGGCCGCCAATAATTTCAATCCCCTGAATCCCACGGTCGTCAAATTGAGCACCATGATCCTGGACCCATATGTCGGGATCAAGGAAATGGCCAATCTGATCGCCTACGATCAGGCACTGACACTGAAACTGCTCAAGGCCGCCAATTCCGCGTACGTGGGACGCGCCATGCGCATCACCAATGTCCAGGACGCCATCTCATTCATTGGTGAATACCAGACCTTGAATCTGCTGCTATCCTGCACCCTCGGCAGTGAACTTCTGGCACTCAAGCTCGAGGCTTACAAAGCCGCAGAAGGTGATCTTTGGCATGATTCAGTCCTTTCCTCCATCACGGCGGAGCAAGCCCCACGCTTTTTTGAGACATCCGTCCCACAGGTCGCCACCACCGGCGCCTTGCTTTACAATGTCGGGAAAGTGGTCATGGCACGCTTCATTTCAGGTGAAATCATGGAGTACATCTCCATCTGCAAGGCTGGTGGAAAGGACCAGATCGAGGCGGAAATGGAGATTCTCAACGTCCACTATGGTGAAATCGGAGGTCTGATTGCCCAGCATTGGGGGCTTCCTCACGAAATGATCGTCGGTATCACCTTCCACCACGATCCGGACATCGTCAAAAGTTCCATCAGCGATGTCACCCATATCTGCCACAATATGGTCGATTACTTCAGAACCGAAAAAGGTGATGAAGAAAATGCTGAGGATCCGGTGCTCAAAATCAACCCCAACGTCATCGAACGCCTGAAACCCAACTCAGATGATTGGTTCGAAAAACTTGCCGAAGCGGTCAAAGAACGCTTCGAAAAAGTCAGAAGCAGTTACGGCCTCTGATTAGAGGCGGGGTGACATAAATCCTTTCTACAAAGCGGGGCTGAACTTTCGGTCCCGCTTTTTTTGCTATGCCTTTGACCCGATTCTTCTATGCTCGGGTGCATGAAAAAGCCCTGGTACCGCCAATTACACTGGCAAATCATCATCGGACTGATCCTAGGTGTCCTCTTCGGCGTGATGGCCGCTTCCAATGGCTGGAGCACGTGGACCCGGAACTGGGTCAGCCCTTTTGGCACCTTATTCATCACCCTGCTGAAACTGATTGCAGTCCCCCTGGTGCTGACATCCTTGGTATCAGGTGTGGCCTCTTTGTCGGATGTTAAGAAATTGAGCCGCATGGGCGGCAAAACCATCGGTCTGTACATCGGCACCACTGCCGTTGCGGTCCTGATCGGTCTGGCCATGGTGAATGTGTTCAAGCCCGGCAAAAACCTGCCGCCGGAAACCAGAACTCAACTCCAAAGTGCCCACCAATCGGACGCCTCTACCCGTCAATCCGCTGCGAATGAAGTCAAGCAACGAGGTCCCCTGGATTTCCTGGTGGACATTGTCCCGGACAACGTCCTGGCAGCCGCTTCCAACAACAGCAGCATGCTCCAGGTTGTTTTCGTGTCCCTGTTGCTGGGGATCGGGCTCACCCTGACACCGGATGAAAAGAGCAAACCCGTTCTGAAGATCTTCGATGGACTCATGGAAGCAGTCATCCAAATCGTTCACCTGATCATGATCTTGGCCCCTATTGGTGTCTTCGGACTCATGGCCAACACCATTGTTACTTTGGCTCAGGATGATCTTGGGCAGGTCAGAGAGCTGTTGAGTGCCTTGGGTTCCTACTGCCTGGTGGTCGTAGGAGGATTGGCCATTCATTGCTTTGTGATGTACCCCATTTTATTGAAACTTTTCACTCCCATCCCCTTCCGGAAATTCTTTTCAGGCATCAGTTCCGCACAGCTTTTGGCTTTTTCCACCAGCTCCAGCGGCGCCACCCTGCCCGTCACCATGGATCGTTGTCAAAAACGACTCGGTGTTTCCGAAGAAGTGGCTTCATTTGTGTTGCCTCTCGGCGCTACGATCAATATGGACGGCACGGCGCTGTATCAGGCGGTGGCTTCGGTCTTTATTGCACAAGCACTCGGCATGGATCTCACCATTGCCGCCCAAGCCACCATCGTATTGACCGCTGTCCTCGCATCCATTGGCACGGCAGCGGTACCGGGTGCCGGCATCATCATGCTGGTGATCATTCTGGAGGCGATTAATGTCCCAAGTGAAGGCATCGCATTGATCCTCGGCGTCGACCGAATCCTCGACATGATGCGAACCGTCACCAACGTCACAGGGGATGCGACCGTCGCAACCGTCATTGCCGCCAGCGAAAACCAACTGGAACAACCTGAAGAACCGTTTCCGGCTCAGGGAATATAGCCTTACAGCCTAAGAACTCGAAACAAATGAGTTCGTATCAGTGTAGTAACGAGAATGCCCCATAAAACTCTGTGCTAGCCATTAAGATGATATGAAATGGATCAAAGGACTGATTTTGGCGTTCTTTTTACTGATTGGGCTGCCATTGCTGTTGGTAATGCTCATGTCCCAATCTTCTTCCGATTCGAGGAGATTTGAATGGGGCAACGGTAAAGTGCTGAACATCGAACAATTGACCCATGGAAGCACTCACCGCTTCGGCCCCCCGCCGTTTCTCGGTGGACTCAAACAGGTCCTGCCTTCTTTTCCAATTTTGCCATCCATTCAGCACGGCACCGCCCCGGATTCCCTGGTGCTATGGTTGACGTTGGAGGATACCGAACAGGATTTTATGGTCCCACTGACAAATGTGGTCAGAGCCATTGCCAGAGACCAGCATGGAAGTCGCTTCATCAATACCACCATCGAAACGCGCGATGAAAGACACTGGCGAACCCAACCCTCCTGGGGCGGAACCCAAACGCCTCCGCCAACCTCCAAATGGTTTATATCCACCGTCACGCTGAACCAATACCCCAAAGGGGAAAGCACTTTTGAAGTGGATCTGCTGGATCACGACGAGAATGTGTTGCAAACCATCGAAATCAACAACCCGCAGATCATTTCCCCCAGTGAATGGCAAGGTTCGCCTCTTCCGATCGAGCATACCCATGAAGACTTAACGATCCGGCTGACCCAATTCACCAACACCTGGGCCATTTGTCATATTGGGCGGGATTTCGGAGAGATTCCAGAGTTCAAATCCCATTTCAAATTCCTGTCGGCAACCCAGGCAACTGAACAAGTCGTCCCCTATTGGTTGTTCGATTCAGGGACGGCGGCGGACACGTTTCAGAACGTGGTCAGCTTGTCAGGCCATGAGGCGGGCAATCTCAGCCTGCATTCCAAAGCATGGAAAATCACCTATGATTTTTACCAGCATCATGACGCACCCTTCCCTGGAGACCAGGTGTGGGAACTGACCATCGAAATGCCTGAAGAAGGTAAATCAAAGTCCCTCGATCTGGAACACAAACTGTTGGATGTTCCAGTCAAACTTCTGAACGTTGCCGGGCCAAAA
Source organism: uncultured Verrucomicrobiota bacterium (assembly GCA_964415055.1). Lineage (GTDB taxonomy): Bacteria > Verrucomicrobiota > Verrucomicrobiia > Limisphaerales > AAA164-E04 > AAA164-E04. The sequence goes on along the minus strand of CAYPZD010000019.1, from coordinate 17,047 downwards.
ACCAAAGCAACCTACAAAGAAGGCATCCTGCAAAGCGCCGAACTGGCTGAACGGTCAAGTGGGACCAGTCTTTCATCAAGCAGTTCCTACTCAGGGGGAAAATTTGTGCACACGGTGACCTATACATCCGCAGAGCCCTATCTGGGAGTTCATTATCCTGAAGACTATCACAAATACCGGATCCTCATGCTGGCAAAGAACGGAGAAGGCGTTTTCATCCCGATATCCTCGAATAGTCGATCACAGCATCATCATTTTATCGGGATCAGAAAGGATCAAATTGCCTCCGAGATCGATCTCAAAGTCATTATCCGACCGGTTTTTCAAAAGAGCTTTTTAGTTCAGCCATCCATCACTCCTCCTGTGCACCAATTCGCCAAAGCCGAAAAAATACCCGAGAGGTCCAAGGAGGCCCCCTCACAGACGATTGATCTTTCAGATTACTACACACAACGACTCGACCAAAGCGCCCATATTTTGGGACGTCTGGGAACGGGTTCCTATGGCGCATCATTCAGTTACCGATATGTGGAGCCCGGTATCCACCTCATCAACAACCAGGATTGGGACCTCCGGGGCGTCGTGCTCATGACCGGCACGTGTCTTTATAATTTTTACCTGAAATTCCCTGAAAAAATCGACGCCATCCCGGTTAAATCCAAGGCGTCCAAAATTCATTTTCTGCATGGGTGCCTTTGGCCGGGTGACAGGGATCATACAATTGGCAACTACATCGTCCATTATACCAACGGGGCAACTCACACAATTCCGTTGGTGTATGACAAAAATATAGCCAACGTCTGGGATGACCCCGGCAAACTGAGTATTTCCGAAATTGAACAGGCCAAGCTGGTGGAACTACCTCTCAAATCAAGTCGAAACAACTCGAGACCATGGTACAGCTACCATTACACCTGGGAGAACCCCAACCCGGATCTGACCATCGAACACATTGCAGTACAATCAAATCGAAAAGAATCAGCCCCCATGATTCTGGGCATCACTATGGAGTAAAAGTTTGGAACTGGATGGACCCCATCCCTCCAGTATCCAAAAAGGTTGCTTACTCACAAACGGGCACTTTTCATTTATTTCCTTGGTATTTGTAACCTGATCGCCACAATTCGGTCTAAATAATTTCCATGAATGCGGATCCGAAGTCATTGTTGAATTTTTTTGCGGCCCAAAATGCCGAGATCGATATCGTATGGTTCATCGTTCACTTCCTGCTGGCCGCGTTGCTGAGTTTCCTGCTCAAGCAGGTTTACGTCCATTTCGGCAATGCGCTGTCCAACCGGGAAGTGTTCGGACGCAATTTTATTCTGCTGAGCATGACCACGATGTTGATCATCACCATCGTGAAATCCTCGGTGGCACTTTCCCTGGGCTTGGTCGGAGCTCTTTCGATCATCCGGTTTCGGGCAGCCATCAAGGAACCCGAAGAACTCAGCTATTTGTTCTTTGCCATTGCCATTGGTCTGGGGATGGGGTCCCAGCAGGCGCTCATTACGGTAGTCGCTTTTCTGGTGGTCGTCGCCATTCTCGCTCTTCGTCATTACACACGCTCAGGCGAAACCAAACCCAACCTTTACCTCACCCTGTCAGGAAAAAAGGACGAAGAGGATTGCCTGCCGCAAATCACCAAGGTATTGGCGGATGAAGCGAGTGATTTTCGCTTGAGACGCATTGATGAAACGGACCGGTTGTTTGAAGTCTCATTCCAAATTCAATTCAGAAGCATCGAACACATTCAATCCTGCCGGACGGCTTTGCACCGGGTACACCCCGGGCTTAAAATCAGTCTGATCGATGACCGGGGCATCGGAGGGTAAGAGTCTCATGAGTGTTTCAGACGTAGCGGCCTCTGAATCGATTGCCCACGAACCTCGTCAGGGTTACCGGTTCGAGCGGAAGTATCACATCGAAGATTTCCCACATCAGGAAGTCGAAATGTGGGTCAAACGATCCCCCGCACTCTTTTTCGAATGTTTTCCGCCCCGCTACATCAATAACATCTATTTTGACACCCCCAGCCTGGAGAACTATCACGAAAACCTCAGCGGACAAGCCGCCCGCACAAAAATTCGACTCAGATGGTACGGCGACTTTCTGCACAGCCCCGCCAAACCCACCCTTGAATACAAAATCAAAAGCGGCATGGTGGGCACCAAGGACAGCTACAAACTGCCACCTTTGAACCTCTCACCGGGTTTTTGCTTTGACGATCTCGATGCCTATTGGGCATCAGGTGATTTGCCTGACCAAGTGCGACAGGATCTGAAAGGCGTCATTCCCACCATGTGCAATCGATACCATCGCAAATATTACTTGTCGGCAGACGGCATGTATCGAATCACGATCGACACTCAACTTGAATTCATCGCCATCGATCGATTCGATAGCCAGTTTCATCGAAAACGCACACTGGAAAACAGCGTCGTCATGGAACTGAAATACGCGGGCGACATCTCGACACTCGATGAGCGCCTGGTTAATTTTTTCCCGTTTCGAGTCACACGCATGTCCAAATACGTCACAGGCATTGAAATGCTGAACGCCTGAATGATTGCAAACATGAGATCCGATCGACATCAAGGCATCCTGGCTCCATGGCAATTTGTCGCCATCCTGGTGGCATTGGTCTGCGTCGGTCTCCTGTTGAACCCCGATCTGTTCCGATTCTACGCAGGCAAACCGGATCTGTTGATTTCCGAATTCCTGGCCGACAACCAGACGCATCGAACGGATGTTGATGGAGATCATTCCGACTGGATTGAAATCTACAACGCTTCGGATGAAATTGTTTCGCTCACCGGATGGTATCTCACGGACGATTTCAGGAATTTCAGGCAATGGATGTTCCCAAAAGCAGAACTCGGGCCGGGAGAATTTCTACTGGTGTGGGCATCGGGTAAAAACAGAACCAACTGGGTGGATGATCTTCACACCAATTTCAAATTATCCTCGGACGGTGAATACCTGGCGCTGGTCCGCCCCAACGGGAAAACCATCGCTCATGAATACCTGCCAAAGTATCCAAAACAAAAAGCGGATATTTCCTTCGGCCTGACAAAAAGTCACTTTGAATCCCAACGCTGGCTCAGCAAAGAACCACTCCGGGATTACTCCTACTTCGCGGAACCAACCCCCCTCGAACCCAACCCCAACGGAAGTCTCACCACCAAAGGACTGAAACCGACTACTGATGAAACCAGGGAGATCGAACAACCACAGTAACCGCCCCCCCCATGGTAGCGCGTAGCGTCTCTTTTCGAATAGTAAATTGAAGAAGGACCGATGGCGCCCACAGGTAGAGCGTGGCGTCTCGGCGCGCAATCCTCGTGGCTTCCCTATCCTGCATATCGACTCCCAAAGGAAAACCCCGCAACATCCTAATCCCCACATCCGCATAGCTGACGCCAGTGGGAGGACCGGCATCCCGATATCATCGGGAATCTACCTGCTTCTATCCCTACTCCTGAACAGGGATCTTATAAAAACACAACCACGATCCCACACGGGCGCCCAGATCAATGGAAGCACGTGCATTATTGATATCGAAGCGGAACCATTCGGCATGTCCGTCTTCGAACAGGAAATTACCGCCCTCCGGTGAACCATCCTGATTACGATGTGTGGCGGCTGGAACTCGCTTTCCATCACTCTCCGTATACCAATCCACGCTGCCGGAATTATTGGCCACATTCCAATTTCCCAATCCCTGCAATCGATCCGTCAAGATGGGCGCATTCTTGAACCTGCCTCCCAGCTTCTTGCGCTCCACCCACCCCTCCACACCGCTGACGTTGTATTCGGCACTGGATGTCGTGCGTCCCGGCAAATAAAAGTATCCCGTCAAGACCGGTTTGAGATGCGCCTGAGGGTCCCCATTACGCCAAAGATCGGCCACACGATGCCACTTGTCGGTCGGACAAAATATCAGGTGAAACTTGTCCTTCTCCTGTTCGGTCTTCTTGGATTCCATCAGATAGTTCTTCCAGAAATCAGCCATCGATGGCCCCATCCAACTCAAATGCTGCCCTGCGGAATTGTCGGGAAAGGAGTTTTCCCAATCCGCCGCATACATCTGAATCGCAATTCCCCATTGTCGTTGATTGCTGAGACATAGGGTTTGGTTTGCTTTTGCCTTGGCCTTGCTCAGCGCAGGTAAAAGCATACCGGCCAAAATGGCAATGATGGCAATCACGACCAGAAGTTCGATCAGGGTAAAACCTCGACGACCACAGGCCCTGGCACAGTTAAAACGAAAGTTCTCGCCGGGTGACGAGACCACAGAAGTAGCGCATGGAATGTTCATAACGAATCTGGAATCTATCCCTTTCTACCCATGATCATGAAAAAGGTCAATCCACATCCTGACTCATTCGAAAGCAATCCTGTCATCGATCAAATTTCTGGTGCTTCCCGGGACATCTGGCAAACTGACCACGACATTATGGCAGAAATAGGTCGTCTCAACTCGCTTACCATCCTACGCCGCACGCCCCAGGGATTCTATCTGGACGGGGCCGAGCACGGCGATATCCTGCTCCCATCCCGCTACATCACGCCAACCATGCAGGAGGGAGAGCACCTCACCGTTTTCGTATACCGCGACTCGGAAGACCGACTGATCGCCACGACCGAACGACCCGGAGCCATTGCCGGAGACTTCGCCTGCCTGGAAGTCACCAGCGTCCATCCCAAGGTCGGCGCGTTTCTCGACTGGGGACTTTCAAAAGACTTGTTGCTTCCTTTCCGCGAACAAACCAAACCTGTTCGCACAGGACAAAAAGTCCTTGTCAAAGTGGTGCTGGATCCCAAATCAGAACGCATCATCGCCACCATGCGTCTCAATCGTTGGCTTGAGAAACAAGTGCCTCGCTACCGTAAGGGGCAATCAGTGCGGTTGTGGCTGATCGACAAATCGCCCATGGGCTGGAACGCACTGGTCAATGAAAGTCACATGGGTTTGCTTTATCATGATGAAAGCACCACATCCCTGTCATCCGGGATAAAAATAAAAGGCTACATCCAGCGCATGCGCGAAGACGGAAAAATTGACCTGACCCTGAATCCCGACCGAGGCGCGCGAGTCACCACCCTTTCAACCAGAATCCTGGAAACCCTGAAACAAAACAAAGGCTTCCTCCCCCTCAACGACAAAAGTGCTCCGGAAGAAATCCGAGACACCTTCGGCGTCAGTAAAAAAGACTTCAAACAAACCATCGGCAACCTCTACCGGGAACGCAAAATCAGCATAGATCCGAATGGCATTCGTTTGAATGGTGAATGAGGTAGATCGTGTCGTCTCGACGCGCACCCTTGTGGATTCCATCCCCTGCTTTTCAACTCACAAAGGAAAACCCTTTATCACGCGAAGCCCATCAACCACTTCGCCGTTGAATACGGGCGGATCAAAGCAATCCTAAGCAAACGGGTTCACAACCTTGATGCCCCCGTAGTCCTGCCCATGATTCAGGTCTTCCGAGTAAACGACCGAACAACCTAATTGTCGAGCAGCCTCAATAATGGCCGCGTCAAAGTATCCGATCTGATACAATTTCGACGTCTTGATGGCCTGATGCACCAGCGTATAAGTAATTGGAAGTATGGGAAACATGTGGAGACAGGCTACCACTTTCTCGGCAGCTTCAAAAGAAATACCCAACCGATCTTTGCGTGTGGCGACATGAAAGAACTCCTGAACAACCTGAGCAGAAAGTCCGATCCCGGGTTCGCGCATCAGGGTTAAAGACGTTTCTTTCTTACTCGCATCCGATGGATCCTTCGAAGTCGCATAGACCACAATATTGGTGTCAAGAAATCTCTCAGCCTTCATGAAGTTCGTCTCGATTCAAGGGAGGAACCGGTCCCTGGGCATCGCACGCCTCAAAAGCTTCAAAAAGTTGATTCAATTGGATTTGGCGTTGATGCGCACGTCTTTCCTGATCGGACTGAAGCTCCAAAAAGTCACGTATCATCCGGTTGACGGTGGTTTCACGTGAAGCTGCTATGCGGCGAACCTCCATCAGCAATGAGTCGTCAATTCTCAGAGTCAAGTTTGCCATGCACATAATATGTGCACTATAAATTCTATAAATCAAGCCGAAACTCCACTTTCAACACGTAGGTTTGAACAATCTGATAACATTCCCCTCAATCTGATTGATCATTTTGGGGTGGCCTTGTCATGACAGGTTCCATTTTTTTGTCCATCGTCTTCTGCATTTCCTCAATCTCATCATAGGAGGGCGCCCGCCAAATCATAAGATTCCCATACCGATTGACTGTGGCAATCACATTTCCATCGGGAGAGAATTTCGGGCCTGAAGCGACAAGCCCTCCAGGAATTCTCTCATTCCAAGAAAATCGAAACCTTTAAGCCAATTTCCATGTCAAAGCAGACAAGATCCGTAAAACAACACATGCCAAATGTGTCTACCATCCACGGCAAACACCAGGAGCAAGTGATTCATTTATGAACCGCAAACATCATCGAATCCAAAAATTCAACCGGCGCAGGTTTATCCAAACTGCGGCAGCCCTTCCGTTCATTGTCCCCGCACTTAAGCAACGCTTGGACGCCGCAGATTCTGACATGAAAATTCGTCGCATCGAAATATTTCCGGCCCGATATCCCATGACCGGGCATTTCAAATTCTTCACCGGCCCTCATGGTTCGCTTGGCCGAGCCGCCATCTTTGTCAAGATGACAACAGAAAACGGCTTGGTAGGTTGGGGGCAAAGCGTGCCCATCGCCAAGTGGAGCTATGAAACACTGGAGACCGGCACCATCGCTTTGAAGGATTACTTCGCGCCTGTCTTGATCGGTCACGACGCCACCGACATCGCGGGCGCCTACAAACGGATGTCCACCGCCATCGCCGATGGCAACACCACCGGCATGCCCATCAGCCGGGCTGGCATCGATCTGGCCATGCACGACCTGAGCGGAAAAGCGGCCAGCAAATCCCTGGCTCAACTCTGGCAGCGTCCGCAGCGTGACAAGCTTACCTTGAGCTGGACCCTGAATCCGCAAACACTGGATCAAGTCGAGCCCCTGATGGATGCCGGACGTGAACGCGGCTTCAAACATTTCAACATCAAAGTCGCCCCCGATCCCACCTTCGACGTTGCCCTGGCCAAGGCCGTTCGCAAATATGCACCGGACACCTTTCTCTGGGCGGATGCCAATGGCGGTTACGATCCCGCCACGGCGCTCCTGGCCGCTCCGAAGTTGGCGGACGCCGGAGTGGATGTGTTGGAAGCGCCGATCAAACCCAATCGTATCAGCGGCTACCAAGCGCTCAAAAAGCAAGGCGCGCTCCCCATCCTCATGGACGAAGGAGTGATCACCCCCACGGATTTGCGTGAATTCATTCGCCTGAAAATGATCGATGGTGTGGCCATGAAACATTCCCGTTGCGGTGGACTGCTTTCCTGCAAGGAACAAATCGAAATGATCCTGTCCGAGGGCATGATGTGGGTTGGAAGTGGTCTGACCGACCCGGATATTTCATTAGCCGGCGCACTCGGCATCTACGGAGCTTACGGCCTGACCAAACCCGCGGCGCTGAACGGGCCTCAATTTCTGACTGCAGACGTTTTTAAAGAACCGTTCAAGGTGGAGGATGGCACCTTAAGAATCCCCACCGGTCCCGGGCTGGGCATCGAAGTTGATGAAACCAAAGTGCGGGAGTTATCCAAAGGAGTCTCCTACGTCATAGAATAATACGAGGCCGAGACCCCGTCATACCTCATCCATATAGATCAGTCACCATGATATCAAATCCATTGAAACGACACTTCGGAACAACCGTCGGCAAGTATCTGCTGGGCGTTCTCTTGATGCTTTCATTCCAATCCACGCAAGCGGAACCCAGGACCATCAAGATCGGCACGCTCCCCGGGCTGCGATACGATGTAAAACGGTTTGATGTGAAGCCGGGAGAAGAAGTGAAGCTCGTCTTTGAAAACAAGGACACCATGCTTCACAACCTGGTGATCACCAAACCGGGCAAACGCATGGAAATCATCCAGGCGGCCATGCTCCTTGGCACGCAGGCGCTCGCCAAACATTTCGTTCCGGATTCGCCAAACGTGCTTTGGTCCACCGAAGTCGTGGCCTCCAACGATTCCTTTACTCTCGAATTTACAGCCCCCGCAGAACAAGAGGACTATCCCTTAGTCTGCACCTATCCCGGGCACGGATTCATCATGTTCGGCACCATGCGGGTAACGGATTCCCCTGCCCCCATGGAAATGAATACCGGTCCCACGGTCGCCATGGCAGAACATCATCATGATGATAACCAAGCCATCGTAAAACGTGGTTTCATGCCCGACGCCGGCCCCGCCACCATCGCGGTGAAACTACCCGGCGGGCATTCCTATTGCTGGGACGCGGGAGCCGTTTGTTTCCGATATGCCTGGCAGGGGGATTTTATTGAACAGGTCTACCGCAAACCGGCAAAACTGCTGGGTGACGTTTATTACCGCGAAGACCATCAGTTCCCCTTTCTTCTCGGCAGCGCGCATACCCGCCCATCCGACATACAGTTTCTGGGGTATGCTCTGGATGAGGCGGGCATTCCCGAGTTCGAATATGAAGCAGACGGCGTCCATTTCACCGAACGACTGGTCGTCACGGAAAACAAACTTGTCCGGCGATTCAGAACGACTTCCAATCACCCGGTCCAACTGACGTTCCCCATCGATCCCGACCAATCCGCGCTATTGGATTCCACGGGCAAACGAGAGAACGGGGTCTTTCAATTCACCGGCAAGGAGGCCGGGGAATTCTATATCATCGCCGTGCCACACGCCCATAACTGATCCCTTTCACCAAGCATTCAAACGATCATGAACGCCATTAAATCCCTCACTTGCCTGCTCCTGGCTGCCCTGACTTCGATCGCGATATCCGCAGCAGAAAACGAAACGAAACCAGCGGTCCTCGACTACTACGACATCGAAACCATTCCCTTGCCCGAAGGCGAAACAAGCGCCGATGCCGTTGCTTTCATGCCGGACGGACGCCTGGCCTGCGCCCTGTCGTTAAGCAAAATTTATTTCTACCATCCTGATACCGGCCAATGGGATCTCTTTGCGGAAGGACTTCACACCCCTTTGGGCATCCTCCCGCTGAACAATCATGAGATGCTGATTTCACAACGCCCTGAAATCACCCATCTGATCGACCGTAATCAGGATGGCAAAGCGGATCAGTTCAAGACGGTGTCCGACGACTTCGGCATGTCCGGAAATTATTCGGAATTCAACTTCGGTCCGGTCAAAGACAAAGAAGGCAACCTCTATTACGGACTCGGCACCGGTTCGGCATTCGGAAACCTTCTCACCGATGAAGTAAGAGGCAGCTACAGCCGCGACGGACACGATGGACGCATGAACTCCAGCGCCCCCTACCGCGGCTGGATCATGAAGGTCACGCCCGATGGCAAAACCATCCCCTGGGCCAACGGCTTTCGTGAGCCAAACTCACTGGGCCTGGATCTGGAGGATAACCTTTGGGTCGCGGACAACCAGGGCGACTGGGTGGGTTCGAGCAAATTGTTTCACGTGCGTGAAGGTGGTTTTTACGGGCACCCTCACAGTCTGGTATGGCGCGGCGAGATCAACCGGCATCCCTTCGACATCCCCGTCGCGGAACTCGATCGCATGCGCACACGCGCCGCCGTCATCTTCCCTCACGGGGAAATGTCCAACTCCCCCACCCAACCGATCATCGATACCACCGGTGGACGGTTTGGCCCGTTCGCAGGACAGATGTTCATCGGTGAAATGAATTTCGATGGATTGATCCGGGTCATGTTGGAGAAAGTGGATGGTGAATTCCAGGGAGCCTGCATCCCATTCTTCGACCACGCCGGCATGCAGCTGGGCAACAACCGCCTCGCCTTTCACCCTGAAGACGGAAGCCTCTGGGTCGGGCAAACCAAACATGAAGCCTGGGTCGGGGCGAGCGGACTGCAACGCTTGATCTGGAAAGGAATCACACCCCTGGAAGTCCTGACCATGAAACTCACCGAAACCGGATTCGATCTCACCTTCACCTTGCCGGTGAATCCTGAAATGGCTTCGGACCCGAAGAATTACACCATCGAAAGTTACTATTACAACTACCACGAACGCTATGGATCGGGAAAATACGAACAAACCAGCGAACCGGTTTCCAGCGTGGTCATTTCCAAAGATCGCAAAACAGTGTCCCTGCATCTCGGCGACATGAAGGCCTGGCGACTCTATGATCTCAAAATCAAGGACATGAAAAGTCAGGACGGACACCCGCTCGTCAACAAGTGGATGGTATACACTTTGAATCGACTGCTGAAGGACACTCCGGAACCACCCGAACCACCATTCACTCCCGCACCAAGAAGAACCACACCAAATCCTCCACCCAACGTCAAATCAGTCGGCGGACCGCAGGCGTTTGTCTCTTTGAGCACACCCTCCAGGGTCAAAGTGCTCCGCACCGATGGCGGATTTCGTTTTACCGAAAACAATCAAACCGTTCTCGAATACATCAAAGATCCCATCAGCCGGGAAGATGGTCGTTACAAGCGTGGACATTATGTGCATCCGGTTTACGATTTGGACGGTTACCTGATGTCCCATGACATGCCTCGTGACCACCCGCATCACCGGGCGGTTTTCTGGGCGTGGACGCAACTCTGGGTGGGCGAAAAACGCATCGGACATCCATGGGAACAAAGAGGACTCGAATGGAATGTCACAGATGTTCGGGTCAGTGGCGATGAAACATCGTCGGCCATCCATACCGATGTCCTATGGGAATCCCCGCTATGGAAAGATGACGATGGAAACATGATTTCAATCGTGGAAGAACACGCCACCATTCGCGTGCACGCATCCTCACCGGAACGACGCCTGATTGATTTCGACATCACCCTCAAAGCGCTGGCAGAAAACATCCGGCTTGGAGGGTCGACCGACTCCAAAGGATACGGGGGCTTTTCCTCACGTATCCCGCTCCCGGAGGATTTGAACATCATCGGCAAAGACGGCCCTGTCGCTCCCAACCTCCGACAGCCCTCCGAACCACAAGCCTGGGTGGATTTCACCGCGGATTTCAACGGCGACGGCAACATCACCGGCGAAGCCATTCTCTGCCATCCCGACACCCCTGGCTATCCGCAAGGCTGGACCATCCGGAACAGTGGCAGCTGTCAGAACCCGGTCTGGCCCGGCAATAAACCCGTGTTATTGCCCCAGGATGATCCCATTACCTTGCGATATCGTCTGGTATTGCACAAGGGGAACACCGAAAAGGCAAAGATCGCAGAACTCTTCGAACAATACAGCATGGAGTAACAATGATCATCCACACCAGCAAAACGATCCGGCTTGTCTTGGTGGGCCTATGCAGCATTGCATGCGCTTGCCGGGCACAACTCAACGAACCCAGTGCGGCAGAAAAGCAGAAGATTTGGGACGCAATACCTGACACCGCCACCGTGCAACCGACATCCCCCACGAAACTTCTCGTTTTCTCAAGGGCGTGGGGCTACAAACACTCCTCCATTCCCTACGGAAGAGAGATGGCCAAAGCCATGGCCCATAAAACAAAAGCGTTCGAAGTGGTCCTCGCCGAAGATCTGTCCTCTTTTGAATGGGACAAACTACAGGCATTCGACGCCATCTTTTTCAACAACACCAACAACGAAATCTTTCTACCGGAAAACGTCGACCAGCTCACACCGGAAGAACGCAAACTCGCCGAAGCCAGGGACGCACGTCTCAAGCAGAACCTTGTGCGTTTTATCTCGGAAGGCAAAGGTCTGGCGGTGATCCATGCCGGAGTGGCCAGTTTCAGGCTCTGGCCCGAATACGGAAAAATCATGGGCGCACGCTTCGACAACCACCCCTGGAATGCCGGCTCGACCATCCAACTGCATATCGAAGACACATCCCACCCCCTGTGTGAATGTTTTGATCATGCATCACAGTTTGAAATCACGGATGAAATCTATCAATTCAAGGAATACGACCGATCACTCCTCAGGGTCCTCTTTCGAATCGACACAGAGTCGGTGAATGTGAAAACCAAATCAGGCGTCCACCGCACCGACGGCGATTTTGCACTGAGCTGGATCAAACCTTACGGCAAGGGACGCATTTATTATTCCGCACTGGGTCACCAAAACGACATCTTCTGGAACGAAACCATTGTGCAACACTACCTTGACGGCATCCAATACGCCCTCGGCAACCTGAAGGCGGATGCTTCCAGTTTGCCCCTGAAAAACTGATGATTGCCGCGATGATTTCCAGAAAACCCGTAGCCGCATTCACCAGAATGTGGCCCCCGGGGTATTCCCAAAAACCACACCATTTTTTTGACAGGATGAACAGGATTTACATGATGATTTCCCAAAGTCTAAAGTCTCTTTTCAATCAATACAGCATTTGAAGCAGCATGTTGGGGCGGTGATTCAATTTTCAGACAAGGAGGGATGAGTTTGATGAGCTGTGGCGATTCCATTGCAGCTTGATCTTCGTTTGGATGTCTCAAGGTTTGAAGTGGGTCAAGACGGAGCTTGCCCCTCCGTAAAAGGATTTCTATTTTTTGACCTGAGTCCCCCAGTAAATTTCCGGTCAAGAAGCTTGCTTGCCAAGGAAGAGCGGCTTCTCTAGAGTTTGCAGCATTCCGAGAAGCCATGAATGCTAACCGCAATGATATGACTGCGACTTCGTCCGGTTATCCGACCGTCGCATTGGGCAAGGCCATGCTCCTGACCGCCATGGCCGGGGGTATGGGATGGGGTATCCGGGGACAATACGGGCACGAAACAGGGGCCATGATCGCCGGGGTGCTGGTTGCCACGGTTCTGGTGATGTTGTTTGCGCCCATGTTCAACACCCTGACTTCCGCCCGGGCCATTGCATGGATCACCATCGGGGTCTCTTTCGGAGGTTGCATGACGTATGGGCAGACTCTGGGTCTGACGCATGATGCGGCATTGATCGGCAATACGGCAGCCTTAAAATGGGGTCTTCTCGGAACGTTCATCAAAGGAGGCATATGGATCGGATTTGCCGGGGTTATTCTAGGAATGGCCCTGGGCGGCAATCGCTATCGTAACGGAGAATTGGGACTGGTCTTCATCGGCATGATTTTCCTGATGTTTTTGGGGATCCTGTTGCTGAATGAACCCTACCGACCACAGGACGGACAACTTCCAAAAATCTATTTTTCCGACCACTGGCAATGGGAACCGGATACCGAACTCAAGCCCAGACGGGAGAAATGGGGAGGCCTGCTCCTTGCTTTGATGGGACTCTGGGCCTACGCAGGCGTTCTCCGGAGGGATGCCCTGGCCTTGAGAATGGGCATCTGGGGTGTCATTGGCGGCGGACTGGGATTTTCGGGCGGGCAATCGCTGCAAGCCTTCCATGCCTGGCACCCCGAATGGTTCAAAGGCGGATTCATCGAACAACTGGATGCCCTCCTTAATTGGTGGAACATCATGGAGACAACCTTTGGCCTCGTCTTCGGAGCCATTCTGGCTCTGGGGCTGTGGTTGAACCGACACCTCATTCAGCCTGCTCCACCCAGTGATGAGGAATCTCAGGTTCGTGGATCGTTTGAGTGGGCTTTGTTTGGACTGTATGCGTTGGCGGTTTCGAGCTGGAGCTTTATTTCCTATCCGGCCTTCGATCAATTCGCCGATATGGCCATCACCATGGGCATGCTGCCATTCCTGGCCGTAGCTGCGGGACGTTTCTGGCCGTTTTGGGTTTGTCTGCCCATCACCATGCTTCCGATTGCCGGTAAAACGGTTCGTAACCTGGTTTATGAGGCGAAATATCTGGATTGGGCCTACGGATGGGTATTTTGCCTGATTCTACCGATGACGATTGCGTTGGCGGTAAGTTTCTTCTGGTCGGAACGATCACGTATCTCCCTCAATGGACGCAATTTCTGCAGAAGTCTACTCATCTTGAATGCATGGATCTATTTCCTGCTGAACTTTGCTTTCTTCCGTTTTCCCTTCCCATGGACCCCCTTCGAGGAATGGACCGGGCGCACTCCCAACAACCTGGTTTATTGCGTCTGTGTGGTAGGCCTGACCCTTGGCGCTCTGGCGACAAGACCGCTCAAGACAGTTTCCATCGGAGACACTACAAAAAGTGGCAACTGAGCATTCTCTGGGTCAGATTCCAAAGAATTGCTTGTCAGCAAGGTCTTTCTTCGATTTAACTCCGATGCAAAGATGAAGATTTACATCGACGGTGAGTATTACGACAAGGAGAACGCAAAGATATCGGTCTTCGATCACGGACTATTGTATGGTGACGGTGTTTTTGAGGGCATTCGTGTGTACCACAAGCGGGTCTTCAAACTGCGGGAACACATCGAAAGACTCTTTTATTCCGCCAAAGCCATCCTCCTGAACATTCCCATGACCCAGGAAGCCCTGTGCCAGGCAGTCGTGGAGGCTTGCCGGGCAAATGGTCTGGATAATGGTTATATCAGGCTGATCGTAACGCGGGGAGCGGGTTCGCTTGGGTTGAGCCCCAATTCGTGTAAAAAACCCTCGGTCATCATTATCGCCAACGAAATCCAGCTCTATCCCAGAGAGTTTTACGAACAAGGGATGGAAATCATCACGGCGGCAACCTCCCGCAATTTCGTCAATGCGGTCAACCCGGCGATCAAATCACTGAACTATCTGAACAACATCCTTGCCAAAATCGAAGCCAGCAACGCCGGCTGCGAAGAGGCCATCATGCTGAACAGCGATGGATTTGTGGCGGAATGCACCGGAGACAACGTTTTCATTCTACACCAGGGGAAAATATTCACGCCACCTCTGGCCGCAGGGGCGCTTTATGGCATCACCCGCAACACCGTTATCGACCTTGCTCGACAGGAAGGTTTTACAGTTGAGGAAAAGAATCTCACCCGATATGATCTCTTCATTGCCGATGAATGTTTTCTGACCGGCAGCGGGGCCGAGATCGTTCCCGTGGTCATGATCGACAAGCGGGTCATCGGTGAAGGAAAGCCCGGCAAGGTGACTCGGCAATTGGAGGAGAAATACCACGAACTAACAAAAGTGTCGGGAGAGCCGATATAAGTGACGTGGAGTGAGTTTCCTCAAAGGAGTTCCTTTCAAAACTTGCCCAATTGCTGAATTGCAATTCTTTGATCGGCAAGTTACATTCAATGCATCGGCTAGTTGAATCCGATCGAGATTGCTTGGTCCGGTCCGCCTGAAATATGCTTTGTAACATCTGCAACGAAAATGAAGCCACGGTCCACCTGACCCAAATGCTGGAAGGTGAGATCAAGAAGATGGACATGTGTGAATCATGCGCCCAAAAACAGGGCGTGGATGATCCCAGCGGCATTTCATTGGTGGATCTGCTGGTAGGGCTTGGTCCCACCAGCACGGAACCTCAGCCAAAAACAACCACCGCTCCCATCACCGGCCTTTCCAGTTGCCCCAAATGCGGTTACACACAGGCTGATCTCAAGAAAACGGGACGTTTGGGTTGTTCGGAGTGTTACACAACGTTTGAGGAGGGATTGGATCAAATGCTGCGTTCCATGCACAAGGGCGTCCGGCATAATGGCAAATCCCCTAAAGGATTCCGCAACACGCGTGAGCTTGAGGCCAAGACCAGGAAACTCGAAAAAGAGCTGGAGAAAGCCATCAAGGATGAACGGTACGAAGATGCCGCCATCATCAGGGATTCCATCAAGGCCCTGGCAAACGCCATGAGTGAATTCGAAACCGAAGCGGCTACCTCATGAATCTCAACGATTTCCTGATCCCTACCCAGGATATCTGCAGACGTCCTGGCCCATTCGACCGAGTCGTTCTTACCAGCCGGGTCCGGCTGGCCCGTAACCTCCAGGAGATTCCCTTTCCAGGTAAGGCCAACAAGCAGGAACGACAGCAGCTCCTCCAAACCGTCAAACCGGTCATCGAAACCATGCCCGCTTTGAAGGAAGGCTTTTCAGAGGAAATCGCCAAGTTGACCGATCTGGATCGGCAAATCCTGGTGGAACGACATTTGATCAGCCGGGAACTGGCCAAGAAGAACCAGGGAGCGGCCATGGTGCTGAGCGTGGACGAAACTTTTTGCGTGATGATCAATGAAGAAGATCATCTCCGCATGCAGGCCATCCTCCCCGGCTTGCAAATCAAAGAAGCCTGGAAAGCCATCGACAAGTTGGACACCATGGTGGAGACAAAGCTCCCCATCGCGTTCTCCAGCCAATTTGGATACCTGACCGCCTGCCCGACAAATGTCGGAACGGGCATCCGCGTGAGCGCGATGCTTCACTTGCCCGGTCTGGTCATCGCCGAGCACATGCAGCAAACCATCACCGCCGTCAATAAACTCGGACTGGCTGTGCGCGGTCTCTATGGCGAGGGCACCGAGGCGTTGGGCAACGTATTCCAGATTTCAAACCAGATGACCCTTGGCGAATCCGAACTGGAAATCATCGAGCGCCTGAACAAGGTGGTCATTCAGGTGATTGAAAATGAGGAAAACGCCCGCGCCAAACTGCTCGAAAACAAACCCGAAATGCTGTTCAATCAGATCGGGAGAGCTTACGGCATCCTGACGAATTCCCACATCATCTCATCCAAAGAGGCGAAAAACCTCCTGAGCCTGCTTCGATTGGGTTTGGATCTTGGGTATTTCCCCGATGTGGACCCTGCCATCGTGGACGAGCTGTTCATCGTGACCGAACCGGCTCACATCCAGTACGAGGCAAAAAACACCGAAGGTGAAGCGTTGAAGAAAACACCGGAAGAACGGGACATCCGGAGAGCCTCTTTACTACGCGAGAGTCTGGAAAAAATGCCCAAACCGGTCATGGACACCTCTGGCCCTAAAAAGAGTGATCCCGGCCGCAATCCTTGAGCGCCCAAAACAGCTTTACACCTTAGCCGTAATCATTCAATTTGGAATCCGCAGATGACGGGTATGTGGTTTGTCAACTAAAAGGGCATTAAAAATGCGCCAGCTGTGGGGTGTT
>CAYPZD010000018.1:0-65834 GCA_964415055.1 uncultured Verrucomicrobiota bacterium | reverse complement strand
CTATCATGCGGGTTGGGGTTGGTTCCATGGTGCAGATCACTTTGTTGTCCAAATTTAAATCTTTTCTGTCCATTCCTCTTGGTAGTTATAACGTTAAAGTAGGAGGGTTTTGGATGCATGGATTTGCCACAGCCATCGCCGCTGAATGCATGGAGGTGGATCTGACATTTCCGGTGCCCCCTGAATGTTTTGTCGCGGGATTGGTGCATGATGTTGGGAAAGTTTTTATTGATCGATACGTCGAGCAGTTCTCTTTGCCCTGTATGGGAGGTGAGGAAGTTGATCATTATCAATTAGAAACAGATAGCCTTGGCCTTGATCACGCTTCCATCGGTGCCTCGGTTGCCAGGCATTGGGGATTTGATCCAATGGTTGTGGATTGTGTGGCCCATCATCATGACACCCTCAACGAGCGTTCTCCTGAAGTTAAGGTGCTTCAATTAGCCAATCAAATTGCCAAGACCATAGGCCGAAAAGGTGGTGCTGGATTACCGGATCAAGAAGCCTCCCAACTGCTTAGGGATCTTGGTTTGGATAAAAATGACTTCGAAAAGATTCGAAGCCGCAGCCGAAGTAAGCTGACTAAGTTGGCTGGAACACTAAAATAAAGCCAAAAAGGATTGACATTTGGCCAAGATTTATGGATAAAGCTGCATCCCTCGCATCAAGCAGGACACTTTGTAGTGTACGCATTCAGCCTCTTTTCTGTTTCACTTTTTTAATTTTTCTTGGAACAACGTCATTGAATATCTCATGTCGTCTGTGGATACTTTGACCCATCACATGTGGATTTCGTTCGGTATTTTGTGATCCGATATGGAAACACTCCAAATTCATTAAAACAATGAGCACTCAAAGAAGACAACTTATCTGGTCAGGCTTATGCGCATTGGTAGCCGTTTTGGCTGTCTCCTGCGCCACCTGCCCCTGTTCAACAACAACCTCAAATCAACTACCCCAAAACGTGGAAAAAGCATCTTTCGGAACGACGCCCGACGGTGAATCCGTCGATATCTATACGCTCAAGAACAAAAACGGCCTCATAGCCAAAATCTCCACCTATGGAGCATTGCTCACCGAGATGCATGTTCCGGATCGTGATGGCAAACTTGGTGACGTGACTCTTGGGTTTGATCGTCTCGAAGATTACGTGAACGGGCATCCCTACTTCGGAGCCACGGTGGGGCGCTATGGTAATCGCATTAAATTAGGCAAATTCACCTTGGATGGGGTCGAATACACGCTGGCCACCAACAATGATCCCAATCACCTGCACGGCGGAGACAAAGGTTTCGACAAGCGTGTATGGAGTGCTCGCGCGCTGGATGCCGATTCGGGCGCTGCGGTGGAGTTTTCCTACACCAGCAAGGACGGTGAAGAAGGGTATCCTGGCAACCTGACCAGTATTGTTGTTTATACATTAACCGATGACAACGAACTGACCGTCGACTACAAAGCGACCACCGACAAAGCCACCGTGCTCAACCTGACCAATCACGCATACTGGAACCTGAAAGGCGAAGGAACCGGCGACATTCTCGGTCACGAACTGGAACTGGTATCTGACTTCTTTACGCCCGTTGATGACAGCTTGATCACGACCGGTGAGATTCGTCCGCTGGACGGATTGCCCTTGGATTTCCGCACACCCACAGCCATTGGGGCTCGCATTGCCCAGATGACCGGTGATCCGGGTGGTTACGATCATAATTTTGTGTTGCGCAAATCAGGCATCGACAAATTGGAGCTGGCAGCCCGCGTGCATGAACCGACCACTGGTCGCGTCATGGAAATTCTGACAACCGAGCCTGGTATCCAGTTTTACAGCGGCAACTTCCTGGATGGAACACTGACCGGCAAAGCGGGTGGTGTTTACAACAAACACAACGGATTCTGTCTGGAAACCCAGCACTTTCCGGATTCACCCAACAAACCCCATTTTCCGACCGTTGTGTTGCGTCCGGGCGAAACCTATACGCACCACACCGTGCATCGATTCTCAACGCGATAGAGAATTCAGCATTTTCATCATCAGATCAAAAAGGGCCGGGGATTTGTCCCCGGCCCTTTGTTGTTGAATGAAACCAGCTGACTATTCGGTCATCAATCGATCAGGGAAACCTGCTGACGCGTAGATGCCGGACAAAAGGTCCTTGAGTTCCTGGTCGCCGTTCTTGACTTGAAGTCGACTTGGCGCGCCGACTGCGAGGCAGGCTGAGATGCTTGCCGATTTGGCTGAACCGAAGAAAAAGTCGGGGTCTCGGTAATCGCTGGTGGGTTCGTTGCTCAGACCATTCAGATCGAGTGAAGCGTTTTGAATGGTGTCTCGACTGACTGCACGGGCCGCCGCCGCCAGGTAGGCTGCGCTGCCGGATGCTTTCAGTTCGATCGTGCTCGAGGCGCGTTTTTCGTTGGTGCGGATGTTTTCGATGCTTGTCAGCAGATCGTGGACGCGTTTGACAAAGAGGGGGTGGTTGTATCCGTAGGTGTAGCCTGCGAATTCACGCGGATTGTTGACGATCTGGTTACGGTTGTCCGGTGTTTCTTTGCTGTGGGATTCGCCTTGGAAAAGCAGGTCGACACCCACCACGGTACAGCCTTCGTTCAGCAATGCTCGTGCTTCTGAGTTCGGTTTGCCGTTTGAATCGAGGAGTCCATTCTTTCCATCGGTGGTCGGCCAGATGATGGTGCGACCATTCCAGTCATCCGGATGGAGGTAAAGGGTGGGCACTGCTTCGCCGTGGGTGAGGTTTTTTACGACCCCGGCCATCTCCAGGTAGCCGTCCTTCTGTGATTTGTGGTTGAGTTCCAGTTCGGTCTCGCCTGCCGACTCGAGTGTGCGTCCGATGATGGCCTCGATGGCCGGAGCGTGGAGGTTTTGGAAAGCGTGTATGCTTTGAGCGCTGGGGGCGAGTTTTTCCTGCGTGTCGCGGCGCCAGTACTGCAGGAGATTCTTCTCGAACTCGGGACCGCCCTTGGGGGCTTCATGCCCGTTGGTCCATACGGACAGATCATCGGCTCTCAGGAATTCGTAATCTTGCTCAATGATGGGGCCATCCAGTTCGAGGTTGAGGTGGTTGTTCATGAACTGATACATGGAGGCGCGACTGACGTAATTGTAGTTGTGTCCGAAATGATTCAGCTGGGTCAGTTGCACGTTGTCCTTTGCGTCATACATCGAGTAAAGCTTCTGGAGTTCCGGATAACCCTTGGAGGACATTTCAACCGTCCAGTCATTGGCTCCGGTCATGCCGAGGGGTTTCGGGGCGAAGAGGGCGGCGAATTCCACATTGCCCGCCGGGATGCGCAGGCCGCAGGTGTTCTCGCAGGTGCAACCACCCTGCATCGCTGTGGACACCATGACTGCCGGGAAACTGACGGCCAGGCGATCATCAATGGCAGCCAGCAGAAAGGTCTGGGTGCCACCGCCACTGGCGCCGGTAATGCCCAGCCTGCTTTTGTCCACATCAGGCAGTGTTTCCAGGAAATCGAGCGAACGGATCGAGTTCCATGTTTGAAGCCCCATGATGCTCTGGAGATGTGCTTCTGCTTGCGGACTAAAGAATCCCCAGGCATCGGATCCGTTCATGTCCGGACGTTGTTTGGCAAAGCGGTGAGCCAGGTCGTAGGAGATCTGGATGCTGTCCGCGTAGCCGATCATGTCATAGTGAAACACCACGCACCCCATACGGGCGAGTTGGACGCAGCGGGATTGCAGCGGGCTGCGGCCACCTGTTTCGAAGCGTTCAGCGCCGGAGTTGATTTCCGACCAGATGCTCTCGTTTTCAGTGAAGCGTCCATTGCTCCAATGGCCGTGGGGGCAAAGAATGGCGGGGCGTGGTCCCGTAAAGCCTTTGGGGCGATAAAGGCTGCCGGTGACATAAAAGCCGGGAAAGCTTTCGAAGAAGACTTTTTCAATCGTGTAATCTCCCTGATCGATCTTGCCGTGAATGACCGTGTTCAGGGCTGTTTTGGTTGGCATGGGCCACAAGCCATTGACAACCAAAAGGTGGGTTCTCAGCTTTTCAGCACGTTCTTCCCATGCGGAAAGGGTGTCAGGTACCTGGAAGGGGAAGTAGCCATTGAGATCTGTCAATGGTGCATGACGATGATCCTCCGGGTGTGATCCTTCGTGCAGGGCGCTGGGCATTGAACCTGCCAGGCTGGTTGAAATAAAGCCGCCAAGCGACAAGATCCATAACATGTGTAAGCACACCACAAGGGGCTGCGACGTCTTTGAGCTGAACGCATTCTTTTTCATGGGTAATGATAAAGCATTGAAATCTCACCGGGACTTGTTTGCAATTCATTTGTTTGAGAATCCATGTGCAAAAAAGCTCCTTATCCAAGAAATAATAAATAATTTGTCGGATTTCGGTTCTGGCGGGTTCTAGAGTTTAAAGAGTATGAGGGTTGGTCAAATCCAAACAAGATGGAACGTTTACCTGAAGGAGAGGTCTGAAGAGGCTTTTAAACAGGTGGTGGCCGATCATGTCGATTTGGTTTACGGAACGGCTCTGAGGACCTTGGCCGGAGATGTTCATTTTGCGAAGGATGCCACGCAGTCGGTATTCATCGATCTGGCCAGGAAGAAACCGAAGCTGGAGAATGATGCGGCGTTGGCTGGTTGGTTGCATCGACATGCTCGATTTACCGCCTCCAAAATGGTAAGGACCGAACAACGCCGTAGACAAAGAGAACAGAAATTCGAACACATGAAATCCTCGCACGACGTGGATGCGGAAAGCCGTGTGGAGCTTGTGGCTCCTCATCTGGACCAATGTCTGCAGGAGCTCGAAGACTCCGACCGTGAAACCCTGTTGTTGCGTTTTTTTCAAAATCAGCCATTGGAAAGCGTGGGGGAGAGAATGGGAATCAGTGCTGACGCGGCACAAAAGAGGGTGCGACGTGCGCTGGATAAATTGAAAATGCTCTTGGAAAAACGGGGAGCAGTGCTTTCCGTGAGTTCCCTCGCAACAGTCATGGCCTCTCAGGCTGCCGTGGCCGCTCCGCTGGGGCTGGCGGCGCAAGTCGCATCAATCTCATTGCTGAATGCCGCGTCTCAAACAGGATGGATCGCGGTGCTATCTCAAATCAATCAACATTTTATCGCTATGAAAACAGGTTATCTCGTGACGGGAGCCGCAACGGTTATGGTTGCCGTGCCTCTGGTTTATCAATTCCAAAGCATGCAAGCGCTCAAGGAGGAACAAAAAACGCTGCGCGAAGAGATCGCTGCCATGGATGGGGTGTCAGAGGATTACGCGGCATGGCAAAAGATGCGAAACGAACAGGCTCGGCTCGAACAGTTGCAAGACGAACTTGAGGACAAGGAACGGCTTTCCGAAGAAGTTGCAGCGCTGAAAGCCGATGACGCCGAAAATAAGCTCAAAAAAATGGCTGAATTGAATGACGCCAAAGCCAAACTGGAGGCGGCTGAAAATGAGAAGGAGGAAACTGAACGGCAAATCGAATTCAAGAGGCATCAGATTAAAGTGATTAATTCCATGAAGCATCTGGGATTGTTTGCCCGTATTTATGCCACGGATCATGACGATGAATTGCCCAACAACTTTGAACAAATTGCGAATTTTACTGATGAAAGCAAAGAACACTTCAAAGATACCCCCCTGGAAGGTTTTGAGTATTTCAAGCATGAAAGACATCCTAGCGAGACGGAACCTAATATGATTTTGTTTAGAGAGGTAGAGCCGAGATTCGACGGGAAATTGTATCATCGGGCTTATACCTTTTGTGATGGTTCTGTTCAGTCCCGCACCAGTGAAACAGGCGATTTCTCTGATTGGGAGAAACTTCATACCGCTACGTTGGAGAACCAGCCCCAGGTGCCAAGTGATTATGGGTTTGAGGTGAATAATTAATGCAGACCTCATGAAATCCTTGGGCGTATTTCTGATCTTACTGATTGCTGTCGCCTGTTGGCAGTTCAGGCAAACAAACGATTCCATAGCTGAAATCAGGGAGGAGCTGTTCAAAGATCGTAACAGATTGATGGAGCATAAGGCCATGCTTGAAGAGATGCGTGCTTACCCAGTGAAGACGCCGGGTGGAGAAGAAAAACGTCGACTTGAGCAGGAACGGCGTGACCTGATTCGACTACGCGGCGAGTTGACGCGCCTCAGCTCCACCAAAAATCAAACACTGGAAGAATTGGATCATGAAATCGCCTCAACAAAGGCACAAGCCGAGGCGCTTGTGCGGGAAGCCCATTTAATTTCCGATATGGAAAAAGCCCGTGAGCAACGGGTGCGAGACCGCAATGTGATGCATTCGATTCATCACCTCTGGACCTACTACGGGAAGCAACAACAAAAAACGCCCGGGTCTTTGGAAGAAGTGATCCATTGGATTAAATCTCTTCCCGGTGAACCGGTCGAAAAATCCATGGCAGAAAATGTGTCTGTCGGTAGTACGTTCCGATCGGCAACCTGGAAAGACTTTGAATTGTTGGACACCGGAAGATCCGATTCTGAAGGAGATCCTCTAATCGTGTTGCGCGAAAAAGAACCCCGCACAATGCCGGACGACTCAGTCAGCCGGTTTTACATTCTGCAATCCGGCCAATTCAAGGAGATCCATGCCTCGTCCCAGGAATTTCAGGAAAAGGAAGTTGCCTTTTTGTTCGATGTGGTCAAATGAGCCATATGTTTGGTTTGATGCAGCCTTCAGTGTTCGTTCAGTGGTTCGTTGGAGAGGGGGCATAGGCTGTTCATGGAATCTGTAATAGCCGTCCCAATGCCGCTCGAAGATCTTTTTGGGGGAAGGGTTTGCCCAGGATTTCTTTGATGCCCAGGTTGTGGAGTTTCTTCTCCAGTTCGCTGTCCACTCTGCCGCTGGCTACCATGATGTCCAGGTCGGGGGCCATGGAGCGTATTTGGGTGACCATGCTGAATCCGTCCAGGCGGGGCATGTGCATGTCTGAGATGACCAGACGAATGTCATCCATGTTCTCCTGCAGTTTTTCCAGGCCGTCCTGGCCATCACAAGCTGTGATGACCTTGAAATTCATCTGTTGCAGGACGATGCGGAGCACTTTCCGGACCGACTCTTCATCGTCCACCACCAGGATGGTTTCGCCATGTCCGGATTCGGGAGCAGGTTCCGCCTTTTTTGGAGGTGGGGTAGGTGTCTGCTCTGGTAGAGTGGCTTCGGGCAGGTATACGGTGAAGCACGTGCCTTTACCGATTTTGGATTCCACACGCACATACCCTTCGTGACTGTTGACAATGCCCATCAATATGGAAAGTCCCAGCCCTGTGCCTTTGTCCTGATCTTTGGTGGTGAAGAATGGATCGAAGATGTGGTTCAGTACATCTTCAGGAATGCCTGTGCCCGTATCTCGAATGCGCCATACGACGTAGGATCCGGGTTTGAAATCTTGATTGGCGCTCACGAAATCTTCTCCCAATTGTACGAAATCGGATTCCATGTGGAGGGTGCCTCCATCCGGCATGGCATCCCTGGCATTGACGCATAAATTGAGCAGGACCTGATGGAGTTGCGTGTCATCTCCGAGGATCTGGTGGTCTTCCGGGTAGATGGAAACTTTAAGATCGATGTTTTTCGGGAATGTGCCTTTGATGATTTGCTCCATCTCCTTGAGGAGATAGCGTGGCTGAATGACGGTGCGTTCACCTTCAATCCCCTTGGAGAAGGTGAGTAATTGCCGCACCATATCCGCGCCGTGGTTGGCGCTTTTTTCGATGGTATCCAGCAACTCGTTGTCATCAGGATGTTCCAGTCGCAGAACATCCAGAGCCATGGTGATGGGGGCCAGGGCATTGTTCAGGTCGTGCGCGATTCCGCCCGCCAGGGTGCCAAGACTTCTCAAACGCTCCGCATGGTGGGCCATCTTTTGCATCTGATCCCGTTCGGTGACGTTTCGTAGAACGGTCAGTTGCAGGGGCGTTTCGCTGTCGGCATTGATCAGGCTGTTGGATAATTCAAGGTGAACTTTCTGTTGGTTCCACAATTCGATTTCCAACTGGATGCCTGTAGGCAGTTCTCGTTTGCTGAATCGTCTTTGGTAGCGCTCGAGCATCCCGCGTTGTTCACTCTCGGCATAGACCGAGGTGATGGATTGTCCTTCAACCTCTCCTCTGCTTTTTGATACCAGGCGACAGAAGGCTTCATTTACCTGGATGATTTTCCCTGATGCATCGGTGATGCGCATGGCATCGGCCGTGTTTTCCCAGACTTCCTGGAGGCGCTCTTCCTGTACCGCCAGGGCTGAAGCGCTCTGAATGCGAGCCAGGGCACCCGCACATTGATTGGCTATATTTTTAATCAACTGCAAATCCTCCTGGTCATACGCTTGCTGATGATAGCTCTGCAATGAGAGTATACCCAATGGGCGTGAACCTTGCCGAATCGGGACAAGCATCATGGAGAGTGAATGCTGATTGGATCCAAATGATTGAAAGTCTTCTGAAGGCGTCTGACTGCTTTCCCGGAACACCAATTGTGATCCTTCTCTCATGGTCTGCTTCACGATGCCGGAAGAAGCATGCAATGAACAATGGCTGATGTGACACTCGACAGTTTTGCCGTTGACTGTGTCGAATGCAGCCAGGTTTTCGAACCGGTGGGTCGTTTTGTTCCAAAGATCCAACCAACTGCTGTCCCAACCAGTGAGCTTGCGTGCAGTTTCCAATATAGCGAGTGCCGCTGTTCTGGGAGTTTCTGCCTCCGCGAGGGTGGAAGTCAAAGAGGACAATGACTCAGCATCTTTCCGGGCTTGGGTTAGTTTGGATTCAGCTTCCTTACGCTCCGTTAAATCCCGCATAAAAGCGCAGAATTGTGGATGTCCGTCGACCTGCACCGATGTCATGCTCAATTCCACCGGAAATTCTGATCCGTCTTTTCGGATGGCGGTCAGTTCCACCCGTTGATTCAACATGTGGGATTGCCTGGTTTGCCGGACCCGTTTCAATCCTTCTTCATGGGCTTCCTGATGGATAGGGGGGATAATTAATCTTGAAAGCCTTTGTCCAAGTGCTTCGTCCTTGCTCCAACCGAAAATAGATTCCGCCTGTGGATTCCAACCTGTGATCAGGCCGGTCTCGCTCATCGTAACGATAGCGTCCAATGCGCATGCGATGATTTGGTGCATACGTTCCTGATTTTCCAGGAGCTCGTGCCGTTGATCTGTTGGATGATGTTCCTTCAAGTCCTGCATGGGACAACAGTCGTTTCTAAAGGGCAGATTCGTTTCATTTTCCCGGGGCCAGTTTATTCTGTGCCTCCGATATGTGATTTGAACGTCGTTTGATACACCAGCTTAACTGTTTAGGCGTTATTTATTGTATGTTCTTCTTCTGATATTCTGTATGAATAGCGCCATTCTCTTTGGACCTTCTGGTGAATGTTTACTTTTGTATCGGAACAACTTGCCTTTAATCAATATGAAAAAGAGGAAAGATGAATTATTTTTTAAAGGTTTCATTTGTGTGTGTTGTGTAACATGTTTAAGAGCAAATGGAAGGGTTATTTTGTTTGTTTGGGAGTGTTAATTAATGATGTTATTTTAGCAAGAATTGTGCATTGTTGTTTCTTATGCCTTATTTTAGAATTCAAGGTCATGAGGTTTGGTAATATTTGCACCCTGTTATTAGTGTCGCTTTTTCTTGCCTGTGTGCCTGCTTTGGATGGCGCCGATTTTTCTGATCCATTATGGAAATTCTCCCTTGAAGATCCTGGAGACGGTTGGGAGTCAACACACTTTGACGATTCCGGCTGGAAGCAAGGCGCCGGTGGGTTTGGGGATGCTTCGACACCAGGTTCCAGAGTGGGAACGGAGTGGCTGACCAATGACATTTGGATCAGGCGTCGTGTTTCGCTCGAGGCCGTGCCTGCGCATCCTGCTTTATTGATACACCATGATGAGGATGCCGAAGTGTTTGTGAATGGAAGGTCCGTGGGGCAATTTGAGGGGTTTGTGACCGAATACAAAGTGGTGCCTTTGTCGCCGGAATTCGCGTCATTCCTGAAGAAAGGAGGCAATCTCATCGCCGTTCACTGTCATCAGACTGGGGGAGGGCAATTTATTGACGTTCATTTAATTGATGCGAATAAAATTCCAACCTTACCACGACCGAAGCAGTCCAACGTTCCGTTCAAATCAGAACTCATCACCAAATGGGGCAAGCAGGTTAATCCCGAAAACGTCTGGCAGGAATATCCACGCCCCTTGCTGCAGCGACAGAATTGGCAAAACTTGAACGGTCTTTGGAAATATGCGGTGACTGACAATGTATCCTCCATACCAAGCGAGTGGGACGGTGATATTTTGGTGCCGTTCTGTATTGAATCCAAATTGTCGGGTGTCCAGCGATTGCTTCAACCCGAGGAGACCTTGTGGTATAAGAAGATCGTTTCGCTTTATCCTGAATCCGGCAAGTTGATGAAACTCAATTTTGAAGCTGTCGACTACGCTTGCACGGTCTGGGTGAATGGCGAGAACGTCGGAGGGCATGTTGGGGGCAATACTCCTTTTAGTTTGGATATTACCAAAGTAGCGAAATCGGGTGCCAACGAGATCATCGTCAAAGTCCGGGACAGCACTGGTGGAACTCAATTACGCGGCAAACAGCGTTTGGATCCTCGAGGGATCTGGTATACGCGTGTTTCCGGTATTTGGCAGACGGTCTGGGTGGAGCAGGTCTCCAAGGTGCATTTCAAGGACATCAAGATCTCCACGGACATCCGCAAGGGAACGGTCACACTGCATCCGATCCTGGCAAATTCCGACGGACTTGGCTACGGAGTCAGGGCTTTGGTTCGGGATGGAGCATTTGACAAGGACGAGCAGGGAACCACCAGCTATCGGGCAAATGGCCCATTGGATGTGACGCTTACGATTGAAAACCCAACTCTGTGGTCTCCCGACGAACCGAAACTTTATCCACTGCAAGTCGTCCTGAAGAACGGGGCGGGTGAAGTGGTGGATCACGTCTCATCCTACGTTGGTTTGCGCGAAGTTGGAACCATACGGGGTGATGATGGCCACTTAAGGTTTACGTTAAACGGAAAAACAATCTTCCACTGGGGCACGTTGGACCAGGGGTGGTGGCCCGACGGATTGTTGACGCCACCCTCTGATAAAGGGATGGCTTACGATGTGGAATACCTGCGTGACGCTGGATTCAACATGATTCGTAAACACATCAAAGTGGAACCTCGTCGTTACTATTATCATTGTGATCGATTGGGCGTCATGCTGTGGCAGGACCAGGTCAGCGCCATTAAAAATCCACCCTGGACCCGCTTGAAGCCCGATCCTGAAGACGCGGAGTGGACCGATGCCGAGCACAGGCAATACATGATCGAACTTGAGCGCATGATTGATACGCTGGAAAACCATCCTTCGATCGTCGTCTGGGTGCCGTTTAACGAGGCCTGGGGGCAGCATCGCACCATGGCGGTGGGAGCCTGGACGGTGAACAGGGATCCATCGCGTCATGTCAACATTGCCAGCGGCGGCAACTTCTGGCCTTCAGGACACATCGTGGATGCACACGCTTATCCACAACCTGAGTTTCCGTTCGATGCTGATCGTTATGATGCGGATTTCATCAAGGTCATGGGTGAATTCGGTGGGCATGGTTGGCCGGTATTGGGGCATTTGTGGGATAACAGCCGACGCAACTGGGGATATGGGGGATTGCCCAAGACGGTGGAAGAATACAAAGAACGCTATCGCGAATCCATCCGTCGATTGGCAGATCTTAAAACAAAGGGTATTTCCGCGGGTGTTTACACCCAGACCACCGATGTGGAAGGAGAGATCAATGGGTTGTTAACCTATGATCGTGAGGTGCCGAAGATTCCAGCTTCCGAGTTGCGGCAGATTCACCGCACGTTGTTTGAGTGAAGTCGGGGAGGGGGGGGCATTGATCCGGGCCAAGGATCCGACTGATACGAATCCCGGCCCGGATGAGTTACTGATATTTTAAAGCCTACGCTCCTTCAAACGAAGGTTTCCCAAGCATGGACTTTTCTTTCTTTGCGGTTCGGTTGGCTCGAATGGAGATTTCCGGAAGAGCCAGTTTACCCTTCGCACGTTTGTGGAATGCATCCCATTCCATCAGGACTTTTCCAGATCTTCGGTTGCGCCATTCGTTGAATAATTCCAGGGTGGCATGATCGGCATATGCCAGGGCTCCCAGGTGGAAGTGGACTTCCACATTGTCGTCGATGGACTCAATCGCTTCCGCCATGCGAGGCAGTTGAATGAAACTCGCCGTGCCCCGGAGAGCGATGTCAACCCGGTTTTCGGATTCGTTGATTTGCTTGACGATTTCAAGGTGAAGGAAGCTGTAGAGTAGCTTGGCCAGTGCGAGAGCGAAACCGATGATCACACCTGTCAGCAGATCCGTGGCAACAATGGCCACCACGGTGGAGGCATAGATGAATACTTCCGATTTGCCCGCTTTCCACAGCTTCTTGATTGCTGCGGGATTAACCAGTTTATACCCGGTGTAAACCAGGATCGCGGCCAGCACTGATGTTGGGATCCAGCGAATCATGAAAGGCAGCAAGACAACGAACAGCAGCAGCCATGCTCCGTGAAGGATCGCGGAAACCCGGGTCTTGGCACCGGCTTCCACGTTTGCCGAACTCCTCACAATCACACCTGTCATAGGGAGTGCTCCGAGCAATCCACAAAGCGAGTTGCCGATGCCCTGGGCCAGAAGTTCACGATCGTAATGCGTTCTTTCCCCGTCGTGCATGCGATCCACCGCTGTTGCGCACAAGAGTGTTTCGGCGCTTGCGATGATGGCAAACCCTATCATGGTGCCCCAGAAACTGGGGGATGTGAACAGTCCCACATCAGCCAGTTTCGGAACATTCAAGCTGTCAAACATGCTCTCGGGAATGTTGACATACTGAATGGGAAGACTGAGTGCCGATGCGATGCCTGTTGCGATGACCACTGCGATCAAGGGGCCGGGAATGGATTTGAGTTTCTCGGGCCGGAACTTTGTCCAGAGAATGATGGACATAATGGAGATCAATCCCATGACGGCGGCAATGTGATGCACCGATCCATCCACAGGGAAGATTCCCTTGTAAACGGAAGTTGGTATGGTAAGCAGATTGGCGATTCCTGATCCTCTTGGGCTGTCATCCACCATGACGTGAAATTGACTTGCAAAGATCAGGACCCCGATGCCCGCAAGCATGCCCTGAATCACTGAAGGTGAAACCGCCCGGAACCATCGACCCAGTTTCAAGGCGCCGGAAATGATTTGCAGGATACCAGCCCCCAGCACCACCCAACCCAGGGCGGGCAGTCCATGTTTTTCGATGAATTGCCAGACCAATACCGCCAGTCCGGCGGCAGGTCCACTCACCTGCAACGGCGCTCCCCCGATGAAACCGACGACCAATCCTCCGATGATGCCGCTGATCAAACCCAGGGCCGGAGGGGCTCCTGACGCGATGGCGATGCCCATGCAGAGGGGGAGCGCCACCAGAAAAACGACAATGGATGCCAGGAACTCACGGTTCCATTGCACGTTTTTTGGAATGTTAAGGACGTTTTTTAGCATAAGCGTTTGATCTGTTGTTGATGTTTTAAGCTGCTTCGAGGCCGGAGTTTGAAGCGATTTTCTCTCCGCTCACGATGTTCAAATCTCCGGAGCCAATATCATAGACCCAGCCGTGAAGCTGCAGTTTTCCGGCTTCTTCCGCTTCGCGCACGAAATCAAGACGTCGCAGGTTGTCGAGTTGGAGTTTCACGTTGGCATTGATCACCTGTCTTAGTTTTTCAGCGGGTGAAAGATTCTCCTCGTCAATCATCATGAGCGCTTCCTGTGCTTCACGAACCCATGCGGAGAGATAGGTCAGGTGGGCGCATTTTTCCGGAGCCAGGAGTCCCTTCATGGCGCCACAGTCAGAGTGACCGCATACCACAATATGTTGGGTTTCCAGTCCGCACACGGCGAACTCCAGAGTCGCCAGTTCCCCGCTGGTCCCACTATGACGCACCGGAGCCATATTGCCTGCGTTGCGTATGACGAACAGGTCGCCCGGTTCGGTCTGGGTGATCAAGCAGGGATCAATTCTTGAATCCGAACAAGTCAGCAAAGTGACGTGTGGCTTCTGGGATTCAGCCAACTGGTTGAACAGGTTTTCTTTATTCGGAAACACACTGGTTTTGAATTTTTGGTGTCCCGCCAATAGATCGTTGTAAGTTGCAGATTGCTTCATCGCTTTTCAGTTTGCCTGTAAAACAGATATAGTCTAATGGTTATTTTTCGCGTGAAGTTATAGAAAAAATCTATATGGTGTTCTCATGCATTGGCTGAATTATCATCATCTGCATTACTTTTGGACCGTTGTGAGAGAGGGTGGCGTCAGTAAGGCGAGCGTTGCCTTAAACCTCACTCAGCCTACGATATCCAAGCAAATCAAAGTGCTCGAGGATCAGTTGGGGGAACCGCTTTTTGATCGCAATGCGGGACGTATGGATTTGACTGAAGCCGGACAGTTGGCATTTGACTACGCCGAAGAAATTTTTTCACTGGGACAGGAATTTGTGGAAAGTATGAAGGGGGTCGGAACACTGCGCCCACGAAAATTACGGGTTGGCGCCTCTGATGTTTTGCCCAAATTAGTGTGTCACCGCATCCTGGCGCCCGTCCTGAACGAGGCGAGCAATACACATTTAATCTGCGAGGAGGACATGACGGAACGTCTGCTTGCTGAACTGTCCATTCAGCGGCTGGACCTGGTCCTTGCCGATGCTCCCATCGCAGGATCCGTTAAGGTGAAAGCGTTCAACCATTTCCTGGGTGAATGTGGCGTTCATTTTTTCGCCACACCCAAACTGGCCAAAACCATGAAGGGAACATTTCCGCAACGATTGAATGGTGTGCCTTTTCTGGCGCCCGCCGAAAACACCGTGCTCAGGCGATCCCTGAATCGATGGTTCCGGTCGCGAGATCTTTATCCCAGGATCGTTGCAGAATTTCATGACAGCGCTCTTCTGAAAGTGTTCGGACGTGAAGGTTCCGGGGTGTTCGCCGGGCCTTCGGTCATTGCTGATGAAATATGCCGGGAGTATGGGGTGAAATCCATTGGATCCACTCAAGCGGTTCGAGAATCTTTTTATGCCATCACGATCGAACGAAAAGTGAAGCATCCCGACGTTGTGAAAATTACCGAGAACGCCCGGCAAAACCTGTTTGGAAGCAGTGCTAATGATGCTACAAATCCAGGTCAAACTCCCGCCAGGAAGCGTGCTCCCAAATCCAAACGAAAAACAATGCAACACCCCGAATAACCTTGCGAAATTCACTCTGACAAGGCATGTTCCGGGTATGCCTTCCATCTTTTCACCTTTACAGGACCGTCGAACATTTGTTCGGAACGGTGTACTAACCGCCGCCGCTCTTTCGATGGGCTCTTTGCAGAACAAATTGCAGGGAGCATCGGATCCAGAGAGTTATCATTTGGCGATTCTTTCGGACACTCATATTCCCGCGGACGTCAACAATGAGTATCGTGGATTCAAACCCTGGGAGAATCTCAAGCGCATCGTGCCTGACGTTGTGGCATCCCATCCTCAGGGCGCTTTGATCAATGGTGATGCTGCCAGGTTGACCGGTGAAGTTGAGGATTACGTTCAGCTCAAGGAACTGTTGGACCCTGTGGCGTCCAAGTGCCCCATTTATATCGGCATGGGGAATCATGATGATCGGGCACATTTTGATCAGGTCATTCAACCGGATGCGGCTACCAAAGCGGAAGTCGACAACAAGCACGTTCTGGTGGTCGAACACCCGGTTGTGCGTATCATTCAGTTGGATTCGCTTTTATACGTGAACAAAGTGGCCGGTTTGTTGGGCAGGAACCAACGCGCATGGCTTGACCGGTTCCTGACTGCATCCGAAGCCAAACCTACTGTTCTTTTCGTGCACCATACCCTGGGGGACAATGATGGCGACTTGCTCGATGCGGATAAAATGTTCGACATTCTTCGTCCTCACTCGCAGGTCAAAGCCGTGTTTTATGGTCACTCACACACTTATGTCTACGGATGGAGAGAAGGTAAACACCTGATCAATCTTCCGGCGGTCGGATATAACTTCAGTGACGCCCAGCCCGTGGGGTGGATGAACGGTCTGTTTCACAAGCAAGGTGTCGATTTGACTCTCAATGCCATAGGTGGCAACACAAGTGATCATGGGAAAACAGTATCCCTCAGGTGGTAATCACTGCATGAAGTCATCCAGCTTCATTATCGCTGATTTGGCTGATTGCTTCCCATTGGGTAATTGAGTAGGCTTTAAGGAAGAGCAAATGATATGAAATCGTGGATCTGGATCATCGTCGCGTTGGTGGTGGGTTATGCAACCTGTTTTTTCACTCTTTCCCAGTGGAAGAAGGACCAGCTCAAAGAACATCAGGCGGTGATTGAGTTGCGCTTGCAGACGCGCATTGACGCTTTGGAAGCCGAACTTGAAAAGGCTCGGGCGGACAAGACCCAATGGGTGCGTGAGGAAGTTCCGCTGGAAGGCGCCAAACCGGCGCAACTGGATCCTGCCGGTATCGTGGATGCTTTGATTACGGTAAATGAGGGGGATTGGTCGAGTGATCAACATCGTTTGTGGCGGGTGATTCATCATTTGGAGCAATTGCTTGAAAACGGTGAAAGTGCCATTCCCGCCATTAAAGACTTTCTTCAGTTGAATCAGGACGTTGTGTTCGTGCGCCCGCCCCCTGCTTCCGGGGGGATGGCTTTCCCGGGGGCAGTTGCTGATGCTGCAGGTGATACCGCCCCGGAAACACTTCGTCTGGGCTTGATTGAAGTACTTTCACTCATGAAGAGTCCAATCGCCGAAGCGGCATTGGTGGAAGTGCTGCAAGTGACTGGTAGCACGGAAGAGATTATTCATTTAGCTGGCAAATTGGACGCACTTGCACCCGGGAAACACAACGCTGAAATTGCTTCAGCTGCTCGTGAACTTCTCAATGCTTCGGAATCTGCCGAGAATGGTTTTGAATTAAGCAATGCTGATCGTTTGGCCCTGTTTCGATTGTTGGATCAGCTGGGGGATCTAAGTCATTTGGAACAAGCTAAAACCAAGTTGGTGAAATCGGATGGCAGGTTGGATGCCAATGCCCTGGATTACATTATGGAACAAGAAGGTCTATCCGCGATGGATCGACTGTTTGATATTTTTCAGAATGAAGAACGCTTGCGTTTGGCTGACAAGCTGGCTCTGGCACAGCGGGCCCTTCAGTACATCGGCGCCAATGAGCAGGCCAACAGCATGTATCATTCGCTGATGCTGGACGCACAAGTTCCATTGGTCATCAAGCAATCTCTGGCCAATGGAATGATGGGAGCCAATCAAATGGTGCTGGCCGAAGCTCCCGCGACCGCCGACGAGATCAAGACCCGGATGCAGATTTTGGAAACCGTTCGGGCGACCGTGCAGGATGCGGCCACACACGACGCGGTCAGCGAGGCGAGCGATCAATTGCAACAAATGCTCGACCAAATACCCGCACTGCAGCCATGACCAATGCGAAACCAGTGGACGGTGATTCTCCTGATTTCGATTGGTTGCTGGACGCACTGAATAATCCATCCATCTATCCGCATCATCCCAAGCGGATTCAAATGATTCAAACGCACGGATCCTTGGTCATCATCGCCAAGCCCTATGTTTACAAAATAAAGAAACCGGTCGATTTTGGTTTTCTGAATTATTCCACACTTGAGTTGCGTAAACTCAATCTGGATCGCGAGCTGCGTTTTAATCAGAAGCTTGCGCCTGGTGTCTATCTTAAGGTCAGACCTCTCTTCCGCCGCAAGGGGCGTCTTTCGTGGGCGGATGGGGATTTGATGGAGTGGGTGTTGGTCATGCGGTATCTGCCTCAGAAATGGTTTCTCGACCGTCGCATTCAGCGGGGTGATATCGCCGTCGCCGATATGGATCGGGTCATCTCCTTGTTGACCGATTTTTATTCGCAACCGGAAACCCGGTCCGCCAGGAAAGGGAGTGTGGCCTATCTGCGCACGGCGATCCGAAATAATTTTCGTTTCACCAAACCGTTCATCAACGACCTTGTTCCCTCTTATGTTCACGCTTCTTTACAGCGGCATGCCCGGCTGGGATTTCAACGTTTGAAAGACATATTGGATGAACGCATGCGGCAGTGTTGGCGTTGGTGTCACGGGGATCTGCATCTCGATCACATCCACGTCACACCCGAGCAAATCCGCATTTACGATTGCATCGAATTCAATGACGGTCTGCGTTGGATTGACCTGGCAAACGATTTGGCCTTTCTGGCCATGGATCTGGATTTCTATGGACGAACGGATCTGGCCCGGTACCTCTTGACGCATGCCGCTCAAACCTTGAAGGACTCCACCATGCATCAAGTGGTTGATTTCTATAAGACCTACCGTGCTTTGGTGCGCGCCAAAGTGGAATCCCTGCAGGTGTATGATTCCGGCTCCAGAAAATCAGGTAAAGGTCATCCAGAGAAACGTCAACGTGCCGCATCCTATTTCAGGCTCGCATTGGATTATGCCGTGACGGGTCGTCGTCCCATGATCCTTGTCGTCATGGGGAATATCGCAACCGGCAAATCGACCCTCGCGCGCAAGCTGGCGGATAGTCTTGGTTGCGAAGCTGTCAATTCGGACCATGTGCGAAAAGAGTTGGTCGGGATTTCTCCCACGCATCGTTCAAGCAGCGGGGAAAAGAAACGCTTGTATCAACCGTCCGTGACGAAAAAGACATATGCTGCCCTGCGGGATCATGCGCTGGCATGCGTTCAGGAAGATCGATCGGTGGTGGTGGACGCAACCTTTGGTCAAGCCGCACAACGAAAATCGTTTGCCAGTGCCTGCGCGAAAAAGCGAATCGAAGTAAGGTGGGTTGAATTGACGGCTTCAGATGCTTTGATCAGGCGTCGTTTGAAAATCAGGGACAGTGAGCCGGATGTGGTGTCGGATGCCCGCTTCGAAGATTTTTCCATCCTTGCCGGAAAGTATGATTCACCCGGTGATTCCGAAATGGAAAAAATCCTGCGCATTCCATCAACAGGCCGGGGCGATACTGTCCTGAAGCGGGTGCTGGACGGGCTTATTGATCTGCAGATGGATCAGGTCCTGGCATCGAAGTGAAGGCTTGCTCGTCGACCACTTCATAGTCGAGTTCTTCCCACTGGCCGTTTTCCTTGATGAACAAAATGCCCATGTCCCGCCAAAAACCAAGCCGGGCAATGGTGTGACTGATGAGGGCGCTGGTGCGCTGGTTCTGGGAGTTGATCAAATCATTTTGCGCATCCACTAGATTCAAAGCCAGTCCGAGCCCCAGATCCTGTTTCAATATTTCCTCCTCACTTCGGCTTTCACTGAGCGCCACACGCACCTCACTGATTTCAAATTCACGTTTCCGCTGTTCCAGATTTCGCCAGCCATCCTGAATCTCCAGTTTGATCTGGTCGATGAACAGATCGTGCTGGCGCTGAGCCCGGTCGTAAGCGATCAATGCGGATCGATAGTTGTTGCGTTCCCGTTTTCGGTTGATGGGGAGGTCGAGTCCGAGGGAAGCGGTCCAGGAACGTTGTCGTGGATCAGGTAATTGCACGCCGCTTCCAGGTCGGCTGGACATATTGCCCGATAGGGAGAAATCCAGATCAGCCTGCAATCCGTCCGCCGCAACGTTGATTTTTCGTTCGGCATCCACCAATCGATCCCGAACTGTTTCCAGGTCGAGGCGCATGAGGGTGGCTGCTTTGATGGCCTGGTCCACGGTGATGGTGGGGTGATGAATGGAGAGATTATCCAGTTCGTTTTGATCCAGCACGATGGAGGTGTCCATCGAGAGTCCCAGATCGATTTTAAACCGATCCCGCGAGAGTTGGTAATTTCGAATGGCGCTGATCCAGCTTTGCTCGGTGGAGAGTAGTGATTCCCTGAGTCGGTTCAGCTCAGAAATCGGGGTCTCTCCTTCATCCGCACGTGCCGTCTCCCGTTCCACACTCACTTTGAAACTGTTGTAACCTCGGTAAGAATTGCGCACCCGGTCACGGTTCTGCAGCACCTGGTAGTAACTGGCGACAATATCGACGGTGAATTCCTTCCTGAAACGGGTGAAATCACGCAGTTGATACAGCAGGTTTCGTTCGGCCTGTGTAAGGTTTTCAATGGCGATGCGGTATCCGGCTCCCCGCAGAAGAGGTTGTGTGAATGTTGCTCCGAGTGCCGAAGACGTGGCCCAGCCCGAATCATTGGAAACAAAACGAACGAAGTCGGTGGTGAAATCGGTCGCAATGCGGCCTCCCGTTCTCAGGAGCCAATTGAATCCAACGCCGGCATCGCTGTTGACGGTGCGTTCGCGTGTGATGACGTCCACACCAGTCGCGGTGTCTTCCGCAATCCGCTGCCGATCCGTGGTGGCTATGCCGGCGCCCGCTCCAAAGATGGGGGTGTATTGAAATCGAGCGAGTGAAAGCGAGAGCGCCTGCAGGTAGAGATCTTCTTTTTGGGTGAGGTAGTTGCGGTTGTATTTGGTGGCCAGTTCAATGGCCTTTTCCAATGAAACAACTCGCGCTCCCAGCTCGGTTTGACCGGTGGGGCCAAGGAATTCGTCCAGGGTGTCGTAGGTGGGCAGGTCGTCCAGCATGGCGGGGTCGTGTTGGGTTAATTCGAAGTCCGGATCCATGTTGGGCACATCGGGTGTTTTTTCTGCGATCAATGAGGCCGCCTCACGATTGGCGCTCATTTCGTAATGCTTGGTGGAGCATCCGGTCCAAATGGCGACAACGGCGCACAAGGTCAAGACGAAGCAGATTCCACCCCAACCCGACCGATACAGGGTTCCTGCCTGTTTTCCTTTTTCTTTTCGATGGTTCAAAAATAAAGTCACGATGTTTACAAAGGTCCTATTCTTGTCGGACGGCCTCCACAGGGCTCAGGCATGCGGCCTTGTTTGCGGGGTAGATGCCGAAGATCAGGCCCGTGGCCGCTGATACGCCAAAAGCCAGGAGGGGAGACCACCAGGTTACGATGGTCACCATGTCCGTTACTTGTCCCACCACCCAGGGAATGGCCATCCCCAAGGTCACGCCCAGAATGCCGCCCGAGCTCGCCAGGAGGGTGGTTTCGGTCATGAACTGGGAAAGGATGTCGCGTCGCGTGGCTCCCAGGGCGCGGCGGATGCCGATTTCACGGGTGCGCTCGGACACACTGGCCAGCATGATGTTCATGATGCCGATGCCTCCCACCAACAGCGAGATGCCTGCGATCGATCCCAGCACGGTGTTGAAAATGCGTTTGGTGCGGAGGGCCTGTCGCATGAGCATGAGCGGCACCACCACTTCGAAATCATTCTTGTCATGCGTCTGTGCCAGGCGTGCTTTGATGGCTTCGGAGATGCTTTCCACTTCCTCCAGATTCTCCACATTCAGTGTGACTTCGTGCAGTTCCACAGCTTCCGCCTGGAAGTAAGATCCAATGCGTTTCACGCTGGTTTCCCCGAAAAAACGCTTGGCCGTGCTGATCGGGATAAAGACTCTGGGCGGAATTTCAGCATCTTCTGTTTCGGTGTCATCTGTTTTGGAGCCATCGATGTCCTTGGAAACCGGATCTCGCAGGATGCCCACCACCTCAAAATAATGTCTGCCCATCCGCACGGTATTGCCCATGATTCTGTGAATCGGGAAAAGTTGCCGGCTCAGGCTTTCCTCGATGACACACACCTTGGCGTTTTCCGCCATGTCGCGTTCCGTCAGAAACCGTCCCCGTTTCAGTTGGATCTGCCGTAGATCGCCATACCATGGGACCGTGCCCACCATTTCCACATTGGCATTCTGCCGCCCCGCATAGGCTGTCTTACGCTCCTTGCGATCCTCCACGACCAGATTGATGCCTGATATCGTTTCGCGGATGGAAAGGACATCCTCGTAGGTAAGCCCGTAGTCCAGAATGTAACTGCCCTGGCGTTGTTGCTTGTCCTCTTCTTCCGGTGGTTTGATGGTGCGCAGGATGATGTTCTGGCTGCCGAGTTCCTGGATCTGCATCTGAGCCTCATGATTGGCCCCTTCACCAATCGCCAGCATGGCAATCACCGAGGCCACACCAAACACCATGCCCAGGGTGGTCAAGATCGACCGCAGCCTGTGTAGCAGCAGGCTTTTCCATCCCAACTTGAGGATGTGTGAAATGCGGGACAGTGAGAAGGGGATCATGCAGCGTCTCAGGATTCATTCCCGGACAGATGTGCCGGCAGGTTTTCTTGAGTGTCAGGGACCCGTGCTTCGACTTCGCTGATGTCCACGGATTCAGGTTTCCTTAAATAAACCACTTCGCCTTCTTCGATCCCAGACTGAATGGCGGCAAATCGATTGTTGTAGTCTTCCACTTCGACGATCCGCACCTCCGGGCCGGAGGAGGTTTCCACACAGCAATAGGTGACGCCTTCGTAGTTGAAAACCGATTGCACGGGCACCATGACCACGTCCTGCAGGACCTTGATCACGATGCGAGCCTGGGCGGCCATGCCGGGTTTGAGCCAGTCGTGAATGCCGGCGATGCGGATCGAGGTTTTGTAGACTTTTTGATCGGGGTTGAAACGGCGGTTTTCCGAATCCGGCAGCACGCCGACATTTTCGACTTCACCGGTCAGGGATCGATCCGGTTCGGCATCCACCGCGATTTCAACCGGCATGCCTTTTTTGACGCGTTTGACCTGGGATTCGTGGACGCGCACCATGACCGCCATGCGCCGCATGTCGGGAATGGTAATGATGGCCTGACGTTCGCGGACTCTTGCTCCTTCCCGGATGATTTCATCAGGATCCCAGCGATCACGTCCATCGCCGTAGACAACGAGACCAGGGCGTTCAGCCCGGATGGTGCAGGCCTTGAATTGTTCCACCAAATCATCCAGTTGCTTTTTTTCCCACCGGTAAGCGCGTTCGGCCCGATTGAGATCGCCGATACTGTCCGCCATTTCGGCAATGGCATCCTTTTTGGCGCGACTCAAGCGCATGAGCGTCAGCTCGTAATTCAGTAGATATTGCTCGGCTTCTTTTTGGATATTGTAGGTTTTGAAAAGCTGAAGCGATGCTCGGGTGGAAGCCAGTGAATTTTGGCTCTTTTCGAAATCGATTTTCCTGTTTTCGAGTTCGTTTGGAGTGATGAATCCTTTGTCTGCAAGTCTTATGGCTCCTTCATAGGTCCTTTTCTTGAGAGCATTCTCCGCTTCGGCAATCAATACCGCATCCATGAGTTTGCGTAACTCCTGTCGTGCGTCCCCATCACCCAGCAGATCTTCGTTTCCTTCCTGGGTGTATATGCTGAAGTCCACATTGTAATCCCTGATTTCGGGTAGCAGATCCTGATCGTCATTGGTTCCCCAGTTGTTGATCATGGTAGCGGGATCACTGAGTTCACTGAGAATCGTCGGATCGGACCCCTTCACCGCATTGCTGTTGGCCGCGTCCATTAGGCTGGATTCGAACATGTTCATGCCTGCGGCTGAATGTTGTCCGGCTTCCTGGTCAATGGATTCCTTGGATAATCCGATTTCATCCAGAACCTTTTGAGCCGCCGATTCTCCCAGGTATTTTTGGAAATCCATCAAAGCGAATTTGGCTTTCATGCTGGTGTCTTTGATGCTGCTCAAGTTGGCACTCTCGCGTATTTCCCGTTGCTTGACGTATTCCATCAGGTTTGCCAAAGCGCCCTGAACGTCCGTTTGTTGTGCCCGAATGCGTTCTTCGATGGCGGAAGAATCGAGTTCGACCAACACTCTTTTATTGGCAACATCCTCTTCGGTAACCTGGTAGCCTTCCTCGATGATCCTCAGGATGGTGGTGCCTTCGCGCCCCTCCACTCTGGACTTGATCACCTGCGCTTCGGTGGCCTCGACGGTGCCACCTTCAATAACGTCGATGGACATGGGGCCTCGGATGGCAGTGAAGGTGGCTTGTTCCGAAGTTTGGTCTGAGGAGGATAATATGAAAAAGGCTGCGAGGACACTTATCGTGCCAGCAGCGATCCATACCTTTCTGTCTGTAAAATCCGGTCGGTTCATTCTCAAATCAGGTCCTGAATGTTATCACGATATCCCTAATATATGCAACTGATGCTTGCCTGATATATGCAGGAAACCGAAAAGGATCCACCCGAACCATCCTCACGACGTATTGCTCGCGCTTTTTATTCAAAAAAGGTGTCAAAATGAAAAAAGGCAAAACCCGCTCGGGTCTTGCCTTTTTTGAATTTATGATGATCAACTTCGGATCAAGGCTGCGTTTTGGCTTTGCTTTTTCTTGATTCGCTGGACATGTAGCGGTTGACCGCGTTCAGGTAGGCCCTGGCGCTGGCCACGATGACGTCGGTGCTGGCGCCTTTGCCAGTGATGAGGTCTCCGTCGCCGAAGTCGACCTTGACCATCACTTCGCCCAGTGCATCTTTGCCCTGGGATACGGCTCGGAGGTTGTAATCCTTGAGCACGCCGTGAGTCTTGGTCAATCGGTCGATTGCCTTCAAGGCGGCATCCACCGGACCGTCTCCGATTCCGGCATCTTCCATCGTTTCGGGTTTGGCTGATTTCTTTTTACCTACCTTGACCAGACGGACAGTTGCCGTTGGGATGGCTTGATTGCCGGTGGTGACATGCACGTATTCCAAGGACCACGTTTCCGGGACCTCCGTGATGTGACCTTCCACCAATGCCGCCAAATCGTCGTCATAGACAAACTTCTTTTTGTCCCCGATTTCCTTGAACCGCGCGAAAATGGCCTGAACATCCGTGTCCGTCATTTTGAAACCCAGATGCTTCAAACGCGCGTTCACCGCGGCACGACCGCTGTGTTTGGTTAAAGGCAACTCGGTTTGTCCCCAGCCGACATCTTCAGGATCCACGATCTCATAGGTTTCGCGTTTCTTGAGGATGCCGTCTTGATGAATGCCGCTGGAATGGGCAAAGGCGTTTTCGCCAACGATGGCCTTGCTGCGTTGAACGGTCAGGCCGCTCATGCGTGAGACCAGGCGTGATGATTTGACGATTTCCTTGGTGTTGACGCCGCATTTGTATCCCTTGTAAACATCCGCCCGCGTCTTCAAGGCCATCACGACTTCTTCCAGGGACGCGTTTCCTGCGCGTTCTCCGATGCCGTTGACGGTGCATTCCACCTGACGGGCGCCGGCGCGAACAGCGGCCAATGAGTTGGCCACGGCCAAGCCCAAATCGTTGTGGCAATGCACGCTGATGATGGCTTTACCGGACTGGAACTCGGGCACTTCGTTATACAAATGTCCGATCAACTCGCCGAATTCCACTGGCACCGCCCATCCCACCGTGTCAGGGATGTTGATGGTGGTGGCTCCAGCCGCGATGACTTCTTTGCAGACCCGAACCAGGAACTCCGGTTCGGTGCGGGATCCGTCTTCGGGAGAAAACTCCACGTCGTTGACATATTTCTTGGCCTGTTGCACGCCTTTGACGGCGAGGCGGACAATTTCATCTTCGGCTTTGCCCAATTTGAATTCGCGATGAATCTTTGACGTGGCCAAAAATACATGAATGCGTCCTTTTTTGCCGGCAGGTTTGACCGCTTCACCGGCTGCATCAATGTCTTTGGGCACGCAACGGGCGAGTCCGGCGATGATCGGGCCTTTGATTTCCTTGGCGATCTTCTGCACCGCCGTGAAATCGCCGTCACTGATCACCGGGAAACCGGCCTCGATCACGTCCACCTTGAGGCGGGCCAGCTGACGTGCCACTTCGAGTTTCTCACGCAGATTCATGGAAGCTCCGGGGCATTGTTCGCCGTCGCGCAGTGTGGTGTCAAAGATGAGGATGCGATTGTTCTTCATGTATTCTTATCTATTGTTTGTTCTAGTTGTAACGACAAAATCCGCCGCAGCAAAACAAAAACCCCGCTGCCTGGCAAAAGGCAGCGGGGTTACGGAAAATTCTGTCGTCAAGAATCAGACCCCTACCGCCTTGCTACCGCTTAGTAGCAATCCGTTCAGTAGGTTTGTCAGTGTCCAATTCATGTTGCGTAGCTTATTACAGGACATTGGGTGCGGGTGTCAAGGTTTTCTTAACCGCAGATTGCGCAGATTTTCGCAGATGATTTATAGGCGAAGTAGGTAGGGTGGGTCGAAGCACAAGCCTTGTGACTATCAATCTCACGATGCCCTGCAACGGCTATTCTGTAGTAAACTAAACACCTGACAGACCATCTGCGAAAATCTGCGTCATCTCGAAGATCCCGCGTCTGCGGCGGTGCGGTTAAAAAACTCACTTGTTCGCCATGTAATACAACACAGGCACCGCCATGCGGCTGATGAACAACGATGCGATTTCTCCGGCCATCAAGGCGATGGCCAGGCCTTGGAAGATCGGGTCGAACAGGATGACTCCGGCTCCGACCACCACGGCCATCGCGGTCAGCATCATGGGACGGAAGCGAACCGCGCCCGCATCCACCACGGCTTCTGATAAGGGCATCCCTTCGCTCAGGCGTTGCTCGATGAAATCGACCAGGATGATGGAGTTGCGGACAACGATGCCGCCTCCGGCCATGAATCCGATCATCGAGGTGGCGCTGAAGAAGGCCCCCATGAGTCCGTGCGCAGGCATGATGCCGACAAGGGAGAATGGGATGGCCACCATCACGATGAGTGGCGTCAGAAAAGATTTGAACCAGCCCACCATCAGGACGTAGATCAGGACCAACACAGCCGCAAAAGCGAGGCCAAGATCGCGGAAAACTTCCAGAGTAATGTGCCATTCACCGTCCCATTTCATGGACGGACTGACGTCTGTTTCCGGCATGCTGGCGTTCAGGATGGTGAGGGATGTGTTTTGTCCCATCCCCATATCCTCGAGGTTCATTTGTTTGAGAGCCCGGTTGATTTCGAAGATGGCGTAGACCGGACTTTCGATGGCTCCGGCCACATCGGCTGTCACGTAGGTCACGGGCATCAGGTTTTTATGGTAGATGCTTTTGTCGGCGGTGGTCGAGGTGAGGGTGACCAGTTCGCTCAGAGGAATCAGGGATGACTCTTGATGGGCTGTTTTTTGAAAGGGTGATCGGATTTTGATGGCCTGAAGGTCTTCAATCGACGTTGCGAAGGTTTCAGGGATTTCCAAATGGAGATGGACCGGTTCGCGTGCCGTATCAGCATGAAGCAAACCGACCGGTGTGCCGGTGATGGCTGTTTGCAGGGTTTGTTCAATATCGGAAACGCGCAGTCCATGCAGTGCCGCTTTTTCTTTATCGACTTCAAATGTTTGTTTGACCTGGTCTGCTTCAACGTACCAGTCGACATCCACGACGCCGTCTGTGGATTCAAAGATTTCTTTAACCCGATGGGCGATGCGATGACGTGTGTCCTCGTCGGGGCCGTATATTTCTGCGACGAGTGTCTGGAGCACGGGGGGACCGGGGGGAACTTCCGCCACGGTGAGGCTGGCATCGTAACGGGCCGCGATGGGGGCAAT
Organism: uncultured Verrucomicrobiota bacterium; assembly: GCA_964415055.1. GTDB lineage: Bacteria > Verrucomicrobiota > Verrucomicrobiia > Limisphaerales > AAA164-E04 > AAA164-E04. Next base: position 38,319 of record CAYPZD010000018.1, on the reverse strand, counting down.
CAGATTTCGGATGCGTTTGGCGACATCATGGCTTTGGGCGCTGCGTTCATGCTTGTCCACCAGGTTTACCTGGATATCGGCCATATGCGAACCGGCGCGGAGGAAGTAGTGGCGTACCAGTCCGTTGAAGTTGAAGGGCGCGGCGGTGCCGATGTAGGTTTGGTAATCGGTGACTTCCGGCACATCGCGGATGGCTTCGGCCATTTCGAGCGTGACGTTGGCGGTGTGTTCCAGCGTGCTGCCTTCCGGCATGTTGAGGATGACCTGCACTTCGCTTTTATTGTCAAAGGGCAGCATCTTGACCTGCACCCAACCGATGCCCGCGAGCGCCATGGCCGCCAGGAGCATCCCTGTGATCAGGATCAGAAACCCCCAACGCCAGCGCGCTTTCTCGATGAGGGGGTTCATGAACGCGCGATAACTCCGCGTCAGGAAATCTTCTTTTGCGTGAGATCCGTCATGTGGGGCGGGGGAATGGGATGCATGGGATTTGCCCAGCAACCGCACGGCCGCCCAGGGAGTGACAATGAATGCGATGAGCAGGGAGAAAAACATGGCTGCTCCCGCTCCCACCGGTATCGGGCGCATGTAGGGGCCCATCAAACCACCCACAAAGGCCATCGGCAAGACGGCGAAGATGACGGCAAAGGTTGCCAGGATGGTTGGGTTACCCACTTCTCCAACGGCTTCCACGGCGATCTGCATCAGGGACCGTCGTTTGTTTTTGGCCAGGTGACGATGGCGCACGATGTTTTCCACGACAACAATCGCGTCATCCACGAGAATACCGATGGAAAAAATCAGGGCGAACAAGGTGATACGGTTCAATGTGTAACCGTAGAGGTAGAAAACCAGCAAGGTCAGGGCCAGGGTCGATGGAATGGCGATGGCAACGATCAGGGATTCCCGTTTGCCCAACGCGAAAAGGATCAGCAATGAAACGCTCACTACCGCAATGCCCATGTGGAACAGCAACTCGTTGGATTTTTCGGCGGCGGTTTCTCCGTAGTGACGTGTGATGCTCAACTCAAGGTCCGCAGGTATGAGGTGGCCTTTTAAAGCTTCCAGGCGTGTCAGGACATCTTCCGCCACCGCGATGGCATTGGTTCCCGGACGCTTGGCGATGCTGATGGTGACGGCGGGGACTTCTCCGGTTTGGTTCTGTCCGGATGCTTTTCCATGGCCAAAGAAGACATACTGACTTGGTTCTTCACCTGCGTCTTCGATGGAGGCCACGTCGCGGAGGTAAACGGGTTTGGATTGGTGGACGCCCAGCAGAATCGACTCAACATCCGAAACGGATCGCAGGAAACCACCTGTTTCCACCAGTGCGGCCGTGTTATTCGTGATGAGTTCCCCATGCAGCTGTTCCTGATTTGCGCTTTGGATGGCCATTGGCAAATCCGACAAGGTTAATCCGCGGGCTTCCAGTTGAATGGGATCGACCTTGATGCGGATGGTTCGTTTGCTGCCACCGATCAAGGTGGTCTCACCCACCTGCGGAGCTTGTTTGATGTGCTCCTCCAGTTGCGAAGCCATGCGTCGCAACGCTTCGTGATCGTAATCTCCACCGTGCAAGGTCAGGGCCAGGATGGGGACGTCGTCGATGGAGCGCGGCTTGATCAGGGGGTGCCTGACGCCGGGGGGGATGCGATCGAAGTTGGACTGAAGTTTCTGATTCAATTTGACCAGTGAATCCTCGATGTCCTCGCCTACCTTGAACCGGACGATGACCAGGCTTTGACCGGGTTGCGAGGTGGAGTAGACATATTCGACTCCGGGAATTTCCCAGAGGAGTTTCTCCATGGGGCGGGTGGCGCGTTGCTCGACTTCCTTGGCGCTGAAGCCGGGCATCGACACCATGACATCCACCATGGGGACGATGATCTGAGGTTCTTCTTCTCGCGGTAAAAGCGCAATGGCGGCCAATCCCAACAGGATGGAAGTCAGGATGATTAGCGGTGTGAGTTTCGAATCAATGAACGCCTGCGCCATGCGACCTGCCAGACCCAGGTGTTGGGCTTGGGATGGAGGGTGATTCTGCGGGTTTTGAGTCATGGGTGTTCGGTCGAATGAATTCAATTGTTTCCGTTGTTCCGGGTGGTTCACTGAACGACAACCGGATGTCCATCGCTCAGTCCCTCCATCGGGGATGTGACCAACACATCGCCTTCCTTGAGTCCGGAAATGATTTGTGTGAGCTGCTCCGATGGCCGTTGCTTGCCTGATTTCACCAGGCGCATGGCAGCTTTGGAATCATGAATCAGGTAGACAAATTCCAACTGCCCTTTTTGCAAGGTGGACGAAGCCGGGATCCAGATGCTTTGCTCGGTTGCTGATGGAATCCATACCCGGACGACATCGCCGGGTTTTAAGGCTTCACTTGAAATGGGCTGAAGAATGGTTTCGATCGTGCGGGTTTGAGGGTTCGCTGCGGTGGCCAGTTCCGTGATGATCGCCTCCCGTTCCGGACCATTGTTTGAGGTTGTGTATTTCAAGGATGTTCCAACGTTCAATTCGCTGGCTGGATTGATAGGCAGATGCGTGATGATCTCCAGATTTCCCGGGGTTTCTATGGAGAGCAGAGGCTGTCCCATCCCAACACCTTCCCCGGCATCCACATTGAGCTGTTCGATGATCCCATCAAATGGGGCTCGCACGGAGGCATGACCGAGGCGAACGGTGGAAGCTTTCAGATTTGCCTGAGCGCTCTCGAATGTCGTCCGAACCTGGTCAGCCTCTCTTTGTGTGACCGAGCGTTCTGCCAGTAAGGTTTGATAGCGGTCCCAATCCGACCGGGCTCTTTCCAGTTCGGCTTTCGCCTGATCCACTGCTGCTTTCAGTTCCCGATCATCCAATTGGATCAGCACATCGCCTTGCCGAACCGGTTGCCCCACCTTTACAGCCACCTTGTGGACGTTGGCATTGAGTCTGGACGGAACCATGGCGCGTTGGGCTGTCTGAACCGAGCCAAGGTAAGCGGTCATCGATGGCATGCTGCTCACTTGAATGCTGGTTGTGGTCACGGAAATGGGTGAGGCGATTGGTTGAACGGTAGACTCGCTGGTATCCTTCTTTGGACTGCACCCGGTGATGACACTGAGGAGGATTACTGCACATGCGAGGATGGTCGGAATAGATGGATGCGTTCTCCTGAAAGCAAATTCACCATTGAAAAAGGCTCGTCCGCGAGCCTTTGTGTTTTGTGGGGTGGGGGATGGATGTTTTTGGGGTTTCCTTTGGTGGGTGAAAAGCAAGGGATGGGGGCCATAAGGGTTCGCACCGGGACGGTCCGATCTACCTGTTGGGGCGTTTCTTGCGTTTTTAGGGGTGTTATTCATTTTGGGAACTGATGTTGGGGGTTGTGTCCAGGATAGGGAGACCTAGGGCATGTCTCAAGCGTGCGGTGGCCTGGGTGGTTTCGATGTGCGCATGGGTTGCATCCATGCGGGCTTTGGTTTGAGCGGTTTCTGCGTCCAATAGCTGGTTGACGATGCCGAGCCCCTGTTCATAGCGATTACGGGTAAGCCGGAGGCTTTCTTCCGCCAGTTGAACGGTTTCGGCTGCCATCTCAGAGCGCAATCGGGCTTCGGTGAGTTCGAGTTTTGCTTTTTGGATTTCAAACTGGTGTTGTAATCGCAATGCCTCCTCCCGTGATTCCGAGGCTCGCAAGCCGGATTGTGCTTTGTCTCGTTTCGCTTTGTTCAAGCCGCCGCTCCACAGGGACCATTCCATCGCAATTCCAGCGGTCCAGCTGCCCAATGATTCTCCAGTTTTCCAGCCATGGTTGGCATCGTAGCTCCCAAACAGTTGAACTTTTGGCCGGGATTCGGCTTTTGCGGCACGGAGTTGTTCCTGTGCCGAATTTGTTAATGCCCGAGCGGCGAGCCGTTCGGGGCGTTGTTTTGATTCGGATTCATCAGGAGCAACGATCTGTTCCATTTCATCGGCGACGTCCAATGTCTGATCTTCAGGCCATGCCAGCAGCATACGAAGGGAAGCCTTGGCCAGGTTTAACATGTTTTGGGCTTGGAGCCGGGCAATGCGTGCGTCTGAGAGTTTGACTTGAACGTCCAGCACTTCCTGTTCCAGTGCCGTTCCTGCGTCTCGCCGGTTTTGGGACAAAGTCAGGTTGGATTCCATCGATTGAACCGCCTGGTTTGCTGTTTGGATCATGGAGCGAGCTTTCGTGATGTCCAGCATGACCTCTGTGATGGTCAACTGTAAGTGCCTCTCGACGACTTGGCTGGCCCATTCAGCGGCTTTGCGTTGAGATGTTGCTGCCATCAGTTGAGCTTTCCTTTGGCCTCCGGTGAATAGGGGATAGGTCAGCATACTTTGGAGATTGAGGTTGTCCACGGTGGGAACATTGTTGAAATCCAGTCCAGGCGTGAAAGCGCTTTGATTTAAGATCGCTCCGAACACCTGTATCGGATTGTCAGAGCCCAAATACGACGATCGCAATGTCCACTCGGGCAGGTAAGCCGATCGGGCGGCCTGGATTTGCGCCTGAGCACCGCTGATGCGGTGGATGGCTTCCTGTATCGTTGGATTCTGTTCTTTCAGTAAGCTAAATGCATCTTTGAGATTCATTGCCGCTTGCCCTCTGAATGGGCACAGCAAAATGATCATCAACAGCGCGAGCACTTTGATGCTGTTTGACACGTAGTGTTTCACCGTCATGTGTTGCTGGTTGTTGTTTGATTCCTTAGCGATCATGATGCCCTTAGGGAAATCTTTCAAAATCTTTCATTAAGCGATCGATATCCGATTGATTAACATATTTAAAAATGAGTGTATACGCATATACGCATTAGTCAAGGGTTATTCCTAAATAACAGTTTTCATGAAATCGTGCTTTAATGAGGAAGAAGTGTGGTGTTTTTGAGTTGACGGATGGATTACCCGGCGTTTGGATGGTTGCGTTCCATATCTAGTTAGAAACTATTGATTGTATCATGAAGTCACTAAAACTATGTACGATTGGTGCGGCGTTAGCCTTAATGGTTACAGCCGTGTGTCAAGCAGCCGTCGAAAAGGCGGCGTTCCTGCAAGGCAGTCAGGTTGAAGGTGGTGGAGCCTATCTTGATTCCGCGACTCCAACAAGTATCGCTTGGAATGAGCGTTCCTCGATCGATCCGTCGGTCTTCGAGCACAGTATTAATTCCATCCACCAACTGAAGGTTTTGGAGGATGGTGATTATATTGTGGCCGCAACCATGCCGGTCGTTGCGATCGATACGCCGGATAACCGTCCTAGTCAGGACATCGAGATTTATGTGAATGGCGAACCAGCCCCCGGGTCCCAAGGTCGGACAGGTTACATTCGTAATCAACCTCGAAACACCAACATGCAGGATGAAACTTCCTGCCATGCACATCTGCTGTTGCAGGGCTTGAGTGCTGGGGATGTGATTGAGGTCAAAGCTTCTAAGACCGCACAGCCTGCCATTCGGACTGCCATTCAAACTGCCAGTTTGTTTGTAGAGAAAGCCGAGGCCGGACGCACCATCTTCTCGGCTGTGTCGGACGATTCCCTGGATGGAGTCAACTTGAATCCAGACTGGGAAGGTGCAGGAGAAGATCCCGTCGAGTTGCCTTGGGTTTCCAATCGTAAAGACAGCGGTATTTCCCACTCTGATGGCGGAGCTGGCATCAGTCTTTCAAGTGGAACTTACCTGGTGTATGTGAACTTGCCATTGCAGCGCACTTCGGGAGCACGTCTCTCACCCAGTCTTGAAATCCTCCTTGACGGTTCAATCGTTCCGGGTGGTCAATCCCGTCACGGCTACAACCGAAATGCCAGTGGGCACATTGAATCTTCCGTTCACTTTGCAGGTATCGTTGAGGTGAGTGGAAATCAGACACTGACCACCCAAACACTTCGATATGCGAATTCCGGTAATACGGGTAACGCCGTTCTTCCAACCGGGAAGAAAGGCTCCATCATGATCGAAAAGATCGACAATGATGGAGTGTTCACGGCAACAGCCGTTGAAACAACCAACGCGGCGGATCCTGCCGACTGGAATGCTGCCAGCAAAGAACAGATCATCTGGGAAAGCCCGGCGGTCAATGACAGTTCCACCTACAATCACAGCGGTGAAGACATCACTGTTCGCCAAGCTGGTGATTACCTGTTGGTTTACAACGATCTGCTTCAAAGTACTGCCCAACGTCCGAATCCACGTATCACAGTGGAAATCAACGGTGCTGCTTATCCCGGTGCTGAAGCCAAGACGCACTATATCCGTAGCCTTGATGGCCACAACACGGCTTCTGCTACCATGGCGATTCTGCTGGAAGGTCTATCCGCCAACGATGTTGTCACCGTCAGCACCCAACGTGAAGGTCAAACCGGTGCGGTTGGCATTGAAGAGTTTTCTAACGAAGCTGCTATTCTTGGTTTGATCAAAAAATCCAGCTTGAACACTGCCAGCATTGCATCCGCTCCTCGCATTACTTCCTTCACTGGGGATCGAAATGGTTTCCAGATCAATATTCAGGAGTTCGCACAAACAGTTGATGCGGGTAGTGTGGCTGTTACGTTGAACGGTCAATCCGTGGACGTCGATGTGAATTCCTCAGGTGGTGTTGCAGTTGTCAGCTATGCATTTACCAGCATTCCTGATTCCGGAAGTTCCCATGCCATTAGTGTCAGTTATAAGGACTCCGCGGGTGGCTCTCATTCAGCTGATCTGAGTTTTACTATCACAGATGTATACTCCAAAATTCCAGGTTTCTTCGCCAACAATTCTGTGGATACAAACAGCAACGGTTTTACGGCCAACGTATCGCAGATCTCTGAGGCACAATCCGGTGCCACCAACCTGCACGGCAACAATATCGACAATGCCAATCGTCAGTTGCAGGGAGGTTACAGCGATGCTGATGGTAACCAGTATATAAACGAAGTTGGTCCTGACAGTGCCAATTCCTGGCAGCTCAATCCAGTCGATGTTTCGATTGTTAACTTCGAGCAAGATGGTGGATCTGCTGGTAACTTCAATGATGCCAGTGGTTTTACGGATGCACCCATTCCGGGCATTCCCGGATTCAACGACAGCACGGACGGTATAGCTGCCGAATTCCTGACCTACCTCGAGTTGGATCAAGGATGGCATTCGTTTGGTGTGAATAGTGATGATGGATTCCAGGTAACCATGGGGCCAGCTACCCAGGACTTGCTCGCTGCGAGTGTGGGAGAGTTTAACGGCGGTCGTGGTTCAGCTGATTCAATCTTTGAATTCTACGTCGAAGAATCTGGATTCTACCCAACCCGTCTGTTGTGGTTTGAAGGAACCGGTGGCGCAAACGTCGAGTTCTTCAGTGTGGTGGACGGTGAGAAGATTCTGATCAATGACCGGGACAATCCTAATGCCACCAAAGCTTATAGTGTGGCTCAGACCCGTCCTTACGTGTCACATTTTGAGCCAGTATCCGGCACCTTGGCTGATGAAGTGGCCTTCACCATTACCAACGGCAACATTAAAGTGAACCGTGACTCGGTTCAACTGAGTGTTGACGGTGCATTGGTCATCCCGCCTAACGTCAAAGTGGATGGGAACAACATCACCACATCGTTCAAGAATCCTGTTCCATTTGCTGGTGGGGATCACGTGGCGATCCTCACTTACACTGAGAATAGCAATCCCCCTGTGACTCGAACAGTTGAACACCGCTTCACCGTTCCAAGAGGGATGGCAGCGGTGTTGGAAGACGAACCTTTCGCTTACTGGACATTCAGAGAAACGTCCGGAGGCCAGGCCTTAAGTGAATTAGGTGGTGGTATCGTTGGCACATACTATAATGGCCCAACCTTGGGTGAAGAACGTTTGGTGCCGGGTGCTGCTTCAGCGGCTGTGTTGTTTGATGCATCAAAGGGCTCCTATCTCGACATTCCGGATCATCAGGATATTAACAACGCTGCAGGCAATCCTGCTTGGAAGGAAAAAACCATCGAGATATGGTTCAAAGCACGTAATTTGCCTTCAAGCGATCCTCTCGGTGAAGGTTTTGCTGCTGATGTGGCGGATGCCCAGATTATTTATGAGCAAGGTGGCGCTACCCGTGGTTTGAATGTTTACCTGCGAGGAAGTCAACCTGGTCCGAACCCACAAGAAGCTGAACTATGGTTTACTGCCATCAACCGCGCAGAAGAGATTTGGGGAGGTATTCTTCCCTTTGAACAGACCGGTGGCATTGGCAGCAATGGAGAGCCGGTTGGAATCAGCACCACTATTCAGGCCAATACGGTTTACCACGCCGTGTTTGTCATGAATGGTGACGATGAGGTCGATGGTTACGAAGGAACCCTGACTGGTTATCTTAATGGTGAGCAGTTTGCTGAAGTAGGTGGTGTTCACTTACTTTATAACCATACGGACGATGTCGCATTTGGTGCACGCAACGAAGAGGCGGTACTTAATGACTTTATCGCCAGCGGAACCTTCTCTCCCGATTATTGGGCAACAGGTGACTTGATGTGGTATGACGGTTGGTTGGATGAAGCGGCGTTGTACAACACCGCGCTTTCCGCTGACAGGGTCAAAGCACATTATGAAGCAGGCATGAGCGAAGTGCCCTTCACACCAGAGCAACCTGAACCTCCAGTCGGTGCAGGTCAGGTCAACTCCATTGCCCTCACGGACGGCAGTGTCGTGATCGAGTTCGAGGGTACCTTGAAGAGTTCGGCAACTGCGAACGGTCAGTATGCTCCGGTAGCAGGCGCCACTTCGCCTTACTCGGTGACACCTGATCAGTCCACTCAGTTCTACATCGCGGAATAATTTGAGTAAGACACAGTAACGTTTGAAAAGCACAAGGCCGGATCCCTTAAAAGGATCCGGCCTTTTTAAATGGTGAATAGTGAATTTTGAATGGTGAATTAGCTGAGAAGGGGATTGAAGCCGGCTTGGCGAAAGTGGTGGTCGCTTGTCAATGAGTCGGTGATGTTGAGTTCCTGCATGAGGCAAAAACTGACACAATCGGTGAATGACCATTTTTTATCGCTGTATTTGCGGAAAAATTGACTGGCTGTGTGATATCTACTTGGTCCGACCCACTCTAGTGAGATGGCCTTTGACCGTTCAATCGTTTCCAGGAAATCTGAAGCAGCCAGGTGGCTATGACGCATTAATAGGAGTGTGGCTGATTCATCAATGACATAATCGGTCGTTAAGAACCGGTAGCCATTATCGGTGAGTTTTGCCAAAAGCGCGACTGCTCGATCATGATGTACATCGGTGCTGTCCCATAAGGCCAGAAACCCCGCGCTATCAATCAGGATATCATTTGCTGCCATACAATATGGAATCAATGATGTTGTGGTTTGTTGGTCCTTTAGGGCTGGGAGTCGCTCGTTTCCCAATGTTCAGGAATGGATCTTTTTCCTTATCCGGATGAGGAGGGGCAGTTTCAACTGGCTCCAGCCTGGCAGCAGGTTTTCCCCGGTGGGACAACACGAAGCTTTCTCCTTTGGCGATTCTTTCCAAAAAGTTTGCTGCATTCTTCCTGAATTCCAGCATGGTAACAGTTGTCATGGATTTAAGTTAAACTTCAAGTTTAAGTTGATCAAGGGGCGAATACTCGTAGTTGATCATACTAAAGTATTCTTTCACTCTTGAATCTCCTCCTTCCACCCGTGGTGGCGGCATGGTCAACTAAACTCCCTTTTCCTTTGGTTGTTTGAAGGATCGGTTTTTGAGTGTCGCAGGCTTCCCAAGCGGAGGTTGATGGATCTTTGCACACCACAAGGGACGCGCCAGGTTAAAGAGTCTGACCTCTCATCCTTGAGGTTCCAAATAGGCAGTTACTGTTTATCTTACATTTTCTACATGCATTCTCCGTTTCACATTGCTTTGCGCCTCTGCGCCTCTGCGCCTTTGCGATAAAAACAAGCAGTCATTGAGAACTGTGGGGTCTATTAAAAGGTTCCATGCAAGATTCGATAACGTTTAGAAGGGTTGGAATAAAATGGATGCCCAATGGTGAATTTGTCCCCTTTATCAGGATGAACGCCAAGGCGCAAAGATCGCCAGGGCCGCAAAGATTTCTGTGGATCACCCTCTTCAGGAAACCCTTGTTAAAAGCACCATTGCGCTTGATAAACCATTCATTTTAACCATATCTTCTATGCCTCGCGGCTTCGTGGAAAAAATGGAAAACTTACCTCTTGGTTTAGAACCATTTGTATAACTGGATGGCGTTAACCAGGCGTGCATGCGTAGTCGCGGGATTATACTTGCTCCGCAGTGCGGGTTACTTGCCTTTGAATTGGTGCATCATGGCGCGTTTGAGTTCGCGGTCGGAGTCGCGGCGTTTGAGGTCTTCCCGTTTGTCGTGCTGGACCTTTCCTTTGCCCACAGCCAGTTTGACTTTGACCTTGCCGTTCTTCCAGAAGAGTGAGAGGGGGAAGATGGCGTTGCCCTTGATGTCACCGAGTCCGAAGAGTTTGCGGATTTCGGATTTGTTGAGGAGCAGCTTGCGCCGGGCTTTGGGATCGTGGTTGATCCAGTTGCCAAAGGCGTATTCCTCGATATGGGCGTTGTAGAGCCACACTTCCATGTTTTCGACACGTGCGAACGCGTCCCGGATGACGCCTTTGCCGTTTCGAAGGGATTTGACTTCCGTGCCATGCAGCACGATCCCGGCTTCGAACAACTCGAGGATATGGTAATCCCGGCGCGCCTTGGGATTACTGGCGATTTCGTTGGAGTTGTTTTTCTTGGCCATGGGTTATGGGACAAAAAAGCCGGAAGTAAGCTTCCGGCTTGAAAGGGTCGTTTGGCCCCGTCCAGGTGATTGCTGGCAGGCCATTCAGAAGAGAAGCCGCGTTATTGCATTTCGTCTTCTCTGAGTTTTTCAAAAGAAATCTTCTCCTGAACGATTTCTTCCAACGCTGTGTCGGCTGTGCCGAGTGGCTTGTCTGATTCGATCAGAGGTCGACTCATTCCGCCTCCACCGGAACTGAGCTGACGCACGCGTCGTGACACCAGGTTCACCAGGATGTTCGGGTTGGTGACCTTGTCCATTGCTATTTTGACTAAATCCGTATTCAATGTGCTGTTCTCCTTCGAGTTAACCAGCCCGATACGATAGGGGGTGAACCGCCCAATGCAACCTTAAAGTCACTCTGAAAATAAGTTATTTTAAAGATGCTGCTGATGGGGATATCTCTCCTTGTTCTTGACATTGTTGAGCAAGATCTGAAATAAAATCGCACTCCTACGAGTTTTTTTCGGCATATGGCCCAAGTTGACCAGGAAATGGGTCGGGGTAAATGATGCATTCTCAGGGAAATTGGACAAAGGTATAACCAGGTGAAAAAAGGTTTGAAAGGTGAGATTCCGCGTCAGGCAGTCTATCGACTGTCTGTGTATATGCGTTGTCTGATGCGCCTCAAAGCCAATGGCTTGGAAACAGTGTCCAGTCAGGCGCTGTCCAGCGCCGCCGGTGTCAAACCCACTCAGTTGCGCAAGGATTTGACTTATTTCGGTCAATTCGGAACCCGGGGGTTGGGATACGATGTCAATCAATTGACCGACATGATAGCCGAAGTGTTGGGGACCAATACCTTGCAACCTGTGGTGCTGATTGGGGTGGGTAATCTGGGGAAGGCACTGATTTCCTATCGCGGGTTTGAGAGGGAAGGTTTTGAGATTGTCTCGGCCTTTGATGCGAATCCCGAGGTGGTAGCCCAGGGGAAATTCATGAACGTTCCGGTTCTGAGTTTGGATGAGATTCCTGCTGTCCTTGCCAAACATCAGGTCCGCATGGCGATTCTTTGCATTCCGGTAGAAGCCGCGCAGCCGACCGCCAATGTGCTGATCGAAAACGGTGTGACGGGTATTTTGAACTTTGCACCGATCGTTTTATTGAAACCGGATGGCGTGACTGTCAACAATGTCAACCTGGCTATCGAGCTCGAAAATTTGAGTTACTTCGTTCAGGAACATGCTCCTTCACCTGAAGACACCAGTGAGCCGACTTCTGCTGAAGGGTAGGCTTTCTCCGGTTCAAGATGGATCACTTTCGGAGCTTTCGCTCATTTCTTTTCCGATGGTTTGATACCAATCGAGGAAGGCTTCCGCACTGGCCATGGAATTCAGTATCGGTACTCCACCCAATTGCTGGATCTTTTCCCCGTCTCTCGGTTCAAAGACACGGGCAAACACCGGAGTGGCTCCGTCCACGTATTGGATCACACCTTCCGCCTCTTCGGGCCGTCGCATGGCTGCAAGGATGAGTTTGGCCTGACGGGCGTGAAGTTGATCGAGCAGGGCGTTGTCCGCGCCATCTCCCCGAATGGCGATCACTTTGCCTTTGGACTGGAGTTTGGCGATGATGGCGGGATCTTCGTCCACCACAACCACGGTGTCACCTGTTTCAAGAAATGGATGAATCACATAGTCGCCAGCGCTTCCAAATCCCAGTACGAGCACGTGGTTGTTCCAGGTTTCCTCGATGTGGTGCCGGTTTCGGAACGGATGATACCTGAGCAACCAATGCGTGACTTTGTCATTTGCCAGCAATGGGGTGATGGTCATGGTCAGGACTGACAACAATGCAATTTGACTGATGCGTTCAACTGGGAGCCCGCTGTCCGATAAATGCCCGGCCAAGCCCAAAACCAGGGCAAATTCACTCGTCTGAGCCAGCAGGATACCGCCTTCGATGGCGTGACGTGCGGTGAGTCCGGCTCGTTCGGCGATCAGCGCTACCAGGGCGGGCGTGATGACAATGACCAACAAGGCAAACACCGCGGCTTGCAGCCAGAATACCCAGGATAGCGGGATCCCTGCATAATGCCCGAGAGCGGTAAAGAAGAGGGCGAAGAAAAAGTCAGATAAGGATGTCATGACTCCTTTGGCCAGCCCTTGAACAGGGAAAGAGCTCAGGCTCAATCCTCCAAAAAATGCTCCGGCAATGAGTGGCAGGTCCAGGTAATGAGCGGCGCTGACAAAAAGGAACATGGTGGAAAGGAGAATGAGCAGGAACGATTCTTCATCCGAATCGAATTTCTTCAAAAAGAACGTCCAGAAATGCTGACGAATGGCCCAGGCCAGTCCGCCAAGACAGGCGCCTGAAAGCAGTCCTTTGGAGACATTCATCCATCCGCCGTCTGATTTCACCAGCACCACCACCATCAGGATCATCAGCAAGTCCTGAATCAGCAAAACGCCGATCACCATACGGGCAAATGGTTCGTACATTTTTCTTCCCTGAATCAGCAGGCGAATGGCCAGCAGGGTGGAACTCGTTCCCATGGCAACCGCCGGATAAAAGGCTTCCCGGGCACCGAATCCCATCGAAATGGCCGCCAGCCATCCAATACAAACCAACGCCGCAAACTGCAGGAGACTCACGCGCCAGACGATGGACCATTGGTGTTGGAAGCGTTTTGGATTGAGTTCCATGCCGGATGCGAACACGAGAAAGATCAATCCCATCTCCAGCATTTGTTCCAGAAGGTGTGTTTCCACGCTGGAGGTGAACTGGCCGGCGATCAACCCGCCCAGAATCCAGAAAGGAATAGCCGGCATTTTCAGTTTGCGGGCGATACCCAAACCGGTGCCGGCGATGATAAGGAGGAGGAGGAGTTCAGTCATTGTTTCAAAAGTCCTCGTTCCACCAGTTCGGCGCGTTGGCGTTTGATCCCATCTGCGAAGGGGGTGATGAAATAACTCACACCCAGATCCAACAGGGCTGGGATGGCATGGGTGTCGGGTGTCATGACACAGCATGGGATGCTTGCCTGCTGGGCGCGGAATGCCAGTAATTGGTTGGCTTCCTCGATTTGAAGCGCTGACACAATCAGCTTCGCCTGTTCGAAACCCGCCGCTTCCAGAAGATCCCAGTCATGGATGTTACCGTGAATGGTGCGACATTTGAGTTCTTTCAGTTTGTTGGGATCGGAATCAATGGCGGTGACTTTCTCGCCGGATGCCACCAGTCGCGTGACGATGTCCCGTCCCATGGCGTTCATGCCGATGACCAGGATTGTTGGTGATTCGTGAGAATGCTCGTCTTTGTCCGCATCATCCCGTTGTTTCCAATCAAAATACCGGCTCCAGGTCCTGCTGTGATGCATCCAGTGCAACAGTTGTTTTCGAAACAAGATGCCATAGGAGGAAAACACGATGGTGATGATCCCGGTCCAGGCAACCAGCGTTTGTATTTCAGGTGAAACCAATTCCTGTCTGGCAGCCAGAGCGATCAGGATCAGGGAGAATTCACTGATTTGCGCCAGATGCAATCCGCTTAATACAGTTCCTTCGCTTCGTCTTCCTAGCTTCCATAGAACTCCTCCCACCACCACGAACTTCAAAACCATGACCAAAGCTGACAGCATGAAAACGTGGATCCACATGGTCAGGCTCAAATCCAGTTTGATTTTAGCTCCCAACAGCACAAAGAAAATCACCACGAAGAAGTTCATGAGTGGGTGGACCCGTCGTTTGAGTTCCATGTTGTATTGGGATTGCGCCAGACTCAGCCCAGCCAGAAAGGCTCCGATTTCGTGTGAAAGGCCAAAAATATGGGCGAGCGATACAAACAAAAAGCACCACAGCAAACTCCAAATAAACATCATGCCGGGGATGGGGAGCGACCAGTTCAACGCCGGATTGACCATGAATCTGGAAGCCAGCCAGGCAATCACAATCAGTGCTCCCATACCTGCAACGGCACGGACCAGGATGATCCAGCTTGAGCTGCCGGAGCTCTCTCCGGAAGGATTCATGCTGGAAATCCAGGTGATCGCGGCCAGTGCCGCCACATCCTGTAGCAGGAGGATCCCAATCGCGATCCTGCCATGAAATGCCTTCGATTCGCGGTGTTCCTGCAATAACTTAACCACCACCACCGTGCTGCTGAACATGAAGGTGAGCCCGAGAATCCAAGCCGTTTGGTTGGTATACCCAAGCAAGAACGTGACGCCATAAATGAGTAGAAAAGTAAACCCCATTTGCAAGGAACCGGTCCACATGACTTCCTTTCCTGCAGCTTTGAAGTGTCGGATATTCAGTTCGATACCGACCAGGAAAAGGAGGAGGATGACTCCTGTCTCCGAAAGGAAGTCCAGGTGTTCCGTTTCATGAATCCACCCGAAGCAAGGGCCGATGAGGAGTCCGGCGAGAAGATAGTTGACCACAGCGGGCGTTTTCAGACGCCGGGTGATCAGCATCAAAAAACTGGCTGCCACCAGCATCAGGCCAAGATCTTCGATCAGGTATAAATGATTCATATTCCTTCAACAGCCATCCGCATACGGCCATAAAAAAGTCTGCATAGTGTGCCACCCCGGTGGATCAAACTCAAATGCCAAAACTTTAAAAAGACCTTTGACCGTTTCGTTTTCAGGAATATGTTTGGGATGGAGGAAGATGGTCAAAAGTGATGCTGTTTTCCCCACTATGGTTTGAGGATAAGACGAATCGATATTGAATATGCAATTGGATAAATACACCATCAAAGCTCAGGAAGCCGTCCAGAACATGCAGTCGCTGGCAAAGGATCGGGGGCATCAGGAGATCGATTGCGAGCATTTGCTTTTGGCCTTGCTGGATCAGGAAGACAGTCTGGTTCAGTCCGTGCTGACCAAGCTTGGAGAGCAGCCTGCCTCATTGCGTCAGCAATTGGAGCAGGCCCTGGGGCGCAGGGCCAAAGTACAGGGAACGGGGGATGTGTATTTGAGTCAGGCTCTGCGCAAGGCCTTTGACAAAGCCGAATCCGAGGCTCGTCAGCTCAAGGATGAATACACCAGCACGGAACACCTGTTGCTGGGCATCGTGCAGGAGGCGGGTGCCACGTTGAAAGATGATTTCAAGAAAAAGGGCATTCTGCGGGATCCCGTGTTGAAAGCGTTGATGGACTTGCGTGGAAACCAGAGGGTGACGGATCAAAATCCGGAGGATAAATACAAGGCCCTTGAAAAATATGGCAAGGACCTGACCGCTCTGGCGCGTGCCGGAAAGATCGATCCGGTGATCGGTCGTGATGAGGAGATCCGTCGGGTGATGCAAGTGTTGTCGCGACGCACCAAGAACAATCCCGTCCTGATCGGTGAACCCGGTGTTGGGAAGACCGCCATTGTCGAAGGTCTGGCACGTCGCATCATCAGCGGGGATGTCCCTGAATCCCTCAAGAACAAGAAGCTGGTGGCCATGGATATCGGGGCGATGATTGCCGGTGCCAAATATCGTGGTGAATTTGAAGACCGGTTGAAGGCTTTTCTCAAGGAAGTGACCTCCAGTGACGGTAAAATCATTCTTTTCATCGACGAACTGCACACCATCGTCGGGGCCGGTAAAACCGAAGGTTCCGCCGATGCCGCCAACATGTTGAAACCCCAGCTGGCGCGTGGCGAACTGCGATGCATTGGAGCAACAACGCTGGATGAATACCGTAAATACATTGAAAAAGACCCCGCTCTCGAACGGAGGTTTCAACCTGTTTCGGTACAGGAACCCACGGTGGAAGCAACCATCGCCATTTTGCGTGGACTGAAGGAGCGTTATGAAAACCATCATGGGATTCGGATCCAGGATACAGCGCTGGTCGCTGCCGCAACCTTGTCCGACCGGTACATTGCCGACCGGTTCCTGCCGGACAAAGCGGTGGACCTGATGGATGAAGCCGCTTCGAGGCTCAGGATTGAACTCGATTCCATGCCGACCGAGATTGACCAACTCGAACGTCAGATCATGCAGTTGGAAATCGAACAGACCGCTCTCAAAAAGGAAAAAGACGAGGCATCCCTTGATCGGTTGGCCAAAATTGAAAAGGAACTGGCCAACCTCAAGGAAACGGCGTCCGAACTCAAAGCACAGTGGCAGAATGAAAAGACCGCGATCAATGCCACCAGTTTGATCAACAGCCAATTGGAAGAAGCCCGTCTTGCCATGGAAAAAGCCGAGCGGGAAGGGGATCTGCATGAGGCTGCCCAGATCAAATACGGTCAGATTCCCAAGTTGGAAGATCAATTGGCCAAAGCCGAGCAGGCGTTGAAAGAACAGCATCATCAAAGCAAAATTCTGAATGAAGAAGTCACCGATGAAGACATAGCCCAGGTGGTGGCATCCTGGACAGGCGTGCCGGTTTCGAAAATGCTGGAATCCGAACGCGAAAAGTTGGTTCAGATGGAATCCCGGCTGCATCAGCGTGTCGTGGGGCAGGACGAAGCGGTGAAGGCGGTTTCCAATGCCGTGCGACGGGCTCGAAGTGGATTGCAGGATCCGAATCGACCGGTCGGTTCGTTCATCTTTCTCGGCCCAACCGGTGTGGGTAAAACCGAAATGGCGCGTGCGTTGGCCGAGTTTTTGTTCGATGACGAGCAGTCGATGGTCCGTATCGACATGACCGAATACATGGAGAAACACGCGGTCGCGAGATTGATCGGAGCGCCTCCCGGCTATGTGGGTTTTGAAGAAGGGGGGCAATTGACAGAGACTGTTCGACGTCGCCCTTATTCGGTGGTTCTGTTTGATGAAATTGAAAAAGCTCACCCGGATGTATTCAATATCCTGTTACAAGTACTGGATGACGGACGCTTGACGGACGGGCAGGGCCGGCAGGTGGATTTCAAGAACACGGTGATCATCCTGACCAGTAATATCGGTTCACCATTGATCCAGGAATTCTATGCGCGAAGTGACCGTGATGACTCCGAGGCCGTTGCCGGTCTGGAACTGCGGATTCAGGAAGAAATGAAGCGTCATTTCCGTCCCGAATTTCTCAATCGATTGGACGATACGATCATCTTTCATAGCCTGAGCGAAGAAGATCTGGCGGTCATCGTGGACATTCAGCTCAGGATCCTGTCCAAACGATTGGACACCCAGAAACTCACCTTGGAACTGACAACGGAAGCCAAGCGATGTCTTGGACGCGAAGGTTTCGATCCTCAATTTGGGGCCCGCCCTCTCAAACGAGCCATTCAGGAACGGATTCTGGATCCGCTTGCGATGCAGTTGCTGGAAGGAAAGGTCAAGCCCGGCTCAACCATCTACATCGACGCACAGGACAACGAACTTATTTGGTCTTACTCTTAACGCCGAGGGTGGCATGGTTTTTTAGACAGGATGAACAGGATTTACAGGATTGTTTGATCTAAGGTGGGAGGTTTACAGGTTTTCCCTCGTGGGGATATTTGGATTCGGATGCCGTCAGAATGAGGGAAAGCTGCCACGTGGGTAGATCGTGACGTCCCGTCGCGCACCTTGTGGTATGCATGCATCCATTTACTTTTCGTTGGGGGCAGTCTGTCGTATTTGAAGGCCTGACATCCGGCACCGCGGTGGGGCGATCCTGGTTGCCGGGTGGCCACCTTCTGGCGAAGGCAGCTACGGGGGGCGTCCTTTTTCAGGACTTTGTCGGCCTGTACTTGCTTTCGTGTTGATTGTGGCTTTAACTAGGCTTCCAAAAGGGTGACTTCAGGACGACATGAATTTAGAATTAATCGCAAAAGCCAAATCATACGGATTTTCAGACAAGCAGATTGCCAATTTGACAGGGAAAACGGAAAAAGAAATCCGTGACTACCGTCATCAGGAGGGATTGATCCCCAGTTATCGTTTGGTAGACACCTGCGCCGCTGAATTTGAGGCTTATACACCCTATTTTTACTCCTCATACGACCGTGGTGACGACGAAATACAGGCCTCGGACACGCGCAAGGTGATGATTTTAGGCGGGGGACCGAACCGTATTGGTCAGGGGATTGAATTTGATTACTGCTGCGTGCATGCTTCCTTTGCCCTCAAGGAAACCGGCTTTGAGACCATTATGGTCAACTCGAACCCTGAAACGGTTTCCACCGATTACGACACCAGTGACAAGCTTTTCTTCGAACCACTTACCCTCGAAGACGTCCTTCACATCTATCATCGTGAAAAATGCTGGGGGGCCATTGTTCAGTTTGGGGGGCAAACGCCGCTCAACCTGGCCATCGGCCTGCGTGAAAACGGGGTCAATATCATTGGCACATCGCCTGACAGTATTGAAACCGCGGAAGACCGCAAGTTGTTTGCCGCGATGCTGCATAAACTCAATATCCCTCAGCCTTCCAATGGTTTGGCGGTCAACGAGGAGGAAGCGTTGGAAGCTTCCAAAGAGCTGGGGTATCCGGTGTTGGTTCGCCCAAGCTTTGTGTTGGGTGGGCGCGCCATGCAGATTGTTTACTCCGATGCGGAATTGCGCCAATACATGCGCTATGCGGTGGAAGCCTCTCCTGAGCGTCCTGTTCTGGTGGACAAATTCCTGGAAGATGCCGTCGAGGTGGATGTGGATTGCATCTGTGATGTGGGATTGTTCGACGATCCATCCGAAGGGACCATCGTGGTAGGGGGCATGTTGGAACACATTGAATTTGCCGGGGTGCACAGTGGTGACGCGGCGATGGTGCTTCCGCCACATACCCTCAGCCAGAATGTGATCGATACCATTCGGGAATATTCTCATGCGATGGCCAGGGAATTGAAAGTGATTGGACTGATGAATGTTCAATACGCGGTCAAAGACGAGGTGGTTTATGTGCTTGAAGTCAATCCACGCGCTTCACGTACTGTTCCCTTTGTCAGTAAGGCTATTGGAGTGCCTCTGGCCAAATTGGCCGCCAAGGTTATGTCTGGAATTCATTTGAAAGATCTGGGTTTCACTGAGGAGATTTGGCCCAAATACTGGGCTATCAAGGAATCCGTGTTTCCTTTCAATAAATTCTTCGGCCAGGATATTTTGCTGTCGCCGGAAATGAAATCGACGGGTGAAGTCATGGGCCTGGATGCCGATCTTGGCACTGCCTACGCCAAATCGCAGATGTCGGCCCATGCTCCGTTGCCGCTTGAAGGACGTGTTTTCATCAGCGTCAACCAATCGGATAAGGCTCAGATCGCCGAAATTGCCAAAGACCTTGCCGGTCTTGGGTTTGAGTTGGTTTGCACCGAGGGAACAGCCAAAGTGTTGACTCAGGCTGGCTTACAGGTCAGGGAGATCAAGAAATTGAGTGAAGGACGTCCCAATACCGTGGATTTGCTGAAGAATGATGAAATCGATCTGGTGATCAATACACCGTCAGGACAGGCTCCCAGGGCGGATGAAGTCAAGATTCGGACAACCGCCGTTTATTGCGGGGTGCCGATTATGACGACCTTAAGCAGTGCCAGAGCCGCCACCTCCGCGATTGCGGCGTTGAAGAAAAACGGCTACACCGTCAAACCTATTCAGGAATACC
Source organism: uncultured Verrucomicrobiota bacterium (assembly GCA_964415055.1). GTDB lineage: Bacteria > Verrucomicrobiota > Verrucomicrobiia > Limisphaerales > AAA164-E04 > AAA164-E04. The sequence continues at coordinate 18,089 of CAYPZD010000018.1, read as the reverse complement.
ACTAAAGATCACCATTGAGTATCTTTCTGAATGGTGCATAGTCTCCCTTTGATAATCTATTTTGAGAACTGGAATGAAGAAGTCTCCCCTAATGAAAAGGATGTCCAAGCGGGTTGCGACCCTCCTGGTCTTGCCGATTACGTTTGCAGCACAAGGTTCATTGCTTGCCCAACAGGAGTTACGTCCGCTTTCGCTGGAGGACTGCTTTGAAATTGCCTTGCAAGACAATTTGACCGTTCAAATCGAACGGGTGAATCCGGAACTGTCCTTGTATGACGTGCGTATTTCGGAAGGGGCCTATGATCCGAACTTCTTTTTCAGCTATCGTCAGTCGCACCGACAGGAGCCCGGGCGATTCGACCCCACCATCGGTAACATTCCGGGTTCCCAGTCCGACACGGACAATTTCAGCACCGGTATTTCGGGGCAGTTGCCCACCGGGACACGTTATTCTTTCCAGACTTCCATTTCTGAGACCGAGGTCAATAACGTTGGATTTTCCTTCAACCAGTTTGCAGGGAACGCAGCTTTTTCACAATTGCGTCAGCCTTTGCTCAAGAATTTCTGGATTGATGGAGCACGGCTGAACATCAAACTGGCCAAAAACCAGCTCAATCAATCGGATTTACTACTGGAGTGGCAGATCATGAACACGCTGGTCCAGGTTGAGCTGGCATATTACGATCTGATTTTTGCCCAGGAAAACGTCAAAGTTCAGGAGAAAGCGGTTCAATTGGCTGAGCGTCTTCTTTCCGAAAACAAGAAGCGGGTCGAAATCGGTACCATGGCACCTTTGGACGAAAAACAAGCCGAATCCCAGGTGGCCGCCCGCCGTGCAGATCTTTTAGGTGCGAATCGCACCCTGGTTGTGCGTCAAAACGCTCTCAAAAACCTGTTGAGTGATGAATACACCGCCTGGATGAACGTGGCTATTCAGCCGACCGAAGGTTTGCGTGCTGTTCCCGTGGTGATGGATTTGCAGGACAGCTGGCACAAGGGGATGAACGATCGTCCAGATTTGGCCGAGCGGAAAAAAGCCCTGGAAAACCAGGGTATTCTGGTCAAATTTCGACGCAATCAGCTGTTTCCCCAGCTTGACCTGATCGGTAGCATTGGCTATTCCGCACAGGCACGGGATGGAAGTTACGGAGATCTATTCAATCAATTTACCGGTCGAGACAATCCGGTATGGTCCGTTGGTGCGGAACTGAGTATGCCGTTGAGCAGACGTCAGGACCGTTACAACCTGAAATCAGCCAAGGCCCAAGCCGAGCAATTAAAGCTCAGTTACAAACGCATGGAGCAACAGATCATGGTGGACATCGAAAATGCGGTGTCCTTGACCAAGATCAATATCCAGCGAGTTGAAGCGACGCGTCAGGAGCGTGAGTTCGCCGAAGCGGCGCTCGATGCAGAGCAGAAGAAGCTTGAAGTGGGTAAGAGCACCAGTTTCATTGTGCTTCAGTTGCAACGGGATTTGACGGCCGCCCGGTCGAGTGAGATCAATGCGCTCGCTGAATACAACAAGGCGCTTGCTCAACTTTCATTGAATGAAGGTTCCGTGTTTGACCGGCATTCCATTACAGTGGAAGAAATCGAAACTGACGCGGATGGGAATCCTCTTCTGGAACCTGTATTCAACGAATAAGGTTCCGGTGATATGGCGAATCCCTCATCCCCTGAGTCCATCCAAAAAATGTGTGCCCAATGTGGGCTCTGTTGCTCGGGTGTGCTCTTTGTGGATGTTCAGTTGCAAGATGGACAAGAACGCAACACTCTGTCCGAGCTAGGTGTCGAACTCGAGGAACACGATCAGCATTCTTACCTGGTGCAACCTTGTGCCTGTCTCAAGGGCAAGAACCAATGCCGGATCTACCAGAACCGGCCCAGCATGTGCGCCTCCTTCGATTGCCGCCTCATCCAGCGTTTTATGGATGGAGAAATCGATGCGACCGAATGTTCCGCCAGGATTCAGGAAGCGGTGGGACACATGGAGGCCGTCAAATCCATCCTGCGAAAGTTAGGGAACACAGATGAAGACATTCCATTGTTCCTTCGCACGGAAGAAATCCTTTCCCAACCCTGGGACCTTGCTGCGGACGAAAACATCAATCTGTTGAAAGACGAACTGTTTGATCGCTCAGCGAAACTGAGTGCCTTTCTGGAAAACCACTTTCTGGAGGGTTGCAGTGAGGAGGACGAAGAGGATTCCTTGTAACCTCTCTCTGATTTGGCAGAAGCCAAACCCAGTCCCGGAGCCACTAACTGACAGACAACAAGTCCTTGCGGGTGGCTGTTCCGGTTGTGCCCAGTTGGTGGATCACACAGGAGGCTGCTCTCATGGCCAGGTGCATGGCTTCCTGCGGTGTGGCGCCCGATGCCAGGGCAGCGCAGAGGTTGGCTGTGACAGAATCGCCCGCGCCGACAATATCGATGGGGCCACGAACGGGCAGGGAAGGTTCATGTATGTGTGGAGCGCCCGGACTGGCGCTTACAATTCCCTGGTCGGCCATGGAGACAAAGACGGGCAGGTTCGTTTTGTTCACGAGTGCCTGCGCCTGAATACCCACGTCTTCGGGAGATAAAGCCTCTGTGGCTCCAATCCATTGAGAAAGTTCGTCGGCATTCATCTTGAAGGTAAGGTTGGGATAGGTCTTCAGGCTGCGACGGCTGTCGGCGATGACCGGCAATGTTGGTTTGGCACTCTGTAGCTCACCCAGGCAAGCGAGCACTTCCCGGGTGATGACACCTGTTTCAGCGATGTCCACCTGGTCCATCACGATCATGGCGTCCACACGGTCGGCAATGGCATGGATTCCTTCACAGATTTTTTTGGAAATGGATGAGGGAGTGGGTGACCAGTTTTTGATGTCCAATCGGTTTAATTCCTTCGGAGCTTGGCCGGGTTCCAGTACGAGAGGTTTGGAATAGGTGAAGGTATGCCGTTGATCCGTCTCCAGAAAATGCCCGGTGTTCACTCCCGAGAGTTTGTCGAGGGCCTGTTTCAATAGCCATCCTTCACCGTCCGTACCACGAAAACCGATGGCATGAATTTCTCCAATCCCGAGTGCCACCAGATTGTTCAGAATGGTTCCCGCCGCTCCCGGTTGCGTGCGTACACGGGTGACGTTGTGGACTTCCAGTCCCGTTTCAATGGAGGTTTCCTTTCGGCTGGGATCGATCTCAAAATAACGATCCAGACAAAAGTCGCCAATGATGGCGATGTTCAAACCATCGTAGCCTTTCAGGATTTCTTGGATTCTGTCTTGGGTCATGCGGATTTGAGAGCGTGATACAAGTGGTGTATATAGGCGGCGTTGTCGCACTGCACGTAATGCATCTGGCCTCCCATCCGGGAGTAGCTTTTGCAGAATCTGAGATAGTAGGCGGGGTTGGTCTTGGGCGGTTCGCCTTGGGTCCAATCCCAATTGCCTCCATCCTGAAGATCCACAACATGAATGGAGTGTCCGGAGACATTGTCCCTGCCTGCTTGACGGCGCAGATTATGAACGCAGCTCAGACTTTTCTCAAAGACCTGCGGGCCCATGATGGCCGATCCAACGCTCATGACGACACCGTCATCCAGTCCTTCCACCGCCTGACTGAACAAACCAAAATCAATCTCAGCCGCGCGCCCGACCACGGATCCCCGAAACATGGGGTGGTTGGTGATGATATCATAACCGATGCCGGGATGCACGGAGACCGGAACACCCCGTTGAAAGGCGCATGCCAGAATGGATCCGTGTTTCCAACGGTGTGGTATGGATTGAAATCCTCCATCCAACCCGAATTGCTGCATGATCTGCAGGCAATCGGCTTGCGCGCCTGCCAATGCTTGGGTCGGATCAGTGGTCAATGCTTGTTGAAGGATTTCGGGTCTTGGCAATTCACAACCATCTTCCGCTATCAGTTTCCCCAGTGACACCCCGTATCCTTGCCCGTTCAATGCTCCGGAGAGCAGGGCGATCATGATGGATCGACCGGTTTCATCCCAGGCTCCGAACGTGCCTGTTTCAACATTGTCCCGGACCGATTCGGTGGATCGGCCCAGATAGGCGTATTCAAAATCGTGGATGGTGCCCGCTCCGTTTGTTGCCAGATGAGTGATCCAGCCTTTTTCCATCATGCGGTCCAGGATTTGAGCGGTGCCGTTTCTCAGCAAATGAGCGCCGTAAATCAACATGACCGAAGCGCCTTGATCCCGGCTTTGCCGTATGGATTGAGCGGATTGGTGAATTTGATTTTTACGAAACTCATCCACTTCAGCCGGGGTTTGGTCCGGATCCAGGAGGATATCCTCCACACGCGTCAGGCTCTTGCGTTCTTCGAGGGGAAATACCTTCAATTTAGAACGTTGGAATGGGATGTGATCTGAATCGTTCATGGTCAGGATAGAATTGGACAGGTTATTCCAAGACTAAAATGCCGGGACGTCGGTCAGGCGGGGCAACAAGACATCAATGTCCCGGTAATCCGGAATTATCACATCGGCCCCGACTCCGGCGAGTCGGTTGCGTTTCCATTCATCGATGTTGCCGCTGCCGTTATTGGCTTCATCGGTTGCCACCGCGACGGCCAGGCCGCCTACTTCCTTGGTGTTTTCGATTTCCACATAGCCATCACCGAAAGACATCAGGCTTTCGCCGGGAATGTTGTTTTCCCGCATGATGCGTTCGATGACCATTTTTTTGGAAAAGGATTTGTAATCATCCAGCGCTCCGTAAATGTGGCCTTTGAAAAAGTGGTCGAGTCCCAGGATGCGGGCCTCTTCTTTGACGAACGGTTCGTCGGTGCCGCTGGCCAGATAAACGGGTAGACCTTTTCCAGTCAGCACTTCCAGCAGGTGGCGCGCTCCGTGGACCACGTAATCATCCTGCTTGATTTCCCCCGAAAGGATGGCCTCTTTGCGGTTCTGGATGCGGAGATCCAGTCGGCGCAGGTATTCGTGTTTGTACCAAAGAGGGTCTTTCGGTGTGCCACCACGTTCCTTGATCCGCTCGGCAAGCTGGATCATCTGATAAATGGTCTGCTTGCCATTGAGCTTCATGATGTCGTCCAGGAGCATCTTGCGGACGGACTCCTCGGTGTCGTCTTCCCGGGAGGGGAGCATCTCCACAAACATGGGCAGCATGACCTCGGGCCATCCTTCCCTGACCAGGGACAGTGTTCCGTCAAAATCGAACAGTACATACTGGATGGACCGGCGCTTTTTAAAGTGCGCTGCAAACTCAACAAAACCTGAAAAACCTTCTACCGAATGCTCCATGCGCGGCATCCTGACAGAGTGGCGGTGTGGATTCAATCCCCTAGAAGCAGGTCAGCGTTTGTTGTCAGCCTGGAACAAATGCTTTCGAATGAAATCGCTCCCCAGTCGAGCTACCTCCGGATCCCGGAATCCACCATGTTTTCCGCCTGTGACGGTGTGAAAGATCACTGGAACCTCTGCGTCCAGCAGGGCTTTATGGAGAATGGCGCTCTGTCCATGAGCGACCAGTGGATCTTTGTCTCCATGTACGATGAGAAAGGGCGCGTCCTTCTTTGTCACATGCGTGATGGGGTTTGCCTTTTGGACTTTGTCCGGGTTTTCCTGAATTGGACCACCGATGAGTTTTGATTCCGGTGAACCAGGTGCATCATGATGCATGGTTCCAATATCGCCATCCATGGTGTCCATTTGATTGAAATCGGTGGGTCCAAACCAGTCGATGACGGCACTGACGGCGCTTGATTGCTCCAGATGATCGCCGACATCGAACTGTCGTGTGTCGCCGGTTGTGCCCAGCAACGCCACCAAATGCCCACCGGCCGAAGCTCCCCAGACGACCAGGCGATCTGTGTTGAGACGGTATTCATCTGTGTGAGCCCTCAACCAGCGTATGGCGGCTTTGCAATCTTGGATTTGCGCCGGGAAAATGGCGTGTTGACTGAGGCGATAGTTGATGGAAGCCAGGGCAATTCCTTTATCCAGCCACTCCTTGCCGCGAGGACGATCCTTGCTGCCAGCCCTCCATGCGCCGCCATGGATCCACACGAGTAAAGGGAAGGGGCCCTCTCCATTCGGAACATATAAATCCAGTTTCTGACGTTCGTGCCCATCCGGGACATAGGGGATGTCTGCATGGTGTGTCCACGTCTGCGCTTTGAGTGCGGGAACACTCAGGATCGTCAGCAGCATCAATACAACCAGAAGCCTTTGAGTCATTATTCTGCGAGGGGTGTTCATCTGGTCCACGAGCTTGCCTGCTTGTTGAATAAAATCCAAGGATGATTCGTGAAGGGAGTTTAATGAAGTGGTGGCCTGTTGTAACACCTTATATATTAGTGGATAAAGCTGTTTTTATCCGTCTGGACGGTTCGGCTAGTCGAAGTTTTGGTGCTGATCGGTGACTAAAAAATGTCTAAAATAAAGTTGCAAAAATCTCACAAAATGTTCTTTTGTCTAGAATTTGTATAAGAAAATGAACAAAACTCAACATCGAAAAAACATCATCGTCGTGGGTGCCGGGCCTGGTGGCCTCACATCTGCCATGTTATTGGCAGCTCGAGGATTCAAAGTGACCTTGCTTGAAAAAGGTGATCGGGTTGGAGGTAGAAGCGCTTCCATTGATCTGAACGGGTATAAGTTTGATACGGGGCCGACATTTCTGATGATGAAATACCTCCTGGATGAGGTGTTTGAAGAATCAGGTCGAGACAGTGCCAACTATCTGGATTTCGTCAAGTTGGAGCCCATGTATCGCCTTCAATTTGACGGGACCTCGATCGAACCCACGACCGATCATGCCCAGATGCTCAAGCAACTGAATGAGAAATTTCCGGGTAATGCCGAGGGTTACTGGAGATTTCTTGAAACAGAACAAGAAAGATTTCGGCGCATGGCCCCTTGTCTGCAAAAGGATTATTCCTCCATTAAAAGATATTTTTCGAAGGATGCCTTGAGAGCTTTGCCGCACTTGCAATTGGGTTCATCCGTGATGGATGTGCTGGGAGGGTATTTCAAGGATGAACTTCTTAAGCTGGCTTTTACTTTTCAGTCCAAATATCTGGGCATGTCTGCCTGGGAATGTCCCGGAGCATTTGCCATGTTGCCCTTTATGGAACATGCCTACGGTATCTACCACACTCAGGGCGGATTGAGCGAAATATCGGAAGCCATGGCCAGGGTGTGTGAGGAGCATGGGGTGGATGTACGATTAAATACACCGGTCAAACAACTCATTGTTCAGGGAAGGGCGGTGAAGGGGGTGGAGCTGGAGGATGGCGAACGTTTGTTGGGGGACGAGGTGGTTTTGAATGCAGATTTTGGCTATGCCATGAAGCATTTGGTGCCGCCCGGAGTGTTGCGGAAATACCGCCCGGAGAAGGTGGACAACATGGACTACTCCTGTTCGACCTTCATGCTTTATCTCGGGGTGGATAAACAGTATGACCTGCCACATCACACCATTTTCTTTGCCAAGGATTACAAGAAAAACATCGAGGATATCTTTCAACGCAAAAAGTTATCCGAGGAGAATTCCTTTTATGTCCGGAATGCCAGTGTGACCGATCCATCCCTGGCTCCCGAAGGGCATTCGGCGCTTTATGTTTTGGTGCCTGTCCCAAACCTGACCGCTGACATTGACTGGTCCGTCGAAAAAAATACGTTTCGCAATCGTTTGATCCATGCAATGGAAACGCGTGGAGGCATGCCTGACCTGAGCAGCCATATCAGGGAAGAAATGATGTTGGCGCCCGATGACTGGGCGGATCGGGGTATCCAATACGGAGCTACCTTCAACCTTTCACACAAGCTTTCGCAGATGCTTTATTTCCGTCCGCACAACCAATTCGAAGAGCTGGATCATTGTTTTCTGGTCGGTGGTGGAACCCATCCCGGTAGCGGTTTGCCCACCATTTATGAATCCGGAAGAATCGCGGCCAACCTGATCAGTAAACGTTACAAAGTACCTTATGTATCCAAAAACACACAAGTGTGATGAATGCGCTTAAGTTCGGTCGGCTCATTTGGGAGCTTTATGGCGCCCGTCAGCGTTTGCCGGATCTGGATTGGATCGAAAATCAGGGGCTTCTTGCGGTCAAGATTGGCCAAATGCACGCTTTGAGAATCGATTTTCTGGATCGGGAAAGATGCATGCACTTGTGTCGTTTGTATCGCCGCAACAAGACACTTCAGCCCGGACGTTTTGAACAGCTTGTTCTGGATGCGATGTCTGCAGAATCCAGGGATGCCTTTCAACATATTGATCCCACTCCACTCGCATCCGCTTCCATTGGACAGGTGCACCGGGCATGGCTCCAGGATGAGACGCCCGTTGTGATTAAATTGATCAAGCACGACGCCAGGCAAAGTTTTACGCAAGAAGTCAAAAAACTCCGTGGACTTTTAAAAGTGGCTACCGGCCTTTATCCTCCCCTCAAACGGGCCGGTAATCCTGTTGGCATTCTGGATGATTTGGAAACCTTCACTTTGAGCGAGCTGGATCTGCGTCATGAATTACAAGGACAGCAAGCATTGAGACAGATTCAGGGCACGCATGGCAAACGATTCGATCTCTCGTCCCTTCAGTTTCCCAAAGTTTATACTGAACTGTCCAACGCATCCGTTTTGGTATCCGAGTATGTGGATGGGCCGACCGTGGATGAACTCCTGGAGTCGAAACGTCTGGAATACGATCAACTCCTGGACTTGTTTCGAGTGCATGGTTTTTATCTGTTTTGCGTCGGGACATTTCATGGGGATCTGCATCCGGGAAATGTCATTCTGAGAGAGAATCGTTGGACCTTCGTGGACACGGGGTTCGTGGGGACGGTCAGCGAGCGTTTGCGTCTTGGATTGTTCTACTTTTTCAAAGCCTTGTCACAATATGATTATCCAGCCTGTGCCAAGGCCTTGCATCAGATGTCCGATATCCAAATCGACCGGAATACCTATGCTGAGTTTGAAAGACGTTTTCTAGAATTATACCATGATTTTACCGACCGGAATGTTTCTGAAATCAGCCTGACCCGACAAATGATGAGCACCATCAAACTGGGAGTCCACCATGGCATGCATTTTGAACAGGGCATATTCAGTGTGATACGGAGTTTGATGTATATGGACGGTATGGTTCTGAGATGTCATCCAAAAGCCGTTCTGATGAAGGGGATGCGTCCCTTCATTCAAGAAGCATTGGATGTCATGCCTAATGACTCACCAGGGCATAAGGATCTGCCAGGATGACTCTGAAACCGATATTGCCGTAGCTTAGATTGAGTCCGAACCAATGGCGTTCCGCGGCCCGACCGTTCATCGGGAAATCACTCCATGCGCCGCCTCGCAGGACGTGGTCCTGTCCGGGCGGGCTGATGTAGTCGGTGACACTGCCACCGGGGTAAAACACATGCCACCCCAAACACCATTCGTAAACACCTCCATGCAGACCGTAGATGCCCCACGGATTGGGGAGTTTGGTGCCGACATCATGGGTTTGATTGTTGCTGTTGTTCAAATGCCAGGCGTAATCATTGAACAATGTGAAATCCGGATCGGTCCCAAATGAATAACGAGTGGTGGTGCCGGCGCGACAGGCGTATTCCCATTCCGCTTCGGTTGGCAAACGATAAACGAAACCTTCCGGCAAGCGACCTGCTTCCCGTTCACGTTGGGTGAGCTTTTCGCAATATTCCATGGCCCAATCCCAGGTCACATTGTCTACCGGACGATTGTCTCCCGGCTTGAAGCGGGAAGGGTTGTGCCCCATGATCTCAACATATTCTTTCTGGGTGACTTCAAACTTATCCATCCAGAAACCGCGACTGAAAGTGACTTGGGTGAGGGGCTGTTCATCCGTATCACGGTTCAGTTCGTCGGGGGGGCTGCCCATGATGAATGTTCCCGAGGGAATCCAGACAAGCCGTTCCGGGTTGGGATTGGGGACGGGGTCACTCTCGGGGATCAGGCTGGTTCGGAAAAATCGAGTGCCTGCTCCTTTTCCTTCAATATCCAATGCCAGGCTTGGGGTTTTTCCCAGTGTGACGGTCGTGAGCGGTTTCCACTTGGCATTTGGGCCGATTTCAGTAGAGGTTTCGATTGAATACTTTTGTCCCTCGGGACCGGACAGAGTCAACACCGGGACGCGGTCTGCCTGGGACAAGATCTCACCAAAGCCCGGCATGAGCACGGCCTGTAGTGATTCTCCCAGCGGGCGAACGTCGTAAAACCGGATCATTACCTGTAAACGTTCCTGCGCCTGGACCCGCTCTTGGGGCAGGGAGCACAGCAACCCCAAGACCACGAATGATTGCCAAATTCTGAATGGAAAAGGATGCACGGCAGCAGCATGATGCGTTCTTCGCAGATTTGTCAAGCGAGTCTGAATTCATGTTCTCACGCTCTGCCATTGCCTTAACGTGCCAACTGTGATACGCACTTGTTCAGGCGCTTCCTGGCTGGGCTTTATGCCGGATTGGGAAACGACAACGAGTCGTGGACACTTTATATATCCAAAGCGAATGACCATCGAAATTCCTTCATCAAGGGACAAAGTTCTATTTACACCCGGACCACTGACGACCAGTTTGTCCGTGAAACAAGCCATGCTTCGTGATGCCGGATCCTGGCATTATGAGTTCAATGCCAAGGTCAAGGCCATTCGGGAAAAACTCCTTCAACTTGCCGGCGTTACACAGGAGCAGGGCTATGAATGTGTGTTGCTGCAGGGCAGTGGCACCTTCGGTGTGGAATCGGTCTTTTCCACAGCGGTTCCTGATTCCGGGAAAGTGCTGGTGGTCAGCAATGGGGCATACGGCGAGCGCATGATGGCGATGCTCAAGTGTCTGCGAATTGAATTTGAACCCTATCGGACGGGCGAAGATACCCCCCCGGATCCCGCCGAGATTGCGGCCCGGCTTGAGGCGGATGCCGGTATTTCCCACGTGGCGGTTGTGCATTGCGAGACGACGACGGGTATTGTCAATCCGATCGAAGCCATCGGCAAGGTGGTCCGGCAGGCCGGGCGGAGCTACATTGTGGATGCCATGAGCAGCTTTGGTGCGATGCCGATTGATTTTGAGGCTTGCGGAATTGATTTTCTGATTTCTTCCGCCAACAAATGCATCGAGGGTGTTCCAGGGTTCTCCTTGGTGATCGCAAAGAGAGAACCTCTTTTCGCCAACGAATCCGCCACACGATGCCTGAGCATGGATCTCGCGGCGCAATTGCGGGGCTTCGAGAAAAACGGTCAGTTTCGATACTCGCCGCCGACACATTCCCTGCTGGCCTTTGAGCAGGCCTTGAAGGAGCTTGATATGGAAGGAGGAATCGAGGGACGAGCCAAAAGGTATCAACGCAATCATGAGGTGTTGATGGGTGGGATGCGGAACTTGGGTTTTACTTCCTATCTGAATGCCGATGTTCAAAGTTATCTCATCACGAGCTTTCATTTTCCAAAAGACCCGGCTTTTACATTCGATGCGTTTTACCGCAACCTGAGTGATCGGGGGATGATCATTTATCCCGGCAAAATCAGTCAGGTGGACCTTTTCCGGATTGGCTCGATCGGTCGCATCTTCGAATCGGATGTGCGCGCTCTGATCGCTGCTATTCAAGGGGCCATGAAGGATTTGGGGATTCAACTTTAACCGACGGATGAACAGGATGAGATTACAAATGTTCCAAACAATCAGTCGCCGGATCGTGTGCTGGTTGGTTCTGCTGGTGCCTGCCGTGTATTCGGTGGCGCCTTTGCAAGGCCAGGTCAAACCACTTGTGCATGCTCATGCGCATAACGATTATGCACACAAACGTCCTTTGCTGGATGCCCTGGATGCCGGGTTTTGCAGTGTCGAGGCGGATGTTTATGTGGTCGAAGGTGATCTGTGGGTGTCGCATGATCGAGAGGATTTGAAGACAACCCGGCGACTCACCAATCTCTACCTGGACCCACTTTTGGAACGGGCACGCGCCCATCAGGGAAGGATCTATCCGGACGGTCCGGAGTTTTATCTGATGATCGATTTTAAATCCGAAGCTGTAGAAACGTATCAGGCTCTCAGGAATATTCTGAAGGATTACCGGGAAATGCTGACTGAGTTCGGGCCCAATGGTGTTCAGCGACGAGCGGTGACCGTTGTGATTTCCGGGAATCGTCCGATCGACTTGCTGGCCTCGGAAACCAGTCGTTTGGCTTTTATTGATGGGCGGTTTGTCGACATGAATGGGAACACGGCATCATCCGAATTGATCCCATGGATCAGTGAAAATTGGGAAAACCATTTCAATTGGAACGGTCGCGGCACCATGCCCGCGGAGGAAGCGACAAAGCTGGAGGGAGTGATTCAAACAGCGCATGCACAGGGGAGAAAAATAAGGTTCTGGAACACTCCCGAAACGGGGGCGTACTGGAGAAAAGCTCATTCCCTGGGATTGGATTTCATCAATACCGATCGATTGAAACGGCTCCAGTCGGTTTTGCTCGAAATTGAATCTGCTCAAAAATGACCACTCCATGAATCACTCAAAGGAAGCCAAAGATTTGGATCATTTGAGATCCGAAGGGGACATCAACCTTTCACCCGCCCGGCAGACCTGGTCGAGCAAGCATATTGATGACGTCACTCGCGCCACACTGGACGCGGATGCTGATGTGTTTCTTCATCAATCCCTCTCTTCGCCGTGTTTGAATGTGCTGTCCGGATGCGAAGGCGTTTATCTGAAAGATGCTCAAGGAAGAAAGATTCTCGATTTTCATGGCAACAATGTTCATCAGGTAGGATTCGGCCATCCGAAGGTGGTGGCAGCGGTGACGCGTCAGATGCAGGAGTTGTCGTTTTGCACCCGACGTTACACCAATGAAGTTTCCGTTCGGTTGGCACAAAAACTGGTATCCCTTGCGCCAGGTGATTTAAATCGAGTTCTGTTTGCCCCTGGCGGGACATCCGCCATCGGCATGGCCTTGAAACTCGCGCGTGCTGCCACCGGAAGGCACAAGACGATTTCCATGTGGGACTCTTTCCACGGGGCTTCCCTGGATGCCATTTCCATCGGGGGGGAGTCCATTTTCCGAAGGGGGATTGGTCCCTTGCTTCCTGGTTGCGAACACGTGCCGCCTCCCGATCATAAACACTGCCCCTTCAAGTGTGGGGCGGCCTGCGACCTATCGTGCGCCGACTATGTCGAATATGTGTTGGAAAAAGAAGGAGATGTGGCGGCAGTGGTTGCCGAAACGGTTCGGTCGACTCCGTTCATACCACCGTCAGATTACTGGGCGAAAATACGACGTGCCTGTGACAAGCATGGCACTTTGCTTATTCTGGATGAGATACCGCATTGTCTCGGCCGGACCGGCAAGATGTTCACGTTTGAGCACTATGGCATTGTTCCGGACATGGTCGTGATTGGAAAAGGCCTGGGTGGTGGTATTTTTCCAATGGCCGCCTTGATTGCCCGGGAGGGACTGAACGAGGCGATGCCGGAGAAAGCGTTGGGGCATTATACCCATGAGAAAAACCCGGTTGCTTGTGCGGCTGCTTTGGCGGCTATCGAAGTCATCGAATCCGAAGGCTTGCTTGAAAATGCCATCCGTCAGGGCGACCGTGCCATGGATCGAATGAAGTCCATGGCTTCGACCCATTCGATGATCGGTGATGTGCGGGGGCGGGGTTTATTGATGGGGATGGAACTGCTGCGTAACAAGACGACCGGCGAGCGTGCCGTGCAGGAGGCCGAAGCGGTGATGTATGCCTGTCTGGAACGTGGGCTCAATTTTAAGATCACCATGGGTAATATCCTGACACTGACACCGCCATTGACGATCAATGATGAGGAAATGGATGCGGCATTAACCATACTCGATCAAAGTCTTTCTGAAGTTTGAAACTCCAGGAATGAAATTCATATGTCCCAATTATCTCTCATGACGGCTGATGTCATTCAAGCGTTGGAATCCAGTGTGCTCTGTTGGTTGGCCACTGTTTCGGAGCATGGAATTCCAAATGTAAGCCCGAAGGAAGCATTTCTTTACGATGGGCAGGGTAACATTCTGATAGCGCATATCGCTTCGCCTGTTTCGGTCCGAAACATTGAATCAACAGGCAAAGCTTGTGCGAGTTTTCTGGATGTTTTTATCCAAAAGGGAGTTAAGATTGATGGTTCGGCCCGAGTGGTCGAGGAAGGGGATATGCGTTTCCCTGATCAGTTAAAAATGTTGCGAGAAAGGATTGGAGATCGGTTTCCAATCAAAGCCATCATCGAACTTCAACCAACATCTGTCAGTGAAATCATTGCGCCCAGTTACCGTCTGTTTCCCGAAACAGAAGAACGGGATATGATGAGGGCATCGTTGCGATCTTATCGAGTAGAGGAGATTCAGCGACAAGTGGAGTCATAGCGTTCAGGATTTCTTAGCTAGCCACTCCTTGATGGCGCGTTCAAGTTCTGGTTTTTGAATGGGCTTTGCCAGGTATTCATTCATGCCGGCTTCGAAACATGTCTGGTCGTCTCCCAGCATGGCATTGGCTGTGATGGCGATGATGGGGATCTGGTGTTTTGTTCCGTATGTTTCCGGATCCAGCTGGCGAATAGCCTTGGTCGCTTCCAAACCGTCCATGACAGGCATTTGGATATCCATCAGGACCATGTCATAATCATTTGCCTTAACGGCGTCCAATCCTTCCTTGTCATTCGAAGCAACGTCCACCTTGTAACCAAGCATCATCAACATGGTTTGAACGACTTTTTGGTTGATCGGGTGATCGTCGACAATGAGGATGGTGCTGAGATCCGGTTGGCTTGTCTGCAGTGTTTCCAGTTCTTCACTTTGAATGTTCGACTGAGTGAAGGTTCGCAAATACCTGGACAAGCCGGTACCGGTAATCGGTTTTTTAAAGATTTTTTTGAACTCGACGCTGGTGTGATCCAATGCCGTCGGGTCCAGATTTCCGGGTAGAAAGGCGATGAAGTGGCTTTCCTTCCAATTGGGGATGTTTTTTGCAAGGTCGGCCCATTCGCGTATTTGGGATTCAGTCCATTCCACAGGAACATCAAGAACGATCCAGCCAGCTTCCTGATTTTGTTTCATTCGGCTGGATGATTCTTTCTCAGCTTCCTCGATGGATTCAAAGGCGTACAAGTCTGCCGTGATGTTGGCCAACAAGGACTCCGAACAGGGCAGGTTCAAGTCCGATGGAGAAATCAATACAACAGGCAAGTCTGTTAATTTGGTGGCCGGACTTGTTCGTTTGTTAACATTGGATTCTCCGGAAGACAGGTCCAGATCCACCCAAAAGGAACTGCCATCATCGGGGCTGCTTTTGACACCGATGCTTCCGCCCATCAGTTGGGCCAGTTTTTTGGTGATGGCCAATCCCAGCCCGGATCCTTGAAGGTTGCTGCGCGATGGGCTGTAGATTTGTTTGAATTCCTGAAAGAGTTCGGATTGATCGTCCTCGGAAATACCGATGCCGGTGTCTCGAACTTCGAACCGGATGCGGTGCTTGTCTTTTGTCTGGGAAGCTCTTTTGAACACGCTGAGAACCACCCCTCCGGATTCAGTGAATTTGATGGCGTTCCCCAACAGGTTGGTGAGGATCTGGCGGATTCGACCTTTGTCCCCCTGTAATATGATGGGGAGATTGGGGGTGTGTTTGAATCCCATTTCGATACCTTTTGTGTGGGCTTGCGGCACCATCATTTCCATGGTGGTTTCGAGTAGCTCAAGGAGATTGAATTCCTGAGTTTCAAATTCCATATGGCCTGCTTCGAGTTTGGACAGGTCCAGGATGTCGTTGATGATGGTCAACAGGCTTTCACCCGATTGTTTGAGCAATTGTACGTGATAAATTTCCTCTTTTTCGAGTTTGCCGGAATCCTGGAGAATGCTTGCCATCCCGATAATCCCGTTCATGGGAGTCCGGATTTCGTGACTCATGCAGGCGAGAAAATCCGATTTTGCGCGGTTGGCCAATTCGGCCTGTTCCTTTGCGGCTCGCAGTTCGGTTGCTTCGATTTGTTTGGTTTCGGCCAGTTCAACCAGTAGCTTTCTTTCGCGTTCAACGGATTTTTGATGTTCATACCGTTCTTCCTTAAGCTCCTTGAGGCGGTTGTCGGATTCCTGCTTGGAGTGGGTCAAATCGGAATCTCTTTTGTGAATCTGTTCAAGCATGTGGTTGAATTGATCCGTGAGCTGGCCAAGTTCATCCTGCGTGATTTTCTTGGCGCGTTTTGCGTAATCTCCCGTTTCCGCAATCTGTTTGGAGACACCCAACAGATTGGCGACCGGACTGGAAATGTAGCGGACAAATCGTTTGGACAGAACATAGGCAATGATGCCGCCAATAAAAAAGATGAGGGTGTTGGTGATGACAATCTTGATCAGGTCCGGCATCAGGGTGGAGTAATCCGCCAGCAGATGAACGTGTCCGAGCAACTGTTTGTCGTCGTCATCAAATATGGGTTTGACCCATTTAATGTTGTTTCGCGTGACGGTTTTGCCCGGTTCGAATGTTTTCAGAGGGGCATTCTGGGGCTGTGGTAGTTTGACTCCGTTCCGAAAATATTCGGCAATAGCATTTCCTTCACGGTCAAAAAAGCATGCCGCCACGATTTCCGTTCTATCTCTTAAATCAAGGAGGTTTTCGGCTTCCTGTCGAGCTCCGGGAAGTTGAAGTTCGCCCAGCGCCGCCATTCCCAAGGGAATTTCCCCGTTTTTGGCAAGGTTGTCGGCAATGGTTTCGAGTTCCCTGAGTGTCAGCCGGACGACGGTTTGGATTTCATACGTCGCCATGGCCGTGGTGGCCAACAGCAAGGTCGTGATGCTCGTGATCATCATGAACAACACGAGCTTCCTTGAGAGCTTTAACTTGCTGAAGTAGGAGATCATCCGTTATTTGTCCTTCTCCCCGGATTTGGCGGAAACCTGCTTGGTTAATTTCACCAGATTGTTGTTCAGGTAAAGTTTGGTTTCCACTGCGGACTTTAAATTGGCGTACAGAGTTAAATGCTCCTTCTCCCGAACAATGGCCAGGATGCCTCCTTGTTCGACGAAGTCCTTGCTTTCTCCCACGGTGAGGGTGGGGGTGGAATGTTTCTTCAGATAGTATTCCACGGTCGAGTCCATGTCACCGGTGATGTAAAGGATCTGTGAATGAGGGGCGTCTGCGATTGCCTCAACGTAGCGAACGGATAATGCTCTTCCATTCACGATCCGGTCATCGTACTTTTTTAACACTTCATAGAACCCCTTGTCTCCATAGACTGAAATGAGGATGGGGGATTGATCGGTCTTGAAAGTGCCTTCGGGCCAGGAAGTGAGTTTGGCAAAGTGATATACCAGCACAGCCTTGGCTTCAAATTCCTCCACGGGCGGCTCTTCATTCTCAGCCTGCAAAGAATGGATCGGAGAGATGACCAGACAAGTCCATACCATCACCCACGCGGACACCAGCCGGTTTATGCCCGCGAGCCAATGGCTTTTTATGTGGTCGTCTGTCAGCATGAATGCATGGTTTCCCGGAAAGCGTCCATCAGAACCTCCATTTCCAGGAAGCTGCCAAACGCCACTGTTCACCTGGTTGGGGGCCGTTCAAGTATTGGTAGATCGGAAAGCCTCCTTCGAGTTCAAGGCTTTGGCCTTTCAATATACCGTTATTGATGGGAATCCGCAGTCCGAACAAAAGATCTACTTTGCGTCCGCCGAACAGGTCTGGGTGAGTTACCGGAGCGGGATAAATTCCGCCGGGCAAGATCACATCATTGTCCTGACCATGGATGCGGTCCCAGTAATGCCCCAATAATTTCACGGATGGGTGAAGAAAAGGAAACAGTTCATAGGACAGGGTGGTTTTGAGAATCGCCCGGTGACTCAAGCTGTAGTCGTGATAGTTTTTTCCCATACGAATGGTACCTTGCAGGTTGTTTGCCCATTCAAATTTATCCATTTTCCGGATGTAGTTGAGGCTGGGGTTGAAATCAAATGTTCCGGATCCAATCTGCATGGTGTAGGGGAGCAGGGTGTCGTTGACGGCGTCTCTTGGAGTGCGTCCTTTTTTGTGGTTCTTCGACAAAAACAGTGGAATTGAGCTTTTGAAGCCGTCGTGAGAAGATG
>CAYPZD010000017.1:51571-66427 GCA_964415055.1 uncultured Verrucomicrobiota bacterium | reverse complement strand
GTTGCACTATTTCCTGAGGACAGAGATATACCCGAAGGGATTGAAGTGGGGCTTCAAGTAAAACTCAGCCAACTCCAACTGCACCGTCCTCGACAATGGGGTGCGTGTTGGATGGCCTGTGATCTTTGGCGCCAACTGAAATTGGATGAGTTTTGGGAACAACGTTTGAGGGAAAGCAGGAAAGGCACGCCGTGGCATTTGGTTTTGCAAACCTTGGTGACGTATCGATTGATTGATCCAGGCAGCGAGTGGCGTTTGCATCGGTATTGGTTTGATCACAGCGCAATGGCGGACCTCTTGGGGGATGATTTTCGCTTGGCACAGAAGGACACTCTCTACCGGTGTCATGACTTGATTTTGAAACACAAGGAAGATGTTTTTACTCATCTCAGGGAACGATGGGAAACGCTCTTTAGCGCAAAATTCGAGATCCTTCTCTATGATTTGACCAGCACCTATTTTGAGAGCGATCCTCCTTTTGATGACAAACGGAAGTTTGGATACAGCCGCGATAAGCGATCGGACTGTGTACAAGTGGTCATCGCGCTGGTCGTCACGACTGAAGGCTTTCCCATGGCCTACGAAGTAATGTCCGGTAATACAGCGGACAATACCACTCTCAGAGGTTTTCTGAAGAAAATTGAAGATCAATATGGCAAGGCAGATCGAGTTTGGGTGATGGATCGAGGCATCCCAACCGAAGAAGTATTGGCCAAAATGAGAAAATCCTCGACACCGGTTTCCTATTTGGTTGGGACGCCCAAAGCCAGATTGAATCGTTACGAACAACGACTGACCGAACAACCGTGGAAAGCGGTTCGAGAAGGGGTTTCAGTCAAACTCCTGTCCGATGGAGATGAAATCTATGTCTATGCTCAAAGCGGGAATCGGATCCAGAAGGAACGGTCCATGCGCAAACGTCGGCTCCGCAAGCTGCTCAACGAACTTAAGAAACTACGAGATCGAAAACGGCTCACGCGAGATACCCTTCTCATGAAATTGGGGGAGTTAAAGAGAGATGCAGGAAGGGCATATGGACTCCTTAACATTCAACTACCAGAATCCAAAGAGACCATTACATCCGATACATTTTCATGGACTCTGAACTGGAAAAAGTACCGAGAAGTTTACCGCCGAGAAGGTCGATACCTGCTCCGCAGCAACCTTGAGGGAAGCGATCCGGCAAAACTCTGGGAATACTACATCCAACTGACACAGGTTGAGGAAGCGTTTAAGAACCTCAAAGGCGATTTAGCCATTCGACCGATTCACCACCGACTGGAAGCACGCGTCGAAGCTCACATCTTTATTGCATTCCTGGCTTACTGTCTTCACGTAACGCTGGGAAAACGATGTCGGCAGAGAGCAACGGGATTGACTCCACGCAGTGTCCTCGAACAACTCAAAACCATGCAAATGATCGACGTTTCAATTCCAACCGTTGATGGGCGCTGGCTCCAAATGGCACGATATACCCAACCAGACAAAGCTCAACAATTGCTGCTGGCACAACTGGGGATGGAACTACCACCACAGCCACCCCCCAAGATCACCCTGGAACAAATCAACCCCCATTGTGGTGAAGACCTAGGCCCCAAATAGTCCAAATTTTCAACATTTTTGAGATTTCAATGGGCGAATAGCGAAAGTCGGGTTAAGGTTGCCGCACAACACAACCAGCAGAAACCAATCAACCAAAATTCAACAATGAGCTAAATGGAAATAACCGATCCATATCAAGCCCAGCCGGGGGAGGCCTTGGATCATGCCATTCATACACAGGTGTTTGGCATGTCCGATGTGGGATCTTGTCCTCCTTACTCAACAGATGATGGTGAATCCAACAAGGTCAAGCGTGCCTTGAAATCTGAATTTGGAGTGCCGATCAAAACCGGAAAAACAAAAATACGAACCAAGCCGTATTTTGCCCGCTATGGTTCTGATCCGAGTACCAGCACAGAAGTGTTGGCCGAGACCATGCCTTTGGCCATCTGCCGTGTGGCACTGCTAATTGCCCAGCATTAGTTTCCACCCCATCAATCAAAACGCCCGCAGGATGATCCATGCGGGCGTTCGTGGGTAAAGTAGTTTAGGTCGACAAGCTTACTTTTTGGCCGCCTTCTTCTTTTTGTTGCCGACAAGCTCGGCCTTGTTGGTGCGCAGGTATTTTTTGACTACCTGTAGCTGTTCCAGTTTAACGGGGATCCCTTTCTGACCAAGATTGCGTAAGTGTCTGTAATGACAAAGTGTTTTGCCAATTTGGACTATTTCAATATGAAAATCTCCAACCTTCCAGAGTTGTCCTATCTCAAGTTCTGTAGTTTGCTTCACGTTCTTGTTCAACTTCGTTTTCTGCTGTTGGACCGAAACCGGTCGACTGAGTTCAAATTTGGAAATAAATTCCTCAATTGGGGTGGATGATAGCCTATTTTGAGGTAAAGCCCAAGACTTCTTTACAATTGAATGTCAGAAGCTGCTTCAGTCGATAGCCTGGTGAGCCATTTTGTCGCGTCTGCTTGAGCTGTTTCTGCATCGGTTAAATCTGGAGATATTGCGTAAGTGTAATGAAATAAGCAAGTAACGCGCTTTTTGTGTTTGACCATGCCTCCCAGTCCCAAGCAGGGGGTCTTTCTTTCCTGACATTTTAATGCCACGCCTCCAACGCCTTTTCCCATGAGCGTTGACTTGTCCAGCGAGCCTTCACCGGTCAAAACCGCGTCTGCCCAGTCAATATGACGCTCCAATCTTGAGCGTTTGCAAAAGTAATCAAATCCGGATTGTGCCTTTCCGCTTAGAAAAGCCATCAGGCCATATCCCAAACCTCCAGCAGCCCCTGTTCCGGGCATGGTTTGAAAAGGCTTGCCCTGAAGTGGGTCCACGTGGTCTGCCAGTTGTTTGAGACAGGTTTCGGATTTGACCATATCCTTTGGTTTCAATCCTTTCTGAGGCCCGTATATCCGGGAAGCCCCCTCGCGTCCCAGGAGGATGTTGGTAACATCGGAAGCGATGATGAGATTCGGAAAGAGTTTTCGTTTTGTCGGGCGTCGGATGGATGTCAATGCGGGCAATTGAGTCCACTCCAGTATTTCCTTTTGTTTGTCATCCAAAAAACGCCATCCCAATGCTCTGGCCATGCCAAACCCTCCATCGTTGGTGGCGCTTCCTCCGATGCCGATCACGCACGTGCGCGCTCCTTTGGCTGCCGCTTGTTGGAGCATTTTCCCCAAGCCAAAAGTGTCGAGTTCATAGGGATGAAAACGTCCCCGGGGGAGTTGGGCCAGTCCGATGACCAGGGCGGTTTCGATGATGGCCATTTTCTTCTCAGGCTGCCACCACCAGTGGGTTCGGATGGGGCGGTGGGCGGCATCGATGGTTTGACAACGGACCTTGCGTGCGCCCTCCAGATGGGCCAGGGCTTCGCCGAAACCGTCTCCGCCGTCACAGATGGGCAGTAGGCGGAGGGTGTCCTTTGGGTGCTTTTTCTTCCATCCATTGCGCATGCATCGGGCTGCTTCGATACCGGTCAAGGTCCCTTTGAATTTATCGGGGGCGATTAAAATATTCATCTTTGGAAACGGGGATAAGTGCTATTGAACCGGTTCGGCAATGAGATCGTAATCGGTGCTGCCTACGATGCGCACTTGGTGGAATTGATGGGGCTCCAATTCTCCCCGGATGTAAATCCTGCCGTCGATATCGGGTGCATCAGATTCGCCGCGAGCCACCATCCAAGGTTCGTTCATATCCGGAGCAAATGTTTCGGATTGTGTTCCGCTGCGAGTGAATCCGTGTTCCCATGACTGGATGTTTGCTTCCTCGATTACCTGTTGATCCGCGGGGGCTTCCACTAGCACCTTCAGGATTTTACCTTTTTGCGCTGCAGCGATTTGCTTGGCGACTTCCAGTTGGGCTTCCATGGCTTCGGCTTTGCGTGCTTCCTTGACGAGGTCGTCCACCTGATTGGCCATGCCTCCGGCTCTGGTTCCCTCCTCATGGGAATACCCAAAGACTCCCAAGCGTTCGAATTTGGTTTCGCGGATAAAATCCAGAAGCGATTCGAAGGACCCCTCCGTTTCTCCAGGAAAACCAACGATAAACGTCGTGCGGATCGCGATGCCCGGAATGCCTTTGCGAATGCGTTGAATCAACTCCTCAATGTATTCGCGGCTCGTTTCCCGCCTCATCCGTTCAAGCATGGTGGAATGGATGTGTTGCAGTGGGATATCCACGTATTTGACCACCTTTTCGCACTCGGCAATGGTTTGGATCAATTCATCAGTCCAATGCGCCGGGTGGGTGTAAAGAATGCGTACCCAGAAATCTCCTTCCAATGCGTTCAGTTGCCTTAAAAGAGAGGATAGAGTGGTCGCATCTTCCGGTAGTGCGTCCGAGGCTTCTTTAAATTTTTGGGGAGAGGCAATATTGCGCCGTGGATCCTTTCGCAGGTCCATGCCGTAGTAGGTGGAATCCTGGGAAATCAGGTTGATTTCTTTCACACCGTCCTCGATCATGGCCTTCGCTTCTTCCAGTATGTCCTCGGGCTTTCTGCTGCGATGCGAACCTCTCATCCGGGGAATGATGCAAAAACTACAAGGGTGATTGCACCCTTCTGCTATTTTCAAATAAGCAAAATGATTCGGAGTCAACCGGAAACGCGGCGTGGTGTAGTCCGGTATGTAAACAGGACGCGCGGTCACGTCCATGATGGGCGCTTGTTCAGCCTTGGGGGCCGGTTTGACCGCTTCGGAATCTGTCTTCTTTTTGGGCGGGTGTGATACGGTGTTTTTTCGATGTTGATGGGCTTGTTTGACGAGATTCGAAACCTCTCCCACCTGATCAATGCCCATGAAGACGTCCACTTCAGGAAGCAGTTTGGGGAGTTCCTTGCTGTAACGCTGTGTCAGGCATCCCGCCACCACGAGGCCCTGGCCTCGGTTCTTCGCTTTGCGGAGTTCCGAGGACTCCAGGATGGTATCCACACTCTCCTCCTGGGCGCTGTCGATAAACGAACAGGTATTGACGATCAGGACATCCGCTTCCTCCGGATCATTCGTAATGGCCAGACCATCCTTCATCAGGTGCCCCAGCATGATTTCTGAATCCACCAGATTTTTCGCGCACCCCAGCGAGATCATGCCTACGGTGATGGTCGATTGACTTTCTTTTAAGTTACTCACAATTGTGCGCACTATGCCCGAACCCTGCGGCAAAGGCAATCATCAGGGTTGTTCCGCAATGCTATCTGGTTGATAAAAGTTATCTACTCCGTTTAGGGTGGCGAATGTAGGAAACACCTGGCAGTTGCTCGAGATCACTATCTTGTGAAAGTAGTTCTGATTTAGAATAACGCGCTGTTGCGTAGATGATTCCGTCTGCCAACCTCAACTGGTGGCGGTGGCTGAGTTCCGCTGCCAGGATTGCCAGTCGATCATCCAGAGGGATCACTTTGCCCTGTTTCATCGTCGCAGCAATGGAAAGCGCATCTGCTACTGAGGATTCACGCATCACCCATCGAAAAACTTCCGTAATCGTTATCGATGGAACAATCAAATCAGTGAAATTTAGAATGGCTGGTTCAAAAAAATCGCAATTGGGGCCATCTGTAAAATACTCTATCCAACCTGATGAATCGATTACGGTAGGCATCTGTCGTTTTCCCTTTCAAAAGTATTCTCTATGCCTTTCAGGAATCCTTTCATTGCTTTAACCGGTTTAATAGGAACAAGCTCAATGCGTCCGTCAAGCTGGATAACATCGACCCGATCGCCGGGTGTCAAATTCAATCCATCCCTCACATCTTTGGGAATGACCACTTGGAATTTAGGTGAAACTGTTACTGCACTCATATCGATAGCTGAATTGTTGCACGAATCATTGATCGATGCAAGATTGCGCTGCCAGGGAGAAGCAACCGTCACAAGCCTTCGCATAGCTCTACTTAACGGCTTCGGTGAGGGAAAATAGTTTTCTTAACCAAAGGTGAGTTGATTGCTGCGGGGGGGGATTAAAGTGTCATACGTCCACAATAAGCAAATTTGACTGGGTGAGAGTATTTTTCCCTATTAATTTGTGCATTGTCAGCTTCCAATGGGCCGGCCTATGCTCCTTCGGTATGGAACAGGATCAATTGCGCGAATTGTTTCGCATGCAGAAGGCGTTGAACGAGCGTATCGGTGTGCACACCGATACCATGACCGAGGAGCAAAAGACCGAGTGGGTATTGAATTACTGCCGGGCGATGGGGCAGGAAATGGCCGAACTCACCGATAGTGTTCCCTGGAAGTGGTGGGCCAAATACCAAAAGTTTGACGAGCAGAACGCCCGGGTGGAGGTGGTAGATTTATTCCATTTCCTGATCAGCCTGGCTCAGGTTCTCGGGATGAGCGCAGATGATGTCTTCCAGGCTTATGTGAAAAAGAATGAAGTGAACTTCAAACGGCAGGAATCCGGCTACACCGAGAAGGACCACTCGGATTCGCGTCATATCTAAGTGATACACGCCCTTTGGATTAAATCTTGGTCAATACCATGGGAGTATTTCCCTGACAAATTTTTAACCTGAACAGCGACTTATTTCATAGCCGACGCTTTTGATCGAAATATCTGAAATCACTGTTTCCCAATGGGCATTGGCCTTGTTGGGCGCGTTCAGCCTGGGGTTTTCCAAAACGGGTTTCCCCGGAATGGCTTTGGTCAATGTGTTGATCATGGCCGAATTGTTCGGCGCAAAGCAATCAGTGGGGTTGATCCTGCCTTTGTTGATTGTGTGCGATGTGACCGTGTTCCCCATGTTTCGCCGCCATGCAACTTGGTCTCAGGTTTGGCCCATATTGATCCCGACTTTTATTGGCATTGTGGGCGGGTATTTCCTGCTGGGCGGCATCGATAATTCCACCGCGCGCAAATCGATCGGACTGATCATACTGGTGATGCTCGTGCTGCAGCTGGTGCGTGGGTATAAGCAGGACTTTTTGAAAAAGCTTCCTGACTCCGAATCCTTTCGGTGGGGGAGTGGATTGACCATTGGCATCTCCACCATGATGGCCAATGCGGCCGGGCCGGTGTATTCCATCTACGCGCTGGTTCATAAAATGCCCAAAATGGAATTCCTTGGCATTGGAGCCAGGTGTTTTCTGCTGGTCAACATCATCAAGGTTCCCTTCATGACGGACTTGGATATCATCAATGCCTGGTCTCTCAAAATGGACGTATTGCTGTTGCCGGGAATTTTTGCCGGTATTCTGGTCGGGAGGAGGGTGATTGACCGCATCCCGCAAAAGGCGTTCGAAGTGTTGTTATACGCTTTTTCCGGTATTGCCGGGGTTCGGCTGTTCATGTTTTGATTTGAATGATGGGAGGCGAGCATGGAACTACGAGAATTGGCCGAGCGCATCCTGTTTAGTCCCGATCTGGAAACCAAAATCTGGTGTCCGGACGAAATCACGGACGAACAACCGGGGAAGGCCTTTGCATCGCCGGAAGCGCCCCACCGGGATGAGCAACTTCAGTTTTCTCTCAAGCAGGGCAAGTCAGAATTCCCTCCCTTGCATACGTTGGAAAAAGAATCGACCCGAGGCAAAATCCTTCATTTCTTTGCCAATCACGAATTGTTGGCGACCGAATTGATGGCTTTGGTTTTGCTTAAATTTCCTGACGCTCCCCGCAGTTTTCGACGGGGGGTGTTGAAGACTTTGAAAGACGAACAGGAACACACCCGAATCTATGTGGAGCGACTCAAGGCGATGGGGGTGGAGTTCGGTCAGTATCCGGTCAATGGTTTCTTCTGGAAGATGATTGCTCCCATGCAGACTCCCATGGATTATGTCAGTCGGCTTTCTCTGACCTTTGAGCAGGCGAATCTGGATTTCTCAAAGTTTTTTGCTTCACAGTTTCAAACAATCGGAGACGAGGATTCGCACAAATTGCTCGAACGCATTTATCGCGACGAAATCGGGCATGTTGGTTACGGATTGAAATGGTTCCGCCGGTGGAAGAAGCCTGAGCAGAGCGACTGGGAAGCTTACGAAGAACAACTGGATTTCCCTTTGTCCCCACGACGTGCCAAAGCCGAACCCTACAATGTGGAAGGGCGTGAACGCGTGGGTTTCGATCGGGATTTCATCCAGCGACTATACGTCTATTCGAAATCCAAAGGGCGCACGCCGGGTATTTATTATTTCAATCCCTATGCTGAACAGTATTTGGCTGCCGGCCCGGGTTTCACTCCTAACCAGCGTCAGGTTTCCTTTGAAACGGATCTGGAAACCTTGCCAATGTTTTTGTGTCGGTCGGATGATGTGGTGTTGATGCATCGGGAACCTTCATTGGATTTTCTGGTGACGCTCAAACGGGCCGGGATCGAACTACCACAAGTGGAGGTTCTCATAGCTGGAAAGGTTGCGCGAAGTTCTGAATTGTTGGATCGCAAAATCGGATTCCTCAAGCCATGGGCCTGGAGTCCCGATGCCATCTCCCTCATGAAGCCCATCATGCCTCAATTGACACGTCCATCTCCACCTGTGGGAGATGCCTGGGATGTTCAGATTCGTCCGTTGTTTGGCAAGGATTGGGGCGCCCATCAACTGAGGGAATTTCTGAAGGATGAAGGAGACTTGGATTGGTTGTGCCCCATCGATGCAGTCGGGAAGGTGATCACTGGCGTGGACGAAGCCTTGACAACAATTGATCAATTGCGAGAAAGCGGATACCCGCGGACGGTAGTCAAATCGATTTTTGGTTCGGCAGGAGGCAATATGCTTCGGCTGTGGGAAGAATCATTGACCGAACCACAGGTGTCCAGAATCCGCAACATGTTGAAGCGCGAGAAAAAGCTGTTGATCGAACCCTGGCTGGATCGTTTGGCTGATTTTTCCGTGCAATGGGAAGTGGATGAGACCGGTCTGCGCACGGTTGGTTGGACGCACTTGCGGGTGGATGTACGGGGGCAGTATCAGGGGACTTTGTGTCTTCCCGCCTTCACACGCGGTTTGTCGCCGGAACTTGCGAGGTTTGCTCATGATGGGGAGACGGATCGCATGACCAGGCTGTATGATCGCCTGGCAGAACGATTGGGGCCCTTGTTGATGGGTGCCGGATTCAAAGGCCCCATTGGCATCGATGCCGCCATTTACCGCGACCAGGGGGGAATCCCGAAATTGAAACCTATCATCGAAATCAATCCGCGCTTTACCATGGGGCGTCTCGCGCTGGAACTGAACCGCTACAGCGCGCCCGGTTGTGCCGGACAGTTGCACATCGTGTCGTTACCGGATTTGAAAGGTGCCGGATTTGATACCTTCAAGGAATGGTCACATGCCCTTCGTGAAACCCATCCGGTTCGGCATGACGATCGTGGTCGGTTGTGTTCAGGTATGGTGTTTCTAAATGATACGGATGTTGCCGTAGGTTGCATGGCGGTCTGGCAAGTGGAAAGAGATTACAAAACCATCCACCCCCTCGGACGCCGGTATAGCCCTGCTGCCGCAGGGCCGTGATCCCGTAAGGGTTCTCGAGTGTTTTTTGCGTAGTGCGGACACGCCGCCGGACACGCGGCAGCGCGTCCCTACCAGTCGTATGGTTGAGGGGACCTTCCTTCTAGGTATTAGGCTGCTCAGAAGGCAATTCCTCAGATGCATTTTCCGAGGCTTCCTTTGCTTCTTTTTCCTTGTAGCTGGCAACGACCCAGTCGCTGAGTTTTTTGTCCGGATTTTCGGCTGCGGCCTTGTCGATTTCGAAAGTTTTGACGCCTGTGTTTTGAGCGATGAGTTTCAGACCGAATTGATAGTCCTTGAATCGATCCACCCAGATGTCCCGCATGGATTGACCGCCTTCTATGGAGAGATCAATCAGGTAGGTTCTTGCCTCCTCGCTAACTTCGATCCGAATACCGTGTGATTCTTCAAATCGCGTGGTAAACTCGTCCAGGATCTTGCCGGCTACTTCCCGTTCTTTTTTCGATTGATCTGCCAATAGCTTTTTTAATTCCTCGGCAGGACAGTCCACTACTTCGCGCGTGACCTCGAATCGTTTGACGTCCGAACTGGGTAGTTCGTATTTGAAATTTCTGAAAACGCGTTCGCACACGGTCATCAATCCGCGGGCCCCGGTTTTTTCTTCGACAGCAATCTCGGCAACGCGTTTCAATCCGTCCGGTTTGAAAAGGATATCGATGCCATAGGCGGCGAAATCCTGTTCATATTGGCGGATGATGCTCCCTTCTGAAGTTTGCAGGATGTGGAACAGATCGTCGACATCCAGAGACTTGCAAACCACCCGGACAGGAAGTCGTCCGACAAACTCGGGTTCGAATCCGAATTCGATCAGGTCCTTGGTCTGGACGTTTTCCAACACATCATCTGAAGTCAGATGATCATTCCGTGAGGTGGCGAATCCAATCGTTGTCTCGCTCATACGGCGTCGGATGATGGGTTCCAATCCGTCGAACGCTCCGCTGACGATGAACAGCACGTGTTTGGTGTTGATGGTCGAAGCCGATTTCTTTCCCCGTTGAGCATCCATCATGGCCTGAATCTGACCGGCCACGTCCTGGGGGGAACGAATGGACACTTCCGTTTCTTCCATCAACTTTAGCAAATTGGTTTGCACTCCACGACCGCTGACGTCTCGTGAACCGGATGCGTTTTGCGACATGGCGATTTTGTCCACTTCATCCAGGTAAACAATGCCGAACTGTGCCCGTTGGATATCATTGTCCGAACGTCGATACAGCTCTCGGATCAGGTCCTCCACATCCGATCCCACATAACCGGTTTCCGAGAATTTCGTCGCGTCGGCTTTGACGAATGGCACACCAATCAGGTCGGCTACGCTACGAATGAGGTAGGTTTTTCCCACACCAGTCGGGCCCGCGAGGATGATGTTCTGTTTGGCGTAGTTCGGTGCTTCCTTGCCTTCCAATGCCAGGCGGACGTGGTGATAGTGGTCGCACAAAGCGACGCTCAGCACCTTTTTGGCTTCTTCCTGCTGGATGACGTAGCGGTCCAAATACGCTTTCACGTCCTTGGGACGGTGGTCAAACTCCATCAAATCATCAATGGAACGCTCCTTTGCTTCAGGTTCCGAAGGGGTAGCTTGTGGGGCACTGCCGGGAGATGCTCCGAAACCGGGAAAACTAAACCCCGAAAAATTCTGCTTCATGAAGTCCGAAAGCTGTTTCTGGAATTCCTCCGGGCTTGGGACGTCTTTTTTCTTATCTTCGTTCCTCATTATCTGATCACCATGACCTAACAACAGGGAATTGCAACTCCTGAAGCTTTTGGGAGTTTAATATGGATTTTTTTTGACAGGATGAACAGGATGCTCAGGATGTTTTTGAGTTAAGAGACATTGAATGCCGTCAGGGTTGATGATTGATCATGGATACCATTCCAACAGTTCAGAATACAAAATACGGTTCACCGGCATTTCGTGCCGGATTGTTTCCGGGGGACCGGTTATTGGAACTGGGGGGGCAAAAAGTCAAATCTATTGATCATCTCAAACAGTTGATTGCTTCCTCCGACGAACTTGAAATTCCAATCAGTTTTCAACGTGGCGAGCACACCTACACGACTCCGCTAAAACTTGGAAACGATCGGAAAATCGGCGCATCCTTTACTGAAGGTGTCAGCGATGTTACCGAAGTCTGGGTAAAAGATGAAAAAACGGAGGGCTTGAAAACCAGGAAGAACACCGGTAGCACCCCAACCTACGTGAACCCATTCCCCAAACATTCCATATGGGTGAAGGTGTTTTTGGTTGTCGGTTTCGCGTTTTCATTGATTTTCCTGGTGTTGCTTGTCGATGGTAGATTGGAGTCAAATACCGTCTTGGCAGCCCTGGTGAGCATCTCCTGCTTTTACTTTTCCAAACACCTTCAAGCAACCATCGACACCCGTTGGCTCCAGGGAGAAACGCTCAAGCATTTGAAGTCAGGTGAGTCTTCCGAAGACTAACCATATGCGTGTCGCTGCCTTCCCAAGAAGGTGGCTTAGCGCGTCCTGCATACAGACCTGGTCACCAGCGAAATTTTTCGACCTTTTCCGGTGGCTGACCTTATCGGTCCCGGGACCACTTCTGCTTCATTTGGGAGTAAGCGTCTCATTTTATCCTACCAAAGTAAACATGAGCCGAAAACCATATGGAATGCGTGCGACTTGGCGCCGCTTTGGATACCTCAGGCCAATGCCTACGCATACTTATCTCGCGGAACTCGGCCTTTGTTCACAGCTCTTAACTGGATATACATGACACGTTAGGGTGTTGGTGGGGGTGTTTTGGTTAAGCATACCTATTGTGTATGTGGAGCGTATCCAAAGCGGCGCCAAGTCGCACGCATTCCAAAGAGATCCTTGCATTTCGTCTCCTCAGCGGCATTTTCTGGCGAAGGCGCCTACTGGGAGGGAGGAGTTCCATCTCGTTCCCTCATTTCTCCCTGGCAAACTTTCATCAGCTAGAGTCATGGAACGCGGGAAGTCATGTGTATTCTTTAGCCAGTGGTGGTTCCAATGCAGCGTGTTTGCCGTTCGAATGCCTTGAGGTTTGAAGTGGGGTGAGGTGGAACTCTCCCCTCCGGTGGGTTTGAAATCGGGTTGTGGAGCAATTGCTTGCTTCTGGTTGTTCTGGGCGTTTATCTTGGCGGGACGAGGTCATGAATCGGTTGCCTTTTGAATTGTTGTTTGCATTGAGATACTTGCGTCCCAAACGGACGTTTGTATCCATTATCACGTTGATATCCATCATTGGCGTGGTGCTGGGCGTGGCCGTGTTGATCATTGTGATCAGTGTGATGACCGGATTCGATCTAGAGCTGCGTAATCGCATCATTGGTTTTGAATCGCATATGGTGGTGCGTTCTGTGGGAAGGACTGCCATGCAGGATTACCGTCAGGTGGCGGATTTTGTTCGACAGCAACCGCACGTCAAAGGAGTTTCTCCCTACATCGAAGGACCCATCGTCATTGAAACACAGCATGGCGGGCATTATTCAGAAATTGCGGCTCCGTTTATCCGTGGGGTTGATTCTGAGACATCCGGAGAGGTGAGCGAAATCAAGGATAGTCTGGTCGCCGGAACGTTTGATGCCATCGACGGCAACGGCGTGTTGATCGGAAGTGAGCTGGCCAAACGACTTGGGTTGCAAATCGGGGATCCTGTGGCGGTTTATTCGATTCGACTGTTGCGGGAGGTGCGTGAAGTTCTTAAACAGGATGCTTCGGAACGTCAGTCTGCTCCATTGGCTGATGATTACGTGGTGGAGGGTATCTTTGATATCGGTTACTACGATTATAATGCGAATGGCATGGTTTGTTCGCTCTTCAATGCCCAGGATTTGTTCAGTCTCAATGATGAGGCCCATGGATTGCATGTGATGCTGGATGATCCGGAGCTGGCTCCCATGGTGGAAGCATCGCTTCGTGAAAAGCTGGGGCCGGCATTTCGGGTTTCCACCTGGCTGGAACGTAATGAAAGGATCCTAAACGCGCTGGTGGTGGAGAAGAATATGATTCGGTTTCTGCTATTCTTCATCGTGTTGGTGGCGGCATTTGGGATCACCAGTTCGATGATTACCTTCGTCGTTCAAAAGACACGCGAGATCGGCATGTTGAAAGCTTTGGGGGCTTCGTCGCGTCAGGTGGTATGGGTGTTTATGAGTCAGAGTGTGTTTGTTGGGCTGTTTGGGGTGTCTATTGGTCTGGCGCTTGGGGTTCAGGCTGTGAAGTATCGTAATGAGTTTCTGGCATTCATGAACAACACATTCAAATTTTCGTTATTCCCTGAGGATATTTACGGGTTTGCAGAATTACCCGCCATGATTGTGCCTTCGGACCTCTGGATCATTTGCGGGGGAAGTTTGATTATTTGTATTCTGGCCGGGGTTTTCCCTGCCATCAATGCCGGACGCTTGCGTCCTGTGGAGGCTTTGCGGCATGAGTGAAGCTGTTCCCAATGATAACGACTCTTCCGCGATGGCTGAAAAGACCATCCTTCAGGCGGAAGGTTTGACGAAATGCTACACCATCGGACGCAAAAAGATTGAGGTCCTTCATGGAGTGGATATGCAGGTGAAGCAGGGCGAGTTCCTAAGCATCGTGGGCGCGTCTGGATCCGGGAAAAGCACGTTGCTTCATATTCTGGGCGGATTAGATCGTCCGGATGCGGGTGCGTTGGAAGTCGATGGGAGTCATCTGACCCGCTTGGGCGGCCTGGCCTTGTCTCGTTTCCGCAATCGTTCCGTAGGATTTGTCTTCCAGGCCTATCATCTGTTT
The DNA here is from genome assembly GCA_964415055.1 of uncultured Verrucomicrobiota bacterium. Classification (GTDB taxonomy): domain Bacteria; phylum Verrucomicrobiota; class Verrucomicrobiia; order Limisphaerales; family AAA164-E04; genus AAA164-E04. The sequence goes on along the minus strand of CAYPZD010000017.1, from coordinate 52,160 downwards.
CCCGAATTGGACGCGCTTGAAAATGTGGCTTTACCGGCCCGTATCGCTCGTAGTCCGGTCAGGGATGTTGAAGCGAAGGCACGGCAGTGGTTAGAGCGGGTGGGGCTTTCCAAGCGCATGGATCATCGTCCCTATGAACTTTCCGGAGGCGAACAACAACGGGTGGCTATTGCGCGATCATTGATCAACGATCCCACTCTGTTGCTGGCTGACGAGCCGACGGGCAATCTGGATTCCGAGACCGGAACCGAAATCATGGACTTGCTCCTGGAGCTCAAGGCCGAATGTCAATTGACTCTCATCATGGCCACGCATGATCAGCACATGGCTGGGCAAACGGATCGGACCCTGCATCTGGTGGATGGTAAGATCGCGTCATAATGTATGCTGCCAGGTAGATTCCCGATTCATCGGGATCTCGGTCCGCCCGCGAACGACAGCGATGTGTTGGTTGTCGTAGGGGTTTCCCTTTAATGGCAATGGCAGGGCATGGATACCACAAGGGTTGCGCGCCGAGACGCCACGCTCTACCTAAAGTGTTACCTATGTATTGAACTCACCGATGAATAGTAATTCACTATTCACCATT
>CAYPZD010000017.1:8493-51471 GCA_964415055.1 uncultured Verrucomicrobiota bacterium | reverse complement strand
ATTCACTATTCACCATTTCAAATCGGGTGCCTCTAGGCGTTTTTGCTGGACTCCAGAGCTTCCTGGGCGTTTTCCCATTCTTTCCAATGGGTTTCCAGGGTGTCTGAAATCATCTTTAGTTCCTGGTTGATTTCTACAATGCGGGGGCCGTTTTGGTAGGTTTCCGGCTTTTCAAGTTCTTCGGTGAGGAGGTTTTGACGTTCCTCCATTTCGGCGATTTCCTTTTCGATCTGGTCCACCTTGGCCTGGTGTTTGCGAATGAGCGCTGAACGTCGGTTGCGTTCTTCTGCCTCGATGCGGCGACGTTCTTTGGACGACATGGTTTTGCCCGCTGAAGAAGTATTGGCGCCGGTGCCTGATCCCGATCCTGTGTTTGAGCCTTCGTTGATCGATGCGTTCAATCGAGCCTCTTCCTCGGCGCGTTTGCTCAGGTAGTAGTCATAATGACCATGGTAATGACGCAATGCCCCGTGTTCCACATGGATGACGTGCTCGGCGATGGAACGGATGAAATGGACATCGTGGCTGATGAAGATCAGGGTGCCGGTGAATTGTTTGAGCGCATTGATCAGGGCTTCGATGCCGGCCATGTCGAGATGAGTGGTCGGCTCATCCATCAGCAGGAGGTTGGGGGGATTGAGGAGCAGCTTGATCAGGGCCAGGCGCGATTTCTCCCCTCCACTGAGCACTTTTACCTTTTTAAACACATCATCACCTCGAAAGAGGAAAGAGCCCAGCACGGTGCGTGCGTGCTGTTCGGTGATGGCTTGTTTGGTGTCCAAAGCTTCCTCAACCAGGGTTCGTTCCGGTCGCAGGACTTCAATGCGTTGCTGGGAGAAATAACCGACTTCCACCTCGTGACCCAATTCACGAATCCCTTTTTGCACGGGTAGCACGTTTGCCAGGAGTTTCAGTAGAGTGGATTTTCCCGCGCCGTTGGGACCCACCAGGACGGTGCGCTGACCTCGGTCTGCTGAAAACTCAATGCCCTGATAAACCGTTAGATCCCCATAACTGTGGTGAATGTCTTCCAACCGGATGACCCGTTGGCCACTGCGTTTGGGTTGGGGAAACTGGAATTTGAAATTGTTTTTTTCTTCTTCGGGAGCCTCAAGTCTCTCCATTTTTTCGAGTTGCTTGAGTTTGCTTTGCGCCTGTGAGGCTTTGGTGGCTTTGGCGCGGAAGCGATTGACGAAGCTCTCCAGTTTTTCGATCTCGCGCTGCTGGTTTCGGTAGGCGGATCGTTGTTGTTCCAGGGCCTCTTCTTTTAACCGGACGTAATCGTCGTAGTTGCCTCTAAACCGGGTCAGGTGACCTCCGCGCAGTTCGACCGTCCATTGTGCCAGCCGATTGAGGAACTCGCGGTCGTGGGAAATGAACAGCATGGCACCCGGATAGTTCATTAGGTATTGCTGAAACCAGAGAACCGAGTGCAGATCCAGATGGTTGGTGGGTTCGTCCAGCATCAGCAGATCCGGTTCCATGACCAACAGGCGGGCCAGGTGGGTTCGCATGATCCAGCCGCCGCTGAGTGTCTGTAGGGAGCGGCCAAAATCCGATTCCTTGAAACCCAATCCTTTGAGGATTTTCTTGGCCTTTACCTCAAGCAGGTGTCCGCCGAGCTCTTCGTACCGTGCATAGGCTGTGCCGGAATCATGAGGATGTTCCTCGTTGCTTCCATCGTGGTCGGCGGAAAGCATGCGGCGTAGAGCGGGAATTTCGGGGTGGATGTTGACCGCCAATTCCAGCACGGATTCATCAGGCACGTCGGCGGATTCCTGGGGCAGGTAACCGATGGTGCGGTTCCTTTGCATTTGTACCTGGCCCTGGTCCGGTTCCAGGGTGCCCATCAGGACCGAAAACAAGGTGGTCTTGCCAGCGCCGTTGGGACCTACGATGGCAATACGATCGCCTTCGTTGATCTGAAGACTGACGTCGTCAAACAAGGTTTTTTCACCAAATGATTTACTAAGACTGCTGAGTGTGAGCATGTTCTCTCAAAAAGTATGGGTGTGGATGCTCAATAAATCAAGAGTGCGCGATGTAGGGGTGATGAATGCATGCTTACCTATTATAAGATGAAGTGGTAAAGAATTTGTCACCGCCTCATCAGCGGTAATAAGACAATCCTCATGCGACTGGTATCGATTGTCATTAGCGCGCCCTCAGTGAGTTCTTTAGAATAAGTTTGGATCGCTGAAACTACGATTGAGCCCATGCTGGAAGGTTGATTATCCTCACATCGCAGCTGAATGACACTTGGTCCAACTGCTTTTGTTGCAGAGAGAAGAGCTCCAAAGTCGAGGTCACTTGTGAATACAAGGTAGCCTTCCTTTTTTGCCCAAGTCATCAAAACTGTATCTGGGGCGTTGGGGTGATTAAACTCGTTCCAATGTTTTGACTCCCACCCAGCTTGATTGAAAACTGCACGCCAATCCGGAGACAGATTCATGTCGATTAAGATTTTCGCTGAGCAGCTTTGAGAGGTAACTCTCTTTCCTCAGATCTCCATGCTCCGTAAGCGAGGGCTGCAGTGATGTCTTCGATTTCCAGGTAGGGGTAGAGTCGGATGATTTCGTCCCGTTCGGTTCCCGTGGCAATGAGCCCTAATATCATGCCCACGGTCACGCGCATTCCTCTAATGCAAGGTTTGCCCCCCATTACGTTGGGATCAAATGTGATTCGACTTAGATTCGGGCCATTCATTCGTTTACCAATGCCTGATGGGGGTAATCTTCCTTCTACCAAGGTTTGGATCAACACATTTCTTGCTAAACAATCAGAAAGTGATCCATATATGCTCCACCATCAAACCGTCATGATTTCTTTTTCCTTGTGGGCGAGGTGGGCGTCGAGTTTGGCGATGTACTTGTCGGTGAGTTTTTGGACCTCTTTTTCACCATGGGATTCCTCGTCTTCGGTGATGTCGCTGGCTTTGCACTCCTTTTTCAGGTGGTCAATGGCTTCGCGACGGACATGGCGCACCGCAACCCGTCCGTCTTCGGTCATTTTCTTGACCACTTTGGTGAACTCGATGCGGCGTTCTTCGCTGAGTTCGGGCAAGTTGATGCGAATGATTTTTCCGTCCACGGAAGGATTGAGTCCAAGATTGGCTTTCTGGATCGCTTTTTCAATCGGACCGACGGTGGAGGCGTCCCAGGGTTGGATGACGAGGGTGCGTGATTCAGGGGTGGTGATGCCGGCGACTTCACGCATCCGCATCTGTGAACCGTAAACGTCCACCAGGACATTTTCAATCAGCCCCGGAGAGGCTTTGCCGGTGCGCACACCTGCAAATTCTCGCACGATGACCTCCTCGGTCTTTTGCATTTTTTCTTCTGCTGTTAGTAAAATATCGTCTACTGGCATAATGGTATTCCAATGTGTTGGGGTTTTGACTCTCTTCTCCAGGTTCAAATCAGGAAGCAACCAATGTCCCGACCTTCTGTCCCATGACAACTTTCTTCAGGTTGTTCTTTTTGAAGATGTCGAACACGATAATGGGCATTTCGTTGTCCATGCACAAGGAAAAGGCGGTGGAATCCATCACTCTGAGCCTTTTGGCGAGTGCTTCCTGATACTGGATGCGGTCGTATTTTTTGGCATCCTTGTATTTCATGGGGTCTTTGTCGTAAATGCCATCCACTTTGGTCGCTTTCAGAATGACCTCCGCACCCACTTCGTTGGCGCGTAATGCGGCGGCGGTGTCCGTTGAAAAGTAAGGATTTCCGGTGCCTCCTCCGAAAATGACAATGCGACCCAATTCCATGTGCCGCATGGCTTTGCGTCGAATGAATGGTTCTGCGACCGCTTCCGTTGAAATAGCGGTCTGGACACGTGTATCCACTCCTTTTTTCTCCATGGCATCCTGCATGGCCAGAGAGTTGATGACGGTGGCCAGCATGCCCATGTAATCCCCGGTGACCCGTTCGATGCCTTTTTGGCTACCTTGGAGGCCGCGGAAAATGTTGCCGCCACCAATGACGACCGCTACGTCGACACCCAGCTTATGGACGGCAACGATCTGGTCGGCCAAACCATGAACCGCTTCTGGGCAGATGCCGTAGCCTTGTTCTCCACCGAGAACTTCGCCGCTCATTTTGACGAGGACGCGTGAGAATTTGGGTTTCCTGGTAGAACGTGTCGTTTTCTTTTTCATGCAAGGAATGTCGGTTTGTCGGTCGGACGCGTGCTTCTTTAGTTCGAGATCTGTTCGCCGACCGGTTATGGATTAACAAGTGCTTCTTGCTGAGTCAATGATTGAACGATGATTGATGGTTCGCAGAGGTCGATGATCAACAAAAAAGCGGACACACCGCAGGGGCATGTCCGCTCTGGTTAGTGATGTGAATTGTTCAGTCCTTGAACACTCGTACCGACCGATCTTTGTCGGTCAATGCGTTCAAGAATGCGACGATGGCGTGGGTGGTGTCGGTGTCCAGTTGTTGGCCGAGCTGCATCCAGGCCATTTTGCGCACCGCAAATTCCAGTGAGGCTACGCCGCCATCATGGAAATAGGGGCCGGTGATGGCGATGTTGCGGAGGCTGGGGACTTTGAATTTGTAACGGTCTTCTTCCTTGCCGGTGACTTTTTCCAGTCCGATGTCACTGAAGTTTTCATAAGGATTCACCAAACCGACTTTTTGATACATTTGACCTCCCAGCAGTGGTCCGGTGTGGCAGGTGGTGCAGCCAATGGCGGTGAATTGCTCCAATCCCTTCAGTTCCAGATCGCTCAGCGCATTGTCATCTCCGTTCAGGAAATCATCGAAGCGATCATGCGTGATCAGAGTCCGCTCGAAGGCGGCGATGGCTGCGGCCAGGTTGCCGTAGGTTATGGGGTCCTCTGTGTCCGGGTAGGCTTTTTTGAACAAGCGTCGGTATTTTCGGCTGGCGTTCAAGCGTTCCAATACGGATGCCTCGTCAGGCATGGCCATTTCAATGGGATTCAGGATGGGGCCCTTGGCTTGTTCGGTCAGGTCCGCTGCCCGGCCGTCCCAGAACTGGGCAATGTGAAAACCAGCGTTCAAGACCGTGGGGGCATTTCGGTCTCCGGTTTTGCCAAAGGCTCCCGGGGAAAAGTGCAGGTTGTCCACACCGCCCAACCCCTTGTCCACCCGGTGACAGGAGTTGCAGGATTGGGTTTCGTTTTTGGAGAGCTTTTTCTCGAAGTAGAGCGTTTCGCCCAGTTCCACCAGTGCTTCGGTGTCCGATTCACTTCCCGGCATGCTGTCGGGGAGTGTCCCAAACAGTTCTTTTGCCAGTGTGCGTAGTTCTGCCTTCGATTCAGCTTTTGCCTGAGCAGCCGTTCCGATCATCCCCGCGACCGCCACGATCATGGCCATCAGCGTCTGGATGCGTTGTTTTGTTTTTTGATGATGTTGTTTTGTCATATGCATATGTTGGTTGGTTGAAATTTGCCAGAAGAGCTGGATCAAATCAACTGATCATAGCCCTTAACATCCAGGCCGTTTTTTCGTGGATTTGAATGCGCTGTGTCAGCAAGTCCGCCGTGGCTTCATCTCCTGCTTCGGCGGCGGTGGGGAACACTTCACGTGCGGTGCGGACGACGGTTTCCTGGGCGGTGAGCAGTTGGGCGATCATTTCTTCGGCCGCTGGAACGCCCGTTTCTTCCTGGATGCTGGTTAAACCGGAGAACTGCTTCAATGATCCGGGTGCTTGACCGCCGAGGGCGCGTATGCGCTCGGCCAGTTCATCGTTGGCGGTGGCCAGTTCGGTGTATTGCACTTCAAACATTTGATGCAGCGTGTTGAACATGGGGCCTGTCACATTCCAATGAAAATTTTGTGTCTTTAAATACAAGGTATAAGTGTCCGCAAGCAGTCGGGACAATCCCTCAACGATGGCCAGTCTGCTTTCTTCTTCGATGCCGATTTGGATAGGTTGATTCATTTTATTTATTTCTTTCTGTGTTGTGAACTCGTCGTGTTTCGGTTGAGACAATGCCTCATCAGCATTGTGTTGTAAATTGATCTAAATTTGTCATATTGTTCGTAAAAACCGAATTGTATACGTTTGATCAATCCCTATGAAACAAGTTCCGAGTTTGAAACAGTTGGAATATCTGGTGTCACTGGATGATGCCAAACACTTTGGAAACGCGTCCAGGCAGTGTCATGTAACCCCGTCCACATTGAGCGCCGGGATTCGTGAGCTGGAGACGTTTCTGGGGGTGATTTTGGCGGAACGCACCAAGCGCTCGGTGCTCATGACACCTGAGGGAGCGGAAATCGCGCGGCGTGCCAGGTTTCTGTTGCGAGATGCGGAGGATATCATGTCCTATGCGCAAGGGCAGATCCATGCGTCCAAAGTCGACTTGCATCTGGGCGTCATCCCGTCCGTTGGCCCTTTCTTACTTCCAGGGATGCTGCCCTCGCTCCGCGACCATTTTCCTGATATTAAACTTTACTTGCGAGAGGAGAAGACCCTGGATCTGCTGGCAAAACTCAGGTCTGGAAAGATTGATTTTGCGTTGTTGGCCCTGCCGTTTGAGACGGAGGACCTGTGTGTGGAGGTGTTGATGGATGATCCTTATCGCTTTGTTTGTCATCCTGATCACCCGCTGGCAGGTAGAAAAAACGTAAGGCCCTCGGATTTATCGGGTGATTCATTGATGTTGTTGGAAGAAGGTCATTGTCTGCGTCATCATGTGTTGGATGTGTGTCGGCTGGAAAAAACTGCCATCCGGTCCGAATTCGAAGCGACCAGTTTGCACACGTTGGTGCAGATGGTTGCCGCAGGGTTGGGCGTGACTTTATTGCCGGAAATGGCCATTCAGGCAAATATCACGGCAGGCGTGAATGTAAAATTGCTCCCCATCACTCCCAAACAATCCCGCAATATCGGTTTGGTGTGGCGTCCAAGCTCGCCTCATGCGGGGCGATTTACCGAGATGGCAGCATTTTTGCGAAAATGGTTGGGACATTAACCGGCTTGCTTTGACATATTCCTCTTTGCCAGGTCATGCTTCCATACAATGTCTGATCATTTAACATGCGAATGCCCCTATTGCGGATGTGAATCATGCGTTCCCGTAGATGTTTGGGACGGTGATTGGGAGACGGTGAGCGATTGTGAAAACTGCTGCCGCCCATTCCGCATCACAGCTACCGTGCAAGGTGGGGAAGTGGTGGAATTCCACATTGAATCCTAAAAACATACGCAATCTATATCCTTCATAGGACTCGGCCTTTGAGTTCTATGAAGGATACCTTGTAGGCGAATCAATGCTCCCTTTTTGCAAGATCCGATCATAAAAGAACAAATGGGAGGTAGATTTGGTTGGCTTGTTGATCTCAGGTTGGTAGTGAGCCCGATTTCAACCAATACCCTTCAAAATGAAATCCTCTTTTTATCACGTAGCGGTCAACCGACGCGTGGTCCACGCTTGTTCGGTTTGTTTCACTTTAACAGCCTTGCTTATTCTTTTGGCAAACGTTGCTAACGCCCAATCCAGCCCCGGGGTGATCCAAGGCCAGGTGTTGGATACGGAAACGGGATTGCCCGTTGAAGGGGTTCGGGTTTCTCTTACCACCCTTCCGGACGGAGAGAGTCCGATGGCGGCGACGCGTTCGGGGCCCTTTGGGTTTTATCGGCTTTCAGCTGAGCAAGGTAATTATCAAATTGAGCTGAATCATCAGGCTTACGAACCGTTGAAAAGCGATCTCGTTTTGCAGAACGATACGCGCGAGCCACGGCTGGATAAGTTGACTCCGTTGAGAGAAGACGGGGTGAGGATTCGTTTTTTTGATCTGTTCGTATATGTGAATGGAGTCCAGACAGGACTCGCCTTGGAAGGCGTTCCTGTTTTGGTGGAGCGCTACTCGCAGGTGGGAGATCAGAATCCATCTGATCGCAGACTTATTCGAACAGATGCCAACGGAAACGCCACGCTCCACGGCATGCGCAAAGGGTATTATCGGTTCAGAGCCAATCACGAAGCGGACGGAACGATCAAGCCGGGTTGGGAGGCTTTTGATACGAATGATAACCGTCAACTGGTTGAGAAACCTCACACCGCCAATTTGATGCTCAAACCGGTAGAGCAATCGTTGCTGGTGGAGGTCACTGGTTACGATCCGATCAAAGAAGCTATTGGCCCACTTCCGCGAGTCTACATCGAAACCGAGGGTCTTGATCCCAAGGACCATGAGGATGTGGTGGTTCCTACGCGCACAGGAGAAACATTCAACGCTGGTGTACTTACCTTTCGGGGGTTGCCCGCCATTGACTGGGCTGTCCGAACCAAGAAACTGGGTTACGAGATGGCGACTTTGACCGTTGAAGCCAACGCCGAGGCCAAACTGGAGCCCAGTCCGGCGAAGCTAACCATGGAGCTTCATTCAACGCAGATAAATATTATTCTTAATTCGCCCTATCAATCTGCGGACGTTTTGGATGGGGTAGAAGTTCAATTGACCGGTGTGAATGGGAGTTATAGCGCCGGAATTCGACGCACTTCAGAAGTCGAAGTGCAAAATGATCAAGCGATGGTGAACTTTGATCGATTGTTGCCGGGTAACTACCGGGTTGCTGTGAGCGATACCGTGTCGCGAACCATGGATATCCAGGTCCAAGGCAAATCGTTGTATGAACCTTTTGGCTGGCCGCCGCCCAAAGAATACAACATCCATTTTACCGGCTCCACTTTTGTGGAAGCAGTGGACGATAGCTTGGTCACGACGTCCTTGTACGTGGAACCCGTCCCGGCAAAGATCCGCGGAAAAGTGATCGTGGCAGAGGAATGGCAGGATTCAATCGATTCATTCCAATCGGTGTTTCTTGCTCGGGAAATGAAGGGAATCGAATTTCGCGCTTCTGAGTACATGGACGGCGATTTGCCCGACAGCTACACGCTTCGGACGATTGATACCGATGCGGCCGGTGAATTTGTGATGAGCTTCATTCCGGGCCTTTACGGAATCGTGATTCCGGGTGCGGAAGGGTTGTGGGGGGAAGGCATCAACTGGACAGATCTTAATTCAGAGGATGGTGACCTTTCATTTTCAGGTTGGCCCTATTACCAGAAATGGCCGCACAGTTTCGAGTCCGCCCAGAATTTCTGGTATGACATTGGAGGATTTGCCATCAGTTCCGGTTCTGATTTCGAAGTGGAACTCTTTCTTGCAAAAAACCATTTTCGAGTCGAAGGGCAATTGTTCTTTGCCGATGATCCGACCTGGAGCTGGGTGATCGGGCTGGATGATCCTAATGATGTTCTTTCATCCATGACCTATGTCGATTTCATTGCAAATGGCGGAAAAATAACTTTGAGCGGCGGGGGGATGGACTATTCGGTGTTTCCAAAACTAATTGCATCGGGCGGGCATCAGTTTGTGTTCAAAAACATTCCACCTGGCAGCTACACCCTGGGTGTGCAACACCCGAGATATGCGGCGGATGCCCAGGCGGTTCGGCTTCATGATTATGATCGGCCGGGTGTCATGCCCTCGACGCCACCCCCTCCCGAGTGGCCGGATCCACAACCGATGGAGCCCCATTTTGCCACCATGGGAGTGCGTTACAACAATGCCGCGGAGATTAAAATGGACTTCTATCGATGGGTCAGCGATGGCGAAGGTGGAGGGGAATACCAAGTGACAGCATCCCAGCGTTCTCCCGACTACATCCAAATCGACGCGTTGGGTGATCGTGTTTTTCTATATGATCAGGTGGGGGTTTCATCCGCTTATCAGGTATGGTATGACATGGGGGACGATGGTTGGTTCAGTTTTACGGGGAATCAACGTCCTGAGCAGATCAACATAGATGGTCCCAACAAGACTGAAAATGTGCCTGCGCTTGCACGATCATTTGAGTTGGAAGTCATTGCCATCAACCGAGCCAATCCTGAAGAACGGTTGACAAATGTGAATGTAAAATTGGGAGATGATACGGCCTTCACAACCCCTGCCGCCCGCTCCAATATGACATCCGCACTGAATCCGGAGACCGTGACCAGCACTGAATGGACCTGGGATGGGAACTATTCGGTGGAAGCCGTCGGCGGGACAGGATTAATGCCCAAAGTCAGACAGACATTGTGGATGGATCGTGGACTCAAGGTGCGTGGGAAAGTGACCAACGCCGTCACCCAATCGCCCATCAGTGGTGCCGCGGTGAAAGTGTTGAGTCATAGCGGGAACAATCCGACAGGAGCCATCGCATCCAAATCTGATGGGAGCTTCGAGCATTTTGCGGTCAGTGGCAAGCAGGTGGTCTTTATTGAAGTGGTGGCGCGTGGTTATCAAACCTTCAGGAAACGGTTGTCGCCCGATCAGGCCGTCAAGGATGATCAAGGGCAGCCGAAGGATCTCGCTCACATTGTTGATGTGTCTTTGGTGCCGCTGGAAGGTCCGGTGATTGTCCCGGATAGCGCAAGTCTCAACCGGCGGGGTCTCTTTGTGCCGGGGGTGAACAAATCAGGCAATCAGGGTTTGTTCAACAATCAAGCGGCCAAGGATGCGCTGGACATGACGTGGTCTGTCTCGACAAAAGGTCGGAAGCATACGCTGAATCTCAAGCGGTTTGATACGGTGGATGGAACACCCCGGGATGGAGATGAAACGCTTGTACTTAATGATGCTGTTGAAGAGGTCTGGTTGATCGATCAACGCAAATTCAACGGTAACCCACTCAATACGGATCCTATTCCTCTCGGTATACCCAATCCACAGGATCCGCATTTGGTGCATGCCTATCTGAGTGACTTGGCAAGCGGTAAACAGGGGACAGTTTTTCATCGCCGGGTGTTTGGTTTGACGCAAAGCATTCCCGAGACTGAACAGACGACTTCCGGGAAAGTGCCTCTTTGGAAAATGCCCCCGGAAGACGCACAACTGGCGCTGCTTGTGGTCAGTCAACGAGGAGCTGTCAGTACCCATGCCTTCACCTTTACAGAAGAAGAAAAACTCACCGGATTAAAATTGCCGACGTGGTTGGGGTTTGCCGCAGACGCGATGGGAACAATTGCCGGAGCTCAAAAGACCGAGGAAGACATTTCCGAATTCATGCCGGAGGGCAGGTTCAGCGCTTTGCCCGAATTTACGGCGTCCATCACTTTGAATGAGGATGATGAGCAGTTTCTGGTCTATCAGTATGGATTGGAGATGAAATGGGAAGAAGGGCAGGATGCTCCTGGCGCCGGGCTGCTGGGTGCTGCGGTGGGACAGATGGGGTTTGATTTCAGGGCATTATCTGATATCCGAATTTTGGGCAAGGAACGTCGGGTTACGTTGAAAGTCCAGGGAGACATTTCCAAGGAAAACATCAACAGTTCGGAGTATCAACCGAAGCTGTTCAAAAAACTCAGACTGGATCCTCCTGAAATCAAGGCTTTCGGATCTGGAAAAACGGAGGTATCGAAGGAATTTGTCGAATACCACTCCTCCGGGTTGGAAGTGAAACACACGGTGCAAGGTTCTTTGGATGCCAGCACCAAGGCAAATATCTTACCCATCCTTAATAAAATTCCATACGTAGGGCCTGCCTTGTTGGCTTTGGAGAAATTTGGTGACCTCAAGGTCTTCATCGATGCCGATGGAGGGATTGCCTTGTTCTCGCAACTGACGTGGTTGACAGCATCCAAAGGTGTGATTTACAACAAGCCGGAAATAGATCGGGTTGGGCGCCGGCACTTTTTGGGAGGAGTGGAAGGCGGTCCCATGCTGGAACCTTCCAAACCGGGGGAACCCAATCCCCGCTTTGAAATCTGTTTCAATTTCGGACTGGGCTTGAATGTGGCGTTGGGTGAACGTGCCGGCGCGTCCGGAAAACTTTTGTTGACCGGCAACGATTGCTCGGCGGAAGTTCCCGGGGACAACGGTTTGGAGAAAAAACCATCCGCGGTCATTTTGGTGAATCCTGCGGGTGACTGGCCGTTTATCAAACGGATCAGTGGCGGTGTGAATGGAGAAATCAAAGCCTTTCTGGATGCCTGGGTCACGCGTTATGAAAAGGAATGGGTATGGGAACTCATCAAATTCGACTATCAGTTTGGAACAGATCCCGTGCTGCATTTGGTTCCCATGTCGATTCAAATTTCTGAAAAAACACTTCGAGATCAGGGCTCTGTGAGGTTCATCGGAAAGGCTCCCGTGCTTATCGATCATTTTCTTTCAAGTGGATCGTATTCGATGTCGAGTGACGATGGGGCGGTTTTATTCACCGACCTGGCAAACAATGGTGAGTTTCAGCTGAAAATTGCCACTCGCAGTGCAAGAGGCACATGGGACTCTGCGTTGTTGGTGCATAGTGGCGGTGTGGTATTGGATACAGCGTTGATGCCGCTTACTGAAGGCGGATGGTGGATGGCCTGGAGCGAGGTGGCCATTGCAGATGAAAACAATCCTTTCGCACCTACAACAATCTATGCCGCCCAACTAGGCGACGACGGTCAATTTGTCCAACCCTCACATGTTGTGTCGGTGACGCCCGATGCCACGGTCGAGTTGAAACTGGTCGACATGCAGGGCTTCGTGGGACTGGTGGCGGTGACTTCCGACGGCGGTCCGGGAAGCGCCTTACGTTCATTGATGGCCACTTCATGGACGGGAACAGAATGGGGGGATTTTACGCCACTATCCGAATCGGCAGCATTGAACGCATTCGAGGCCACGGGGTGGAATGGCGCATTGCAGTGGGCCTGGATTGACGCCGAACGCAACTTGAATGTCGGATCATGGAATGCCCAATCAGGAGCTATCACCAAGCATTTGCTGGTGGAGTCGATGGCACATGCGATCGGTTTTGTGGAACGTTCCGATACTTTGGAGCAGCTTTCCCTTTACTGGACTCCGTTGTCCGGAGGATTGGGACGGTTGAATCTGGATTCCAACGGGGAATGGGTGGATGAAGGTTTGCTGCTTGATCCTTCTTTGGGAACTCCTCGTGAGTTGCTGGCCGTGACTGCGCAATCTGATCCACCGTTGCAAGTGGTTGCGTGGACCTTTGGTTCCCAGACCACTGATATTTACTATGCCATCTTTGAGACAAGCGGGGCTTTGCATACCATGCCCATACCGGTGACCCGGTTTTCGCAGGGGGCTTATTTCGATTTGTCCTTGGCCGCAAATGACGATGGCTCGGCAACGGTCGGAACCCGACATCGTCTGGATACCTATTCGTTGCGTGTTTTTCATCTTCCAGTGTTGAGCGACGACAACTTGGGTGATGCAGACGGGGACACAATGCCGGATGGCTATGAGTTGGCAATAGTGGATTATTTCGCAGACGACGCGCTCACTTCGATCGAAGAAGTGTTGCCGGTCGATGATTTTGATCAGGATACTTATAGCAACCTGCAGGAAATTGCCGATGGCAGCAATCCGGTGGACCCATTCTCCGTGCCGGGCGGGGAGGATGTGGTTGAGGCATCCCCCTATGACATCTGGCGATTTGATCATTTTGGGGATGTTGGGGATCAATCAGCGCTGACTGATCCGGATGCCGATCCTGAAAATGATCGGATTCCCAACAAGTTTGAATACGCGTTGTTGTTGGATCCGAATATCAAGGATGTGGAGGGTTTACCAACCTACACGATGGAGGACGTAGAGGGTGAGCAGTACTTTACATTGCAATTCCGTCGGCGTGCGAATCTGGAAGCATTCGATTTAATTGTGGAAGTGTCGAACAACCTGTTGGATTGGACGTCTGGACCAGGAGCCACAACGGTCATTTCTGTGGAACCATCCGGAGAGGACGGTGAAATCTGGACGATTCGGGACAACACACCCGTCGGGGAACGTCGTTTCCGTTTCATGCGCATTTCCATCAGACCATAGCTCTAATGCTTGCGAGTTGAGACAGAAAACAAAAAGAAGCCCGCCTTCGGTGAAGGCGGGCTTGGTTCGGGATTCGAAGGTATGGTGCGATTCCCGGGTTTACTCCTCGCTGGTGTTGCGAATACGGAAGAAGCAGCACTCTCCGTTCAACGCCACAAAAACCGAAGTAACGCCGGTTTGTTCTGATGGAACCGAAAGTTGGTTCATCGGTTGTCCGATTCCGGTTGCGAAGGGCACTTGTTCCCAATCACCGTCCAGTCCTTCCGATGCTTCCACAATCATGGTAGTCGGGAAGGGGGTGTCGCTGACCAACTGTAGGCAAGGTGCATTCTCGCTTTCTCCAGCCACCAACACGGAACGTAAGTTGGGACGGTTGGTGTCGGTGATGGCTGGGACCAGATGCAGCGGAACCATGGTGGCTGTTAGGGTGGCTTGTCCTTCTTTACGCCAGTAGAGATTGAGCGAGGCGAGGGTGTGAATCTCGTCCAGGTCTATCTTGGTTGTTTTCCAATCCATGGCGATGCGAACCACTTTGGATTCCCCGGGGCCAATCTCGATGATGTCGGTCCATTCATTGCTGAGTCTGTCGTTGCCTTGTTTGAATCCGAGTAAGCGACTGGTTTCTGTGGCGACCAAATGAAGGCGTGCACTGCTATCCGCTGGGTTTTCAATCAAGAACCCAACGTTCACCGAAGTTCCAAGCGGCACAGCGACCAATCCGGGCTGGGGGTTCTGCGGGTTGCCTTCGCCGATGTGTTTCACGGCTGGATCATTCGTCGCTTTCTGCTGGCTGCGGCAGAAGCTCTTTTCTCCGGTCGCCGTATCTACCATGGAAAATCCCCACCAGGCGCATGGCAATTGTCCCTGCATCAGTTTTTCGCAACTAATGGCCACGGGAATCTCCATGCACTCTCCGGCAGGAACCATCACGATGCCTGATGATGGAGTGAAATCATTGACCGCATCCAGCGCCACCGGGCAGTCGGGGGTGGGTGGGGGCAGTTCGATTTTCCATTCGATCTCCCGATCTTTGTTGGATTTGTTGCAGATGACCAACAGGGTCTTGGCGAACTGTTCGTTGGGGCAGCAATAAACCACCTCTGGCAACCAGCAACAAATGCCTTGTTCATTGGGATCGTCTTTCTGCGGGATATCGAAACAGAGGGTACGCAGGCAGCATTCTTCCAATTGTTCATTGTGGAAGGTCAGGGGTAGTTTGGCCTGCTGGCCGGGGATGACTCCGGTTACCTTGAAGCAGATGACTCTGGATTCTCCCGGAGCGAGGGGAGGAGTCAAGGTGATGAATGATGGATCGGTTGTCATGCCTGATGAAGGATCCGGGAGGGTATAGATGTAATACAAATCTCCGGTGCCCTGATTGGTCACTTCCACGCATACCTCGGCGATGGCGGTTCCATCGGCCTGCAGTTCCAGGCATTCAACAGATTCAACCATAAGTTCCACACAACCGCATTCGGGGATGTGGATCCGCACTTTTTTGGTGCAGCATTCTTTGAGTTGTCCTTGTTCCATGACCATTAGTGTGACATTGAAACAAACTTCTGTCCCGGGGACTGCGCCAAGAAGTTCGATGTCCGTCAGGGTGATGGAATCTCCGTCAGCCAAAGAGGGGGGCAATGGGAACTGATTCGGCACCAGTCCGGTGATTCCGGTGTCGGGTGTTAGCAGTGCCCAATGAACATCCTGTCCGGATTGATTGGTGATGTCGAAATCGACCGTATAGTTTCCGCCTTCTTCGGTGGGGCAGTTGATTTCGACGTTTTCGACCAGCATGCAATCGCAATCATTCCACATGGCGAGCGCGCCGATGAGGGTTTTGTCCTGATGCACGATGTCTCCATCCAGATCGATCAGAACACTGTTGGCGGTGGCAGGTGTGTCGGTTGCGTTGCCGCCTGCCTGGATGCGTTGGACGCCGTAGATGTTTCCATGAAGAATGTCGCCCGTTACCCAGACGTTTTCATCACAATCCGCCACGACGCCTCCTGCACTGAGTTTGGTGCTGTCGCCTACCCGGTATTGGTTTTCAGGGTTGGCGGTCCAGGCAGTGGTATCGCCGGTGTAGGAAAGTACACGCGCCTGATGCACTCCGTCCCATCGGTAGTAGCGTTCCGCCAGCAGCATCATACCGGCAGGGGAGAAATCGATGGAAGCGACAGGCAGGGAATAGCTGGTAAATGCATCGCGGGGTGGCAAGGTGATTTCCAGCAAGGCTGTGGCGGGCAGAAATTGTCCTGTCATTGGATCCAAACCAACCGACCAGATCTCATTGGCCAATGTTGCGGATGGATTGACTTTGTCCTCCCACCAGACGGCGTAGTAAAGCCGGTCCTTGAATGCTTTCACACCCCATACACGTCGTCCCAATGCAGACAGCGTGTCAGGTGTTCCTGCATCTGGAATGGCCGGCAATGCCATGGCGGCTCGGCCGTCTACCCCATGATCGTAGGTGACGGGTTCCACGGTCATGGCACTCGCGTTGATGCGATAAATCAGACCGTCTTCGAAACTGCTGACGTAAAGCCAACTATTTCCTGATCCACTTTCCCAGTGACAAACGTTGCCCAGGGAGGCGTTGCCTGTTCCGGGGATGGCAACCGAACTGATATTACCCGATGTGCCGTCCAGTCGGTATACAGCTCCATGGCCTCCCGGACCGGGGGGGAAGTTTCCGTATACCGTGGTGGCTGCCGCATATATGTTGGGATTCGATTCACGATCCACTGTGACGCCAAAGACTTCGCCCAAATTGGCCGCTGTCCAGACTTGAGGTGATCCTTCGTTGTGAAAGCCCCAGCCGGGGGGCATGAGCCAGTTGGAGCCGAGCGTGGCTCCATCAGCTATCGGATCGGTGGTATCCATGAATCCGATGACATAGTTGTTTGGATCCGGAATGACCGCATTGTTGCTGGTTCCTGAAAAGCAGGTAACGACCAGTTGATTGGGTTGTAGAGGGAGTCCTGCGGCTCCCTGTGAGTGTTGTGTCCATCCGAATAATGCCAATAGGGCGCACAGATGTGATAGTCCGAAAGAGCGGACCTTGTTCAAGGCTCGATACATTTTGTCCTCCTGTTGTTGGTTGAAGTTTTGGTTGTCCGCACCCTTTTCCTTGGTGCATCAGTGTGATGATGCAAGGGGGCGTAAATCCTGGTTTAAGATTGTAATTTATTAGAAAGCAGTCTGCGTTCCATTCGCAGAGCTGATAAAAGGGAGAGGTAGCGGCCTTCGCAAGATGGTGGGGTGTGTGGTGCTGAATACTGGGGTCGCTTTACCAGGTCATGGATGCGCTTGGGGGCCACGCTTTGGCAAGCACGGCTACGTGGGGTAAAAAAAACCGGCAATGCGCTGGGCATTGCCGGGTTTGGTTCATTTTAAGAATTAAGATCGAATCACTCTTCACCTACCTGGAAACGAAGGAATCGGCGGATGGTGATTTCGTCGCCGAGTTCCTTGCTGACGTTGGCGACGTGTTCTTTGACGGTCAGTTCACCGTTTTTTACAAAGCCCTGGTCGATCAGGCAGATGCCCTGGAAGAATTTTTCCATTTTGCCTTCCACGATCTTTTCGACTGCCTGGGCGGGTTTGTCCTTGAATTGTTCGGCGGCGATTTCCTTTTCCTTGGCGATCAAGTCAGGATCCACCGATTCACGGCTGACAGAGGTTGGGTTGGCGGCTGCGATCTGCAGTGTGATGTCCTTGACCAGGCTTTTGAACGCTTCCTGGTTGGGTGTTTCTTCTTTTCCGCATCCTACTTCGGCCAGCACGCCGACTTTTGCGCCGGTGTGGATGTAGGCGGCAACCAAGCCGCTGCCTTCAACTTCGAGAGTCTTGTGGCGTCCGATCTGGATGTTCTCGCCCACTTTGGTCACCTGTGCTGTACGAATAGCTTCGAAATCGGTGTCGGGCTGTTCCACCAGTGTCTTGGCGACTTCATTACAGAACTCGCCGAAGGCTTCGTTCTTGGCCACGAAATCGGTTTCACAATTCACTTCGACCAGAAGTCCAAGTTTGCCATCCGGACGGATGTAATTGGCGATGACACCTTCATTGGCGGCGCGTCCAGCTTTCTTTGCGGCGGTGGCGACACCTTTTTTACGAAGCAAGTCGACGGCGCCGTCGAGATCGCCGTTGGTTTCAGTCAGCGCCTTTTTACAATCCATGAGCCCCGCGTTGGTCATGCGGCGCAATTCGCCAACCAGAGCTGCGGTTATTTCTGCCATAATGTTCAGTTTCTATATAAGAGATCAGTTGATGAAAAAAAAGTTCCCGCCCGGCAGAACCGGGCGGGGTGAAATGTTAGGGTTTTAAGCGGAAGGTTTGTCGCCTTCGGCAGGAGCTGGTGTTTCGGTTTCAGCCGGAGCCACAGCGGGTGCTGCCGGTTCAGGGGCTGCTTCTGCAGCAGGTGGCGCGACAGGGGCAACGGCCGGAGCGGCTGCTTCGGTGGTGGCTGTTTCTGCAGCTGCTGCTTCCGCTTTCTCCTCGGAGTCGGGAGTGCTTGCCTGACGTTCCTTGCGGCTGCCGGCCAGTTTTTCCTGGATGGCTGCCAAGATGACTCTGATGGAACGGATGGAGTCGTCGTTGCCGGGGATCGGGTAATCGACCAGTGTGGGATCACAGTTGGTGTCCACAAGAGCAACAATCGGAATTCGTAGTTTGCGTGCTTCAGCAACCGCGTTGTGTTCGCGCTTGAGGTCGACGATGAAAATCGCGTCTGGATATTTGTCCATGTGACGGATACCGTCCAAGTTGCGGTGCAACCGGGAGGCTTCACGGCGAAGCATGGATTGCTCCTTTTTGCCGTAATCGTTAAGTGTTCCGTCTTCCTCCATCTTTTCGATTTCCTGGAGTCGCTTCAGAGATTTTTTGATGGTCTTGAGGTTGGTCATCATTCCTCCCAACCAACGTTCCGTGACGTAATGTTGTCCGCATCCACTTGCCACTTCCTTGGTGGCGGCTTGAGCCTGCTTCTTGGTGCCGACGAACAGAACATGGCCGCCGTTGGCGACTGTCTTGGACAGGAAGTCGATGGCTTCCTGCAGGAGGGTGGCGGTCTGGTTGAGGTTGATGACGTGGATGCCGTTGCGTGCCTCGAAGATGTAAGGTTTCATCTGAGGATTCCAACGACGGGTCTGGTGTCCGAAATGAACACCTGCTTCTAATAATTCTTTAACGCCTATTTGACTCACAGTATTTATTTTTCCATTGGTTGCCGGCCTCGTCGTTCCTTTTTGGAATCGGACCGTCCCGCGGAATACGGGATTGATTCGGTGTTGTTGTGGTCTACCTTGACGCACTCGCGCCCTGGATTTACCGACCGTTCACATACCAAAAATATTCCTCCTCACCATCACTCGATGGCGAAAAGAGCGGAAAAAATACCAAAAATGGGGCTGGGAGCAATGATTAATTGAAGTTTTTTGGAAGATTTAACCTTCAAGGATTTGGATGCCATACTGCGTAAGTGTGCTATCTCTGGTAACCAGAGTGAAGTTTTCCACCAGGCATTGAGCCACGAGCGCACGGTCAAATGGATCACCGTGAATTCGGGGGAGTGCGATTGAACTGTAGGCATGCGACTCTCTGAATGGTATTGATTCAATGCCGTTTTTACACATCAGTTCTCCAAATTCTTTAGGAATCTGAAGTTTGCCTTTCGATACTTTTAATCCTAATTCCCAAACAGATACGACTGAGATGAAAACGTCATTTTTTGGTTTGGAAATTTCGGTGTGAGCTTTGGCGCTTAACTTTTCTGGAGAAAGTGCCCACCAAAAGGCAACATGAGAGTCCAATAAAAGGCGCATGCTCAGGAAAGGATAGGTGTTTTTTTAGGGGGTAATTCATCCGGAAAAAGTGGCCCATTGTTCATCATGTCAATCAGCTCTTCATCGGTTTCCCAGGCGTCTTCTGATTCCCAGCCTAACCCCCTAAGCCATCCTCCTACCCTTGGCTTCCTTTCCTTTGTATATGGAACCAACTTTGCCTTGGGTTTGCCTGCTTTAGCTATGATGATTTCCTCTCCAGATGCCGCACGCTCAACTAGCCGCGATAAATGAGTCTTTGCCTCTTGAATATTTGTCATACCATCAGACTAAGTCTGGTCTGGTTTAACGTCAACCAAGATTCTCCGACTTTTCAGATGGCCATTTCTGTGTTCTATTTGAACTCAGGGACGAGCATGAATGCGGCAAATCTTCCAGAATCGGGATCCGATGGACAAGAGCTCAGTGCCTTGAAAGCGGAACATGCCCCACATGCCATTCGCAGGCGATTGGATCAGGGGCCGGAACATCCATATCTCAAGGACTTTATCTATGGAGCCGTGGATGGTGCGGTAACCACGTTTGCGGTGGTTTCTGGTGTGGCGGGAGCTGGATTATCGAGTGGGGTGATTATTATTTTGGGGTTGGCGAACCTGGTGGCGGATGGATTCAGCATGGCGGCGAGTAATTACCTGGGTTCCAGGGCTGAATCGCAGATGCGCGAAAAAGCTCGCGCTCAGGAGCATCGACACATTGATCTGATACCGGATGGTGAACGTGAAGAGATTCGCCAGATTTTCGCCAACAAGGGATTTGAAGGGGCGGATTTGGAAAATGCGGTCAAAGTGATCACTTCGGATCGGGCGCGTTGGGTGGAGACCATGTTGCAGGAAGAGCATGGGCTGGCGTCCAAACCAACATCCGAATGGAAGTCTGCTATTTCCACCTTTGTGGCATTCGTCATTGTTGGTGCCATCCCCCTCATCACCTTTTTGGTGAACTGGGTGGTTCCCGGGGCTTTTGAGCATCCCTTTCTTTGGTCCAGTTTGTTGACTGGGTTCGCTTTCTTTGCCGTTGGGGTTGCCAAGGCGCAATTTGTCGATCTCTCGAAATGGAAATCTGGACTCGAAACCCTCATGGTCGGCGGTGGGGCCGCAGTGTTATCCTATTTGATCGGGATGGCGTTGCGGGGGATGATTCCCGCCTAAGGGGCTGGCTGAATTAAGATTGGGCCAACAGCGCGTTGCCTCTCTCGGGGAAAGGAACCATTCAATTCTTGTTGATCTCAAGTGATCAGGTTAGTTGACTGTGGCCCATAATCCCATACACTAACCCATATGAAGACGACCATAGAACTTCCTGATTCTCTCTTCAGGCAGATAAAGGAAACTGCCTTGAAGAGGGGCGTTAGTCTCAAAGAGTTGTTTACGCATGCATTAAAGCGCGAAGTAGGCGCCGATGCGGTAACAAAGAATAAGGATTTTGAAGTCAACGATATCGGGTTGCCTATTTTGACGCGTAAGAAAAAGTCTGTCACCAGTGATATGGTCAGGCGACTTCAGGAGGATGAGTAGATGAATTTGCTGGATGTTAACATGCTCATTGCTCTTTGTGATTCGATGCACGTTCACCATCAAGCTGCGAGCCAGTGGTTCAAAAGAGAATCCAAATCGGGGTGGGCCACATGTCCTATTACAGAAAATGGATTTGTCCGGGTCATGGGACAAAATGCCTATCCAAACGGTCCGCAGACACCATCGGGCGCATTAAAGATTTTGAAGCAATTGCTATCTTTACCCGGACACCAATTCTGGAACGATAACCTTAGCGTGACGGATGATTCTATCTTCGGGACTCTTAACAAAATTGGACCTAAACAAATTACGGATTTCTATCTGTTGGGGTTGGCAGTTTCACATCAAGGGAGATTGGTGACACTCGATCAAAGAATACACACAACCTTGACGTCGACTTTTAAAGATGCCCTTTGGCTTGTCAAACACTAGCGAGTGCCCCGGGAGACGCATTTGGGTCGGGTTGGCTCCTTTCGTCTACGGTTTTTCATTTCATTGAAAGATTTCATTCTGGCGTTTTCGAAAGCGAATCACCGCGAACACCACCATGAACAAGGCGGCGATCTGGTAGCCCGATAAACCAGCCCACATCTCAGGCGTGGATCGCCGGAATTCGTGGATGAATCGAAAGGCCCCATATCCGATCAGGTAAAGATGAAAGTGTTGGCCTGTGAGTTTGTTTTGCCGGGATAACACAATGGTTGCGCACAAGGCAATCACGTTGAAAAGAATCTCAACAGGCACCGATGGCCATCGCGGAATGCCTTGTTGATCGCTGATTGTCCACCATGCCGTCTGCTGGCAGATTGCCCCCAGGCAGCAACCTTCCATTAGGCAGCCGAATCTGCCAATGATGACGCCGATGGGAACAATCCTGGCGAAGAGGTCGCCTGTTGGTTTTTTGTATAGCACCAGGTGCTTGGCCCATTCAACGCCGCCGTATCCACCGATCAGCGCTCCGAGAATGGTTTTGCCGGTTGCCCAGCGCAGCCACATGTCTTCTTTCCCGTAGTCGGCCCAGCCTTCCGCAAACAGGTAGATCAACTTTGCGCCTGTCGCAGCTCCAAGCAGTCCACCGAAAAACACAGGCAGAAGTTTGGGGTTTTTTCTGGATAGACGACGCCACAACAACAGGCTTACAGCCATTCCGATGAGCATCAACCAGCGGTAGTAGGAGGCCGTCATGATCTTATTGCCCACATGCCGAATAGAAGATCTTCAAGGCGAGGGCAAACAGTCCCGTCGCGATGAAAATGGCCATTGCCAGAGTTTTACCTGTTTCCCAAAGCCATGTGCGTTTTCCGATAGATGCCTGTGATCCATCTGGCAATGCCATTTTTTTACCCCAGCCACATGAACCACAGATTTTGTAAGTTTCCACATCGACCTTGTTGTCGGCCGAGCAGAGTGGGCATTTCCACATCATTGGTTCCGGTGTCTGTTCTTCCATGTTCAAGTCCCGCAAGAAGCAGAAGTTCCTTGAAATTTTGCGTAATGCCGGCAGAAGGAGTCCAGGCTGCCGTCCGGTTGAATCACATGGGTGCAGCAGCGGTCGATGCGATCCTGGTCCCAGCTCCATGCGTCCATGAAGGGTTTGACCATTATCCGGAAGGCGGAGCTGCCTTTGAGTTCGAATTCTTTCAGGACTTGTCCCAGTGGCTCGGATTCGCAGCCGCATTCGACCAGGTCTTCAATGGTGTATCTCACCCGATCCTTCAAAAATCCTTGTAGATCCTTCCAATCCAGGATCTGACTGACGGATTGAATCTCGCCATTCTGCCGGAGCATGTAACCAATGATGTCGCAATTGGGGTCTCCGCAGGGAAGAGGTGTGAAATCCTCGCGACTGAGTTGTCCTTTGCTTTTTTCGATGGCTGATTGAAGCACGTCGGCCGCGTTGAGCGATGCGCCGTTTTCTCCGTGACGTCCGCTTTTGAAAAGGGGTTGGAAGGTGACGCCCCGGATGATGAGATGTCGTAGTCCGAATTCGATGGTGTCCCAGATGTAAGGAAGGTTTTGATCGGTAACCGTCATTGCCAGCGTGATGGGCAGGTTGATGGTTGTGCAGCGTTCGATCACTTTGGAACGCAGGTCGCGAAGATCGGCACTGCGGAGTTCCTTTTGACCGGCTTCCTGCGGCCCGTCGAATTGCAGGTAGAGTTGGAGTTTACGTCGTTTGGCGGCCTGTTCGAGTTGTTTGAAGAAGACGTCATCGGTCGCGATCTTCACTCCATTTGTGTTCACCAAAACAAAGTCAATGTTGGGATGTTCCTGCGTCCATTGCAGTAGTTCGAAAAAGTGTGGATGAAGCGTGGGTTCCCCGCCGGAGAGTTGGAGGATTTCGATTTTTTCCTTTTTTTCTATGACGTGTTCAATTCGTTGCTTGATCTCATCCAGCGGAACCGAACTTGGCGCTCCTTGGGATAGAGGAGAACCCGCAAAGCAGGTTGGGCAGCTCAGGTTGCAGGAGTCGACAATTTCGATCAGGGCAATGCAGTTGGACAGCGTGTCAAACACTCCTGGGGCTGTTGTGTTGGCATTGCTTCCCAGGGAGCCGCAACAGTTGCCGTCTGCCGAGCAGCATGTATCGCCTGCTTGTTCCTCCAGGTTTTTGGAGCTCCCCTTGGATAGCCAGTAATAGGCTGCGTCGGATGCGATGGTGGATTCAAACGGTCCGTGTTCAGGGCACGTTCTACGCATAATGATTTGGGCCGGGGATGAGTCTGTTTTCCACACTTCACCAACGAGCGCCATGTGGCAATGGGGACAACGGGTTCCGGTTGTTTTCAGCTTTTCCGATAGAGCGGAGTCTTGAGTGGTTTGAGTTGTCATATTGAAAAAGGCATTCGTGTTAAATATTTCCACCCAATGACAGGATGAGGCTGCAGCCGGCAAAAACCATCGCAAGAGAAAAACAGATGCCGGCAATGGATAACAGGATGGCGCCTATCACCTTTGCTGTCGTGGTTGTTCCAAGGATCGTTCCCATGCTGATTCCCCAGATCAAACTGCAGGGAATCAGAGTTATTATCGACCACGTAAACAGGAGTTCATTTTGTGCCAAGGCCGCACCGAGTGATAAAATCATGGGCACAAAAAGAATGGGCCATACTTTTTTGAGCCTGGATTTCACGGGGCTATGTGCAGGAGAGGCCATGGATAAATGCTATGTTAAGAGTTTTTGTTCATCAAGGTATACGTTTTGGAACTCGGGATTGTTTCAGATAGCGTTTTCCATAGTGAAAGCAAGCAGATTGGATCAGTCTAATTGGTTCAGTCGGATCCTTGAGAAGGTAGATCGGATCGATTCGCGTTCAAGTTGCTGAGATGCGGCTGAGGGGGGGGCGAATACCAAAGGCTTCCCCAAAAGAACCGCATACTAAGGGATGTATATTACAAGGTTTGCTCGACGAGACGTCACGTTCTACCTGCGGCGGAAAATCACCATTCACTCTATTAAATTCACCATTTAAAAGCGTTACGCTTTTAGAATGGGTTTGAGGATGTGTGAGTCTTCAACGCCGGTCAGGCGCGCGTCGAGGCCTTGGAATTTGACGCTGAGTCGGCGGTGGTCGATACCGAGGAGATGCAGCATGGTGGCGTGTAGATCCCGAACGTGGGTGACGTTTTCAACGGCGTTGTAGCCCAGCTCGTCGGTGGCTCCAAAGTTGACGCCTCCCTGAACACCTCCACCGCAAAGCCACATGCTGAATCCTTTGATATGATGATCACGCCCGGGGTTCTTTCCTTTGCCCTGGAACATGGGCGTTCTTCCAAATTCGCCACCCCAGATAATCAACGTGTCCTCCAGAAGGCCGCGTTGTTTGAGATCGTTCAGCAATGCCCACGTGGGTTTGTCGGTCAATCCGCAGCAGGTGTTCATGTAGGGAACGAGATCGCCGTGATGATCCCATCCGCGATGATAAAGGTGAATGAAACGCACGCCGCGTTCCGCCAGTCGGCGGGCAAGGAGGCAGTTGGCTGCGTAACTGCCATCGGCGCCGTTGGTGCCGTACATCTCCAGGATGTGTTTGGGTTCGTTCGAGAGATCCATCAGTTCCGGCACGCTTGCCTGCATGCGAAACGCCATTTCATAGGCGCTGATCCGCGTTTCGATTTCCGGATCCATTCGATGCTGGCTTTGGACCGAGTTCAGTTGTTGGACGGTGGATACCAGGCGACGTTGTTGCTCGCGTGTCACGCCTTTGGGGTTGCGGACGTAATGCACCGGATCACCGCTGGACTGAAACTCGACTCCCTGGAAACGGGTGGGAAGAAAACCACTGTGCCATTGTCTGGCGGCGATGGGTTGCGGGTTGCGTCCGCCCACACTGGTCAACACCACAAATCCGGGCAGGTTTTCGCTGGCGCTGCCAAGACCGTAAGTGATCCATGATCCCATGCTTGGTCGGCCTGATATGGAGGTGCCGGTGTTCATGACGGTATGGGCCGGATCGTGGTTGATCTGGTCGGTGATCATGGATCGAACGATGGCGATCTCGTCCGCCATTTTGGCGGTCCAGGGAAGGAAATCGCTGATCTCCTGTCCGGATTGTCCATACTTTTTGAACTCCGTCATCGGGCCCAGGCACTTGAGTTCCTTCCCTTGCAATTGGGCAATGGGTTGCCCTTTGGTGAAACTGTCGGGCATGGGTTTGCCGTCGAGTTTCGCCAGGGTGGGTTTGGGGTCAAACGTTTCGAGGTGTGATGGGCCTCCGGCCATGCAGAGGAAGATGACACGTTTTGCCTTCACCGGCAGGTTTGGGAATCCGGTGACACCGGGTGCATTGGGGGCCGATTCGGTTGCTCCTATCAAGTTGGGTGGCAATAGCGAATGCAGCGCGGCGGTGCCAAGTCCCATTGAAGCCCGGCTCAAAAAGGCGCGGCGGTTGAGTTCCTGCGCAAAGCGACTGAGTTTTTCCGTGGTCATGATTTTTGGTGATGGATGTTGATGAAACGGCTCAATAGCGGGTGATGCCTTCGTGTAAATTCAACAGCGCCCGGGCAACACTGACCCAGGCTGCTTTTTCCGCCATCGTTTCGTTTGAATGAGTGACGTCGGTTGATCCGATAAACTCAACTGCTGTATTGGGAGCATTCAGGAAAGTGTTTTTTTCGGCCTCGTAAAACTGTTCCAGAATGGTCTGCTCCTCAGGCAGTGGTGGTCTTGACAAAACTTCCTGCCAGGCCCATTCGATTTTGCCCTTCGGTTCAGAGGAGAACGAGGATTCAATGCGGCGTCCCAGGTGTCGGGCTGCTTCGGTGAAGCTTGGGTCGTTCAGCAAAGTGAGCGCTGCGAGTGGTGTGTTTGAAATGGGACGTTCCGCCGCGCCTTCCTCCCGGCTGGGCGCGTCAAAGGCTTTCAACATGGGGTGAAGAAAGATGCGTTGCCAATGCGTGTACACCCCGCGTCGATATTGATTGGCGCCCTGATCGGCCTTGTATTTGCGGGTTGGAAAGTTGAGGTGCTGGTAATAGCCGGCGGGTTGATAGGGTTTGACGCTTTGGCCACCGAGTTGTTCCACCAGTAATCCCCCCAGCTTGAGCGCGCGATCCCGTATGAATTCCGCATCGATACGAAAGGCGTTTTGTCTGGCCCAAAGTCGGTTTTCCGGATCAATGGTTGCCAGTTCGGAGCGTGGACTCGAGTCCTGGAGGTAGGTGTTCGAAGTGACGATCAGTTCAACCATGTGCTTGATGTCCCAGCCACTCTCGCGGAATTCGACCGCCAACCAATCGAGCAGTTCCGGGTGATCCGGCGGCTGACCTTGTGCCCCCAGATCATCCAATCGCCGTGAGAGTCCTTTGCCAAAATAGAGTTTCCAAAGTCGATTGACAAAGACACGGGCTGTCAAAGGATGATCCGGGCGAAACAGCCAGTTGGCCAAGTCCAGGCGGGTGGGTTCAGTGTCTGTCGTGAGTGGCGGGAGAAAATCGGGTGTGGCAGGTTTGACGATGGCGCCTGATTCGTCCAGCCAGTTGCCACGGGGAAGGATTCTCATGGTGCGTGGTTCAACGGACATACTGACCATGCAGGGGGCGAACGATGATTCAATTTGCTCCTTGCGTTTTTGTAGACTTGCCAGTGTGAACGTGCGTGCTTCTTTGGGCTCGCCATTTTCTTCCCGGATGGAGTCCATTGCTTCCTTCAGCGCGGTCAATTCCGCGAATTGAGTCAGGTTCCAGGCTTTGATTTCCGGATCGCGTTTCGTGGGAATGGAGTTGGGTGCGTTGAAGGCGCCTTGCTCTTTCAGGTCGGCAAAGAAGGCGGCGAGGCTGTAGAAATCCTTCATCGTGTAAGGATCGTATTTGTGGTCGTGACATTCCGCGCAGCCTGTGGTCGCTCCCAGCCACACCAGCCCGAAGTTGCGCACACGGTCCGCGGAGTATTTGGCCAGGTATTCTTTGTCTTGAACACCTCCTTCATGGGATGTTTGCAAAAGCCGATTGTATCCCGAGGCCACTTTTTGCCAGAGGTCGGCTTTGGGGATGAGATCGCCTGCGAGTTGTTCTTTGGTGAACTGATCGTAAGGAAGGTTTTCGTTGAACGACTTGATCACCCAATCACGATAGGGGCTGATGCTGTGGTCCTGATCACCATGGTATCCGACGGTATCGGCAAATCGCACCAGATCCAACCAGTAGGTTGCCATGCGTTCACCAAATCGGGGGGAATGGAGGAGGCCGCGTACGTAATCATTCAGTTGATCCTTTGATAACGCCTTCTGAAAACGTTGTACTTCTTCAGGTGTCGGCGGCAGTCCGGTCAGGTCGAAGTGCAGGCGACGTACGAGCGTTGCGGAGTCGGCTTGTTGGGATGGTTGATGTTGTTTTGACTCGAGATTGGAAAGAATGAATGAATCAATGGGTTGCCGGATCCAGTCCGGGTTTTTGACGTCTGGAGTGCTTGGTCTTGACGGCGCGACGTAGGACCAATGCGTTTCGTAGGACGCCCCTTGATTGATCCATTTCTGGATGCGTTCAATTTCTTCCCTGGTCAATGATTTACCCGAATCGGGCGGAGGCATGAGGTCGTCTTCATCGTGGGTCACAATACGTGCCACCAATTCGCTTTCCCTGGCATTTCCCGCCACAATGGCCTGGTAACCTCCCATATCCTTGAAAGCTCCAGTCGCTGTGTCCAGTCTCAGATCTCCCTTGCGTTCCGCTGCGTCCGGTCCGTGGCAGAAGAAGCATTTGTCCGACAAGATGGGACGGATGTCCCGGTTGAACTGGATGCTATCGTTTCCCTGAACTTGCAGTGTCAGGTGTGCTGCCAGGAAAGTGAGAGCATACAAGGCGAGAGTTTTTTTCAATGGATTCAGTTTTGGATGAGTCATTGAGATTTAAAACGCATGGATGAGTTGAGTGTGGTTGCCTGCGTCGAGTTAGAGTCGATTGGCGAAGTAGTCGAGGCGTCGCTTGACTTCCGCTTTGCCTTCAGGATCTTTCAATGCATTGACGTCGAACGGATACCCGTTGGGTTTGTCGTGGAAAAAGGCGGCTGCATTCAAAGTGATCAAGGATACGAGATCGCCATAGTCTTCGTTCAAGACCTTGTAGAAAGTCGGGCGCGGATCCTGTTCGCCCAAGATGCCGATGAATTCGGCTGCTCGGATCCTTACCAGGGGGTCTTCGTCGTTCAATCGGTCGGCCGCATGTGATTTCATTTCTTCCGCTGCCTTGCCGAATACACTGCAAACGGTCAAAGCCCAATAACGTGTCAACGGACTGGGGGTCCTGAGGGCGCGCATCAGGGTTGGTTTGGCTTGCTCGAAGGTTTGGGTTGCCAGGAGATTGATTTTGAGCAGTTGTTTGATTTCCCGCGCGTGGGCCTTTCCATAAGCGATTCCGTCGTTCAAGGCATTTTGAGCCATGTAACTTTCCGGATACATGCTCAGATCATGAATGGAATCCATTTTTTCAAACAAGCGATCCCGCATCATTTCCAATACCGCTTTGTGGGCGGGATCATTTGCCAGGTTCTTGATTTCATTGGGATCTTTCCGCAAGTCGAAAAGCATCTCGGCCGGTTTGCTTTGGAAGAAAGCTGATTGTGTCTCGTTGAGTTCGCCTTTCAGAAACAGCTTGCGCCATTCAGCATAAGCCAGCATGCGGTAGCGGTAATTGTTCTGGAGTCCGTCCGGGTAAAATGCCTGAAAATTGCGAATGTATTTGAAGTGGCCTTTTCGGATGGATCGACACAAATCATATTTCTCATCCATTCGATCCGCATAGCCGAAGGTTTCGTCCCGGTGCTCGAGTGCGGCAGGTGTGATGTCGGGGCCTAGGAAAGGGGAGCCGTCCAGCGCACCCGGCACCCGCAGTCCGGCCAGGTGCAGCAGGGTCGGGCCGAAATCGATGAAGCTGACGAACGCATCCAGTTTGGATCCGATCTCCAGGGGGATTTCGGAACGCCATTTTTCGGGGATCCGAATGACCAGTGGGACTTGCAGGCCCGATTCGTAGAGGTAACCTTTTCCGCGCGGCAGCACACCGCCGTGATCTCCAAAGTAGAAAATAAACGTATTGTCCATCAAGCCATCGGCTTCCAATTGACCGATGAGTCTGCCAATTTGCTGGTCAACTTGTTCGATGCGGTCGAAGTAGCGTGCCTGCGTGAAACGGAAGGTTGGTGTGTCCGGGTGGTAGGGTGCGACATAGACATCGTTGGCCGGAGTTTTGGGAATGTCATTGGTAAAGGCCTCCTTGGGGAAGTGCAGGGAACTTTCATGCGTGGTGGTGAAGGTTTGCATGTGGAAGAAGGGGGTTTCCTTTGATGGACGTTTGCGCCAGGAAGCGTTTCTGGAAGATTCATCCCAGACGCCATCCCCTTCCACCACATTGTAATCCTTCTTGCTGTTGTTGGAAGTGTAGTAGCCTGCCTGCCTGAGATAAGCCGGCCACATTTTGACTCCATCGGGAAGGTGGGCGAGGGTGTTTTTGCGATGGTATTGAAACCCCGCTTTGGGGGCGAGGATACCGGTCATCAGGGTCGTGCGAGCCACTGAACAAACGGGAGCGTTTGAGAACGCGTGTTTGAACAAAAGCCCTTCTTTTGCCAGCGCTTCGATGGCCGGGGTTTTTCCGTATTCGGAGCCGTAAAGCTCCAGGTAGTGTTTGGAGTTGTCCTCTGAAAGTATGAAAACGAAATTGGGCTTGTCCTCACCCGCGTTCGCTATCGAAGTGGAAAGTGGCGTCATGAAAGCGAGGGCGAGCAATGCCACTGTCCATGCTGAGACCGTTCGTATGTGTCTTGAAAGGTGCATGCGGGCATTAGACCTTCAATTCACCTCATTGGCAATACTCCGGCTCGGTTTTTGTAGGGCGCAGTTCAAAAATCAACAATCCATAACCGGAGGGGTAAGCTCCGTCTTACACCTACTCCAAACCTCAGTGCTTTGGAACCCTTTTCAAGCTGCAATGGAATTACCGCAGTCATTCGATGAACGACAGTCTCCCCGCGTTCCATTTCTTTTGCTCAGAAACGTTTTCAAGGGGTAAGTTTGGGGAGAGTCCCGCATGCGGGATCTTCCCGCCATTGTCTAAAAAAGGAACTGCGTGGCGCAGTTTTCGAAATGCGCCTAAACGGAAGGCGGGACCTGCCTCCTTGCAGGTCCCGCCTCGTGTGGCTTGGCTTGTGTTGCTGTGTGGTGTGGGTTATTGATTGTATCGATGGCATACCCCCAGGCCGTGTTCATCCCCTTTGCCTTTTCCGTTCCCTTTTCCCTTGCCTTGACCGTCGCCATTTCCATTTCCCCGCCCCTGGTTGGGGTGTTTTGTGCCAATTCCGTTTTCCTGGCCTTTCCCTTTTCCTTTCCCGGTGCCGAGCGGGGTTCCTGTTCCTGATGTGCCGGATTGGGTAGAATTCAGGGCATGTTTGCTCGCCCATTCAATGGCTTTCTTATATGGCGGAAAGCTTTGTTGGGCAGTGGATTTGATCCATGACGCATGCGTTGGTGCCGCTTTTGTCAAGTTGCGAACCACAAAAGGGAGCACTTGTGGGTGTGATTGGGCGATGGCTCCCACGAGTTCCTGGATGCAAGCCTGCTTATCTACAGCGTGTTTCAGGATTTTTGTGGCTTCCACCGGGATTTCGGCCACTTTGCATTTCCGCAGCGCGGCATGGGGTGATTTTCCGGATCGTGACGGAGGATCCGCCAGGGCGGTGGATGCTCCGATGAGTATGGATATCGAACAGACGTGGACACGCCAGTCCATTCGACGTAGAACGTCGTTATAGTATTGTTTCATTTTTTCCTCCTTGTTGGTGTCAAAAACAAAGAAACAGGGGATATTTCTCGTTATTAACGTCGTAAATCCACTCAAATATATGAAAATAAATCAAGGAAAAAAGGCGGATTTTCGATGTAATAAATCAAAGTAAAAAAAGAGCAGAGGGTTGGGGATGGCGAGCGTTGTTTAGCCTGTTTATCATCAGTCGTTTGTTATTTCGCGCCAAACGGCAGATTCCTAACCGCAGCATTTTTCTGAAGTCACCAAAGTTGTTTTGACTCAAAGCGTGCCAAGACGCTTTGCGGCGCATTTTACGCTTGCCGAAAGGGGGGCGGCCTTTTCAACTGGTTCGCATGAACCGTTTTTTCATTCTCTTGATGTTTGCTATTGTAGTGTGTCCGAATCTGAATGCACGTGAGGCAAAGGAATATGACAAGGACGTTAATTATGACGAGGAACGGATCCCTGATTATGACCTGCCCCCTCTTTTGGTTTCCTCCATGGGGAAACCCATCACCACCCCCGATGAATGGTTTTCAATTCGCCGGCCTGAAATTCTCTCTCTTTTTGCGAACGTGGTTTATGGGAAAGTGCCCGAACCAGCATATCCCGTGAATGTCCGGTTCGAGGTGGTGAAAACCGATCCACAGTTCATGGGGGGGAAAGCCACTCGCAAGGATGTGAAGATTCATTTGGAAAATGAAAATGGGAGCATCGCCATGCATTTTCTGGTGTTCTCCCCGAACAATGCCAAGAAACCGGCTCCCGCTTTTTTCAAGCATAGCTTCAATAATACCCAGTCGGATGACTTCGACGCGTCGACTTCAAGACCGGGTTTACTGAAAAATGGCTGGCCGTTGGGGGAGATGTTTGATCGGGGATATGGCTTTTGTGCGGTTTATCAGCAGGATCTGGTCAAACACAATGAAGTGGAGTTTTTGAACAGCATTCACAAATTGTTTTATCCAAAGGGACAGAGTTTTCCCAAAGCACACGAGTGGGGCGTGCTTTCGGTGTGTGCCTGGGGCGCCAGTCGGGGGATGGATTATCTGGAAACCGACCCGGATATCGATCACACACGCATCGCCATCATGGGACATTCCAAGATGGGCAAGGCTACCTTGTGGACAGCCGCCCAGGATGAGCGGTTTGCGCTGGCGATTTCCGCCCAATCCGGTTGTGCCGGGGCGGCTTTGTGGCGTCGGAAGTCCGGTGAAACACTCAAGAAAATGGTGACGCGCTTTCCTTATTGGCTTTGCCGCAATGCCTGGAAATTCGTTGAGCAGGAGGATGATCTGCCCGTCGATCAACACATGCTGCTGGCCTGCATCGCCCCCAGGCCGGTTTATGTTCACAGCGCCACCGAGGATACGTGGGCGGATTCCAGAGGGGAGTATCTTTCCGCATATCACGCCAGTGAGGTGTATCGTTTGTTGGGGAAAAAAGGGTTGGAGTCGCCAGATTCCCCTGAAATCCGTCAGCCGATTCAGGATTCCGATGTGGGCTACCATGTTCGTGAAGGCGGGCATTCCATCGAAATGTATGACTGGTTGCAGTTTCTGAAATTCGCCGACCACCATTTGAAGCCGTGAGGGTTGTGGTTGGGGCGGCTTTATAAGAGGCAAAGCACTATTTATCTGATTAGTGTAACATTTTTGTTACTCTAGGAGGTTTTGAGTTGTCTACTGGTCTTGGTATTTTACCCAAGGAGATATTGCTCCAACCAAAACAAAAAAGTTATGCATTGGACTAGAAGAAATACACTGTACGTTATCGTTTTGGCTGCAATGACAGTCAGTCACTGGAACATGTCTGCCCGGAGTTTTCGTGTGGGGCAGATGCCCAACGGAAATATTAACCGCTGTGCTAATTGCCATGTCAGGTCGAGTGGTGGTGGACCTCGAAATGCCTTTGGTCAGGCTGTTGAAGCCATTACAGGGCGGGGGAGCAGTCCATTTTGGACTGCAGCATTGGCTGCCTTGGACTCGGATGGTGACGGAGTAACGAACGGCATGGAACTGGGGGATCCTCAGGGGCTTGGTTCCAGTATTCAAGACACACAAATAACGAATCCCGGAGATCCCAACAGCTTCCCTGAAATCGTGGAACCCGAACCGGAACCGGAACCCGAGCCGGTATCCACCACATTGAATATCGCTGCAGATGGCAAAAATCTGACCCTTACCTGGGAAGAGGGCGGTGTGTTGGAAGCATCAGCCAGCCCACAAGGGCCTTGGGAAGCCGTGGATGGCGCCAGCAGTCCTCATGAAGTGGTTGCAGATGGAGACATGCATTTTTACCGGGTGGGAGATGGATCTGGCGGGCAGACCTTTACACTGCGCTTGGCTCCGGCTCCCGGAGTGACCAGTGGTGGTTCCGGATCCGGGACCATCTCCATTGATGGGAATCAGCTGTCCATTCATGTTCGTTATAGCGGTTTGACAGGGAATTTCTCTGCTGCTCACCTGCATGGTCCGGCAGATGTCGGAGGGAGTGCCGGCGTGCTTTTCGCTGTAGACGGAGATGAATTGCATCAAGCCGACGGAACTCACGCCGGAGCGTTTATAGGCAGTGGGGAAGTATCGGATGATACGATCGAGGCTTTGTTGGGTGGTAAGGCTTACTTGAATGTTCATTCTTCCGCCAGCCCGGGAGGAGAGATCCGCGCTCACATTCTTCCTTGATCCACAAAAAAGAGCGCGACGGGCAGTCGCACTCTTTTAAATCTTTTCAAAGCTTCGAGGTTGCAAGCCTCGGAGCTTTTTTTATTAGTATTGAACTCTGACGCCGTATTCCTTGAGTTTTTCAACCTGGCTTTTGCGGATACGATTTCCTTTGAGATAGGCTTTCAGGAAGGGGGCAAAGCGTTTCTCGCCTTCGGAGTCGGCGCGAGCCATGGAAATCAAGGGGCTGATGTCCTGAATCTGGTTGTACTCCAGGAAAAGAAAATTCAGGTTGCGCAACCCATCCAATGGGACGAGGTCGTAGAGTTTGTTGCCGTCCAGAGAAAGCGAGCTGAGCCATTTCAGATTGTTGATGCCTTCGATGGATTCGATCTTGTTCACACTCAAATGGAGTGATGCGAGTTTGGGCAGGTTGAGGATCGGGTAGATGTATTCGATCTGGTTGTAGCCCAGGTAAAGAGCCGACATGTTTTTCAATCCCGCCAACGGTTTGAGGTCTTTCACCTTGTTGTGGGAGAGTTCGATGTATTGCAGGGCTGGAACGCTTTCCAGTGCCGAAATATCGGAGATATCATTATTGGAAAGGTCCAGTGATTGAAGGCGCTTGAGTCCTTTCAACGGGGAAATGTCAGTGATTTGATTTCCTGCAAGGTCCAACAGCGCGAGGCTCTTGCAGTGTTCCAGTCCTGTCAGGTCACGAATTCCTTTGCCGCGGCCTTTGATGGTGGAGACATCCACGAGGTCATCGGCCGTGATGGGTTCGGTGGTGTTCCGTTTTTCATAGACGGAGTGGCGTACCACCTCTTCCAGATTCTTGTCTGGAAACACCGATACGGCCGGCGCTTTTTCCTCTTTTTTGGCAGCTTCCGCTTCCTGAGCCTGAATCCCGTTGATCGACACCATCCCGACCAGGAGGGCCAAGAACCACGCATTTAAACCTTTAGACCTCATATTGCTTCTATGACTATTTGTTTGGAATCAGCCCTGATTAAAACCGGAAGGAAGGGTGGGAAGCAATCCCTTTCCGTTGAAAAAAATGTGTCATCTTTGGTTTGGCCATGCCATCAAATGGTTGATCGCTCACATCTCGCTTGGCAAACGGGCCTTCTCGACTAATATCTCTCCTGTTCACTAGCTCAACCGCAACAAAAGATCGGTATGAATCAAATTTTTTCTTTGAAATGGACGGTAGCATTGGGATTGGCCGTCGGAATGGGGGCAACAAGTTTGCTGGCTGTCAATGAAGGCGTTGTGCCCGAAAAGATTCCGGGCGCCAAACAACGGAATGTTATTTTCATTCTAGCCGACGATCATCGTTATGACGCGATGGGTTTCATGGGGCATCCCTTTCTGGAAACGCCCCATATGGATGCGATTGCACGAAATGGCGTTCATCTGAAAAACGCTTTCGTCACAACATCGCTGTGTTCGCCAAGCCGTGCATCGATCCTGACCGGTCTCTACACGCACAAGCATCGTGTGATTGACAACAACCGTCTGGTGCCTGATGGGACCAAGTTCTTTCCCGAGTGGCTTCAAAAGGCAGGCTATCAGACCGGATTTATCGGAAAGTGGCACATGGGCGGTGAGACGGATGCCCCTCGTCCCGGGTTTGATTATTGGGTCAGTTTTCGAGGGCAGGGCCATTACATGCCTCCCGGGCCGAACTACACATTGAACGTGAATGGTGAGCGCGTGAAGCAGAAGGGATACATCACCGATGAACTGACCGATTATGCCGTGGATTTTCTTGAAGAGCAGAAGAATGCCGACAAGCCCTTCTTTCTTTACCTTTCCCATAAAGCGGTGCATGCCAACTTTTCTCCGGCAGAACGTCATGCGGGGCGTTATACGGATTCGCCCTGGGAGAAACCCGCAAGCGAAGCCAACAGCGATGCCAATTACGATGGCAAACCTCGGTGGTTACGTGACCAACGCAACAGCTGGCACGGTGTGGATTTCCCATATCACAGCGAACTGGATGTGGAGCAATATTACAAACGATATTGCGAAGCCTTGCTGGCGGTGGACGACAGCATTGGGCGTGTGATGGGGCAACTCAAGAAGATGGGCATTTACGAGGAAACGCTGGTGATCTACATGGGAGACAATGGGTTCATGTTTGGAGAACATGGTTTGATTGACAAGCGTGTCGCCTACGAAACTTCGATCCGTGTGCCCATGATCATGCAGTGCCCGGACCTTTTCAAAGGTAACACCGTGGTGGACCAGGTGGTGGCCAACATCGATATCGGCCCCACCGTCATGGAAGCAGCCGGACTCAAAACGCCTTCCCATATGGACGGACAGAGTTTTATCGGAATCTCGCAGGGGAAAGAGATGAAGTGGCGTGATTACTTTTTGTATGTTTACTACTGGGAAAAGAACTTTCCACAATCACCTACCGTTTTTTCACTGCGTGGCGACCAATACAAATACATCACCTACTACGGGCTTTGGGATACGGATGAGCTGTATGACATCAAGAATGATCCGGGTGAAACAAAGAACCTGATTGCGGATCCGCAGTTCCGTCAGGTTGCGCGGCAGTTTGAAAATCAATTGTACACGATGCTGGACGATCAGGGCGGGATGTACATTCCACTGAACCAACCTCGCGGAGGCTCACAGAACAAACGACTTTCGACACGAGGAGGAAATAATGCATCCAATTTTCCGTCACACTTGGTTGTTGGAGATCCAATCAACCGGAATGCCCAATAAAAGGGATGAACATCAAACGATTGAGTAGCATATGGACGTTTTGATCATAGCGTTGTTGGCCGGTTTTGGTTTTATAGCGGCCTATCACACTTACGGCCGCTGGTTGGGGCACAAGATTTTTGCTCTTTCCGCCAAAGCCGTTTGCCCATCCTGCAAGCTGGAGGATGGTGTGGATTACGTTCCCACCTCCAAAGGTGTCGTATTTGGGCATCACTTCACTTCCATTGCCGGAACCGGTCCGATTGTCGGGCCCGCCATTGCCGTGATGTGGGGATGGGTGCCGGCGCTGCTTTGGGTGGTGCTGGGTTCCATTTTCATTGGAGCGGTGCATGACTTCGGCGCCTTGGTGGTCAGTTTGCGGAACAATGGGCAGACCGTGGGGGATATTGCCGGTCGGGTGATGAACCGGCGTGTGCGCTTGCTTTTCCTGTTTGTGTTGTTCATGGCTTTGACCATTGTGCTGGCCATTTTCGGTTTGGTGATTGCATCGGTGTTCAAGATGTATCCCGCCGCGATTTTCCCATGCCTGGTTCAGATTCCGTTGGCAGTCATGATTGGCGTGTGGTTGCACCGAAAAGGAATGAACCTTTTCCTTCCTTCCTTGATAGCCTTGGGGATCATGTATCTGACCGTTATTTTTGGAGACATAGGATTTCTGAAACAATTTAATGCCTTCATGCAATCCCGGACGGTTTTCACGTGGGTGGTCATTTTGCTGGTGTATTCCTACATCGCCTCAGTGTTGCCGGTATGGACACTCCTGCAGCCCAGAGATTACATCAACTCGCTCCAACTGATTTCAGCCTTGGGATTGATCGTCGCCGGATTGTTTGGAGCGGCTTTGATGGGGGGGGCACCCGTGCCGGGAGGAACCGAACGTCCGACGCTTGAGATCATTGCCCCCGCCTTGAACTGGGCGCCCGAGGGAGCTCCGTTTATCTTTCCATTTTTGTTCATCACGATTGCATGCGGGGCCATCAGTGGCTTCCATTGCCTCGTCAGCAGTGGCACCAGCAGCAAGCAAATCCGAAACGAGCCAGACGCCAGGTTTGTGGGGTATGGCAGCATGCTCACCGAGGGTTTTCTGGCGACCCTGGTGATCCTGGCCTGCACCGCCGGATTAGGTCTCGGGGCGGATGTGAAAGGTGAGTTTCTCACCGGCGAAAATGCCTGGGCCGCTCGTTACGCTTCCTGGGGCGCTGCGGGTGCGCTTGGAGCCAAAGTGGCGGCGTTTGTGGATGGTTCCGCGAATTTCTTGAAATCCATCGGTATTCCCGCCCACGTGTCTTTGGCTTTGATGGGAGTATTGGTAGCTTCATTTGCCGGTACCACGTTGGATACGGCCTGCCGACTTCAACGTTACGTGATTCAGGAGCTGGCGGGTACGTTCCAAAGCCAGGACGGCTCCAGGTCAAATCCTCTGGGCTTTTTAACCAATAAACATGGAGCGACTTTGTTTGCCATCGTGATTGCGGCACTGGTCGCCACCGCTCCGGCTCCCGGGCAGGCCGATTGGTCACTCGCCACGGCAGGTAAAGGAGGCATGATCCTTTGGCCGCTTTTTGGCGCGACCAATCAACTTTTGGCTGGCCTGGCCTTTCTGGTCATCACTTTTCATTTGTGGCGCCGAGGAAAGCCCATTTGGTTTCTGGTGTTCCCGATGGTTTTCATGTTGATCATGCCCATGTGGGCCATGCTGGTTCAGCTGTTTCTCGGAAGCGGAGGTGCTCCAAGCTGGATCCAGAGCGGTAACTGGATTGTGGTGTTTGTGGGGCTGGCGACCATTGCCCTGGAAATCTGGATGTTGATCGAGGCCGCCATGATGTTTCCCAAAGCCAAGGGGATTCTGGAAAAGCATGCCCTGGATCAAATCGAAACCGCACCAGCGAAGTCCACTTCCTGATCCTTCATGCCACTTCATCGCATAGGACTTTTTGGAGGCACGTTTGATCCGGTACACCGCGGGCACCTGCTGGTGGCCAGGGCTGCCATGGAGGAGGCCAGCCTGGATCGTCTTTTTTTTATTCCAGCCGCGCGGTCGCCTTTCAAAGAATCCCAGCAACCTAGCGCGGGAACGGACCGGGTCCGTTGGCTGAGATTGGCATTGGCTGGTGAATCGTGTTATGAAATCGACGAACGTGAGTTGGAGCGCGGTGGGATTTCCTACGCCATCGACACCGTCCATGCTTATCAACAACAGTTTCCAGAGGCACAATTGTGCTATCTGATAGGGGCAGATCATCTCGAAAAGCTTCATCAATGGCGGGACGCAGCCAAATTGGCTGATGCACTCGAGTTCCTGGTGGTGCCCAGACCCGGGGAGATTGAGAAGGCGGTCCCTTCTCCGTTCAGGGGAGCGTTTTTATCGGGATTTCCCTGTTCGATTGCCGCCTCGAAGATCCGTGAACGGGTCCGATCCGGTCAATCGATCACCGAACTGGTTCCTTCATTTGTTGAACAGGATATTGTCAACCGGGGGATTTACCTATAGGAATAGACTTTTGGCAGTTCGACTGCCTTGTTTGCATCATGGATTCCAAACGACTCGCTCAATTGTGCTGCGCCTATGCGGATGACCGCAAAGCCGAAAACCCGGTGATTCTCGATCTCCGGGAAATATCTTCCATTACGGACTTTTTCATCATCCTCACGGGTGGCAGCTCGCCGCACCTTCGCGCCATCGCCGAAGAGGTCACCGACAAAATCCGTCAGGATCATGACATCCGTCCACGTCAAATGGACGGGAAAGGTTCCGGAAACTGGGTGGTGATTGATTATTACGACGTCATCGTCCATGTAATGAGTGAGGACATGCGAAATCGCTATAACCTTGAGGGACTCTGGGGTGACGCGCCACGTGTCAAACCAAGAAAACCTCGCGGAATGGGGCCTGTGAGAAAAAATGCGGTGACCAAGAACTAAAGTGTCCTGACAGTTGGTGGAAATGCCGGGGATCAGGCCTGCCCACCAAAGCTGACGTAATCGTCCAGATCAAGCAGGTCGAACCAGGTCATGATGTCCATGCGTTGAGGGGCTGCTTTTGCGTGTATTTCGTTGAAATACTTGCGGGACTCTACATCCAGTGGGGCGCGCTGTTCTTCCAGAGCAGACCAATTGGCAATCTCCGCAGCGGTTCGTTTAAGCGTGGAAGATTTCATGATCCAGCCAAGCACTTGTCCGTCTGATTTACCGCAAGCGAGCTGATTCATCAGTGTGTTGGCGTTGATGCCCACAAACTCAAAGAAGCGCCGATCCATGGGGCAATTATAGTGGTAAGCCCCGTTTTTAGCGGCAATGGTGGCTCTTCCTTTATCCAGCATCCTGGGCAAAATGACAAAACCCCCCAGCCGAACACGCGGGCTGCGTGGCGGGGCAATCGTAAGATCTGGACCTGTAATAACCATGAAAAATCCGTATTTCCCCTTTTTGATGGGGTAATTTGGACAACGGACGCAAGGAAAAAGTCACTTTTCTCGTCAGGCGACCCCGGGGATTAAATCAGTTTGGACTGTGATTTCTCCTTTTCAATCAGGTCCCCGAAGCTCACCGCTTCAAATTTTCGGCGCTCAATAATCTCCTTATCGACATCGGGATCGTAAGGAACAGGGTAGTCGCCATTGTAGCAGGCCATGCAGAATGCTTCGCGAGGCTGGCCGGTTGATTGCACCATGCCTTCTTCGCTCAGATACCCGACACTGTCTGCGTCCAAATATTTTTTGATATCCTCAACCGATGAGGTGGCGGCCAGGAGCTTGTTGCGATCCGGGAAGTCGATGCCATAAACACAGGAGTATTTATGCGGCGGACAACTGATCAGCACATGTACTTCTTTGGCTCCCGCTTCCTTGAGGGTCTTGATGCGGCTTTGGCTGGTGGTGCCGCGCACGATGGAATCATCCACGATGATGACTTTCTTACCTTCGACCAAACCTGATACAAGGTTCAGCTTGACCCGAACATTCAGACTGCGTGTGACTTGGGATGGTTGAAGGAAGCTGCGTCCCACGTAGTGATTGCGGACAAAAGCCATATGATATGGAATCCCGGATTCCAGAGAATATCCCAGGGCTGCGTAATTACCACTATCCGGCACCGGAACCACCATGTCCGCGTCGATCTTGTGCTCGCGGGCCAGGTGTTTGCCCATTTCGATACGGGATTTGTAAACTTCCATCCCGGAAATCTTGCTGTCGGGACGTGCAAAGTAGACGTATTCGAATACGCAGAAAGCTCGCTTCTTTTGGGCAGGGAAAGCATCGATACTCCTTAAACCGTTCTTATCGATGATGACCACTTCACCGGGCCTGACATCACGGACAAACTCGGCCTTGATGAGATCAAATGCACAGGTTTCGCTGGAGAGCACCCATTTGCCGTCCACTTTGCCAAGACTCAGAGGTCTGAATCCGTGTGGATCCCGCACCCCGATCATTTCCTTCTCCGTCATCATCACCAGGGAATAGGCTCCCTGGATCTTGCGAATGGCGTCCAGCAGAGGATTGGCATCCGGTGATTCGGATGGTCGCGCCAGCAGGTGAAGGATGATTTCGCTGTCGACCGTGGTTTGAAAGATGTTTCCGCCTGCTTCGAGCTCGTCGCGGAGTTCGGAGGCGTTGGTGAGATTTCCATTGTGCGCGATGGCGATTTTGCCCCGGTTGCAATCGACAATCATGGGCTGGGCATTCAACGCATGGGAGGCTCCCGTCGTGGAATAGCGTGTATGACCGATGGCGTTTTCTCCCATGAGATTGCTTAAGGCGTTGCCCTTGAATACCTGGGGGACGAGACCCATGTCACGGTGGGAATGGAATTCGCTGCCATCGCAGGTGACGATACCGGCGCTTTCCTGGCCCCTGTGTTGGAGCGCGTAGAGTCCATAATATGAGATTTCTGCCGCGTTCGGATGCCCGAAAACGCCAAATACCCCGCAATAATGCTTGGGATAATCCTGCATGCCTTTCACCGAGCGCAAGCCTGTCCGATTATGACCCGTTTTGTCAAACGACTTGTCACAATAACGACATTTTTGATGATGCGTCCCTACCAACGCCGGTCGCTTCGCTCCGGTAGGGCCTCCCGATACATCGGAATCCCAGGCATTATTGAAAACGATTGCCGGTCAATCCTTGCTGTTTGGCATATTCGACCAATTCGGAAGCGTTTTGGAAATTGAGTCTGTGCATGATGCGGTAGCGGTAGGTTTCTACCGAACGCGGGCTGAGCCCCAGTTTTTCGGCGATCTGTTTGCTGGTCAATCCTTCTCCTACAAGAGCCACAACGCGTTGTTCTTTTGGACTCAAAAACTTCACAAAAGATCGGTCATCCTGTTCGAGTTCGGTCAGGTTCCGGTGCAGCAGGGCGGTGAAGTAGGTATGTCCGGAAGCGATCTCGACCATGGCTTCCTCAAAAATCTCCAGCGGTTGATCTTTTTCCACGTATCCATGCACCCCTATTTCCTGAAGTTGATGAAGTGTGTAGGGATCTTTCAGGTTGGTCAGGACCAGAATGCGTGTTTCCGGCATGGACGAGAGCACTTTGCGTGAAAGTTCGATGCCGTCCATGCCCGGTAAATGCAAATCTGTGACCAAAAGATGGGGATGATGCTTTTCACAGAGTCGAAAACCTTCCGCTCCGTCCTCGGCATCTCCTTTCAGATCGAATTGATCATCC
Source organism: uncultured Verrucomicrobiota bacterium (assembly GCA_964415055.1). Taxonomy (GTDB): domain Bacteria; phylum Verrucomicrobiota; class Verrucomicrobiia; order Limisphaerales; family AAA164-E04; genus AAA164-E04. Next base: position 8,995 of record CAYPZD010000017.1, on the reverse strand, counting down.
AATTGAATGCTCTTGCACAGGACGTTTCTGAGCAGGGCCTGATCTTCAACCAGGACCGTGCTCCAGGGCGTTTGTTGTTTGATATCTGTCATGTTGCTTTGGATGATTCGTGGTTTGCGGAGGGCGTGTCATCATTGAAACCTTCGGGAGTCCATTGCATGGGGATTTCCAGTCGAAAGGTGGATCCTTTGCCTGGTTGTGTTTGGACGCTGAGGTCGCCTCCCATGCGGTGTGCGAGTTTTTGAGACAGAACGAGGCCAAATCCCGCTCCTGTTTTGCCCACATCGGTGGGATCGCGTGGTTTGTCAGGAAGCTGAAACAGGGCAGCGACCTGTGATTCGGTCATGCCTTCTCCTTTGTCCCGCACCTCAATGTGCATTTTGTTTTTGATGGGTTCGCAGTGAAGCAGAACTTCTCCGCCTTTTTGGCTATGACGAATGGCATTGGACAGCAGGTTGCGGAGAATGGTGCGCAACATCTCGATGTCGTTTACGAATGTTGG
>CAYPZD010000017.1:6545-8393 GCA_964415055.1 uncultured Verrucomicrobiota bacterium | reverse complement strand
GCCCGCAAGTCATGCGAGATGATGGCGAGGAGTCGGTCTTTTCTTTGGTTTGCTTCGTCGAGCAACTGGTTGCGATCCGTCAAGGTGGCTTCCGCTTTTCGGCGTCGTTGCATTTCGCTGAGCACGATCAGTGTGAACAGGACGATCAACAATCCGGCTCCGATGGAATTCCGGGAAATGGATCGGATGGTGGACTCGATGGTTTCGGGAAACTCGCGTGAAAGCAAAAACTCAATGCGCACGGATTCTTGATCCCCCGGATTCGTCAATGTCGAGAAAGCCAATGACTTTGTCGTCCCATCATCGGAGGTCACCTGTTCCGCCCAGAGGTTGACACTTTGCTCCAGGATGGCCGAAGCAAGCGGCGAAGTGAATTCCCGGCGACCTCCACCAAGTCCTCCCCTCGGCCCTCCCGGACCGCCGGGGCCTCCGCGCCTGGGGCGTTCGAATCCGTCGAATGGGGGAGGTCTTCGACGGTCCTCACGGTCTCTCGGCTCTTCAAGATTCGTTGATTCCGACAGATCCCAGGATGTCATGATGTCGGTCAGTTGCGATGCGGTTGGAACCACACGCCACAATAGGTCGGATGTTTCTGTTAATTCCGAGTAATCACCCGGCAAGATTCTACCAAACGCGAACGTGTGAGGTTCGAAACCTCGCGGATCACTGATGGCATATAGTATGAAGACTTCTCCCTCATGTTTACAAAGCGAAAGGTAACAGGTCTGCGGCTTCGGTTCCTTGAAGATTCCTGAATCGATTGGTGAAGAGGGGTGCCCGACTCTATGCTGAGGCGTCCTGCACCTGTGTAAGTGTATCCTTCCTGAAAGTTTCCGTTCTCATCAATGTATGCGGCCAGATCAAAACCGAACAAAATGGAAAACCGTTCCGACATGAGATCCTCCTTGCTCCGCCCTCTGGCAAGGGATTGAGCGGCAAATCCAATCAATTGGGATTCCTCCTGTGCCAGTGCCATCAATCCATCCGCCGCCTGTTGCTGAAGATAGCTGTTCGCATATTCGCGAAATTGGGAAGTCATGTTCCAGGCGACCCACCCATTCGCAATCAGGAGAACGACAGCAATGCCAATTCCCAACCCTGGTATCCACCAAATGGGATTGTAAGAAGATTGTTGTGATTCTGGACTTTTTCCGGGTGGTGCCATGGTTCTTGTTTGCTGAACGGCTGGGTTGAATCAGTGGTTGCTTTGCATCTTGTTTATTGTGAGTTGATTCTGTTTCTTTTTCTCATTGTTTACCCGATCATATCTCTCCGACACTTTTCTAACAATCCCCAATCCGCCCCTCTCATTGTCGTACCGCATACGACAATTGGTACGATAGGAAGGTGCCAACACTGCTGGTATTTCTCTCGTAACAAGAACGAGAACGTCAACTTGTTAACAAAAGGTAAATCGCCGGTTTCGGATAGGATTCCGAACAACGAATTCGGCAAACAACATAAACAATACAACTGTCAAAATATTATGAATCACAAATGGAATACCAAAATCGCGCTGATCGCAGCCGCCAGCATCGTCAGTCTTCAAGGATTGAACGCTCAAGAAGAAGAACCACAAGGTCCTGATCGCCCAGGCCGTGGACCGCACGGAAAAGGCGCAGGCATGCACCTGATCGAGATGGACACCAATGAAGACGGCGTTATCACGCAGGATGAATTCCTTGCCGCTGCCGCCGCCCACGGCGACGAACACGCTACCGATTTGTTCGCTCGCTATGACACGGACGAAGACGGTGTGATCACCACCGATGAAGTATCTGCGGTGCATGCGGCCGCCATTGAAGAACGTCTGCTGGGAATCCTCGCCCGTTGGGATGCCAATGAGGA
>CAYPZD010000017.1:0-6445 GCA_964415055.1 uncultured Verrucomicrobiota bacterium | reverse complement strand
GAGATCAGCTTGGAAGAAATCGAAGCAGGCCGTCCCCAGCGCGAAGGTGCCCCCGAAGGCCGCCGTCGAGGACCACGTCCTGATGATAATCGTGGAGCAGTGGACGGTGACGATAACGAACAAGACAATCCTCGTGACCGACGCGGACGTCCTCAAGGTGGTCCACGCGGACCTCGTCGCGGACGATGATCAAAGTGGCTTGATGCGTCTACTCTGATCCACACACCCGGCCTCCCCACGGCCGGGTGTGTTTCTTTTTTATGTCAGGAATTCATTGGCCAGTTGCTCAAATCATGGTATGCGGAATGGATAATACTGCATGAATAACTCCTTTCATTACTGGCTGATCAGCGCACTGTGTCTTTTGTGGGGCACGGCATGTCAAACCACATCACAGTCCCAGGATGCACCCCGACCATCATTGGCTGTTCCCTCTGCGCAGGTGGCTGCGCCCGTTTCGAGTGGCGCCGATGCGAAGGCCACGCCTGCTTTTTTGCCTGGTCATTTGATGAGGCTGGATCAGGCGGTGGAACAGGCGATGCAGCAAGGCAAACTGCCGGGTGGGGTTCTCTGGCTGCAACATGGGGATGCTGTTTATCGCAAGACCTACGGCTCCAGAAGTGTTGACCCTCAACGTGAGGTCATGACCGAAGACACTGTTTTTGACGCCGCCTCATTGACCAAGGTGATTGCCACGACGCCTTCGATCATGAAATTGGTGGAATCCGGGAAGGTGGAGGTTGATGCTCCCGTCGTTCGGTACATTCCGGCATTTGGTGAACATGACAAGGGGCAAGTCACCATTCGGCATTTGATGACTCACACATCGGGATTGCGGCCCGGACTTTCGCTCAGGGATCCCTGGGAAGGTATCGAGGAGGCCATTCGACGTGCTTGTGATGAATCCCTCGTAACACCTCCGGGAACAAAGTTTCGCTACAGTGACATCAATTATATCCTTTTGGGAGAGATCGTCAGTCGAGTCAGCGGTCAAGCACTGGAACAGTTCGCAGCGGAACAGATCTTTGAACCGTTGGGGATGAATCACACCCGTTACCTGCCGCCGTCCGATTGGATTCCATTGATCGCTCCGACCACCAAACTGGGTGATACTTACATTCGGGGCATCGTGCACGATCCTACCTCGCGTCGCATGGGGGGCGTGGCGGGACATGCCGGATTGTTTACCTGCACCGAAGATCTGGCCAAGTTCGCGCGCATGATGTTGGGCAGGGGAACGGTGGATGGAGTGAGAGTGTTCCGTACTGAAACGGTTGATCTGATGGCGAGTGTGCAGAGTCCGTCCGAATCCGACGCCCAACGTGGTCTGGGATGGGATATTGCCTCACCTTATTCGAGTCCGCGTGGATATCATTTTCCAATCGGGTCCTACGGTCATACCGGCTGGACGGGAACCTCGATTTGGATTGTGCCGCAAACCAACACCTTTCTCATATTTCTGTCCAATCGTAACCATCCCACCGAAGACGGAACCGTTGTGGCTCTGCGCCGCACCTTGGCCACCATCGCCGCCGAATCCATTCCCGGATACGTGGATGATTTCGGTGCTCCCGCGCTGAATGGGGTGGATGTGTTGGAAGCGGACGGGTTTCGACAGTTGCGAAAATTGAAGGTTGGATTGATCACGAATCACACGGGACACAATCGGAACCGGGAGTCGACCATTGATCTGTTGCATGCCGCCGAGTCGGTGGAGTTGACGGCATTGTTCAGTCCGGAACATGGGATTCGCGGCAAACTGGACGGCAAGGTGGAGGACGGTGTGGATACCAAAACCGGTCTCAAGATTCACAGCTTGTACGGAGAACACCGCAAACCCCAGGCAGGTGATCTGGAAGGATTGGATGCGCTGGTGTTCGATATTCAGGATATTGGTTGCCGGTTTTACACCTACATCTCCACCATGGGATTGGCCATGGAAGCCGCGGCCGAGGCGGGTTTGAAATTTTTCGTGCTCGATCGGGTGAATCCGATCAATGGCCTGGATGTGGAAGGTCCGGTTTTGATTGGGGACACTGATTTTGTTGGATTCCATGCCATTCCCATTCGGCACGGCATGACGGTTGGGGAGTTGGCGTTGATGTTTCAAAAAGAGAAGGGTTTGGATCTGGATCTTCAGATCGTTCCCGTTCGCCATTGGGGTCGGGTGACCGAATTTGATCAAACCAGCCAGCCCTGGACCTCTCCTTCCCCCAATATGCGGAATCTGAAAGAAGCGTTGTTGTATCCGGGGATCGGCATTCTGGAAACGACCAATTTGTCCGTCGGTCGTGGAACAGACACACCCTTTGAGGTCATTGGGGCTCCTTACATTGATGATCTTCAGTTGACAAAAGCACTCAACGATCTGTCCTTGCCGGGCGTGGCATTTACACCGATCCAATTTACACCGGACGCCAGTGTTTTCAGTGATGAAGTATGTCAGGGTGTTTACATTTCGATTCTGGACCGTTCCGGGGTGGAGCCGGTTGAGCTGGGAATTCAAATTGCCCGGACCCTCCACGCGCTTTATCCGGATGATTGGAAAACGGATCGCCTGAATCGTTTGCTGAAGCATGCGCCGACACACCAACTCATTGATGCGGATGCTTCCCTGGAAGCGATCACTGCCACATGGTCCGCAGATTTGGAATCCTTTCTCGAACGTCGAGCGGATTGCCTCATGTATCGTTAGCGCTTGATGCCATCGAATGCCATGAAAGATCGATCTGCATATGCGATTGGTGTCGATGTCGGAGGGACCAAAATTGCGGTTGGTTTGGTGGATGCGGAAGGTAAGTTGATTGAGTCGAAAAATCTTCCCACCGAATCAGGGAACGGTATTCCACACGCAGCAGAGCGAATCAGCGCTGCGGCACGTGGACTCATCTCAACTCATGCCATACAAAAAGAATGGGTCCGGGGGATGGGAGTTGGCTGTCCCGGTCCTTTGGATTTGGAATCGGGTGTGGTGTTAAATCCCTACACCCTTCCCGGTTGGGAAAATGTTTCATTAACGAAAGCGTTGGAGCAAGCTTTCGAAATGCCCGTGCGCATTGAGAACGATGCGGATGTGGCACTGCTCGGCGAATCCTGGGTGGGAGCAGGCAAGGGGAAAGATCCCGTGGTCATGTTGACCTTTGGGACGGGTGTTGGGGGAGCGGTTCGAAGTGGGGGGCGTGTTTTTCGTGGCGTAAACGGTGAGCATCCCGAGATAGGTTTGATGCCCGTGTTGCCCGACAGGCCTCCCGATTATTCCGGTGTGGACGGTTCCCTGGAGTCGCTGGCATCTGGAACGGGAATTGGCCAGCAGGGAGAGGCATTTGGCTTCAAGGATGCCGCCGCCGTGTTTGAGTCGGCAGCGAAGGGGCATCCCGAAGCAGTGGCTATTGTGCAACGTGCGTATCGTGCCGCAGGTGTCGCTGCCTGGACCTTGACTCACTGTTATGTGCCCGAACGGATCATTCTTGGTGGTGGTTTGATGGATCATCATTACGAAGACTTTGCCCGGAGCATGCGGGATCACTTGTCTCGGGCCAAATTGCTGCCTGAAAACACCATCGATATCGCCAAAGCTCAACTGGCCAACCGGGCGGGCATGATCGGTGCCGCCGGACTTTGGTTGATGGTCTGATGTGAACATCATTTTGCGGAGTTTTGAGTGTTTTTCCACGGTTTTTGGCCAAGAAACGTGACCAAGCGTGCATTGACTTGGCCTGAAAGATCATGGCACAATCCCCGGCATGACGAATTGGGACATATCGCATGTGCTTGACAACTGGGTTTATGAACCCGGCAAAGCGATGGTTCGCAGGATTTCAGGTAAGGGCGGCAAGGAGTTGATTCAGATGCGAATCGACCTGGGTGTGCTGCAGATGCACACCGTGGGACGTCCGGACGGCCAGAGACCGCATGGTATGGAGTCTCTGCTGGATTATCATGTGGAAAAGCTGGAGATGCATTTGGCTGAGCATGATGGGGATGACTCGGGTTTCAAGTTGAGTTCCGAAGAGTGTGTCGCGATTCAGCAGGAAGCGATTCAGTTTCACCACCGCTACATATGTTTTTTTCAGCTCGAAGACTACGATCAGGTCATTCTGGATGCGGACCGCAATCTGGATGCGATTGAAATGGTGGAGCAATACGGCCCGGATGACCAGATGTCCTGGGCGTTGCGACAACTCACCCCTCAGCTCATGCTCATGCGCACGCGAGCCCTTTCGGCTATCTCTCTCGACGGAGAAGATTACGAACAGGCCATCCTGGATGTGGAGGAGGGGATCGAGTCCTTACAGCTGTTTCTGAACGATCACATGCCCGAAGATGCAGCCCAGCAGAATGGGGAACTTCAGGCGCTCCGTCATTGGTTGGAGGAAGTGCGTGGTTCCCGTCCCATGAGCAAACGTGAAAAATTGGAGCAGGAACTCGATGACGCGGTCGCCAAGGAAGACTACGAACGGGCCGCCGAAGTCAGGGATGCTTTGAAATGTTTGAGCGCCGCCGATTAAGCTCGCGGTGACCGCTCATTATACAGATTTACTTTCAAATTATTATGGATAACAAACCCATTATTGGATTCATCGGTATCGGGGTCATGGGACGCAGCATGGCCGGACATCTTCTCAGTGCGGGATATCCCCTGCATGTTTACAATCGAACCCAGTCCAAAGCACAGGATCTGATTGATCGCGGCGCTCAGTGGCAGGATTCCCCGGGCAAAGTGGCTGCGGAGGCAGATGTAATTATAACCATCGTCGGATTTCCCAACGATGTGGAAGCCGTCTACCTGGGCGAAGATGGCATCCTGGCCAACGCCAAGTCCGGCAGTATCTTGATCGATATGACGACATCATGCCCCAATCTGGCAGCGAAGATCGCCGGGGAGGCCAAGGCAAAAGGCATTGGCTCGTTGGATGCCCCCGTTTCCGGTGGTGACATCGGTGCCCGCGAAGCCCGCTTGTCCATTATGGTGGGCGGTGATGAAGCTTCCTTCGAAAAGGCCAAGCCCCTGTTCGATATCATGGGTAAAAACATTGTGTATCAAGGTCCGGCAGGTTCAGGTCAACACACCAAGATGTGCAATCAGATTGCCATCGCCTCGGGCATGATGGCCATTAGTGAATCCATGGCGTATGCCAAGAAATCAGGGCTCAATCCTGAGACGGTATTGAAGAGTATTGAAAGCGGCGCAGCGGGTAGTTGGTCGTTATCCAATCTGACACCCCGTGTTTTGAAAGGCGACTTTGCTCCGGGCTTTTTCGTGAAGCACTTCCTCAAGGACATGCGCATCGCGATTGAGTCCGCTAACAATATGGGATTGGATCTGCCGGGGCTCAAACTGGCCAAACAACTATACGACAAACTCGCCGAACGAGGTTGCGAAGACGACGGAACGCAGGCCTTGTTCAAATTATACCAAGATCAACTTTAACCAAATGAGGGCGGCCAGCATGGCCGCCCTTTTTGCTTTATGAAACCTGTTCACTCAATTTCATTCCTTTTCTTTTCGCTGATTCGTTTTCAACTGATCACCTTTATTGGTTTGTGGTGCCTTGTCGGAGGAGTCCGTGCGGAAACCTTTGTTTCAGACGGCGCCTGGTGCTGGTTTCAAGACCCACGCGCGGTGTATGTCAAAGGACGCTTTGAGCGAACCTATGCCAGCTGGATGCAAAGCGACGGGAAACTCCTGGTTGGGTGGATGGATCATTTCAGTCACGAAGTTCACTCCACTGTCATCAAGGAACAATGGGATGTCGATGACCACAACACAGGCTCATTGCTGGTGCTGCCCGATCATCGGTTGATGTTGTTTTATGCGCGCCACAATAAGCAGGGACTGCTGGCTCGTATCAGCTCGGAACCCGAATCCATCGACGCATGGGAACCGGAGATTACCGTGGCCGATACCCCACGCATCACCTACAGCCATCCGGTTTACCTGTCTGATGAGAAAAAGTTCTATGTCTTCTGGCGGGGTGAAACATGAAAACCCACCTTTGCAACCTCCATCGATGGAAAACATTGGACCGAACCGCGCGTTTTGCTCCAGCAGCAAGGACGCGAAGCTAGGGATATTCGTCCTTATCTGAAAGTGGGGAACGATGGAAAATCGACCATTCACTTTGCTTTTACTGACGGCCACCCAAGAAACGAACCGACCAACTCGGTCTATTACATGCAGTATTCCAAAGGAAAACTGCGGCGGGTCGATGGCTCGGTGATTGCTTCCATGGAATCCATAGAAGCCGTGTCGCATCTGGATGGTGATCTCTTATATGACGCTCGTCCCACCGGAGCCCGAGCCTGGGTATGGGATGTCGCGCAGGATGCCGATGGGCATCCGGTCGTTTTATACACGCGCCACCCCGAAGAAACGGATCACCGCTACCATTGGGCTCGCTGGACCGGGCGGAAATGGCAGGACGTGGAGCTTTGTCAGGCCGGG
>CAYPZD010000016.1:64298-69600 GCA_964415055.1 uncultured Verrucomicrobiota bacterium | reverse complement strand
CTGCGGGGGGCCTCGTCTGACTCCTATGAGTCAGGCGGGCCTATCCCGGACCTCCTGGGTATTGGGCTTCTATTTTATCTGCATCAGATTCCCTGTTGACTTTGATATCTGTTTTTATACTGTTCAAATAAACAGTATGAAAACAGATTTAACGAAGCGTCAGCGTGAAGTGCTGAGCTATATTATCAAGCATCAGCAAGAGCATGGCGCGCCGCCCAGTCAGCGTGAGGTGGCGCAGGAATTTGGATTTCGCAGCACAACGGCTGTGGCGGATCACTTGAGGGCCCTGCGACGAAAAGGTTATCTGGAGCACCGCCCGCATCAGGCACGATCCCTCAGGGTCTTGCCTCAGGCGGACACGCGTGGGGTTTCCCTGACTCCACCGATGATGGTTCACATTCCTGTTTTCGGTTGCATTCCGGCGGGGTTTGCGGACGAGCGACGGCAGGAGGAGTCTGAGGGCTGCATCTCTGTGGACGTGGAAACGCTTGGAGTCAAGCCGACTGCCCGAACCTTTGCACTGGAAGTCAGGGGAGATTCGATGACCGGCCGTCACATTGTGGAAGGGGATTATGCCATTCTGGAGCACGGAATGGATCCGCGACCAGGCGATGTGGTTGCAGCCTTGATTGATAACGAATCCACTCTCAAGACATTTGTCAAACAACGTGGCAAACCTTGTTTGAAGGCAGAGAACCCGAAATATCCAAACCTGATTCCGGCCGAGGAACTGGTCATTCAGGGGGTCATGGTGGCGCTGATACGGAAGTATCGCTGATTAAAGCACCGGTTTTTCAAATTGATGACTACGAAAAAGTGAGCAAATCATTGGGTTCTGACTCGTTTTCTCTTCCCGTAAGAGGAAGGAGTCTGGTCATTCAGTATTCGTTGCCCTAGTGAGTATGTGGAAGGTATCCAAAGCGGCGATGACTCGCCGCAGTCCAGAAACGCATTCGCGTTGAATCAAAGTTCGGCATCAAATGAGATGAGCTTTCCGGCGTGCAATCCATTCTATGGTTTTGACAGAGACATGGGGACTTGCTAGGTTCACGCACCGTTTGCATGGATGCCTCAAAGTTGCCTCGTGAGTGTCGGTGTGGAAGCGGTGCGTAATTGATCACTATGATGAACAAACCAACATCGGGACTGGCGTCGACGGCCTTGTTTTTCAAGGAGATTTTCGCCAATCAGCGAACCGTGGGTGCCGCGGCGCCCAGCGCTCCTGCTTTGGGTAAGCACATGGCTTCCAAAGTGCCCGCTCTGGCCGAGGGGCAATATGTTGTGGAATTGGGCGCCGGCACCGGAGCCATTACAACACAGTTGTTGAACAGTGGCATCCAAGGAGATCAACTTGTATCGGTGGAACGATCCGAAGTGATGTCGGGGCACCTTCGGGAGCGGTTTCCGAGTATCAAAGTGGTAAAGGGGGACGCCTCGCGACTCAAATGCTTGCTGGAGGACGATCACGGCATTTGCAGTAAATCCATTGCTTGTATTGTATCCGGACTCCCGCTTCGTTCACTGCCGAAAGATGTCGTCAAATCCATTCTGACTGAAGCAAAGAACATCCTTCCTTCCGGTGGTCGCTTTATTCAGTTTACCTATGATATCCGCCGGGGCGCCAATCCGGATTTATCGGCATTCAATCGCCGGGATACCCAGGTGGTGTGGATGAATTTCCCTCCTGCCCGTGTGGATGTTTACGTCAAACCTTGATGTGCGGTCTTGAATCCATGCTCATTGTTCTTTCCTTTTTTCTACAGCAATCCCTTTTATGATGGAACCACTTACCGGGAGTCAAAAACGTCAACTGAAATCCATTGCCCAACGCCTGGAGGCAACTGTCCGGGTCGGGAAAAATGGTTTGAGTGACGGTTTTTTCAAAGAATTGAATGATGCATTGGAACGCACTGAACTGGTGAAGGTGCGCTTTGCCGATCTCAAGGAAGAAAAGAAGGTCCTGGCCCCTCAAATTGCCGAAAAATCGGGCAGCCATTTCGTGACTCGCGTGGGTCACGTCGCTGTATACTTCCGGCAGCATTCCGATCCTGAAAAAAGGCGTATCAAGTTTGCCTCATAATCCTGTTGGTTCGTGAGGTTGCCATTTCCTGTGAATGACATGTAGGATGGCGGTATGAAATCCATTTGGCTTGTCCTGGTTTTGGGCTTCCTGACGAACGCATGCTATGCTGTCGAATCTGCTCAAAAGAATAATGTTGTCCTGATTCTGGCGGATGACCTCGGATGGAGTGATCTGGCCTGTTACGGAAGCGACCTTCATGAGACCCCACATCTGGATCGACTGGCCGGTGAACACATCCGTTTCAATCAGGCCTATGCTGCCAGTCCTGTCTGCACGCCGACACGGGCCTCGATCCTGACCGGACGTCATCCTGCTCGACTTAACATGACCATTTGGCGTGAAAACGCCTTGAACCGGGGGAATCGGGCATTGTTGGAACCGGTAACACTTGACGCCTTACCTCTGGAAGAGACCACCTTGGCCGAATTATTGAAGCAGGCCGGTTATTATACGGCGCACGTCGGGAAGTGGCACCTGGGTTCTGCCGAGGCCTATCCGCAGCCGCATGGATTTGATGTCAATATTGGCGGAACTTTATGGGGAGCGCCACAGAGTTTCTTTTACCCATTCAGCGGAGATCATTACTTTTCGGATTGGCGATATGTTCCGGATTTGGAGCCGGGTGAGGAAGGAGATTACCTGACGGATCGTCTGACGGATAAAGCCATCGAGATCATGGAACGTCATGCCGGGAAGCGGCCCTTTTTTCTGAACATTTGTTATCACTCGGTTCATACGCCGATTGAAGGGAAACCACATCTGGTGCGTAAATACAAAGACAAGATCGGGAAGGAGCAACCAACCCACCATTTGAATCCGGATTATGCAGCCATGGTGGAAAGTCTGGATGAAAATGTGGGGCGTGTGTTATCCCGATTGGATACCCTTGGTATTCGTGATCAAACACTGGTGTTGTTTCTTTCCGACAACGGGGGATTCATCAATGGGTCCCGGCTGCAGAACGGGATGCCGGTGACTTCCAACGCACCGCTGAGATCCGGAAAAGGTTCTTGTTATGAAGGAGGTGTCAGGGTGCCGATGATCATTGATCTGCCTGGGAACAACGATGTGTCACGTGTGATTGAAACTCCCGTGACAACTTGTGATTTGTTTCCGACTCTTTTGAGTGCGCTGGGTGTGGCGTGGCCGAAGGAATTGGTGTTGGATGGAGTGGATATCAGTTCATTGTGGAAGAGTGACGAAGCTGATCTGGGGCGTGATGCGTTATACTTTCACTATCCCCACTATTATCCCACGACGACTCCGGTCTCAGCCATTCGCCAAGGGCCCTGGAAACTACTTCAGTATTTCGAGAATCAGTCGGTAGAACTTTATCACCTGGGAGATGATCCGGGGGAAAAAGAGAATCTTGCCGGAAGTCGTAGAACGGAATTACAGCGTCTGTTGGCACAGTTGGAAAACTGGCGGCAATCGGTTTTGGCATCCATGCCTGAGAGTAATCCACGCAAACGGTAGAAGAGGGTGCGGATCAAACTGAGGGAAACCTGAACAGGGGGGCGCATGCTGCGCATGCGCGTCAGGATAAAGAAACCAAGCCATAGTTCCCTGAGGTTCCCAATAGGCAGTTGGTGTGCATCTTACATTTTCGTCATGCATTCTCCGTTTCGCATTACTTCGCGCCTTTGCGCCTTTGCGATAAAAACAGGCAATCATTGAGAACTGTGGGGGCAATAAAAAGGTTTCAAGCAAGATTCGATCACGAATAAAAGGACTTTAATAAAATGGATGTCCAACGGTGAATTTGCCCACCATCATCCGATTTAACGCCAAGGAGCAAAGATCGCCAGGAGTGCAAAGGTTTTTGTGGATCACTCTCTTCAGAAAAACCTCTGCGTCACAGCGTCTCAAGCGGAGCGGGCGTGAGAATAAGAAGCATCGGCGGGCCTATATGCATAAACACTTTTGGCCATCAATTTAAATGCTGTTTTCCTCCCGCTCAGAATCGTGTCCACTGTGCTTTCGGGGTTGATTGGTGGTGGGGTTTCGTGCAGATTAGGCACTGTATGCAATTCCGTTTTTCATTTATTTTGTTCGTGCTGTTTACGGGGAGTCAATACCTCCTGACTGCAGCTGAGACCCCCGATCATTCCGCCGTCACTCCCGCTCCTCGTGAGGGCGGTTGGATGAACCGGCATGCATCGTTCAACGAGAAAGTACAGGCAAACCAGGGGAATATTGATCTGGCCTTCATCGGAGATTCGATCACTCACGGATGGGAGGGTCGCGGTAAACGGGTTTGGGAAAAGTATTATGGTCATCGAAAAGCCTTGAATTTGGGCATTGGCGGGGATCGCACCCAGCATGTGCTTTGGCGTTTGGATCACGGTAATTTGGATGGTATTCAGCCGAAGGTCGCCGTGGTGATGATCGGTACCAACAACTCTGCCGATAATCGGAACACCGCCAACGAAATGGTGGATGGTGTCACTGCCGTGGTGGAAAAACTTCGTAGCAAAAGTCCAGGGACCAAGATCCTGTTGTTGGCCATTTTCCCAAGAGGAGAAACGTTCAACAACCAGCGAGGCAAGATTCTTCAGGTCAACCAGGCTCTCCGAAAATTGCAGGACAACAAGCATGTGTTTTATCTGGATATCGGACATCGTTTCATGGACAAGGATGGAGTCATTCCCAAGGCCATCATGCCAGATTTCCTTCACTTTTCCACAGCCGGATACGGTGTTTGGGCTCAGGCAATTGAACAGAAATTGGCTTCATTGCTGGAAGATGAACCGATCAAAGTTCCGGCTGCTGATCTGAATGGGAAATGGACTTTCTCTATCAATGGTCCGGACGGACAAGTTGACTCTGAAATGAAACTGCGACGCAGTGGAGCACGTTTGTTTGGTTCGATCGCCATGGGGAATGACCGGGTGTTTCAATTGGAGCATGGTGGTGTGTTTGCGAATCGGGTGGAATTCACCATTCGACGTGATCGGCCTCAAGGCGGGGAAGCCGTTTATCAATTGGTGGGAGAACTCAAGGGGAACAAACTCGAGGGAGAAGTCACTGCCACGCTGAACGACGAAAAGACCACCCAACCCTGGTGGGCAGTGCGTTAGTCTGAGTGAAGTAGAATTTCCTGGGTAGTGATGAGCAGATAGCGCAGCGTGGCTGCGGGTAGAGCGGACCGTCTCGGTCCGTCCGCTAGCGTCAGCTATGCGGGTGTGGGGTGTTGGTTGCGGTGGGGGATTCCTTTGT
>CAYPZD010000016.1:47139-64198 GCA_964415055.1 uncultured Verrucomicrobiota bacterium | reverse complement strand
AAATGCAGGGAATGGATGCCGTGAGGTTTGCGCGCCGAGACGCCACGCGCTACCTTTGGTGGTTGTCGATGTGGAATACTTCGCGACAATCGGTGGATTGAGGGCTTGTGTCGGGATTTGTTTCCATCAGCGAACTCATGTGCTGCCACCATTTTTGGCACACGGGGGTTTGGGCGATGCTGTTCCATCTGGCTTCGTCTTCGATTTCTGCGTAGGCAAAGAGTTGGCGTCCGTCCGGGTGTAGAAAGATGCTGTAGTTGGTCACTCCGTGTTCGAAAAGGACTTGTTCCAGTTCCGGCCAGATGGGGTTGTGCCGTTTTTCATACTCGGATTCGAATCCGGGTTTGAGAGTCATGACAAATGCTTTGCGGATCATGGCGCTTATCAAGGCAGGTCCACTCGCTGAGGGGATCTTGTTTCGGTGTTGTAGATGACCAACGTTGAGTTTCCCGTCAGGCCCCCGTAGACCTCACCTGGATTGATGAGCTGGCAGGTGCCGGTTTGGCTGAGTTCGAATTGATGGTTATGACCAAAACAGACGACGTCGTATCGTCCGGATTCTGCGAATACACGCGCGATATTGTCGAAATGATTCATGCCAAACCGGACTTCATCGAAGGTCAATTCAGCCAGTTCGCCGTGGAGGTGAATGTGAGGATAGGCCTTGCTGTTTTGAGTGATGCGGTAGAGGTCCCCGTCATTGTTGCCAAAGACCACGTGGATCGGTTTTGGATAACCTTCTCCAAGGGCTTTGATGACAAAGGGTGAACAAAGATCTCCACAAAAGAGCAATGCATCGGTGTCTTTGATCGTTGTTAAAGCCTTTTTGAGTTGCTCGAGTTGGTCGTGAATGTCAGATAAAATGGCTATCTTCATGATGGAGTTTCTATTCTTGCGTTGTGTTCATGAGGCGTTCAACGGCCTGTGTGACCTGGAATTCCACATCTGAAGACCAACGGGTGGGTTGTCCGTAATAGACCATCGAACCTCCCCCTTCGTAGCCGCCTTCGGTCCAGACGCGTTTGGATGGAATATAAGCCATGACGTCATGGGAATATCCCGCAATCCAGACATGCTGCCCGTATTCTCTTTTGAATCGTAGTGGATAATCCACCACCACTTCGCCGCCCAAAGTGATCCACTCGATTTGGTCACCCAGTCGCCATAATCCGACAGGGTAGTCGTAGGTTTGAGGAATGGCATGTCCTGTTGCCAAATGCTGCAACCATTTGTTTGCCCTTGATGCCGCATATCGATTTTCGGATTTAGCTTCCTGTTCGAGCGTTTCTTTTGTTGGGAGCGTATCGAATCTCAAAGGGATTTCCTCATAATACGTTTCCAGAGTGGATTCCACTTCCGGTAGAGTTCCTTCAATGCCCCGGATAACCGCTTCTCCCAGAGCTTTTCCATAAGCTTCGGCCAGTTCAACTTTTCTGCGTGGCAGGGGATTGATATCTGCTCCACAGCCGGCCCAGAACATGGCTTGGACACCTTCATACGCATTTTCAAGGTAGGCTTGTGCGTAACCCGGATAATCACCCGACCATTGGTAATCACTCAATACGGTGGCATGGCAGGCGTAACCAAAGACCAGGCCTTGAAGTTCGTTGCTTTCATTGCGCACTTCCAAAATCGGGACCGAATAATCCACCGGGCCGAGAAGTTTCCCGGCTGCGCGCCAGGCTGGCACGTGTGATTCCGGGTTTTGTCTGCGGTTGGTGGCAAAGGTGGCGTGGGATTGGCCGGCTCTGAGTCGAGCTGTTTGTCGGTTGTTGAACGCTGATTTACCAAGCTCGATCAATTGTTTTTTCAGTTTGGATGTATAGGTGCGGATCAGCTTGGAATCTTTTTCATCCAGAATATACATCGTACGGAGGTTCTCTCCGACGACGGGGCCGGTGTGGGTGTGGGAACAGTTGATCAATATGTCCGCAACCGATAATTCAAGATCATCAGCCAGCGATTGCCGAACCGGAGCCGTCACGTCGGACGATACGCCGACGAGATCGAGTGTGATTAACAGAGCGCAGTTTTCGTTGGCATCTTCGAATGCAATGGCCTTGGCCCAGAGAGGAGTTCGCGTGCCTTCTGCTCCGTGGTCGCGTGAGGCGTAACCGCTCATCCAGACAGATGCCTGCGGGGTGATTTCCTGGCGGGCAAATCCAATTTTCCATCCGTCGGCGGCAACGAGTTGCGAGGAGATCCATCCAATCACACAAACCGCGACATGCAGCCTGCGTGACATTGGGTGTTTTAGAAATGATTGGAATTGCATGCCGGGATGCTAAGCGGGATTTTGACAGCTGAAAAGAAGATCTGATCGCTATAATGAATTTAAGGTGAAATGTTCCAGTGAAGATGCGTGTTACCTGGATTGTTTTAAACGCTTCACGTCGGAGGCGCGGCTTTGGAAGAAACTTTGGTAAAAGGGGCTGTTGATTCTTGTGTCGAGAAGATTGGTTTGGGATTCCTCGAACATCCATGCGTTCATGCGGCTGTCTGGCCCGGATGTGTAGTCTACCAGTTGATCCAGAAACTGTGTGAATCTGGGGAAATTATAGGGTTGGCTGACCCAATTCCCAAACTGTCCTTGTCGCTTGTAAAATCCGCTATAGCGTCTGGAACCGAAGGATAGGTCGGCATCCCATTGCAGGAATTGAAAACGTTGGTCGTGTGGGCGTCGATAGAAGTAAGCGTTTTTTCCACGTGATTGGGTGAAAGTGTCCCAATCGGCGATGAATCCCAATACGGCGGTCAGTTTCAACATCGCCTCCGAATCCATTACGACTTCCAATTCTTCCTGTGTGTAATCCGGCCGGTTGATCAATTGGATGAAATCGATGAATGCGGTGTAATCATCATCTTCTTCTCGGGAACGTTTCATCCACGAGTGCCGGTAGTGTGCCGGATGGTCCGGATCGAAATTATTCCAACTGGCGTCCCGGGGTTGCTGCGACCAATGATCGGACATCCACCAATCGTCATCCACTCGATAAAGTTCACCTCGATTGCCATCCTTGAAGTTCCGGTTGAGAAAGTCTGAATCGACGGGTTCGACTTCTTCTCTGACGTGGATGCCGCCTGCATTGAGGATGATGTAGATGAACTCGTTTTGACCGCTGACATGTCCCAGGAGATAAAGCAGATAGCGGGCGATGCGATTGTGGTGACGAAACTGGCCGCCATTGCGGGTGGGATCGTTGTCGTAGGAGAATTTGCCGTGATCACGGAATCTGCGATCGTTGGGTAACTTCCACTTGCCGCGATCCATGCTGTTGCGACGTGTCCAGGGGCTCCCGCTGGGGCGCAGAACGGCTCCCGTGTAGATGTCCCTTTCGTTGGAAATGAAAGTTGCGTTGAAATATTGATTGGAAAGGCGTGGATACCGATATCCGTATGCCTGTGTGTGATCATTGTAAATGCCGTTCAGATGGTCCTTGGAAATCAACAATCGGACGACGCGCAGATCCGATGGGATGGGGCGGCCATCGAATACACACAAGGCAGGCTCGGCGGCCGCTCCTCTTGGGAGAGTGGTGCGTGGTCCGTGGGGTGGAATGGCTTCGATGTAATACTGGATCAACTCCCCTTGGCGATAGTCGTTTTTCAATTCGACTTGATAAGTTCTGAGCGTGGCGTGTGTGTCCGATTGGGATTCCACTGGCGACATCGGGGTGCGTGACCAGGTATCATCGTGACTTCCATCCAGTCGATGGACCAAATTCACCGTTCCGGGTTGCTCATGCCATCCAACGTCGGCCTGGACAAGGAGAGGTTCGCCTGGCGATGGAACTGCAGGGAATTGCTTGAGCGTTTCAAGTAGCGCAGGGGGATCGGGCTGCCATCTGGAATTCTGTTTGCCGGGAGTGCCGATCTGAGAGGGGACCGGCAGGAGGACGGATTCAGAAAAACTGTTTTCCCAGGTTCGGGCGATGAGTCGGGGGGATCCATGCACCCAGCGAGCTTCGAAGGACAGTTCGTATTCGGTGTTGCGATTCAGCTCGGTGATGTCGATCTCGGCCCTGTTTGCCCGGTTGTCGCCGTGGCCATGTGAAATGAGATGGAGTCGTCCATTTTCAACGAAACTGTCGGCATGGTTGCCTTGTATCAACCAACCTGTGGAACTGTCGCCTTCGATGGAAAGGCGGTCGGAATGTTTCAATAAATTCCTGGTGCTGCCTTTTTCGCGAAACTGGATGTTCTGCAGGATGACATGGCTTTCACCGACCAGATACAAATGCAATTCCTGGTTATCCATGGCGTGCCAGAAGTCCTGGTGCGCGAAATACGGTTTTGTGAAGGCAAACGTTTGCCAGTCAGACGTGCGTGATTCACGACTGTCTTTCCAGGCGGAAGAATGGGCGTTGTCGAGATCCGGATTGAGCAATTCCATGCTGCTGCCTTTTCCTCGGGCCAGGGTGGGCCAATCTCCCTCGGTTTTGAAGTCTATTTCGTCGGCAAGGTTTCCTTGCGCGTCGAGCAGCATGATGAGCTCTCCATCGTTGCTGAGTTTTCCTTTCAATGGGCCCAGGGCATTCAGATGGGGGTGGATATCATTCAATGTGTCCGGCTGATCGGCAATCACCAGGAAGGATTTGGGGGACATGATGATGCCGTCTGGAAAATGGTATGCGATTCCTCCGCTCAGTTGCCAGCCGCTCAAATCGATGGCTTGATCGGCGCGGTTGAATAGTTCGATGAATTCCAGATCAGGTTGGCCATAGGGAGGATCATACATGATTTCATTGATGACCACGTCTCGGCTGCGATGGATGCTGTTAGGCTTGTCAAGGGTGTTACTGCTTGTGGCAAACCAGTGTTTCTCTCCATCAGGGAATCGTTGCATGGATGAATTCTGAGGGACATTTTGTTTCTGTGCATCGATGACATCCCGGGTGTTCTGATGGAAGAGGAAAATCCTGAATGTTTGTTCATCCGGATCGTTCAATGGAATCTTGAAAGTGGCGAAACCGGCAGGAGAGAGGGAACCCTCTATCGGTGATGCGTTTTGGAAATTTGCTGAAAGCGCGAGAGCCAGTTCATCCAGTTGGAAGGTTTGACCGGTGGTATTGAAAAGTTCAATCTCCAACGTATTGGGTATTTTTCGTGAGATCTCGTTAATCATGAGATTTCCCTTTTTGGCAAGACGGTTTCCGTCTTGCGATGGGTAAGGGATGCGTTCCACTTTCCAGATGCCCTGAGCACTGTCAACCAACTGTTGACGGTATCCTTTTCCGGGGAGGGCCAGGGGCAGCGGTGATCTTGGTATGGAATCTTGTTTTCGTGTCCATTCAATGAGTGTGGATGGTGTGATGCTTTGGTTGAATGCAATGGTCTGAGTGGCGCCCGGAGGAAAAGTTTGTTCCACTGCGTGGGCTGCAATAAAGGGAGCTGGCGTGACTTGATTGTCGGCGAGTATCAAATAGTCGCTGAGTGATACCGGTTCATCACTCGTGTTGCTCACCTTTGCATACCCTTGACCATTTGTATGGATTCCTACTTCCATCAAACGAACAGGAAGCGGTTCTTTGTGATGCACGCTGACGAGTTCTGCTCCAAACACCAGATCGGTGCTGTTGGCATTTGTCTGGTGGACTTCCGCCGCCAATATGTTGGCGCCTTCAAAAAGAAACTTGGGATCGATCTTTAATACACTTTCTTCCAATGTGGCATTGTCCACGGTTTCCAATGAGGGTGTGTCGAAGCCTTCCACACCTCCCGCGCCTGAAAACCGGGTGGTCCCCACGGGAACTCCGTTAAGGTAGTAGAGAACCCCGTCAACGACCACCTGATCCAGCTCAAGGTGGGTGATGGTCTCGAGGTTTTTTATTTCAAAATGAGTTCGGAAGCAGTAAGTCATCGGACCGTCCGGAAGGTTTGTCTGCAGACCGGGAGAAGGCAGCTGCGCTTCTTCAAAGCCAAGAAGCGCCCGACCGTTTTGCCAATGCGAATCATCATAGGATATTGAGGGCCAATCCTCGCTTAGGTCGGCATTCCCCGGGTGATACCGCCACAGCGTGTCCATGGGGAGAATCTCGATCTTTGTGAGTGTATCGTCTTCGGGCGGAATCTGAATGTAAATGCCGCCTTCCGGAAAGGGGATGGTGCCGGGGGTGCCTCCCGGGTGATGGCTTGCTTTCCAGTTGCGCCAGTCGTTGATGGTTCGGTCCGGGTGGCGGACGACCATGCTGTACCCGGCGCCAGCGGCTTCAATGGGCCAGGGGGGATCGTTGTCGAATTCGATTTCGCAAAGAACGATACCGTTCTTGTCTGAAAGTTTCAGGTGTTCCTTTTTTGTGCTGATTGTTCCGGTCCATGGCCCCCAGATGCGTGTGTCGGGGGGGATACCATGAGCTTGCCGGAAGGTTTCCGGATCGGTTTCCGTCAGGATGAACTGTTCAAACGGTCGGATAAAACTTTCGCGTGGTTGATGGCGATCAAATTCCGGAAAGGTGAATGAGATGTCTCTTCCTTTGAATTCCCATTGGGCGCAATCCATGGGCGTCGATGTCAGGTTGGAAAACTCCACCCATGCAGACGCGTCTTCGTCCTGGGGGTGGTACATGATTTCGGTGAAGACAATCTGGTCAGCCTGAAGGAGATGGTTGGATGTCAAAGCGAAAGCCAACAGCCATAAGCTGAGACATGTCTTGCCCGCCTTGTGCAAGCAACTCTGACCGTTTCCTATCATGTGCGTAATCCTCTGAAATATGCCTGAACGGTGAAAGTGTCAGGTGCTTTCATTCAGGACAATGACGGAGGGGATTCTTTCGGATTGCGGGAAAGGATCAAGGACAAAGCGATGGCAACGGTCAAGTTTGCTGCCAGTCCAAAAAGTCCCTGGTGAAATCCGGTCGATTTGATCCAGGCATTGCCGTAGAGACCAAAAGTGACCACCAATCCTGTGATCAAACCCCAGAAGACCGCTGTGCCCGTCAATCGACGCCAATGAAGTCCAAGCATGAAGCCGGGCGCCAACTGAACAAGCATGTCGAATTTGAGGTCCAGTAATTTGACCAGCGTCGGCTTGGTTTCCAGTGAGTTCATGTAAATGGCAACACCGGCCAGCAAGGCCACCACAATCCATGAGAGCCATTTGCCGAGTTGGGTCAATCGTTCCTCGCTTGCGTTTGGCTGGATGAAGCCCAGGTAAATATCCTTGGTAACCATCGAGGAAATGGTCAGCATGCAGGAATCAGCTGTGGACATCAGCGCTCCCAAGATGGCTGAGAACAGGACCACCACCAACCAATATCCCAGGAGTGAGGATTGCTGTACTTCACGGCATAGAATTGTTAAGATTCGGTCACTTTGCGCTCCATCGAGACCGGGCACGTGTGCTGCGCCGGTGACACCCACCAGCACTGCAATCCAGGCAGTTGTTAAAGGCAAAAAAGCCATAAAAATCAAACTGGTCCGCAGAGTGTTGGTGGATTTGGCTGAGTAGATTCGTTGAACCGCCTGCGGATAAAGAGAGGCACCCAAACCGAAAATGATGACATAGCTCAACCAGTTGCGAGCGCCCATCCCATCCGGAGGCAATACTTTCGCACGATCGGATTCGGTGCCCGCGAGCAGTTTTTGAGTCGTTTCTGCAATCCCTCCGTACTGGGTCCAGATGAGAATCATCAACACCCCGAACCCGATCATCAGGATGGTTCCCTGAAGCACATCCGTCCAGGCCACTGCTCTGAATCCGCCGAGCGTTTCGTATACCACCATGATCAGGGCCAACAGCACCACACCGACGATATAGGCCGTTTGGGGTGGCATCGTGGTGAGCCCCTGCAGTGCACGCCCCATCGCCATCAATTGCGCCAGTAAATAATTGCCGAGCGCCAGGACCATCAGGATGGGGGCAACGATGTTGATTCCCTTGTGACGGTATCGGTGGTTCAGAAAATCATTGGGTGTGATAAATCCATGTTGATGGCTGAGTCGATGCAGTTGTGGGGCAAAGAGCAGGTAACCCACAATAATGGCCGTCATGAAATGCACCGACGTGATCCATGAAAAGCCAATCCGATAGGCCTTGCCGCTGAACCCGAACATGGTGTTCCCGCTGTATTGGGTGGCATACAAGGTCAATAACAGTACCACGACGCCAACCCCTTTTCCCCCTAGATAGAAGTCGCGCAGGGAGTTGTCCTGTCTGGCTCGTCTTCCCATCCAGCCGATGCAGAGAAGCCCGAAAAGGTAGAAGGCGATGAAGGTGATCCCGCCCCATCCGAATGGCATCACACTGTCATTCATGAGGGATCTGAGGCAGGCTTGTTTTCATCATCAGGAGCCGCCGGCCAATGCGTCAGGATTAACCATGTAGTCAGGACCGATGCCCCGAGCGAAGCGAGCAGGGAAACACAGGTCCAGGCCGGTAGCCCAAGCAACTGGGTGGCATGATCCTTCGGCCAATACCATGGGATGCCGATCGCGGCAAGGAGCCCATAGATCGTCCAGATCCGCCAGCAAAGAAAGCTTCGCTGATGGTTGCAACACTCGTTTTCCGGTTTGTCAGCCGACGGATCAGCCATACCCGTTGAGGAATGATTCAAATGTGGAAATGATGGAGGATGGTGTTATTTCGCCACCAGTTCCTGGAAGTCGGTGTCGGCTTTGTCCAGGTTCAGTTCCTTGATCCAGATGTTACGATAGCGCACATCGTGGCCTTCGCATTGAAGTTTCAAACCGCCGGGGCGGTCTGTGACGCCAAGACCACCGTTGTTGCCGCCGTCAATACCGGAATTTGGTCCGCCCCACACCTTGTTGATGGGGAAATTGGTGTGCACCTTTTGTCCATTGAAATACATGGTAACCATGGCTTTTTCAGTGCGTTTCTCTCCATCGAAACGAGCCGCCCGAAAGGTGATGTCGTAAGCGTTCCACATGCCAAGACCGTTGTAGGCGTGGTAGGGGGATTCGCTTTCGTTGATCACGGCCGCCATGCCGTGTTTGGTTTTGTCCCCATCCAGAACCTGAATCTCGTAGCGGTTCTGCAAATACACACCACTGTTGCCGCCTTTGTTTGGAATGAGAAATTCGATGTGCAAGCGGAAGTCGCGGAATTTCTTCTTGGTGACAATATCGGCTGTTCCATATTTACCGCCTGCAGCGACCGGATCATCGGTCATCATGGCGGTGCCTTCGTCGACGGGATCATCGACGATTTTCCATTTGATGGGGAGACTGGATGCGAAACGCGGGCCTTCCCAGTAAGTCCATTTTTCGTCCAGCATGGAGCGGCTGCCGTCAAAGTAAATTTCGGCGCCGTCAACAGGTTTGGCTCCCACCCCGATTTCGGCCTGTGCCCGGGAGATGAAGATCGATAGTAATGCGATGCAGATAGCTGGTTTCCAGATCAAATCGTGTGTTTTCATAACCTTGAGTGAATGCAATGTGCTCTGAGCATCATTACGCCGAATGATGCTCTGCAGCAAGTAAGATTCTATTTCAAAAATGGGTTCTTAAAAATCGCCTTTGAGCACGAGTGCCTGGCAGAAGACCAAATCCGTTCCCTTGGTCTGCATGCCGGGGATGCCGTGCAATTCGTAGCCTTTTTTCAGGAGTTCGTTTACTTGAGTTTCCAATTCTTCACCTGAAGGGGTGACGATCATTTTGTATTCCTGGATTTTGTGACTCATAAGCTTTCGTGGTTAGATTCATTCCCTTGTGCTCTATCAAATCCGATGGGGCTTGTTTCAGGAAATCTGGTTCACCCAGCATTCCCCTTGTTTTAATGAGGGGATCGCGCCAGACTGCCTTGATCCTGATACCTTTTGTGAATGAATGAAGTATGGCCACATTTAAGTGCGATGAGCAAGAATTTCGTGAACTTGGTTTTCCTTGCCGGATGGCTGGTGTTTACGGGATGCGATGCGCCTGTGCCTACTTCAGTGGACAGTTCCGTTGGAAATAAGGATGTTTCGGGAGCTCTGTCGATCCAGGTCGATCATGTAGCCAGACGTGCCGAATTGGATCGCGGTCCGTTGGCTATGGAAATCGAGGCGGAGAGATACGGGCAATTCCTGAATGCCGTATGGGACGATTTTAATCGTGATCAGGGACAATGGCGAGCGTTCCAGACACTTCGAGTTCCTTCCCTGCGCATGGGGGCTTGGGAATCGCTGCGCCTGTTGGGTCATGGCATTCAGCAGTCCGTCATGAACGTGGATAGACCGGTTCTGTGGCAGAGCGAACAATGGGCCTCCTGGCTGGATGCTTTGGTCGCTGATGAGATCCTTCTTGATCAAATGCAATGGCGGCATGTGGGATTTGATCCATCACAGAAAGAGCGGCCTGTATCCCGCTTTCGATTTGAATTTCACGCGCGAAGAGCGGAACCTCCCAAACGTTGGATTCTGCGTGGTTTGTTCAAGGTGGACTGGATACCTCCGGGAAGTCCTGGATCATTTCCAGCGATTCATCATGTGGAAGTTCAGGAGGCCGAATTGTTGGAACGTGATGGATTGCCTCCTTTTGAACACGTTCAGGCGGCCGATATTTCACCCGCCGATCATGATGTGGTATTGGAACCGAACCTACAGGTTGTGGATTTGAATGCGGACGGTTTGTCCGAAGTCATCGTATCCCGCATCAATCGGGTGTTCTGGAATCAGGGAGGAGGAAAATTTCGCACAGGCAATCTGGTGGAGTTTCCCATGGAACAATTTCATCAGGGGGTGTTGGCTGATTTCGATGGGGATGGGTTTTTGGATTTTCTGGCAGTTTCCACAGAGGGATTGGGACTTTATACTGGAGACGGGAAAGGAGCCTTTTCCGAAGCTCCAGTACGACAGTCTTTGTTTGGTGATGCTTTGAAAAATCCTTTCGTTTTAACTTCGGGGGACATCGATGGGGATGGGGATCTGGATGCCTGGTTGGGGCAATACAAAGTGCCTTATCAAAACGGCCAGATGCCGACACCGTTCCATGATGCCAACGATGGTTATCCTGCGTTTCTGTTACAGAATGACGGTCAGGGGAGATTCAGGGATGTGACCTCGGGATCAGGATTGGAATCGAAACGTTTTCGTCGATCTTACAGCGGTTCATTGGTTGATTTGGATGATGATGCTGATCTGGATCTGTTGGTTGTCAGCGATTTTGCCGGAGCGGATGTTTACCTCAACCAGGGAGACGGCACTTTTGTGGACGTCACCGAAACGTGGCTGGGCGTCAGGCAGGGGTTTGGGATGGCGCATGCTTTTGGGGATTGGAATCAGGACGGGCTGTTGGATTTTCTGATGATTGGGATGCATTCTTCGACTGTTGAACGTATGCATGCCCTGGGGATCCGAATTTCCGAAGATGACAACGAGTTATCCATGAAAAAAGCCATGTCTTATGGGAATCGGGTTTTTTACGGGAGAAAGGATGGATTCAGGCAGGAGACAGAATTTTCGCCCATTCAGCGCACCGGGTGGTCATGGGGCGTGGCGAATATTGATTTCGATCTGGATGGGGATGAAGACGTTTACATTGTCAATGGCCACATATCAGGTGCGGGGACGCACGACTATGAAGCCGAATTCTGGCGCGAAGACCTTTTCATGGGAAATTCGGAGGATGATCCGGTATTGAATGATTACATTGAGTCCAAGCAACTTCGCTATCGGCAATCAGGAGCATCCTACGGTGGACATGAGCGAAATCGCTTCTTCCTGAATCTTGGAGGCAAGGAGTGGGTGGAAGTGGCCTATTTGTTCGGGCTTTCGATGGCGGAAGACTGCCGGAATGTGGTAGCGGCTGATCTGGACGGGAATGGATTGCCGGATTTGGCGGTGACCACCTTTGAATTGTGGCCGAACGAAAAACAGGTGCTTCATTTGTTTCCCAATTTTCATCAAACAGAGGGCCCGTGGGCCGGGTTTGACCTGCGACATGCTGAAACTCATCCGCCCTTGATGGGGGGGCAATTGAGAATCGAGACTTCGGGCAGATCGTTCTCCCACCCCATTGTTACGGGTGACGGGTATCGCAGCCAATCGCCTTATCAGGTCATTGTTGGGTTGGGTGTTGGTGAATCCATTCAAAAGGCGACCTTGAGGTGGCCCAATGGAGAAACGGTCATCATGGATCGGATCGAGGCTCTAAAGTACCATGTGATGGGGGCTGAATGAACCTTTGCGAGGTGTTCAGGTGATGATCAACGCTTTCTTCTCACAAAATGACGCTTTCCTTCGGCTTGCTACGTGATAAGGTTTTGTCCATGACAGAGGTTGCAGCAACCAAACCCAAAAAAATCAATTTACGACGTCCGGATGTGATGAAAGAAGTGCAGGCGGAGGTGGTGACCCACTACCGCAGCACCTTGGTGGAATATATACGTGAACATGACAACCGGTTGGTGGTTCCTGGCCAAATGACCATTCGTTTGGCGAAGCAGTTTGGGTTTTGTTATGGGGTGGAGCGGGCCATTGATCTTGCTTATGCGGCTCGAAAAGTGTTTCCGGAACCCAAACGCATTTTCCTGCTTGGGGAAATCATTCACAATCCGGAAGTCAATGAACAGATTGAACAAATGGGGATTCGGGCCATCGCCAGCCGACCATCTTCCGAGGATCTTGATGACTTAACCGCGGATGACGTGGTGATTATTCCAGCCTTTGGTACGGAGGTGAGTACTCGCCAGGCCATTCAGGAAAAGGGATGTGTCATGGTGGATACAACCTGCGGCGATGTGATGAGTGTCTGGAAACGCGTGAAACAGTATTCCAAAGATCAGGTCACCAGCATCATTCACGGGAAAGCCTGGCACGAAGAGACCAAGGCGACCAGTTCTCAGGCCACGGCGGCCAATGGACACTATCTGGTGGTCTTCACCTTGGATGAGACGGACCGCATTTGTGATTACATTTTGAATGGTGGCGACAAAGAAGCTTTTCTGGAATCGTTCAAGGGAGGTTATTCAGATGGATTTGACCCGGACATTCATCTGGATGCCATCGGTGTGGCGAATCAGACCACCATGTTGCGGGGGGAAACCGAAGAGGTGCAGCGGCGCTTGAAGAATGCTCTCGAAAAGAAATACGGGACCAAGAACCTGGATCAACATTTTCGTTTTTTCGACACCATCTGCAGTGCGACTCAAGATCGACAGGACGCTCTGGGAAAGTTGTTGAAAGAGCCCATGGATCTTTTGATCGTGGTGGGCGGCTACAATTCAAGCAATACCTCTCATTTGGCTGAAATGGGGGAGGCCAAGTTGCCGACCTATTTCATCAAAAATGCAGCCAAAATGGAATCAGCCGGAGTGATCAGTCATTTTAATCAGCATCGGCAGGTGGAATTGACGACCAACGACTGGCTTCCAGAGGACGATGTGACCATTGGGATCACCGCCGGCGCCAGTTGCCCGAACAACCTCATCGAAGATGCGATTCGTCGCTTGTTTGAGTTGAAATCGGTGCCTTTGGAAGCAGCGTTTCCTGAGGAAGTTGTCCGAATGTCCAAGCCCTGATCCCTATGCCCTGCGATCGGCTGGAACTAGAGAAGCGGGAGCAACAGATACTGGCTCCTTATGCGCAACTGAGTTGCGAGAGTCTGGGGCGTGTGCATCCTGAAGATTCCCCTGAGTGGCGCACTGAATTTCAACGGGATCGCGATCGGGTGATTCATTCCCGCGCGTTTCGTCGTTTGGAATACAAAACCCAGGTGTTTTTGAATGGAACAGGGGATCATCTCCGCACCCGTCTGACCCATACGATGGAAGTGGCGGGTATTGCACGGAATATTGCGCGCGCCCTGCGATTGAATGAAGATCTTTGCGAGACGGTTGCCCTGGCTCATGATCTGGGGCATGCCCCGTTCGGGCACAAGGGAGAAGAAGCATTGAATCGACTGATGGTCGATCACGGCGGTTTCGAACATAATGTGCAGAGCCTCCGCATCGTCGAAGAACTGGAGCAAAAGTATCCAGGTTTTCCCGGCCTCAACCTGAGCTGGGAAACCCGGGAAGGACTCGCCAAACACCATTTGTTCAAGGGGGGCGCCAAACCGGAGATGACCCGCTCTTTCAAGCAACCATCCCTGGAGGCTCAAGTGGCCAACCTTGCCGATGAGATTGCCTATTACAGTCATGATTTGGATGACGGTCTGGAGTCCGGTCTCATTTCAGAAAACCATCTCAAACGACACGTGGAAATTTGGCGGCTTTCCTGTGATCAGGTGGAAAAAAACACGTCCTCACTCAGCAAGGAAGGGCGGCGTTATTTTGTGATCCGGTGTTTAATTGATGACATGGCCAAGGATGTGGTGCTCACCACCGAACAACGCATCGAATCCTCCGGTGTCGGGCATTCCAACGAAGTGAGATGTTTGTCGGAGAAGCTGGTTGACTATAGTTTTGAGCGTAAGCGGTGGAATGCCGAGTTACGTGAATACCTGTATCGGAACCTCTACTACAACCCCATTGTGCATGAACCCAACCTGAAGGCTGTTCGAATGCTGGTGCCTTTGTTTCATTATTACATGGAACATCCGGACAAGATGGGGGCACAATTCGGCAGGCAGGATGTGGAGCAGGGGCGTCCGAGAGCGGTTTGCAATTACCTCGCGGGTATGACCGATCGGTTTGTGATGCTGGAATGTCAGCGACTGTTTGGTGCCGAGTTGGTGCAGGGGGGCAATATGGGGGAATTGCCTCCTCAGGATGAGACCTTAAAGTCTCCCGTCGTGACCGGGAAGAAGCACGAGCCATCTTAATTTGAAGAATAATAATGAAGCGCAAAATCAATAAACAATGGGTTTCATGGGGAGCTTTTGTTCTGACTTTCCTGTGGGTGCTGCTGCCGGAGAGTTTGCAGGGACCTGCCGTGATATGGCCCAGTTTGATTGCTGTTGCCTTGGCGTTCCTGACCAAGGATATCTACATAGCCCTGTTCGTGGGGGCTTTTTCCGGAGCCATCCTTCTTAAGGACGGGAACGTGATCAAAGGTTTTATTTCATTGTTTGCCGATCATTTGATTCCGGTGTTGGCGGATCCATGGAAGGTTTGTGTGATCCTGTTCTCGTTCATGATGGGTGGTTTTGTTGAAGTGTTGAACCGCAACGGGAGCATGAATGCCCTGGCCCACCGATTCCTTGGGCAGAACGCATCCCGCCGCCGGGCGGGGATGGGGGCGTTTGGTATGGGGTGGGTTGTGTTTTTTGATGGCCTGGCCAATTGTATGCTCGTTGGCAAGACGATGCGGGCGGTGACGGATCGGGCGGGCATTTCCAGGGAAAAACTGGCCTTCATTGTGGACTCCACCGCTTCTCCCATAGCTTCCTTTGCCCTGGTATCCACCTGGATCGCGACGGAAATGGGACTGATCCTGGCAGGTTTTCAAAATGCCAATGTGACATCCATGACGCCGGAGATTTCGCCATACAAACTGCTGATCGAAAGTCTGCCTTTTCGGTTTTACAACTATTTTGCCGTGGTCATGGTTTTTCTGACGATTTGGCTGGGGCGTGAATACGGCCCGATGTTGCAGGCCGAACGACGCAAGAAACCATCCGGTCCGGCACGCTCATCCACCCCGATTCCACCCGACAACAAGGGAATCGCGGTGGCTGTGATTTCACTGGTTGTGTTGGTCCTGGGAGTTTTTGTTGGATTGTATGTCGAGGGAGGTGGACTGAATGAAGCATGGAGTGTATCCGGTTTGATCCAGGTGTTTGGTCGGGCCAGGGCGGATGTGGTATTCATTTGCGCGACGGCTTTGGCGGTCATCGTGGCGCTATTGCTGACCCGTTTTGTGCTCCCGGACCGCAGCAAGGAATCTCCGGTGCAGGCTTTCTTTGAGGGCATGCAGCATATGTTCATGCCGATGTTGATCCTTGTTTTCGCCTTCATGTTGAGTGATGTGATTAGGGAATTGGAGACCGCTCAATGGCTGGTCGGTATTTTGGGTAGTTGGCTCCCGCCAGCCACACTTCCCATGCTCGTGTTCCTGCTGGCCGCTTTGATGTCGTTCAGCACCGGGACTTCCTGGGGGACGATGGGGGTGTTGATGCCTTTGGCGATACCGATTGCTTTGAGCTTGACAGGCTGGGAACTGGGGCAGTCGGTGAACCACGTTGTGATCGCCACCATTGGATCCGTTCTGGCCGGGTCGGTTTTCGGGGATCATTGTTCTCCGATCAGTGATACCACCATTGTTTCTTCCTTCTCGAGCGGGTGTGATCCCATGGACCACGTTCGCACGCAAATGCCCTATGCGTTGGTGGCTGGAGGCATGGCCATTTTGTTGGGGTATTTACCTGCCGGGTTTGGAGTGAGCGCCTGGATTTTATTGCCTCTTGGTGTGATGGGGTGTTGGGCCTGGTTAAGATACAAAGGCGAAGCGGTTGATTTGGGAAAGCCAAAGAAATCCTGAAGGCATCATGGTGGTAAATATTCGAAGGGGAATGATTCTTTCATCACACTGAAGCAACATGGACATCGTATTCACAGAGCTGACCTTGAATTACCTGACAGTGAGTTTGCTTGCTGCAGCTTTGTCGGTTTTTGCGTTGTACGATTTGAGGAAAGGTTGGGGGCAGCCGCTCAGAATTTCATTTGCCGGTATGTCTTGCAGCATGTTCCTGCTGGCTGTGGCCATGTTGGGAGACAGTTTGTTTTATCAGAAGTGGAGTTATTATTTTTTGGTAACACAAACCACTTTTCTCGTTCCCATTGCCGGATTCTTTCTGGTATTTGCTTATCACTTTCCCCGAAAGTTAAACACGCGCAGATGGGAATTGCCTGTGAGTCTAGGTGGCGCTTGTTTGATCGAAATAAACGAGATTTATACCTCTATTCATCGAATTCGGGTGGCTCAGGATGCTCATATTTACTGGAGGGGCGATATTCCGGATCTTTTCATTGCGCTCCTTTTTTGCTGGGGAGTGATCGTTCTACTCCGTCAGTCTGCCCGTCCTGAAGAGGGGGGCAATCCTGAAGGTGCCTTAAGACGCCTCATTAAGCCTGTTAGTCATTCAGAACGACGGGCAAGAAACATGGCGCTGGTGTTTCTACTGCCAACATTGTTCAGCACACAGCCCACGGATTACCCCGTGATGTCCTGGGTGGTGTTGA
>CAYPZD010000016.1:0-47039 GCA_964415055.1 uncultured Verrucomicrobiota bacterium | reverse complement strand
ACATTGTTCAGCACACAGCCCACGGATTACCCCGTGATGTCCTGGGTGGTGTTGAGTGTTTGCGGAGGCGCGTTGATGATGAATGACCGGCGGGCGGCACTTGAGTCTGATCACGTTGCTCATGGGGGGGGGCATGCAAACATGTCGGTGGTTCAACCGGATCAGAGTGTCGTTTTTACACCTGCTGCCGGAAACAAAGGGTTTCAGTTTTCAAAGGTTCCACTTGATTGGGATACATCATTGGGTACCCGCATTTTCTCTTCCGGAGGTAAGACCGGGGGATATGAAAAGCTTGAATTACCCTTTTCGTTTTCTTTCTTCGGCAAATCCTATCAGGAAGCGTTTATCGCCCTGGATGGTTATATGTCATTCAGTGCCCCCGTCAACATGAAGACCTTTCGGTTTGCTTATGGGAACGCTCCACTCATTATCCCCGCCTTGATGGATGTCGGCGAGCGTGACATCGAGTCCCGAGGGGGTGTTTTTGTTTCAAAATCCAGGGAAAAAGCCGTCATCACTTGGCTTGAAATGCCATCTGACCGCAAACCCAATTTGAAGCATTCTTTCCAGGTCGTCTTACACCCCGATGGTCAAGTGCGATTCAACTACCGGAATCTGGATTCTCTCAAGGAACTGTATTATGACGCTCATTACCCGGTGGATATCCAGATGGCCGGTCTGGTTCCAGCTCAAGACGCTGTCATGCCGCTCAGACTCCATGAGCAACACTGGGGGCAGGAAGACAGTCACATGGTTGGTCCGGCCGGTGTGGTGGAAGACAACACGTTGAGGTTGCTTCAGGCCGGATGGCAGCATGGCAGGATTTTTACCTGGACTCTGTTTGCAGTTTTCATTCTTTCATTAATTGGATTGCCACTGTTTTTTCATCACACATTGATACGTCCGCTGCAATCTCTGGTGGCCGGAGTGGGGACGGTGAACCGGGGTAAATTCGATGTTCAAGTCCCGGTCGTGTTCATGGATGAAATTGGTTTTTTGGCCAATTCGTTCAATCAGATGGTGAAGTATCTTTCAAACAGCACCGAGCAATTGCATTCCTACCGGACCCGGTTGGAGGAAAAGCTGAAGGAACGTACCAAAGCGCTTGAAGTAGCCAAAGCCGAGGCGGAACGGGCCAATGATGCCAAGGCTGTCTTTCTTGCGAACATGAGCCATGAGCTGCGCACACCTTTGCATCCTATCATTGGATTCAGTCGTTTGGTGGCTGAAGGGGAAAACCTGACCGAAGAGCAGTTGGAATCGTTGAATATCATCCACACGAGTGGCAATCATTTGCTTAATCTGATCAGTGACATCCTCATTGTCAGCAAAGCCGAAGCCGGTAAGGATCGGCTGGTGGAGACGGAGTTCGATTTGGCCGAACTTTTGAATGATCTGCGGGGGATGCTTTCCATGCAGATCAGGGAACGGAATATGCCTGTGGAGTGGCATATACCTCCTGATTTACCGGTTCGCTATCGCAGTGATGCCAACAAGATCAAACAAATCCTCCTGAATCTTGTCGGTAATGCCTTAAAATTCACGCCTCAGGGCAGGGTGATGGTTCAATTACAGTGGCGCGATGAACCACGTGAGATTGGAAAAACGCAAAATGATCGGAAAGTCCGACTGCGGTTTATGGTGTCCGATACAGGTGAGGGTATTCCTGGGGAAAACCTGAAGGACCTTTTTAAGCCATTTTTTCAATCGCCCCATTCCAATCGTAAACACAAGGTGACTGGATTGGGGCTGTCCATTTGTAAACATTTTGCAGATATGCTTGGCGGAGCTATTCGCATTGAAAGTGAACTGACCGTGGGAACGACTGTGTTTTTTGATGTCACCTTACCTGTCGTAGGCGAGGAAAAGGTTCAATCATTGCAACCGGTTGCACCGGTGGAAGAGATTCCCGACCCCGCCAATCTTGATCCGACCACCATTCGTATTTTGGTTGCCGAGGACGATCCTATCAATGCCAAGCTGATAGAGTCGATGTTGGCTCCCGTCGGGTTCCAGTTGAAGGTTGTAACAGATGGTGCACAGGCACTTGAAGTTGCCAGGGATTGGAAGCCACATTTGATTTGGATGGATATCCGCATGCCTGTCATGGATGGTCGGGAAGCCACGCGTGCCATTCGCCAACACGTGGATCACGAGCAAGTCACTCCCAAACCGGTCATCATTGCGCTTACAGCTGACGTCAATCAGACGGAGAAGGAGTTGGATGCCCTTTCCGGTTTTGATCGAGTGATGATCAAGCCCAGTTCCAAACAAAACCTGATGGACGCGATTC
Source organism: uncultured Verrucomicrobiota bacterium (assembly GCA_964415055.1). Lineage (GTDB taxonomy): Bacteria > Verrucomicrobiota > Verrucomicrobiia > Limisphaerales > AAA164-E04 > AAA164-E04. The sequence goes on along the minus strand of CAYPZD010000016.1, from coordinate 44,746 downwards.
ATCAATTCATGTCGAATGCTGCCGACTGATTCCCATTCTGGATGTGAAGATTCTGATTGTTCATAACAGCCTGAATGATGGCACTTCCATGTCTGGTGTGTTGAAACACTACCTTTTGATGGCCAAAGCGTGGACGCAAAAGGGGCATCAGGTGGATTTTCTGGTTGCACATGCAGGATATCCCCAGATTCGATCCGCGGCACCTCAATGCGGCTTGGTTTGTTCCGATCGGTATTTTGATGCGAGTCGATATCTGGATCAGACCTGGCGATATTTTCCTGCTTTTGGTTTTCGGATGGTATCCGCTCATTGGCGGAGATTGCCCTTTGCGTATGATGTGGTGTACGCATCGAATTTCCTGATATTTGAAGTTTATCCTGCCCTGAAATTGGCCAAGCGTTACGGGGCAAAACTGGTCGTCAAGATTCAGCATCTGCTGCATGCTCAGTCCAATCGACATTCATTGTTCGACCGACTTTTCCTGGCTTCGGAAAAATGGAGTCTTCGTCTGGCAGACCGGCATGCGGATCTCGTCATGTGTCTCAGCCGTCCGGTTGAGGAGGATTGTTTGAAGTTGAAATCTCAGCTTGGTTTGCGGCGAGTTGTTCCCAAAGTGGTGGGATGCGGGTTGGATTTTTCCGAACTGGATAGCACTCCTTCCGAACCCCCAAAATATGATGTGGTATTTCTCGGGAGAGTGCATGAACAGAAAGGTGTTTTTGATCTCCCCGAAGTCTGGCAACAGATTGTAAAAGCCAGATCGGATGCGCGCATGGTGGTGATTGGGGAGGGTCCTCACCGGACTCAACTGATGCAGATGATGAAGGACAGAGGGTTGGGCGGCAGCGTTGAATTCAAGGGTGGTGTTTCTGAAATTGAAAAGAATACCATGTTGAAGCAATCCCGAATGGGATTGAGTCTTTCGTTTGAAGAAGGTTGGGGTCTGAGTGTGACCGAATTTTTGGCTGCCGGATTGCCGGTGGTGGCTTATGATTTGCCTGTCTTTCGGGAATTGTTTGACGGGGTGCTGGAAATGGTCCCTTCGAGATCGCGCCCGGAAGCCGCTGACGCGGTGGTTCGACTCCTTGAATCTCCCGATCAAAGAAAAATATTGAGTGAGACAGGGCGAAAACACGTGAGGCAATTCCAGTATGAAAAGGTGGCAGACCAGGAAATGGCCTTGATGCAACAGTTGTTTTGATGATGGTTTGTTAATTTATTATGAAATTCTCCAAAGTGCGACGTCCAGAGGTTATTCAAAAGGTTTGGACATGTTTGATGGGCATCGCCATTTTTTCCATGATACCCATGAACGCGGAAAACCAGATGATTCAGACATGGGAACAATTGGAATCCTTCGTCGTGCCGCAAGCGGACAATGCCGATTCCAAACAAGTCTATCGTATTCCTGTCGTCATGCCTGAATTTGACGTGAAAGAACTCATTCCGTCCTGGAACCTTGAGGCCGGGGACGGCGATCGCTTGACGCTCGAAATGGACGTGACTTTTCACGATGGCTCTACTCGATCCTACCGATTTGGTCAATGGTCCACCGGGCAACAGATATTGAACGGAGACATCAAAACCCGATCCAGTCTGAATGATCAAAAAGATGAGTTTGCGGCGGTTTATACCGACACACTTGTGTTCAAGGAAAAGCCGACCGCCTGCACCTTGAAACTTGAATTGAGTTCTGAGACGCATCGGCGACCGCCTGCATTAAAACTGGTGGGAATCTGTCTGTCGGGCAGCGTCAGCGGGGCATTCACGGATGATGCTCTTACCGGTAACAAGGCTCCGATCGAACTGGCGGTTCCGAAGCGTTGCCAATTGGATTATATCGGAGGAAACGTTTGGTGTAGTCCAACATCCGTGACCATGATCCTGGGGTATTGGGCGGAGGTCCTCCATCGGCCCGAACTGGAATACCCGGTTCCAACGGTCGCCGCCCGCATCTTTGATCCCGGCTGGCCTGGAACGGGGAACTGGCCGTTCAATACCGCCTTTGCCGGCGAACACGCAGGGTTACGGGCCTTCGTTGCAAGGTTGGAATCCGTGGACGCGTTGTATGAAATCCTCGCGCAAGGCATCCCGGTGGCCACATCCATTTCATATGACCTTTTAAAGGGGAAATCCAAGAAAGGGGCCAATGATGGACATCTGGTGGTCTGCATTGGATTTGATGCGGATGGAAATCCCATTTTCAATGATCCTGCCCGATGCCCCGAAGTGAGGTGGACCTACCCCATGGAACACTTTTCAAGAGCCTGGCAGTCCTCGAAACGAACCGTTTACCTCATCATGCCCGAGGACCGGGAATTACCCATTCAGAACATGCGTCTGTTTTGAGGTCGGCGTGAGTTACCCTTTGCCTTTGGTGCGGGTTTTTCCCGGTTTGGCGTTTTTTTCAATAAACTCGATGATACGTCCGGCCACATCCTTTTGAGTGCATTCTTCGATTCCCTGGAGGCCGGGGGAGGAATTGACTTCCATGACCACCGGACCATGGTTCGAACGAAGGATGTCCACACCCGCGCAGTTGAGTCCGAGTATTTTTGCTGATCGGATGGCGGTGGAACGTTCTTCAGGAGTAAGTTTCACCATGGCAGAACTGCCTCCACGGTGGAGGTTCGAGCGAAACTCTCCGTCTTTTGCGGTTCGTTTCATGGAGGCCACCACCTTTTCCCCGATGACGAAGCACCTGATATCCGAACCACCGGCTTCCTGAATGAATTCCTGGACCATGATGTTGGCGTGCAATCCCCGGAAGGCATCGATCACGCTTTCTGCCGCTTGATTGGTTTCAGCCATGACCACTCCGACTCCCTGGGTTCCCTCGAGTAGTTTCAGGACCAGCGGAGCGCCCTTGACCAGTTCAATCACGTTCTTGGTGTCGTCCGGATTGTGGGCGAATGCGGTGATCGGCATGCCGATGCCTTTTCTGGACAACAGTTGAAGGCTGCGAAGTTTGTCACGTGAACGGCCGATGGAAACCGATTCGTTCAGGCTGTAGACTCCCATCATTTCAAATTGCCTGAGTACTGCCAACCCATAGAACGTTATGGAGGCCCCAATACGTGGAATGACTGCGTCAAAACCCTTTAATGCTTCTTGCTTATAGTATACTTCCGGTCGGTGTGCCGAGATGTTCATGTAGCACCGGAGCGGGTTAATCACTCTGGCTTCGTGCCCTTTTTGTTCCGCAGCTTCCACCAACCTTTTGGTGGAAAAGAGATTTGGGCCCCTTGATAAAATGGCAATTTTCATGGACGCTGTGTTGGCTCGTTAAAGAAAGTTGATTCCGAGCTGGATCTGAAAGTCACCTTATTGGCATCATAAGACAAAATCAATGCGTGATTATGCGCTCTAGAATTAATATTGGATGGAGAGAGTTGGTCAGTCTTCCAGATCTGGGGGTCAGTCGGTTGCATGCCAAAATTGACACTGGAGCCAGGAGTTCGGCCATCCACGCTGAGTCCATCAGTGAATTTTCCGAACACGGGCAAGCCTGCGTTCGTTTTGAAGTGATCACCGATGATGATTTGGGGACCCGGTCTGTTTGCACACTGCCTGTTCATGATCGACGGCATGTGATGAATTCGGGGGGGAAGCGCGAACTTCGGTATTTCGTCCACACCACCCTGTGCATGGGGGGCAAATGCTGGCCCATACAACTAAGTTTGACGACCCGGCACCAGTTGCGGTATTCCATGCTGATTGGTCGGCAAGCGATGGGGGGGAGAGTGGTGATCCACCCGGGGAGGCGTTACCTGGCAGGTGAACCCACCAGTCGCCCCGAGTGAACAGGAATCATTTTGAACATACCTCACATGTCATCCAATGTGCAGTCGGTTTTTCAACTGGGCGGCGAGTCTGTCCCGGCTGGAAATCGACGTACCATCAACCTTCCCATCACCCAGTTGTATACCCAGACTAGGCTTCACATGCCAGTGCATGTGGTCAACGGGCGAAAACCCGGCCCGAGATTATTTCTCTGTGCGGCTATCCATGGGGATGAGTTAAACGGAGTGGAGATCATACGTCGCGTACTGCGAATGAAAGCACTCAAAGGACTGTGTGGATGCCTGGTGGCGGTGCCTATCGTGAATGTGCTGGGATTTATTTCCCAAAGTCGGTATCTGGCCGATGGGCGTGACTTGAACCGTTTTTTTCCAGGTACGGAAACAGGATCCTTTGCCAGCACTCTGGCGTCCCTTTTCATGAAAGAAATTGTCGGACGTTCCACCCATGGAATCGATTTGCATACCGGGGCGCGTCATCGATCCAATTTTCCTCAAATTAGAATCAGCGAAAATGATCCGGCAGCTTCCGAATTGGCTGAAGCTTTCGGCGCCCCGATCATCATCCCCAGTTCGGTGCGGGACGGGTCTCTTCGCGATGCGGTGCGTGCGAAAAACATTCCTTTGCTCTTGTATGAAGCGGGTGAGGCATTGCGTTTTGATGAAGTGAGCATTCGGATGGGGGTGCGTGGTGTATTGAATGTGATGCGGCGCTTGGGGATGTTGAAAGAAAAACGCAGGTCCGGGCGGGAGAAGACACCTCCGATTTTATGTAGTTCCAGTCTTTGGTTGCGCGCGCCGGCAGGTGGCATTTTCAGAACCAAAGTCCCGTTGGGTGCCGCGGTGAAAACCGGCCAGGTATTGGGCACAGTTTCAGATCCATTTGGAGAAAACGAACAGGAGATTGTGGCTCCCAAGGCGGGGCATGTGATTGGGGGGATGGAAAAGCCCCTGGTGAATGAAGGAGATGCCTTATATCACATCGCGTCAGCAGATGAAAAAGAACTTAGGTCCGTTGATATCATTCAAACGGTTGTGGACATCGGTCCGGACTCATCCGTTGCCATGCCGGGCGAGGAATTTCATGGGGACAGTACAGAAACTCCTGCTTAACGGGCCTGAGACAAGTTGCCCCTAGAAGGCATAATCGGAACGCTTTGCCTTGAGCCAATGGCGTGCAAAACTGCGTGCCACCAACCAGAGTTTGGAGGTCTTCGTGAGTTTGAATTTTCTCGGGCGGAGAACATCGTATCCACTCTTTTCAATCTGAAGCAGAATCCGCCAATAAACAGCTCCCATCATTTCTGACGCCACGAGAGACCGGCGATCATCCGGGTGAATACACTTGCTGCATTCCGCATAATGGAATCTTGCCTTTTCTGCCAGCTCGCGGGCCATGTTGCGTACGCGCTGACTGTCGCGGAACTGATAGAGGTCGTCCTCGGTGACCTGATGCTTATCCATGAGCGCCCTGGGGACATAGATACGTTTATTCTCAGCATCCTGGCGGATATCTCTCAGGATGTTGGTCAACTGCAAGGCTTGCCCGATTTGATATCCATAGTGCTTGGTGGCAGGGTGGGTGTATTCGAAAATTTCGATACTCAGGAGTCCTACGACGGATGCCACATGGTAGCAATATTTTGCCAGATCATCCCATGTTTCATAGTACGTTCCCTCCAGATCCATCTCCATGCCGTCGATCAACGCTTCAAACAATTCGCAGGGTAGTTTGAAGCGTTCGATAATGGGTTGTAGCTCCCTGTTGACGGGTATTTCCGGATTTCCCCCATGACAGGCCTTTCGGATATCTTCCCGCCAACGCGTCAATTCCCGGCGTCGCTCTTCCGCCGGTATGGATTCTTCGTCGGCGACATCATCGACTTCTCTGCAGAAGGCATAAAGGGCGCACATGGCATCCTTCTTTTCCTGGGGAAGCAAAACAAACGCCATCGCGAGATTGGAGGCGCTTTTCTTGGTAACATCCTGGCTGACTTTTACGTTACTCATCAGCCATTATGCGGAATCCGGGTTCGAATCCTTGTGGTGAGGGAGTCCCCCGGTTTCTGAAAGGGTTGGATTGCGGGGGCGATGATCCCTGCGCCTTCTACGACGTTTCTTGCGCCGACGGTCCGATCCGGATTGATTGTCCGTTAACGTTGAAGCATCAGGAACGGTGCGAAATTCGTCCTTGGTCCCGGATTTTTTTCTGGAATCAGGGCTTGATCGGAAGAATTTTGCCCATATTGCCAATAAAACCATCAAAACCAACCCGATTCCTGCCACAACCGCCATATCGTCGAACCAGTGGATCTCCTTCGTGCCCTCCTCTGGAGTAGGCAACGAAGAACCGCCTGTTCGGTATGGATCGGACTGCGCCAATATCCAGGTTGGTTTAAACTCTGTCATCAGGAACTTTGTTAACACGTGGTGGTTAGGATGTCGAATGCTTGTTTTGAAAATCTTACGATGGCTCCAATTCTATCTTCAGGCGGTGCATCCTGTAGTGCAGGGAATGAGGGGTCATTTGCAAGGCTTCGGCCGTTGCTTCCACATTGAAGTCAAATTCCGACAGCTTTTTAAGGATCAAATCACGTTCCATTTCGCTCATTTGTTCCTCAAGTGAGGCGGTGGAGCTTGGCTGTGATCCTTCAGCAGTTCCCAGTCTGGATTCCACTTTGAAGTTCGGCAAACTGGATGCCTGGATGCTTTCCTTCGTTTCCAGAATCACGCTGCGTTCTATGGCGTTTCTGAGTTCGCGCACGTTTCCTGGCCAATGATGTGCCAGCAAAAGTTTCTCCGCCTCGGGAGAAAATTCCTTGATGGTTTTGTTCATTCCGGCGGCAAATTGTCTCAGGAAATGATTTGCCAGGATCAGGACATCTCCTTCACGTTCACGCAGGGAAGGGGGAGTGAACTGAACCACATTGAGCCGGTGAAAAAGATCCTCCCGAAACTGATTGGCCCGAATGGCGTTGACGATATCCCGATTGGTTGCTGCGATCAGTCGGACATCCACTCTGAGTTCCTGATTTCCTCCCACTCTGGTAAAGGTGCCATCTTCCAGAAAACGAAGGAGTTTGGCTTGCAGCGGCCGGCTCATGTCACCGATTTCATCCAAAAAAACTGTGCCACCGTCTGCTTCTTCCATACGACCGGATTTGTTACGGACAGCACCGGTAAAGGCCCCTTTTTCATGCCCGAAAAGTTCGCTTTCCAGCAACTGATCGGGAATGGCGGCACAATTAATCCGTGTATAGGACTCTTCTCTGCGCTCGCTCAATGCATGGATGGCCCCGGCGATCAGTTCCTTGCCGGTGCCGCTTTCCCCTAGAATCAGCACGGTGGCATTCGTGGGAGCTACGGTCATGATCAAACTGCGGACGTCATCAATCCCTTTGGAATCGCCAATGATGCGCTCCAGACCAAATGAAGGCTGGTTGGCAGATTTTAAAGCCTGGTTTTCAGCAATCAGGGCATGGCGTTCCGCACAACGAGACACTGCATGCAGCAACTCCTCGGGAGCAAAAGGTTTGGCCAAATAATCAATTGCCCCAGATTTGATCGCCTCCACAGCGAGTTTGGGAGTGGCATAGGCTGTGATCATGAGGATGGGCAGGTCCGGCTTTCGTTGCCGCATCTCCTTCAGAAAATCATAACCGCTCATCCCGCCCAGCCGGGCGTCGGTGATCACCAGAAAATAGGTTTCGGTTTTGAGAATCTCCAGTGCTTCTTCCGCCGATTCCACAGCTTGCACCGTGTAACCCTCGTCATTCATGACAGTTTCGAGGGAAAGGCGCATGTTCTTTTCGTCGTCGACGATCAATATGGGTGGAAGTTCCTTGTTCATCCTTTCTTACTTTCGCAGCTTCATCAAAGTGCGGGCTGGGAACTGTAATATGAATGTGGTGCCTTCGCCAAGCTGGGATTCCACTTTAAGATGCCCACCGTATATTTCCACATTGTGCTTTACAATGGCGAGGCCCAGCCCGGTTCCTTTTTCCTTGGTGGTGAAATACGGTTCAAATACCTGGTCCAACAGTTCCTGTGACATGCCCGGGCCGGAATCTTTTAAAGTGACCAGGATAGAGTAACCTTCACCATGAGAAGCAGTTGCAGTGATGGTGCCCGTGCTGCCCATGGCTTCACGCGCGTTTTGAAGAATGTTGACGACAATCTCGCTAAAATGCCCCCGTTGCATGAAAACCGTGGGTAGCGCCGGCGAGTATTGACGTTCTACCTTAATGTCGAAATCAGCCGCCTTCGGAAACACCTGGTCAATCGCTTTGTCAAGTTCGTCGGGTATTTTCAATGCTTCGATGGTTCCTTCCGCCAATTGGGCAAATCCCATCAGATCCGTGATGATACGATCTGATCGATGAACCTCCTCCCGGATGAGCGTGATCTGTTGCGTGATGGTTTTTCCTTCCTTGACGGTCCTCTGGAGAGTAAATGCGGCGTTGTTGATGATTCCCAACGGGTTTTTGAGCTGGTGCGCAATTTCGGCCGCCAGTCGTCCAGTAGCCTGGAGTTGCTCCTGTCTTATTTTAAATTCCCTCGCCTCATCATCCACTTTTCTTTGTTTATCGAAAAGTGTCTGAAAACCATAGCACCATAGAATCATGGTGCCTAAAATGACAATGCGCAGGATAAATGAATCTGTGTTGGTTTCAATCGTTTCCAATTCAATCTCCGCAATGGTGATATCCGTCAGACCGGCCATGATGAAACAGAGCACGGTGAGTGCGTTTACGGTGATTTGAGTTGTGGAAGAGGGGATGCTGAGTGCATTTCGGATAATCAATAAAAGGAAGATCCAATACAGGAGACTGTCAAATCCTCCCGTCACCAGGGTCAGTGCAGATAATAAGAGAACGTCAAAAATGGCGATCAGAAGCACAACCAGTTGATTCGTCCATAATGGGAGTTGATGCATGCCTGCAATCATGATGCCCGCACCGATGTTGATCACGGTGTAGATGACGAAAAAGAACCGCACCGTTGCCAACGCGACGTCCCTGGTGCTTTGTATATCGTCGAACCAGTTGGAAAAGAAAAGGTAATAACCGAGCATCAGGATTGCACAGATCTTGACCGGTAAACCAAAGTGGCACTCAACAGTCCTGATGCGTTCTTCAATGCGACGTCTGGCGACATCCTGACCAGCCCCGAGATGAGGCCACCGTTTTTGAAAAAAATGGGCTATTTGTTCGAATGGCATGATCGAAAAGCAATATTACCGCCCATTTGACAGCAATTCTGATGCCTTCTCCAGAATACCCTGCACATTCCAAAGTCGACCGATGCCCTGATATCCACATGCGAGCAGACCTTCTTCCGGTCCTATGAACACCACACCTCTTTCAGTGAGCTTTTTGACATTTTCCTGCGTGGCTGCATGTTGCCACATTTTGCCGTTCATTGCCGGGGCTACGAGGATGGGTACGCCGGGATTTAAGGAAAGCGCTGTGCAGGACAAGGCATCATCGGCCAGTCCGTGAGCCAGTTTGGCAATGGTATTGGCGGTAGCTGGAGCAATCAAAAGCAGGTCAGCTTCGTCTGCAACCCGGATATGGGAGGGCTTCCATCCTTCGTCTTCATCGTACAGATCGGTAAGGACGGGTTGACGTGACAGAGTTTTAAATGGTAAGGGGGTGACGAATTTTTGGGCATCTGCTGTCAAAATGACGGTGACACAGTGTCCGAGCTTAGTCAGTTCGCTGGTGATATCCACCGCTTTGTAGGCGGCTATGGAACCGGTGACTCCCAATGCGATGTTTTTCATGATATTTGGCGCTCCATGGGGGGAGCAATTCAGGATAAGTTAATGGTGTGGCGTTTCGATTTTAGACGTTCTGCTCTCACGACGGCGAGCAGGTTGTTGAGGTCTTGTTCCCTTGTTCCGGACACAATCAGGTAATCAAAATGGTGCCGCTCCGAAAGTTCCGTTTTCGCATGATCCAACCGTTCAAGAATCACTTCCTCATTGTCCTGAGCTCGATTCCTGAGTCTGCTTTCCAATTCATGAAGGCTCGGAGGTGTTAGAAATACAGTGATCAATCCCTTTTTGATCACTGTATCCTGGTGGGCGATCTCACGAATTGAGTTGGCTCCCTGGATGTCGATATTGAGCAACACGTCCTTTTTGTTGTTCATTTCCTTTACGACATCCTCCCTCCGCGTGCCGTAAAGGTTTCCATATACCTCGGCGTGTTCCAGGAAATCTCCCCGTCGGACGGATTCTTCAAATGTTTCGCGTGACAAAAAATGATAATCCACCCCGTTTTGTTCGTTTCCTCTTGGAGGGCGGGTCGTGCATGTCGTCACACGTTTGACTTTGGAATCCGCGTCCAGGAGCCCTTGGCACAAGGTTGTTTTCCCAGCGCCCGAAGGTGCTGAAACAATGATGAGTAGGGAGTCTGTTTCCTGTGAAATGGGCATGAGGGGATCACTCCAGATTCTGGACTTGTTCTCTGAACTTTTCCAATTCGGTTTTCAACGTCACGACAATGTGCGCAATTTCGTGGTTCGAAGCCTTTGAGCCAATGGTGTTGATTTCGCGGAACATTTCCTGCGCAAGGAAATCAAGACTCCTGCCCACTTGTTTTTGTCCGGTGCACAACGTGTGAAAGTGGTTGAAATGACTCTCCAGGCGCGTCATCTCCTCCGAAATATCGCTTTTATCCGCAAAAATAACCAACTCTTTCAGGATTCGATCGTCATTCAGGTCAATCTGCTCCAATCCCGCCTGCTTTAAGCGTTCCATCAATTGCTGACGTTGACGATCCGGGAGCTCAGCCGCAAGCTTGCGAACATCGCTGAGAGCTTTGCGCATGGTTTCAACACGCGAGGATAGATCTCCATAGAGGTGCTGGCCTTCAGTTTCACGCATGGCAAGCATTCCTTGAACAGCTTCACGTGCGGCGGTTTCCACTGCTTCCCAGATTAATTCCGGATCAGGAATTTTGAGATCAATCTTCAGTACCCCTGGAATGCGTGTCAGTAGTTCAAGGGTGATGTCCGGTTTTGCTCCCAGATTGCCCGCAACTTCCTGTAATGCATTGATGCAAGAGGCAGCCAGTGGCTGGTTGATTTTTGGTTCGGTGCAGTCATTGCCATCCAAGTCGGAGAGTTTTACCCGGACCTGAACACGGCCTCGCGAGATGAAATCACTGAGAAAGGATTTGATTTTTCCTTCCAAAGCATCGAGTTCCTTGGGTAAGGCAATGGCAAATTCAAGTTGTTTTCGATTAACGGACTGGATTTCCACCGTCAACCGATAGTTTTGGCTGGTGGATTCTCCCCGACCATAACCGGTCATTGATTTGATCATGTCCCGATTCAAGCCACTGCCGGGGGGCAAGTCAATCATGGCTTGATTCTAATCCTGGTAATATTAAGCCGGATACAGATCCGGAGCCAAGGATGCGCCAGGAAAAAGGCAAATCAACAGCGACTAATCCTTGGGAGTGGTTGCGCTTTTTATAACAGGAAGGACCGCATTGAACAACTGCTGGATCTGGCCAATCAGCAACTTGGCTTCTTCTTTATTGTTGCTCAGAGCCTGCATTTCCAGTTTGGCGCAGAGGGAAGACATTAAAGACAATCCATAGATTTGACAGACCGACTTGTATGAGTGAGCGATCCTTCTTAAATCCGTCATGGAATTCGATGTCAATGCCGACTGCATTTCAACCATTCGCTCCGGGGTGCTATGCATGAAATCCTGAACCAGTTCATTGGTGGCTTCGCTGCCGATTTCACGTCGCAGGTTATCCAGCGTTGTTGTCACTTCCTCGAATTCATTGATGATTTCTTCAGCCATGGTATGGTCTAGTTTGTTGAGGTTAAGCTCAATCCAAAAGTTCATCAACCTTTCGTTTAGTGGATTGCGCATGAGTGGTTTGCTGATGAAGGAATCCATGCCGGCATCCAGGCAGGACCTTTTTTCAGAAAGGCTGCCGTTTGCTGTGACTCCGATAATATGAATTGAGCGATGATTTGGGAGAGCATTTTCACTCTCCAGATTGCGTATGATGCGAGTAGCTTCCCGGCCATCTACCTCGGGCATGTAGCAATCCATGAGAATGAGGTCGCAGGGGGATGTTTGGACTATCTCCAGCACTTCCAATCCGTTTTTGGCGGTCTTGGGATGGTAGCCCAATTTGGTGAGGAGGCTTTTGGAATACTCCCGGTTTGCAGTGTGATCTTCTGCAATCAGAATTTTTAAAGAAGAAAATGGAAAGCGGGTTGCTTCAACTTCGGATGGACTGATAGGGCGATCATTGAGGTACGGTCTCGATGCTTCCCTTAGTATATCGCTGGTCACATGTTCACCCAATTCCCTGTTGGCTGGAACTACGTAACCTTCCCGTTGAAAAACATCTTGATCCGTTGTGTATGCTTGTTGCTTGATTGGCATTTGATCTGTTAATTGTCCGGTTAATGAATAGCTTAGGACAGTCGTGAGCAGGTAATATGCCATAATATGCTAAATGCAAATAAAGTCATAAGGGGAGCTATGAGATTTTGTGTTGAAAAATATCATTAAGTGTGTGTAACACTCATGTGTATAGGTGTTAAGAGATTCTGGTAGATTTGCGCAAATATTTGCTGCAACGGAATCTTGTTGGAGCAATGCAAAAAGAAAGCAGTTAACGCATTGCAATTGCAATGTTTAGCGGAGGGGCTGTAGCCTGAATTGAATGGTCAACCGAGACTGTTTTTGGACTTGAGCCGTTGTAAGGATTTCATCAATTCGTTCAGGGAAGCGGGGTGCTCCTGATGCCCCCCAAAGTTGTCATGCACTTTGACGTAAAGTTCGAAGAGTAAATCATACGTTTGTGTAGCGGAGGCATCGGGGGAATATTTTGTTTCAACCTGCGGACACATGCTTGATTGTGCGCTCCGGATGTCGGTATGCAAACCAGCCACCACACTGGCTGCTATGGCTGAACCTAATGCGCAAGTCTGGCTTGATTTGGAAACATGGATGTGTCTGCCAGTGATATCCGCATAAATTTGCATGAGCATGGGATTATTGTTTGCCAATCCACCACATGCGATAATGGTGTCAACTTCTATCCCGTACTGCTCAATTCGTTCCAGGATCATACGGGCACCAAATGCGGTTGCTTCTATGAGGGCACGATAAATTTCATGAGCCTGTGTTTGCAGTGTCTGGCCCAAAAGGACTCCAGTTAGCAAGGGGTCACAAAGAAGGCAACGGTTTCCATTGTTCCAGTCCAATGCGAGCAAACCGGATTCTCCAGGTCGGAGTTTGCTTGCCGCTTCGGTGAGGCTTTCGTGTGAGTCGCCGGAATGTGATAGAACTCGATCCACCCACCAGTGAAAAAGGTCGCCCACAGCCGATTGTCCTGCTTCCACACCATGGTGCTTCGGAAGCACCGTTTCTGGCACCATTCCACAAAGACCGGGAATAAAGGGAAGCTCTTGGCTCAGAGGGGCAACGATGATGTCGCAAGTAGAAGTGCCCATGATCTTGACCATGGCTCCGGGGCGTATTCCGCTCCCTACGGCACCAAGGTGGGCATCCAGTGCCCCGGTTGCTACAGGGATTCCGGGGGTTAAACCCAATTTTTGAGCCCATTCTTTACCAAGTCTGCCTGCCGGTTGATCAATGGCATGCGTTCTGACGTTTCTGAGCGAACGGCCGATTCTTGCCAGCTCAGGGTGAAGTTGTTGAAGGAAGATTTCTTCAGGGTAGCCTCCCCATTTGGCATGATAAAGTGCCTTATGACCGGCAGCGCAAAGGTTTCTCACAGGTTGCGCCAAAGTGTCTGTCAGCACCGCCGGTATCCAGTCCGAAATTTCGATCCAGGAGTGGGTCGCTTCAATGACTTCAGGGTATTGCCTGACACAATGAAGCAACTTGGCCCAAAACCATTCGGATGAATAAATTCCACCACAGTGATTGAGGTATTCGGGGTGCAGTTCACCCGCCTTAGTGGTGATCTCTTTGGCTTCTTCAGAAGAGGTGTGATCTTTCCACAGCCAGGCCATGGCGCCCGGATGATCCTGAAATGCCGGAAGATCAGTGATGGGATTTCCCTGCCGATCTACAGGCATGGGCGTGCTGCCGGTTGCGTCCATTCCAATGCCCTTAATCTGGTCTGCCCTAAAGGATGGATCGGCGTCCGAAGCTTGCTCTAATGCCTGCTGAACCGATTGTTGCGCTCCAAAGAGATAATCTGCCGGATGTTGTCTCGCCAGATCGGGGTTTTTCTCATCCGTAAAGATGCCTTGCTCACCGTGCGGATACCCGCAAACGGCGCTGGCGATTTCTTTGCCTTGAGCCGTATCAACGATCAGGGAGCGAACAGAATTGGTCCCGTAATCCAATCCCAGGGTATAGGTGGTTTCTGACATGGACTGTGTCTATCAATTCAGGCGATCAATCTATTTATGATTACCAGTAGCCGATAATGCTCCCAAAAGGGATGGTGGCATTGTGCGGGCGCATTTCGGTTTGCTTGCGCCAATTGACGGATCCGTCCACCAGACCGATATTACCACCCTGTGACTTCAGAGCTTCCGGTTCGGGGAACACGCGTTCCGCACTTTTGACCGGTCCGGTTGGACCGTGTGGGGCTGAAGTGATGGGGGGATTGACGGTGCCTTTTTCAATCACATCGCCTATCATGGGCCAGGTAGGATCGTCGGTGGCACGCTGAGGGGAATCCCAGGGACTCGGGCTGTCTCCGTAATCGGCATTTCGGTCGCGCTCGTCCTGATTCGTCCGGTGGCCCCACAGAAAGTAATAACCCAATCGATACCCAACTCCCGGTTGAACGCGGAACCAGTTCTGTTTGTTTGGACAGTTGAATGAGTTGGTGGCCAAACCGCCTGAATTCTTCATGTAATCAAAGACCTGCGAGTGAATGAACGAAAAATGTTCAATTCCATTGTCACGCAGCCCCTCCGGGAATTTCTGTTCGTTGTCATTGGCATACATCAACATCGTGAGCACGATCTGTCTTTGATTGGATTTGCAAACGGCACGCTTGCTTTGCTCCTTCGCTTTGCTGAGTGCCGGTAAGAGCATTCCTGCCAAAATCGCAATAATGGCAATGACTACCAGGAGTTCAATCAGAGTGAAGCCTGACCATCGGGATTGTAATCTGGATTTCATGTGAGCTATGACTGGTTCAAATTCCGGATAGGCGTTATATTAGTTGAAATGCAGTGGATTGCAACAAGTCAAATGAGGCATCCGAAAGTGGAAACGGTTGCATGGATATGTCTGGCATTGGGCATCAGCATGTCCCTTTGCTGGAGCCTCAAAGTGTCGGCGCAGGGGGAAGTTGATTTACCGGTTGCAAATGACCTGGATGAAGTCTACCAGGCCTGCGTTCTTTGCCATGGAACCAAGGAAATGCAACGGGGTCCGATTCTGGACGGATTGCCAGCCTGGTATATCGAGCGTCAACTCGCTAAATTTGCAGCCGGAACACGGGGGCAAAAGGAAGAAAACCGAAGTTCCCTGTTGATGATCCCGGTTGTTAAGCAATATGACGATCCACAATTGTGGGCGAAGTTGGCTAAACGGTTTGAATCCCTGCCCAAGCCCGATCATATCAAAACCATCCGGGGAAACCCAGAGCACGGAAAACCTTTGTACGCCATCTGTGCCAGTTGTCATGGCCCGAAAGGACAGGGGAATCCAACCTTTAACGCACCTCCGTTGAATGTGCAGGAAGATTGGTATCTGATGGATCAGTTGCGAAAATTTAAAATGGATTGGCGGGGATACGATCCGGCTGATGTGGAGGGAAACTTGATGCGAAATATTGCCAAAATCTATTCCATCAACGACCTGAAGGACATCGTAGCCTACATCGCGCGCATGGAGGAGGATGCTGCGCCAAGTTCAAAGAAAATTAAAGAAGGTGAGGTTGGGGAATCGGAGCGTTAGGCTTCGATGCATCCTGCTTCCTTCCGTAAAACTCCGATGCCTCGTGACAAGAGTGCCTGAGGCGTTTCACTGCGTAACGCATGTTGCGTTGTTTGAATAAATGCGATCCGCTGACAAATGTATCCGCACCTTCCCGGGCACATAGTGCGCCGGTTTTGTCGTTGATGCCTCCATCGACTTGAATGCGAAACTTTAGCTTCTTCTCTTCACGCCATCGATTGGCTTGTTGAATTTTTGGCAGTGTTTCTTCGATGAATGACTGGCCACCAAAGCCGGGATTGACCGTCATGATCAGTAGCAGATCGATTTTATCCAGGAAAGGGGTGACATCGTGAATGGAAGTGGGTGGGTTGATTGCCAGCCCCACTTTCTTGTTTAAAGACCTTATTTGCCAGATGAGGTCATCCACACGACGATCTCCCAATTCAACATGGATCGTGATGGAATCTGCTCCGCTCGAAACAAAGGGTTTCAGTAGGATGTCGGGTTTGGAGCACATCAAATGGACATCAAAAAACAAGTTCATCTGCGGTCGCAGGGATTTGACGACATCCGGTCCGAAACTGAGGTTCGGCACAAAATGTCCGTCCATGATGTCCAGGTGCAGCCATTCTGCTTTCGACCGTGTCACTCGCTCGGAATCCCGCGACAAATGGGCGAAATTCGCCGCCAGCAGACTTGGGGCGATGACAACGGAGTTCCTCGAAGCGGTTTGACTCATCAGGCAAAGCTCGTTACGCCGTGGCTGGTGAGGCCCCGCCGAAACCCGGATCTATTTCCGGCTTGGAGGGAGGAGGCTCCGGAGTGGGCGTGCTTGCTTGTGCTCCCATGGGAGTTGTGGGAGGCGTGTCGGGTTTATCCGGCGGATTAAACTTACCCGTTCGAACAATTTCCTCCACCTGCGAGCCATCCAAAGTCTCATACTCCAACAAACTTTCAGCGATGAGTTCCAACTCGGCCCGGTTATCATCGATCAATTTTTTTGCTGTCTGATAACCGTCATCGATCAACCGCTTGACCTCCGTATCGATTTCCTGCGATGTGTGCTCGCTGTAAGCGCGCGATCGCGACATTTCCTTCCCTAGAAAGACATAGTCATTGTCTTCACCATATTGCACCATGCCGAGGCGGTCGCTCATTCCATATTGGCAAACCATGGCTTTGGCTAATTGAGTGGCCTGTTGGATGTCCCCGGAGGCTCCGGTGGACACATCATGCGTTACAATTTCTTCCGCGATGCGACCCGCCATGGTGACGGCAATCATATCTTCCATCTCCTTCTTCTGACGATTCAGAACGTCCTGCTTCGGGAGGGACATGGTGGATCCGAGGGATTGCCCGCGCGGAATGATGGTGACTTTGTGCAATGGGTGTGTGTGGTCCAGCATGACATTGACCAGTGCATGGCCCGCTTCGTGCCATGCCGTTGTCTTCTTGTCTTCATCCGTCATGGCCAGACTGCGTCGTTCGCGTCCCCAGCGTACCTTGTCACGCGCTTCCTCCAGCTCGCCCATGCCGATGGATTTCTGATTGCTTCTGGCTGCCAGCAGGGCGGCTTCATTGAGCAAGTTGGCCAGCTCCGCACCGGAATAACCCGGGGTGCCGCGTGCAATGACGCCCAGATCAACATCCGGTCCCAGCTTCACATTCTTGGCATGAACCTTCAGGATTTGCTCGCGGCCCTTGATGTCCGGTAAATTCACTGAAATTTGTCGGTCAAATCGGCCGGGACGGAGCAATGCGGGATCTAATACGTCGGGCCGGTTGGTGGCTGCAATGATGATGATGCCGTCCTGCGTGTCAAATCCGTCCATTTCCACCAGCAGGGCATTGAGAGTTTGTTCCCGCTCGTCGTTACCGCCGCCAAGTCCATGGCCACGACTGCGTCCCACCGCGTCAATTTCATCAATAAAAATCAAACAAGGCGTGCTCTTGCGGGCCTGATCAAACATGTCCCGGACACGACTAGCGCCCACCCCAACAAACATTTCAACAAAGTCCGACCCGCTGATGCTGAAAAAGGATGCATCCGCTTCGCCGGCAATGGCCTTTGCGAGGAGGGTTTTGCCGGTCCCCGGAGATCCGATCATGAGAATGCCCTTGGGAATACGTCCACCCAGTTTTTGGAATTTCTTAGGATCCTTAAGGAATTCAACAAGTTCGGATACTTCCTCTTTCGCTTCATCCACACCGGCTACATCTTTGAACGTGGTGCGGTTCTTCTCCTTGCTCAGCATGCGGGCCTTGCTTTTGCCAAAGCTCAGCGCGCCTTTGCCTGCCATGCGAATCTGACGTATCAGGAAGACGTAGATCAGAATGGCGATGATGAGAAAAGGAAGGATTGAGAAAAGAAAACCCGTCAGCAGGGTGCTGGGTTGAGAAGCTCGAAACCGTGAACTTTCCAACATCTTCTGCTCCATGGAATCCATGAGCACTGTCTTGATATAGAATGCCTGCAGCACTTCCTGACCATTTTCATCTGTTTGGATCTCGATGGTCTTTTCCCCGTTCGTTCTTTCTCCCGTCACCCGATAATCTTTGTATCGACCGGTGATCTCCTGCAATCGGCTCTGTGGATCGTAGTTGATGACCCCTTTTTCCACCAGATCGTTATCGACCAACAGCTTGAGTTCTGCGTAGTTAATTTGTCTCTGATCGCCGGTTTCGGCCTGGCGTTGCAGGAACATGATCAAGGGAATAAGCCCAAGAATGGCGATCCAAATCAATAGCGTTCTTGGCGGGACTTTCATCTCACCATTCTCGTTATCGTCTTCCGGTCTTCTGTTGTTTGGTCCGTTTTTTGACATTTCTGCTTCAGGGGAGATTACACCTTGATATGGTCGGATGCAACCATCTATACATGACTATCCGCCAGCACATCTGGTGGAGACCTCTCCAAGTCAGTTATCGGATTGATGTGGGAGAGACTTCAATATGTTGTTGCTGATGCGAAAATCTCATGAATGATCAACCGAAATATACGAACACCGGTTGTCGAAGGAGGTGTTTTGTGCCTGCTGACAAGAAAGCTCTTTACCGGATCTGCCAGCAGACAGGAGATGCTGGCAAAGATGCCACACAGCTATTCATGGATGTGGATCTGCTGGGTGATCTTTACGTCGGTCCCTACCTGGAGTATCAGCCTGGCCTGGCCTGGACCGTGGAGGATGAACATGGCATCTGCGGTTACGTGCTGGGTGTTTCCGATACTCATGCCTATCAACGTTGGCATTTGAGTCATTGGTTGCCAATAATCAGAAAAGGACGCCGTTTTCCAGAGAAAGAAGAAGAAGCCTGGACGATGGACGACACCTTATTGGCCTCCTTATTCGAATTTGAGTTTGATCGTCCGGACTGGCTGGAACAATTACCTGCACACATCCATATCGACCTGCTTCCCCGCATACAGGGGCAGGGCTGGGGCACACGGTTTGTTCGGGACATGTTGGACACACTGCGTGATAAAGACTGCCCGGGCGTCCATCTGGGAATGCACCCGGAAAACCAGGATGCCCTTTCTTTCTATCAAAAACTCGGTTTCGAGGTCCTGGAACACGTCGAACTCAAATGGGAAGAAGTGCTTTATTTGGGAATGTACTTGAAGTAATGGCCATCTTGGCAACCAATGTGCATCATGATTGAATCGATGTTCGACGCTCAACGATACCTGGACACTGTTGCCGACCAAATTCGCAAGGTGAGAGAAACTCAATGGCAATCCATTGAGACCGCGGGGCAATGGATCGCCGAGGCTCTGACCACGGACCACTGGTTCTATACTTTTGGCACAGGTCACTCCAGATTGCTGGCCGAGGAAGTATTTCACCGTGCCGGCGGTTTGGCGCGGGCGGTGCCGATTTTGGATCCAATGATCTATTTCTCCGCCGGTGCCGAGAACGCAACGGCATTTGAACGTAAAGAAGGGGCCGCCAAATCGTTGTTGGATCAATACCCGGTTGAATCAGGTGATGTCATTATGATCTCCTCCAACTCCGGTCGAAATGCCCTGCCAATTGAGATGGCATTGGATGCCAAACAACGTGGACTGAAAGTCATTGCGCTGGTCAATCTGCAACATAGCCAAGCCTGGCCCACGCGACATTCATCTGGAAAGAACCTCGCCGAAATCGCCGATCTGGTCTTGGATAATTGCGGTATCGAAGGTGATGCAGCACTTGAAATCGAGGGAGTGCCCGGTCGAGTGGCCCCCACCTCCACCATTACCGGCGCATTGCTGGTCAATTTGGTGCTGGTGTCCACCGTCTCCACCATGAAAAAAATGGGACACGACCCCGAGATCTACATCAGCAGTAACAGCAACGGAGATGATCACAACACCAAACTGGCCGACAAATACCGCGGCCGCATTCGACATTTGTGATGATTCTGGCTCCCCGTCCTTAGAGAAAACTTCTTGCGTGACGTAGTGTTTTGGTGAAGCATACGTCATGGCTAAGTTAACGCTACACGTCCCGGAAGAATTGGTTCTGGTTGCAAAATCGGAAGCCGCAGCGCGGCACGTTTCAGTGTCAAAACTTGTAACCGATTTCTTCAGAAATCTATCCAACCGAAATGGAAGGTCCGGGGGGGAGGACACCCAGTTGGCTCCGCGAACACAACGCCTGGCAGGCTGTATTCCTGACGCCTCAACCGAGGATTACGTGGATTATTTGGAGAAGAAGTACTCGTGAATGCGCTGATTGACACCAATGTCATTATTGACGTTCTTGCAAGAAGAGAACCTTTTTTTTCGGATTCCTCCAAAGTGTTGGATCGAGCTGAACGCGGTGATTTTACAGCATGGCTGTGCGCTACAACCGTCACAACCGTCTATTACCTTATCCGACGCCATCTTGGAGCAACCAGGGCCGTTGAAAAACTCCAGGACCTGACCTCTATCTGCTCCATTGCGGCCGTAAATCGATCGGTGATCGACTCTGCCTTGAAGAGTTCTTTTGCTGATTTTGAGGATGCTGTTTTAAGCTGTTCAGCATTGACAGTCGGGGTAGATTGCATAGTTACCCGCAACGAGGCTGATTTTCAGAGCTCCTCGCTGCTTGTATACACGCCAAGCCAATTCCTTTCAGCCTTGGCGGAGGCGTAAGTGGAAATTAGGAAGCAAACGCCAACATGAATTTGGCCAGAAGTGTCCCTGGGAACAGCCCCAACAAAACGGTGACGAGTGTCGTCGCGCCTATCAAACTGATCTGGTAACCGTTGGCTTCGATAGATGCGGTTTGTGGCGCATCTTTGCAGAAGGCAGATTTTAGCATTCCGAGGTAGTAATATAGTGAGACGGCACTTGCTCCCAATGCCAGCGCAACCAGCAGGATCAATCCAAGTGGATTTCCCGAGCTTTTCAGTGCCCAGATGAACAAATTGAATTTAGCCAGAAATCCGACCAGCGGGGGAATGCCAGCCATGGACAGGACCAGCACCATCAAACAAGCGGCCATCCAGGGGGAACGATGACGTAATCCCTCAAGCACTTGCCAATTGGTGTTCTGTCCATCGGGGCTTAACACATGTAATAAGCCGAAAACACCTACAATCGAAACGCCATAGGTAATCATGTAAAAGGCTGCCGAAGCGGGGCCTGATTCAGAGGGGGACATGATGCCCAGCAAAGCGTATCCGGAGTGAGCGACGGCGGAATAGGCCAAAAGCCTTCTCAGATTGGATTGCTTTAATGCCGCCAGATTGCCGATAATCATCGACAGGCAGGCGAGTAGTCCCAGAGCAACCACCCAACCCGTATCCCAGTGCCAGCCGTGGATGGAACCTTCAAATCCCTCAAATCCGCCCCACAGGAAACGGCCAAGAACAAAGAACCCGGCAACCTTGGATGCGGAGGCAATCAAACTGGCAACCGGAGTGGGGGCGACCTGGTAGACGTCGGGAGCCCACATGTGGAATGGCGCGGCGGCAATCTTAAAACCAAAACCAATCAAGGACATGACAAGACCCATGGCCAAAAGGGGCGTGATTGGTTTGTCTGTCAGAGCCACTTGGATGTCGGACAAACTGAGGTATCCGGTTACTCCATAGATCAGGCTGAATCCATACAGCAAAAAGGCAGCCGAAACTCCCCCGATCAAAAAGTATTTGAGAGCGGTTTGAGTGGCGATGGATCTGGATTTTTCAAATCCGGTCAACACATACAGGGAAAGTGCCGTTAACTCCAGTGCCACAAAAATCATCAACAAATGATCAGCCCCTACCAGAAGGAACATGCCGACCAGGGCCAGCAACAGCAGGGCATGGAATTCTCCCTGATGCGGGAATGGTCGTTGGTTGCCCATGTGCAACCAAATAGAGGCGACTCCAAGCGCCGCAATGCCAAGCTTAACCAGGCGGCAGGCTTCGTTGGTATAAAACAAGCCTCCCTGCACATCGCCTGAAGGTTGATTGAACAGCAACACTCCACCGGCCAGACCGAGTCCCAAAACAGACAGCCAACTCAAGGTCCTGCTCAAACGCAAAGCCTCCATGCGGCCGGTGAACGCAAACGAGACCGCCAGCGTGACCAATGCCGTGATGACAAGGATGAACTCCGGAGCCGTGAGCTTCAGGATGTCGCCGTGTGTGGCTGCTTGTATCAACTGGTTCATATTTCCTTCGTTAAAAAGATCATTGCGCTCCTGCAACACTACTGATGAGAGGTTTCAGTAAAGGCGAATGAAGGCTTGGGGCGACCAGATCGAGAATCAGTCTGGGGTATAAGCCAATTATTAAACTCGTTCCAATCAGCAGATAGGATCCGATCTTTTCCTGCGCGGTAATGGCTGGAAGTAACTGGTTGTTCAAGGGGGGCATTCCCTGATGAGACGGCCAGAACACCGTCAACAATGCCCGCATGGAATAGGCGACACCGATGACAATGCCGACACCCGCCATGATGGCTGTGTAGGAAAAACTGCTCCAGGCACCCGTAATGACATGCAACTCCGCAACAAAACCGCTGAAACCGGGCAAGCCAACCGAAGCAAGTGCTGCAATCAGGAAAACTGTCGCGGCGAAGGGAAGCTTCTTTCCCAGTTCCATTCCATCGAGTTGACTCAACTCGCGTGTATGGGTGCGTGCATAAACCATGCGACCGACCACGGCAAACAGCAGTCCGGCCAGGATTCCATGGGAAAACATTTGCAGGACTGCGCCACTCAGACCTGTTTCCGTTGTGGCCAATAGACCAAGCAAAACAAATCCCATGTGGCTGACACTGGAATAACCGATGATGAACTTGAAATCACTTTGCACCAGGGCAACCAGAGCACCCGCGACAATACTGATGGCTGCCAATAAGGCCAACTCTTCGCGCCACATGGCAGCACCCATCGGAAACAAGGTCATGGGAACCCGCAATGCCCCATATGCACCCAGCTTCATCACCACTCCTGCAAGCAGCATGGAAGCGCCCGTTGGCGCGGCGACATGACCCGTTGGTGCCCATGTGTGAAACGGCCACATACCTGCCAGGATGACAAATCCGATAAAAGTCACGGGGAATGCCCACTGTTGAAACTCGGAGGTATAGGGATGTTGAATCAATTGCTGTAGCTCAAACGAATGGGCACCCGAGACCACAAAGGCTGCCATGATTCCGATCAGGGCCAGTGCACTGCCGATAAAA
This sequence comes from uncultured Verrucomicrobiota bacterium, assembly GCA_964415055.1. Taxonomy (GTDB): domain Bacteria; phylum Verrucomicrobiota; class Verrucomicrobiia; order Limisphaerales; family AAA164-E04; genus AAA164-E04. The sequence continues at coordinate 21,381 of CAYPZD010000016.1, read as the reverse complement.
CTGTAAAGCACGATTTTCATCGCTCCATACGATTTTCGAGTGGATCCCCAGATGGCGATGAGAAAGTACTTGGGGATGATCGCGATTTCATAAAAGACGAAGAGAAGAAAAAGGTCAAAGCTGATGAACACGCCATACACGCCACCAATCAACGCCAGAAAAAATCCAAAAAACTCATTGGCACGTTCTTCGATGTTCCATGAGAACAAAACAGCCGCCACCGAGGCAATCCCGGTCAGAACCACCATCACCATACTGATGCCGTCTGCCGCCAGGTAATATTGGATACCCAAGGAGGGAATCCAGGAGAGTTTCACCGTGTCGACGATGGGGTTGTCATCTACGGGAGCATAGGAAAAGGCACAAATCAGCCCCACCAACGCAGCCACGATCGTGCCCGCCAATGCCAGCTGACGACTGATATCAGGACGTTCCTTGGGAAGAAGGAAACATCCCAGGGCACTCAAAAAGGAAATGTAAACTGTCCAGGCCAACATATTTAAAACCGCATCGCGCTGATGATTTCGTTAATAACCGGATTCAATCCGTCAAGGATCAGGTGAGGAAAGAAACCCAGGACCACCATCAAAATGACAAAAGGCGCCACCAGGATGGCGTCCAGCAAGGATAAATCGTGAAATCCATTGGCTGACTGATCTGCCGGACCATGAAATAACTTCTGGAGGAGCCCCAGCAGAAACACTGCCGTGATCAATAGAGCGGGAATGGCCATCACGGCCGCCCACGGAACCAGCCCAAACACTCCCTTAAAAATCAGGAACTCACCGATGAATCCGTTCAAACCGGGCAACCCGACCGAGGCGAATACCGCCAATCCCATCGTCCCGGCCAGCAGCGGAGCCACATGACGCAATCCGCCATGCTCATCAATCATGACTTTGTCTCCGGTTCTTACTTCCAGAATGTTGGCGAAATAGAACAGCACCGAAGCAATGATTCCGTGTGCGAACATTTGTAGCATGACGCCACCCAGTGCGGATGTTTTGTGGATAGCCAGTTTCATTTCACCATTCGTGGCAAGTCCCAGGGCCAACAGTCCCAACAGGCAATAGCCAAGGTGGTTGATGGATGAATAGGCGAGCATTCGTTTGAGGTTGCGTTGCCCCATGGCCGCAAACGCCGAATAAACGATGCCGAAGACGGTGATGATGAGCAGCGGCGTCAACAGTTTGCCAATCGCATAGGGGAACATGGGGATGCCCATCCGTATCAGACCGTATAGTCCCATTTTGGACATTAAACCAGTCAGGATCATGGTTGCCGGTGTAGGCGCGTGGTCGTAGGTGTCGGGCAACCAAGAATGAAAGGGGATCATGGGAACCTTGATGGCAAGTCCGAAAAAGATCAGAGCGAAGATCACTGCACAAAGCCAACCCAAATGCATGTCATACCATCCCAGGTTGGAGCCGATGACGGACAGGAGGGTGCCATTGCTGGAGAGTTCGGCGATTGTGGCGAATTCAAAAGTGCCTGTCGCCGCAGCGAGCGCCAGGAATCCAACCAACAGCGATATACTGCCCACCATGGAATAGATCAAGAACCTCAGAGAGGAACGATCTTTGCCCGGGGAACCCCACAGACGCACCAGGAAGAAAGCAGGGATCAGACTGATCTCATAGAAAAAGAACCATAGGAAAAAGTTGGTCGCTGTAAAGACCCCCACCAGACTTCCCTGGATAATCAATAAACACCCGAAATATTTGGGTTCGTCGTGGTCGATTCTCCATGATGCGGCATACGCGAAAGGCATGATCAGCGCTGTCAGCAAGACCATCAATCCGCTCAATCCATCCATGCCAAGCGAATAGCGGACGCCCAATGTCGGGATCCAATCAAACTGTTCGGCAAACGCTTCTCCCGAGCCGGAAGATCGAGTTGCAAGCCAGAGGATGATCCCGATGGCTGAGGTCAACAGGCTGATTCCCATCCCGAAATGGCGGGTTTGCTTGTGGTTGGGGCCGCTCAGGAACACCAGTCGGATGCCAGCCAGCAGGGGCATCCATATCATCAGGCTGATCCACGGAATCGATGTCATTGGCCACCTCCCCAAATCCAGATGATTGCCAAAAGCACGAAGCCTAAAGCCACGATCTGCAGGTAAAATTGAATGTTACCTGTATGAGCTGTCGAGACCCTTTCAGACTGGTTCTGTATCCCCTTGCAACTGCGATCGAAACTGGCGTTGATCACCCATTCATCCCAGAATCGAGTGATCCATGACATGATCCGGGTGCCAAACGCAAATAGCGGCATCATGGGAATCATGACATGACGCTCCAACCATGCGGCACCCATTGCGAGCAGGCGAGCGCCTTCCAACACCGTTGATTCGTAAAATTCATCCAGATAAAACTTGGCGCGCAAGGTGGCAAACCAACCAGCGGGAAGTTTTTCATCCAATGGATCCTTATCCCTTAATGGATCGAATACCAAACTGCTGTAAAACCACCAGCCGACGATCAAACCGCCAAGAACCAAAGCAGAAGAACCAATCAGGAGTCCCAGGGTGGAACCATGGAACAAAGCCGTCCCGTGCCATTCAAGTGTCCCGCCCTCCAAAAAGGATTGGAACCATGGAAAAAGAGGAGTCCCCATAAATCCTGCGATAATCGCCAAACCTGCCAGAATTCTGAGGGGCATCAACATGGAAGCGGGGCTTTCATGTGGCACGACCGGATGTTCCTCGGAAGCATTTTCCCGTTCTTGCAGCCTGTTTTTTCCGAAAAACACATGGCACATCTGGCGTGTCATGTAAAATGCCGTTAGAAAAGCCCCGACAAGGGCCATGATAAATGGTGCCGGATGGCCGTGCCAATGTGCCGCTGCATGCAGGATTTCATCTTTGCTCCAGAAACCTGAAGTCACCAGAGGGAAACCGGCAAGAGCCAACATCCCGACTCCATATGTTGCAAAAGTAACCGGCATGATCTTTCGCAGTCCGCCCATGTAACGAATGTCCTGCTCATCGTGGCAGCCGTGAATGACTGATCCAGCACCAAGGAACAACAGGGCTTTGAAAAACGCATGTGTGATCAAGTGGAACATGGCCACGGCCACACCACCGGTTCCCAGTCCCAGCATCATATAACCCAATTGCGATATGGTGGAAAAAGCCAGTATGCGTTTCAGGTCGGTTTGAGCGCATGCTGCCAGCGCACCAATCAACGCCGTGATGGCACCCACCCATGTGATGAATGAAAGAGCTTGCGTGCCTGCATCGGGATAGGTGAGCAGGGGATGCACCCTGGCCATCAGGAATACACCTGCAGCCACCATCGTGGCCGCGTGAATCAACGCGCTGACGGGGGTGGGCCCCTCCATCGCATCCGGCAACCAGACGTGCAAAGGGAATTGGCCGGATTTACCCATGGCCCCGAAGAACAACAGGCAGCCAATGGTTGCGGCAGCGGTCATTCCCGCCATACCGGGCAGAGAGGCAATCAAGCGGAGTGAGGACGATTCCAGGCAACCTTGTCCGGCATCGTAGAAAAGCAGTGTTCCAGCTTCGCCATAAAGCCAGACCATGCCTATGAAAAGGCCGAGGTCGCCGATACGGGTTGTGATAAAGGCCTTTTTGCATGCAGCCGCTGCTGACGGCTTCTGAAACCAGAAACCAATTAACAGGTAGGAGGCCAATCCCACCACTTCCCAGCACATGAACAGAACCAGAAGATGATTGGCGATCAGTAAGCCAAGCATGGCTCCTGCAAACAGGGAAAGAAAAGCGTAAAAGCGGACGAATCGGGGGTCTTTTTCCATGTATCCCATGCTGTAAATAAAGACCAACAGCGAGACAAAGGTCACCATGACCAGCATGACGACATTCAACGGATCCAATATCCAACCGATCCGCATGGAGGATGTCCCTACATCGAACCACGTGAAGTTGTGAATCAGTCGTGTCACCACTCCTTCTTCGGCGGACCGAGGAACGGCTCCGAATGCGAAGAGTGATATGACGAAACTCAATGCCATAGCGCTGATCGCCAGCCATGCCGCACCTTTGCGTTTTGCAACCGGCCAAAAAGTCAAGGCCAGGGCGGCCAGAATGGGGAGGCCTGGGATCAGCCAAATGTAAGAAATCAAGTCGTTCATCCCTTCAAATCCTCCAGAATCTCAGGGTCTGTACTTCTGTAATGGCGGAAAATGGAAATGACCAACGCCAGTCCAACCGCTGCTTCTGCCGCCGCGATGGCAATGGTGAACAGGACCATGACCAGTCCGGACATATCATCCGCGCCCGGGTGGAATCGCCAGAAAGCCACAAAATTGATGTTGGCCGCGTTCAGCATCAATTCGACTCCTGCCAGAATCAGAATGGCGTTGCGGCGCAGCATGACACCTGTCAAGCCGACACAGAATAATCCGGCACTCAAAAGGAGATATGGAATCAAGGTATCCATGTTAATTCGTCGGATCACCTTTTGTTTGTGGTCTGTCGCTGTGGGGTGAGGATGCTGTTTTGCGTTCTGGCATGGCTAGTAATGCCGCTCCTATAAGGGCGACAGTCAACAACAAGGCAAGGGCTTCAAGAGGAAGCACATATTCATTCAATAGGGACTCCCCAATGGTTTTCACGCTTTCGGTTTTTGAATCAGGCGCGGCACTTCGTGTGAGAGAGGATTTGAATATGCCGGTTGCCATTACGCCGAATGTCAGCAGCCCGGTGCCCAATCCAATCAACCAATGCCTTGGGTTCCAATCACGCAGGTTCAATTCGTTGCCACCACGTGTCATTAACAATGCAAAAATCACCAGCACCGAAACCGCTCCGACATAAACCATGATCTGAGAAAATCCGACGAATTGGGCACTGAGTTGCAAGTATGTCATGGCAATCCCCGTGAAAGTCACTGTCAGGCAAAGAACGCAATGAACGAGATTACGCAGGCACATCGCCGCGATGGCGGATGCGAGCGTGATCAATGCTATGATGGCAAAGACTAGGTTCATACGTTTGCTTTGGTCTCTTCTGCGTAGCGGTACACCCTGGGTTTGACCCTGGAACTCTGACTGAGGAGTCTGCTCCATCCAAAGTAGGCACCGGCATTCATGACAGCACCAACCACCCAGGCGAACACGCCGCCTCCCAGGCTGATCCAGACACCGGTAGTGACCAGGTTCATGACCGACATGGGAAGCATGAATTTCCAGGCGAATTCCATGAGCTGATCCGCCCGGAGGCGGGGCATCGTGCCTCGAATCCAGATGAAGAGCAAGACCAGTAGGATTAATTTTGCAAATAACCAGAAAGGACCGGGGATAAAATCCAAAATCGGCAGAGGCGCGTGGAATCCACCCAGAAACAGCGTGGCGGTCAACGCACACATGGCGAACATGGCGACGAATTCAGCAAGAAAAAATATGGCGTACTTGAAACCGGAATACTCGGTCATGTGACCTGCAATCAATTCCGATTCCGCTTCAGGAATGTCGAAAGGGGATCGATTGACCTCAGCCAGCGTGGCGATCAGAAACAGGATGCAGCCCAGAAAGCCCCAAGGTGTCCAGATATACCAGGATTGAATGCCGCCTGCCTGCGCCTCGACCACTTCTGGTAAGGACAGGGAACCAGCGGCCATCAGCACGGCAACACTGGAAAGGACCAATGGAATTTCGTAGCTGATCATCTGCGCAATAGCCCTCAAAGATCCCAACAGCGCGTATTTATTACGGCTGGCCCAACCGGCGATGAATACCGCGAGTTCTGCGGCACCTCCGATGGCGAAGAAAAACAGAATACCCGCCTCGAATTCCACCGCCACCAGTTTGTGGCCAAAGGGAATGACTGCCAACCCGAGCATCGCCGTCACCAACAACAGCAAGGGGGCGATCAAATGCAGGAATTGATTGGCACTGAAGGGGATGATGTCTTCCTTGGTGAGCATTTTAATCCCGTCCGCAATGGGCTGAAAGATTCCACCCGGACCAACCCGATTGGGGCCGTAACGGTTTTGGATGCGACCCAACATTTTGCGTTCCACCAACGTTATCACGGCAAAAAGTCCGCCAAAAGCGCTCAAGATGGGGATGGTGGACAGCATGGCGGAAAATACCGGACGAAAGTGCTCCGGCGCGATCATGACGATCTGCTGCTTCAATGAAATGAGGAGATCTTCAAACCACATAACAATTATTTGGAAGCGGTCTCCTGTTCTTCCTTGGCCGCTTTTTCGGCTGCCGCTTTTTCAGCAGCAGCTTTTTTGGCTTGGGCGGCTTTTTCGGCTTTGGCGCGCTCCTTGGCCAGGTGATCCTGCCGCTTTTGCTCACGCACGCCGTCTGTCTCAGTGGCTTCGGTGGGGTGAATATCGTGATAATAGGTGTTGGACTTGGCCAGGTCTTCCTTGTGAAGGATAAGTCGGCTGAAGCGGTTTTCCCCGGCGTATTCGAATTCCCGGTTCATTCGAATGGATTCAAACGGGCACACCTCTACACAGATCTGGCAACTCATGCATACCGAAATATCTATGTCGAAAACCTTGGGTTTAAATTGGGGTTTGCCCAGGAAATCAGGTTTCTTTTCCGTGTCTTTTTCAATGTAAATACACTGTGGTGGACATTCCTTTTCGCAAATCTGGCAGGAGACACAGCGCAATCCGGACTCCCAATCGTCGCCGTCAAAAATCAACATCGGAAAATTGCGGGCCGACTCCTTCGCGGGAATCTTTTGTTCGGGATACTCCACCGTGACCATTCGCTCAGGGTCATGAAAACTGCCCACCATGTTACGGGCCGTTTCCACCATGCCTTTGAGTATGCCTTTGCCTATCATATTTCTTACAGATCTCTATCTCTTATCGGTCGACTTCACCCAATACAATATCCACACTTCCCAGAATAATCACCGAATCCGCAATCGTATGCCCCAGGCACATGTCTTCCAGAATGGTGAGGTTGATGAAGCTGGGGGGGCGTACCCTGAAGCGGTATGGTTGAGGAGTTTTGTCACTGATCAGGTAAAAACCAAGTTCTCCCTTGGGCGCTTCGATGCGGCCATAAGCTTCCCCGACAGGAGGTCTCAATCCGCGTGATTTCGCCTTGGGGTGAACGATTTCGCCTTCTGGAATGTCTTTGAGGGCTTGTCGTAAAATGCTGACCGATTCACGCATTTCCAAAATTCGAATCATGTAACGGTCGTAGGTGTCTCCATGTTCCCCGAGGGGAACCTTGAAATCAAATCGATCATAAATGCCGTAGCCGTCCACCTTGCGGATGTCATAATTGACCCCGGCGGCCCGTAATATGGGGCCGGTGACGCCCGCATCGATGGCAAGTTCTTTGGGAAGAACGCCCACTTCCTGTGAACGGGACATCAACACTTCGTTTTCCGAGAGGAGCGCTTCATATTCATCGAGGAACCTGGGGAAGGCCTCGACCACCTGCCAGGCTTGCTCGATCCACCCCTGTGGCAGGTCGCAGCGACAACCTCCGAAACGCATGTAATTGCACATCATGCGCGCACCGCTCAGGGATTCGAAAAGGTCCAGAATGCGTTCACGTTCGCGGAAGGCATACATCAACGGTGTGCCCAGCGCCCCCATGTCCTGCACCAGAAACCCGATCAAACAGACGTGATTCTGCAATCGACTCAGCTCCGCCGTAATCACACGAATGTATTCGGCTCTCTCCGGAACTTCAAAACCGGCCAGCTTCTCAACACTCAAGGCATAGGCCCAGTTGTTGGTCATGGAATTGAAATAATCCAGGCGGTCGGTGTAGGGCATGGAGCCGAGATAAGAGGTTTCTTCCGCGATCTTCTCGTGATTTCGGTGGAGGTAACCGAAGACCGGCTTGAGTTTGACGATGGTTTCCCCATCCAATTCCACATCCATCCGAAACACTCCATGTGTGGATGGATGATGTGGCCCCATGGAAACTTCCATTCTTTCGGTGCCTTCCGGACTGCCTTCACCGGATGATGTCATCTCATATTGAGGACCGGCGCCCAGCATAGGATCATTCAGCATTTCGCTCATTGGTTACCTCCTTTTTTGGGAGGATTCTGATGTGTGGCCGATTTTTTCAATACATCAGCATGCGGGGTTGGCTCATACTCGTAATCGTCAGGCTCGACGTAATCCTTGCGCATGGGGTGGCCTTCAAACGAGTCCCACATCATGATGCGTCTTAAATCCGGATGCCCTTCAAAATGTATGCCATAAAGATCGAAAATCTCTCTTTCCTGCAATTCAGCGCTGCGCCATATCGGTGTCATGGATGGAAGGGCCACATCGTCACTCCGGTTTCCGGTGCGGATGCGAAACACCAGGGGGCCTGCGGAGGTTTGCATGGAATACAGGTGGTAAACCGTCTCCAGAAAACCGGCAGTTGCCTCCGGTTCCGCGTCTTTACCGAGCTTTTTCTTGAGAGCCTCCTCGGTCCAGTCGATACCGGTGGCATTGGATAGATAATCCATTTTCCATGGCGAATCCTGTTTCAGCCAGCGCGCACAGGCCTCGGCATACTTGTTCTGAAAAAGCAGGGAATCCTGGCCGGAAGGGCCTTCGTTGGAGACGACAGTCACTCCGGCGCCGGGAATGGCACCGTTGATTGTATCCGCGACGGACTGTAAATCGGGTATGGCAGCTGACGTGTTTTCCATGTGGGGACTTGCTTTAAAGCGGTGCTCCAAATGTCAGCTCCTTATGACGGGTTCGGGGTTCCAAATCTTTGCATTCTTCGCCGGCAGCAGGTCATGAGTGCCGCATTCCGGGATGGGAAGTTCGGCCATGAGTTGTTCCTCTTCGGCCTTCCTTCGATCCCAGTGAAGACTGTCACCGGCGATTTTTCGTTGGAGCGTCATGATTGCGTGCAGCAGGGCCTCGGGGCGAGGAGGGCATCCGGGAATGTGGATATCCACCGGGATAAAACGATCAATGCCCTTCAGTACGTTATAACCCTGTTTGAAGGGACCGCCCGAAATTGCACAGGCTCCCATGGCGATGACATACTTGGGAGAAGGCATCTGCTTGTAGAGCCGGACCACTTGGGGGGCCATCTTCTTGGTCACCGTTCCTGAAACGATCATCAAGTCGGCCTGACGGGGGGAGGGTCTGAATACTTCAGCTCCGAATCGTGCCAGATCATATCGCGACATGGAGGTTGCAATCATTTCGATGGCGCAGCACGCTAGCCCGAATTGTAACGGCCACAGTGAATTACGTCGACCCCAGTTGTATAGGTCACTCAGGGTTGTCGTGAAGATTCCGGCTTTTTGTAGTTCGCTTTTCAGACCTTCGTCCATAGATCGTTGCTCGATTCCTTTTTCTCGCTGATTGATTGAAAACTCTGTAATTTATCGGGCCTGTTCCTTTGGCGTAAATTGCCATTTGAGTAAGCCCTTCGCCCAAGCCCAGGCCAGTCCTTCCATCAGTAGAAAGACAAATAACAGCAAAGCTCCAACCGCTCCCCATGGTAGCTCCCGATAAACGGATGCGATGGGAAGTAAAAACAATATCTCCACGTCAAATACCAGAAAAATGATGCCATATACATAATATTCCGCTTTGAGTGGCATCCATTGGGTTTTTCCAGTTTCCAAACCGCATTCATAAACGGCATTCTTCACCTCATCGGGGCGGGCGGTTCCAATCCAATGTGTCCAGATGCGTGCCAACACAACCGGCACGATCCCCATCATCAGAGCGGAAACTGTAAACACACCCAATAACAGATAAGGATGATAAGCAGTGCTGGATTCCATCGATTGTTTAAAAGTCTGATTGGCTTGTGGGTTTGTATTGAAATTAGTTGTCTTGCGGCGGGGTTGGTCGCACTAAGCCAACCGAGTGGGCGATGTCATCAAATTCTTCCCTCGAGACATTGTCCAGATTCTTGCCACGCTTGGATAGCTTTTCATTGATCTTCACGGCTTTCTCCACCATGCAGTCGTGTGTTTCTTCGGATCCACCAACCAATGCAAAGTTCTCGCCTTTGGTAACACGTTTATGGCCATCGGAATCCAATCCGACACCCAGCATCATCGCCTTGCCTTTACTTTTGCTGTTGTTTGGTATGTTGGCCATACGGTTCCCAAATTAATCGGTTCATCCAAATGTGCAATGATGAACTGAATAAAAGTAAAGTTTCTCACTCTGAGACGGCTCCGAGATTGACATTGCCCAAGGTTGCTCTTCTATTGGGTGGTATGATGAAATCGTATGCTAAATTCCTCACCGTTCTCGGCGGATGCATCATGAGTTGGACCATCGGATTGAACGCTGCCCAGGTGGGGGTGATCAATGCCGAACGCGTGAATGTAAGGACCCAGCCCTCCATTGTCAGTGAAGTGGTCGCTCAGGTGAACACCGGGCAAAAGGTGCAGGTACTGGAATTTATTACCCTAAACGAAACCATTCCCGGCAATCCAACCGAATGGTACCGCATCTCCGTGCCAGAAGGCGCTGCGTTTTGGGTGAGTGGGGACTATATTGATTCCGGAGATGACACGGTCACCGCCAGTCAGTTAAACGTTCGTGCCGGTCCGGGGCAGTCATATACCGTCATGGCGCGCCTCAATCGGGGTGAAAAAGTGGAACGCATACGCGAGTCCGACGGTTGGGTTTCCATCAAGCCTCCTGCCGAAGCCTTTGCTTATGTGGCTTCTAGTCTCGTGGAACTGGACGAGGTGGCTCCGGAAACGGAAACAACTCAAACGAATCCCCCCGTAGAGGAAACCGTAACAGAGGAAGTCGAATCCGAAGAGCCTCTACCCGTCGTGATCAAAGATGATCCCAATTCGGGTGAAACGACCATTTTGGAATCAACGGTTGAAGGGAACCAGCCCGATGAAGCTGTCACCACAGAAACCACCGAGACTCAAGAGCCCGAACAGGTCGCTCCCGAGGAAGTGGTCGTCAAGGAGGAAGACACCGCTCCTCCGGCCGAAGTCAGCACTGAACAGGAAGTGCAGGACACCAAAACCGATGAAGGGGAAACAGCTCAAGTGGTCGAAAACAATGCGGGGGAAGAACAGGAATCCGGTCTCAAACCCCTTGAAATCCCTGTTCCCGTTCCGGTGACCGGTTCAGAAGATCGACTCCCAGCCCAAAGCCTCGTGGCCGAAAATCCAACGGATCCCACTGATGAATTGCGTCGGATTGTGACCCGTGAGGGGATCGTCAAGCGCAGTCGCAGTATCCAGTCGCCAACCTATCATCGTCTCGAAGACCCGGACACGCATCGCACCATGAATTACCTTTACACCGGTCGCCTGCATCTACACACCACCGCCAGTAGCGCTGATTTAGCTCCATACGAGGGGCATAAGATTCGAGTGACAGGACAGGAATTGGTGGATCCGCGTTGGCCGAGAATCCCTGTGATTGAAATCGAAAAACTGGATCTGGCAGACTAAGCGTTGATCATGGATAACCTGATAGATGGCCGTCGCATCGCAGCGACCATACATGAAGAAACAAGCGCGCGCGTAGCTCAGTTGAAGGACAAAGGTATTGTTCCAGGTTTGGTCTTCATCCGGGTTGGTGAAGATCCCGCTTCGCGTGTTTATGTGGGCATGAAGGAGCGGAAGAGCCAGGAACTGGGTATTGCTTCTTCAACGCTGGTGCTGCATGAACAGACTACCCAGGAGCAGTTGCTTGAAATCATCCGTCAGCACAATGCTGATCCATCGATCCATGGCATTCTTGTTCAAGCACCCCTTCCCGGGCATATCGATGAAACCGTTATTTATGCAGCGGTGAATCCTGCCAAGGATGTGGACGGGTTTCATCCGGTAAATGTCGGGAAATTGATGCTCCATCAACCCGGGGGATTCCTTCCATGTACCCCTGCGGGAGTGCACGAACTATTGATTCGAAGCGAGGTGAAACTCGAGGGAGCCGAAGTCGTGGTGCTGGGGCGGGGGAATATCGTGGGCAAACCAATGGCCGCCATTTTGATTCAAAAGGCTCAGCACGCAAACGCCACCGTGACCGTCTGCCATTCCAGATCCAGGGATATTGCCGATCATTGCCGGCGGGCCGATATCATTATTGCAGCATTGGGTGTACCTCAGTTCGTGAAGGCGGATATGGTCAAGGAAGGTGCCGTGATCATGGATGTTGGAGTGAATCGCATTCCGGATCCATCGACAAAGTCCGGATCAAGACTCGTGGGTGATGTGGATTTTGATGCCATTCAGCCCAAAGCTGGCGCCATCACTCCCAATCCAGGAGGTGTCGGTCCCATGACCATCGCGATGCTCATGAAAAACACCGTGCTGGCTGCCGAACAGCAATCCAAATGACAGAACTACCAAACAACGGTAGGGACGCGGTGCCCCGCGTCCATGAACGCGTTAAAAATAAACAAAAACATAACGAACAATGAACGCGCTACGGCCGAGCAGCAGCTCAGCCCTACCCAAACCCACTCATACTTAACAACGACTTTTTAAAAAACTATGGAACCATCAAGAATATTACCGGACCTGCAAACATCGTTGCTCTGCGAAGATGTCCGTCAGGAATCCAATGGAAACTTTATGCTCATCGGTGTCTTGGGCCTGGTGCGCGTACCTCGTCTGCCTGTGACCGCACTCAAACTTTGCATCTTCAATCGCTGGACCGCTGGATTTGGCCAGTTTAATGAAGAAGTGCGCTTGATCGGTCCTGATCAGACAACGGTCGTTCGTAAGAGCAACGTCAAATTTGCGCTCAAGGACGTCAACACGCACGCAACCAACGTCTCTCTTTTTGGTCAGGTTGAGTTCAAGGAAGCGGGTGTCCATTATGTCGAGGTGTTGGTGGATGAAGTGATGAAATTGCGTTATCCGCTCAATGTCGTCGTGGCACCGCAGCAGCAGCAGGGCGGACAAGCGCAAGGCGGCCAACCGCAACCACCCCAGACTCCACCACAGCAGTCTTAAACCTTTCAACACGATCAAAGGATCGCTGTTGGCGGGAGCACGAGCATGACTCTTCCCTGCACATCTCGAAGCATCGCGGACTGGGCTTCCCATCGTAAAACCGCGGTCCTCGTCTATGTGCTTGGCATGGGATGCCTCGTGGCCACCGTCATGGGGTGGTTTGTCTGGACCTGTTGGCTACCGGTTTGGGAAGAGGCCATCGTTTCCTTTCCGCCCGGAAGCCGTATTGAAAAAAAGCGCTTGATGCTTCCATCCCGCACCGGACAGGCATTGACGGATAATCTCTTTTTGTCCTTTGAATGGATTGCTGATCCGGATGAAGAGAGTGCTTCCACCTCGGATTTCCGCGTGGTCTTGCGTTCGGATGAGTTGAGGCTTGGATCCTTGCTCGGTTACGTATCCATTCCCTATCCATTTGGGTACATCATTGATCTGGATCCCGACAAACTCCAGCCCTGGTGGTTGACGCGTAGTTATTTTTTCTACCTTGGGACTTGGGTTTTGTTGTGGGGTGGTATGCTGGGTTGTTGGTGGACGTTGGCAATTGCATACACCATTCCGGCATTTTTGCTGTCTTACCTCATGGGAAAACAGTCCGGGGTGCGGGTGTGCTTTCGTATGAACCTTTTGTCACTCATGCCGCCCGCCGTGTTTATGACGGTTGCGGTGACGCTTTATGCTTTCCGCCAATTGAGTCTGCTGGAACTCCTCGTGGCCTGTGCTGTGCATATTCCGATGGCATGGATTTTGATTTTTATTTCAACGCGTCGTCTGGGGCAGAAAACCTTGCCGGCGGATCATTCAACGCCTGCGGGCACACTATCAAGCAATCCATTTGGACATTCGGAAGCGGATGGGAAATCATCCAGCTACAATCCATTTGGAGGAAAGGATAAACATTGATGTCCGAACTATTGGATGTCGGACATCAAGAAAGGCTGTATTCCAAACGCTTTGTGCACTGATTCCAAAACGGTCATCAGGATTTGAATATCTTCTGGAGGATGGCTTGATGAGAGCGCCAGCCGGATCAGGAGACGCTTGCTGGACCCCGCATACCGGATGATGCTCGGATACACCCCGTGCTGCACAAAAATTGCTTCAACCTGCGCGCGTTGCTCCGGGCTTTTGATGTGATCACATAAAAACGAGAGCACTGGAAATCTGACATCAATGCTTGGTAATACAGTTGATTTTTCCAGCTGATTTCTCAAGAAAACCACGTTTTGTTCCAATAATTGGCGCCGCTTGGTGTCTTGTGACAATACCGATAGACTGGTGGAACAAGCCTCGCCCAAACTGACCGGAAAGGGGGTGTGACCTGACCAGACAGGGGACTGTGTCTTGATCCCGTGTATGACCTTTTCACTCCCGGCAATAGCTCCACCATGGCAACCCAGCGTCTTTGCCAGTGAGATTGTTCGAATGATGGGACGGTTGGCCCAGGCGATGTCGGAGCCCGTTCCTTTTCCCTGTTCACCCATGACTCCGAATCCGTGAGCATCATCGATGATGAATGAAACATTTTCCGGAAGCGTGGAATGGAATTTGTCGAGCGGGGCCACGGTTCCATTCAATCCAAACACCCCGTCGGTCAAAAGAATACAACGCTCTGGAGAACCAAGAGTCGTCAATAAGTCCGAAGCGGCTTGATGGTTTCGATGCTGGAAAAAGTGGGTTTGGCATCCGGACAACTTGGCTGCATCTCTCAGACTGGAATGGGCGGCTTCATCGATGATCAGGTGGTCTGCTTGTTTCCCTAAGTAGGAAGCCAATGTTAAGTTGGCAAGGTATCCCGCTCCGGTGAGTGCAACGGATTCGGTTCCCATGAAGGTCGCCAGTTGCTTTTCAAGAGACTCAAACACGGCATGATTGCCGGTTGTTGTTCGGGATGCGCCTGTGGATAGATTGCCCCTCATTTGAGAGGCTGATTGCAGAGCACTCAATACCTCCGGGTGACGGCTGAGTCGCAGATAATCGCATCCACCAAAGTAAAGCAACGCCTTGCCTCGCCATTCAACCAGGCGATCGTCGATTTGCTCGATGTTGAAGCTTGGTGCCATTTTTCATGTCCCGCAAAAGGTGGCCTGCACCACTTCCTCCGGCTCGGGCGGTAATTCGTATTCTTTGTGTTGGGGTTGAACCGAGTAAGGTTCTTTCAATGCATTGTGAAGTTTATGAAAGGGACCGAAATCGTTGCGATATGCGGCTTGGATGGCTTGCTCGATTCTGTGGTTTCTTGGGATGCGAATCGGGTTAGCCTGTTGCATGCAGTTCACAGATACCTTGGGATCTTCCAGACCAACACGTTGTTTCCACTGGGACATCCAGGTGTTGATTTTTGTGTCCTCACCAAACAATGCCAAGAAGGATGAGTCATCATTGGATTTGGTCGCCAGCGTCAGATGACGGAAGGTGAGTGTAAAATCCGCTTTGGCATCCGCCATGATGTTCAAAAGCGTTTGGGCGAGTTTCCAGTCTTCCTGACTGGTGCTATCGAGTCCGATTTTTGCATTGAATCGTCGGGTAAGAGCTTCGAGGTATCTGGAGGAAAATTCCGCCAACACTGGAGATGCCAGTTCAATCGCCGTTTCCTGCCTGGAATCAATCAGCGGTAACAATGTCTCTGCAAATCGTGCCAGGTTCCAGTGAGCCATCGAGGCTTGGTTGCTGTAGGCATAGCGTCCCTGGTGATCGATGGAACTGAATTTCTTGTTGGGATGATAGCTGTCCATGAACGCGCAGGGACCGTAATCGATCGTTTCTCCGGAGACATTCATGTTGTCGGTGTTCATCACACCGTGGATAAACCCGATCGACATCCAGTGCGCGATCAGATTTGCCTGACGTTCAACCACAGCCCCCAGCAGCGACAGATAAGGGTTGTGTTCCTCCGCTGCTTCCGGATACAGCCTTTGGATGACGTAATCGGCGAGTTGTTTGAGGTTCGCGTGGTCCTCGCGAATGGCAAACCATTGAAAGGTGCCCACGCGAATATGTGATCTGGCCACACGTGTGAACACACCTCCGGGTTGTGGTGTTTCCCGAATCACGAGATCTCCGGACGAAACCGCGGCCAAAGCCCTTGTGGTGGGAACTCCCAGGGCATGCATGGCCTCTGAAACCAGATACTCGCGAACCACCGGCCCCAATGCCGACAATCCATCACCGCCGCGTGAAAAGGGGGTGCGTCCCGAACCTTTGAGCTGGATATCGCGTCGAATGCCGTCCCGATCGATCACCTCACCCAGGAGCAATGCACGTCCGTCGCCGAGCTGCGGTACCAGATTTCCGAATTGATGCCCGCAATAAGCCATCGCCAATGGCTCAGCACCTTCCGGAACGTGACGGCCGGAAAAGATATCCAGACCGATCTCTGAATCCAATTCATCGGCATCCAGACCCAGGTCTTCCGCCAATTCACGGTTGAGGCTGATGAACTGGGGTTTCTCAGGCGTTGCCGGTCTGACAGGTTCAAAAAACGCCGCCGGCAAGCGGATATAGGAATTGTCAAAGTTAAATAACATGCGTCAGGTATTGGAATGTAGGGGCATTTGAGAGAAACGCAAACGGGATCTTTTTTTGGACAGGATGAACAGGATTTACAGGATGGTCTCTTCGGGAGAGGGGGGCGTATTTTCCAAAGTTGGGTATGCATGGTGTTGCATGCCACACTTATCAATAACCCAACATTTCAAGAACCATGATTCGTCAAAAACAACTACCTCGGTCACACCATCCTGTAAATCCTGTTCATCATGTCTGAAAATAGGTCTTTGCAAACGCTGTTACTTTTCAAAATGAATGTCGTAGATGGAATCTATTTGGAATCCGTCGACGCCTTCTTTGGTGAGTTTTTCAATATCAGTTTTTGCAGCTTTTAGATGATTGTCTGCCGGGTATCGAAATGTGTTGATGGCCGGCAAAACCAGGGCTCCTGCAGATTTTAACCGAGTGACATCGCCTGGCTCCAGTTGCCATGGAAGACCAAACCAGAACCGATGAGAAAGATCCTGCTTTTTTCCAGCTCGAAGGTGTTCCATCT
This sequence comes from uncultured Verrucomicrobiota bacterium, assembly GCA_964415055.1. Lineage (GTDB taxonomy): Bacteria > Verrucomicrobiota > Verrucomicrobiia > Limisphaerales > AAA164-E04 > AAA164-E04. Next base: position 4,447 of record CAYPZD010000016.1, on the reverse strand, counting down.
CTTTGCTCGTTGTGGTGAACCTTACATGCTTCATGGTTCGACGGGCCTCATCGTTGCCTGTGATGGAAAGGGTGGATCGATCAAGTTCATGTTCGATGATGAGTTGGTCGATGTCGTTCAAAAATGTTTTGGATTCCCTTCCAGCTTTGAGATCCAGCATCACTCCGAGTCCGAGTTGTAGGCAGGTTTTCAGAGCGGTTTCGAATCGTATGATGGAATCTTTACTGTTCAGGTAGGGAATGGATACAAGTTCTCTGGCGGTGTAATCCTTGATTGCTCCAGGTCTGCCACAGGCTTTTTCCAGCGTGGCGTCATGAAAAACGATCGGAATGCCATCCTGGCTGCGTTGGACATCGAGTTCGACCATGTCATAATGAGACGCCGCCGCCAGTTGGATCGCTGTGAGGGAGCATTCGTGAGATTCAGGGGTGATGATTCCTCCCCGGTGGGCTATCAATATGGGGCGGTGGCGTTCAACCGATGCCGGATCATCCAAGTGGATCAAGTCAGGATTGGTATTGGTTTCGGGCTGAGGAAGCAGGGGATGTGGAGAGCCTTGGGCAGCGGTAAAACAATGCCCGGCCATCAAAAAACTCCAACATGTTATTGAAAATGGTTTCATGGGTGTTTGAAAGGTGATCTGTGAAGCGTATTCAAAATTTGCGATCATGCAATGTTACTGTTGCCATGTTATAGAACTCATTGGTTCAAAAATGCATCATCTTGCCAGAGGGATCCTTCGTTATTAATCCTTGTAAAGCTTGGATTGATCTTCACTTTTTTTAGGATTGTAGCCTGATGGGTAAGTAAAAGTAGAGGGAGACTTTCGTCTTGTGTTTGTTTTTGATGTGGGGTGGACTTCCTTTTTGCCATGACCACAACAAAACAAATTTCTCAAGGACAGGGATTCGCCATGAAAACACGCAGGCAGTTTGTTAAAACCAGCCTTGCTTCCTTGGCCACGATCAGCGTGCTTCCCAATCATGTCATCCGGGCGCAATCCGAGGTTCGTGATGCGGATGGGAACCTCATTCGTCCTCGCACAGTGGTTCCCAGCGAGCGCGTGCGTTTGGCATGTTGCGGTATAGGTAATCAGGGCGGGAGTGATTTGCGCGCCATGCACCAGACGGGTTTAGCGGAGATTGTGGCTTTATGCGATGTCGATATGGGAGGTCCCCACACGGTGAAAAGTCTGGAGGCCTTTCCCGATCTACCAAGATTTCAGGATTTTAGGAAAATGTTCGAACAAATGGAAGGATCAATCGATGCGGTCACGGTTGGTACTCCGGATTTCTCTCATTTTCCGATCGCCATGCTGGCGATGTCGCTTGGGAAGCACGTTTATGTGGAGAAACCGCTGACCCGCACCTTTCACGAGTCGGAATTATTGATGCGGGCTGCCAAAAAATATGGGGTTGCCACTCAGATGGGGAATCAGGGGCACTGTCAGGACAATTATTACCAGTTCAAAACCTGGGTGGAGAAAGGGATCATTCGCGATGTGCGCGAAATCACGGCCCATATGAATGGCGGACGGCGTTGGCATGGTTGGGATACATCCATGACCGCCTTTCCGAAGGGACAACCCATACCAGAGACGCTGGACTGGGACACGTGGTTGATGACCGCACATCACCACGAATACCATCGTGACTTTGTTCGTGGTCAATGGCGCTGTTGGTATGATTTCGGGATGGGCGCTTTGGGAGATTGGGGAGCACACATCATGGATGGATTTCATCAGTTCCTTGATCTTGGGTTGCCGGAAACGATCACTCCATTGAAGATTGCTGGACATAACCCCTTATTCTTTCCTCAGGCATCCACACTTGAATTCAAATTTCCGGCTCGAGGTGAAATGCCTCCGGTGACGGTGACTTGGTATGACGGAAAACAAAATAATCCAAGGATTCCGGAAGGATACGGAGACATCGAGATCAATCGGGATCTAGCACCCGTCAATGGTCGTGTGATGCCGGCAAAGGAATTGCCTGCCGGAAAGGAAATTTACGGCAAAGATCTGACATTCAAAGGGCATTCACACGGGAGCACTTTGTCGATTATCCCAAAAGAAAAGGCGGAGGATCTTGCATCGGATCTGCTTGAATACCCACGTCATCCGACCAACCACTACGCGAACTTCCTCAAGGCTTGTAAAGGACTTGAACCCTGTCTATCTCCATTTGAAGTTGCTGCGCCGTTAAGTCAGGTATTCTGCCTTGGAGTGATGGCTCAGAAGTTCAATACTCCGTTGACGTTCGATCGTCAGGCCAAGCAGATCACCAATCATGATTTGGCCAATCGCTGGCTGAAAGGAACACCACCGCGCAAAGGGTGGGAAGAGTTTTACCGCATGGCGTAACTAGCCCTTTCACATGAGATTATCGATTTCCTCCAGTATTCTATGCGCATGTTTTCTTTCGACTTCGTGCCTGTTGGCGGAGAATGCATCAGGCGCCAGTCAGATATCCGATCCGGCCGTTCCGATGATCCAATTGCCGGGTAAATTCCGCTCCTATCGCACAAACAGTGATCGGCGAATTCCGGAGAGTGGCACTACGGATATTGCTTCACTCATAGGACCGGGGTGCGTGCGTCACATATGGTTCTTGGCCGGAGACGATACACGTTTGGTTATTCATGTGGATAATGCGCCGACGCCCCAGGTGGATGTGCCGTTGAAACCGTTTTTTGGTATCATGCATGGGTTGGATCCTTATGTCATTGATTGCGCAGCTTATGCTGTCCTGCCAAATCCACTGCCCAATATGCCGGGCACACCGGGGTATAATTTGTATCTCCCAATCCCCTTTGCCGAATCGTGTCGGATTACCCTGCGTGGGCCAGAAGGACAACGTGCTGTGGCAATGGTTGATTGGCATGGTTATCAAAAAACGGATCAACTCACTCCATACCGCCTGCATGCCACCCATCGACTGGCGAAGCCAGCGACACCGCGGGGTAGTTATCTCGAATTGGGTAATTTTGAAGGCGAAGGTTTTCTGGCCGGCGTCGCTATTGGCTATATTCAACGCAATCACTCGGACATGGTTTTTCATACAGGAGGCATGACGATGTTGATCGATGGCGAAACACAGCCGCATGTCATTCGTGGACATAATGTCGAGGATGACTTTGGTTTCACCTGGGGGTTCAACGAGCGCCAAACCCGATGGATCGGCTGTCCGTATCAAGTCAATCGAGGGAGACTGGACCAGGATGGTGTGTTTTACCGGTTCTTCGGACCGGATCCCGTTTATTTTGAAAGCTCACTTATCTTTCGCACTGGTGCACGGGGGGACAATATGGAATCCATGGTTTACAGTTATCAGATACCTGAAACCAAAGCTCCCACTATGCTGACTCCCGAGGAATGGCAGATCATCGGATCATGGCCTGATGGGGATGATTGGGAAACCTTTGTTGAAAAGAACCCTTTACCCGCGGAGCCATGGACCGAATCGAAACCCATCGGTGTTGATAATCCGATCGTTTCCACTCCTGTCAGCAAACGTGGATGGGTCGATCTGCAACACATTTTTTTCGAGCGTCATCACGGTGCGACCCCGTTAACGGTCCTTAATCGCAGTGCCTATGCGCAAACGACCCTGACCAGCGATCAGGACGAATCCGTAAACCTGCGATTGAGTATCGACGATTGGGCCATCGTATGGATCAACGATGAAAAGGTGGCCACATTAAAGCATGAAGCCGGATTGGAAACTGTGAGTCTGCCGATTCAGCTACGAAAAGGCACCAATAAACTGCTCATAAAAACCAACAACACGGACACGCCACCAAACAAACGCCACTGGGCCTTCCATGTGGCCATCGAAAAATAAAATGTTTCCAGTGCTCGGTGCTATGGAGCCGTAGTCAATTCGAGCACAGACCAAACCGGTCGATGATCCGAGAGTGGTTTTCCGTATTGTTTCCATTCTGATTGGTAGCGGGACATATCTTTCTGGATATGAGGCGCATTGAAAGCATTGTAGATCACACCTCCTTCCAACACTCGGGTATGGGTGATGGAATCATAATAGATGTGATCAATCACACCGGATTCCCTTCCTGTTTCGATATGTTGTTGTGGGTTGAGTGTCGGGCGTTTGATGTAGTAGACGTACTTTGCCTCTCCGATTGTTTGCGAAACAAGCACCTTGAAGCACGGTGTTGTCGTTCAGTCTGGTGATCCCATAACTGAAATCAGACACTGAAGTCCCTGCCAGGCGGAATTCCTCGTTCACTTTCAGCAAGCCTGGGTTGTCCGGGCTTCCGTAACACCCAAACCACCAATGACCGTCCATGTATCCTGCGGTCTGAATGCCCAGCCTTGTTTGTCCGGTTGGTAGGTCGTGGCGGGTTTGGAACTGAAAATGTTCGTCATATTCGAACAGGTAATTCTTTTGATGGTCCCCTGGTAGACCGCCCACCAGAATGAACCGAC
>CAYPZD010000015.1:51240-72812 GCA_964415055.1 uncultured Verrucomicrobiota bacterium | reverse complement strand
GATCCCGATCCTGTCGATCCCGACCCGGTTGATCCACCAGATGGGGGTGACAAAACAGTCACGGAACTGGCTATCTCGGTGAACGCTGGTTTTGCCCTGCTCGCCGTTTCAGGTGAACCCGGGGAGTATCTGATTGAAGCGACGGCTGATTTTGAATCATGGGAGCCCATTGGCACGGTCGTGATCGAGGAAGACACCGAACTGGTGACATTTGAAGAGGAATTGTTTGATCTGCAATTCTATCGAATCACCGCGGAATAAGCGCCACTTAAAATCCTTACGTTTCTAAGCAAAAGGAATGGAACGCGGGGAGACGATCGTTCATCGAATGACTGTGGCGTTTCCATTGCAGCTTGAAAAGGGTTCAAAAGCACTGAGGTTTGAAGTGGGTGTCAGACGGAGCTTCCCCCTCCGGTGATGGATTTCTGTTTTTTTGAATTCCACCCATCATGGGGGTAACGGTCATTTTCTGACTTTTGTTCTCGGTCAGCTCTGCTAGCCTTCTGGGACACAAGGGTTATGGCACGTTTATTCTGGATATTCCTGGGCTTGGCCGTGCTTTTTCTGATTCCGTTCCTTATCTGGGGTGGGCATTGGGACTGGTCACCGAACGAGACCGTTGATTGGTTAAAGCAGTACGGCAAGTGGGGGTGGCTGGTCGCTTTTTGTCTACTGATGGGCGACCTGTTTTTACCCATTCCGTCCACTGCGGTGATGTCCGGACTCGGATTGGTATATGGTCCGGTTTGGGGCGGATTGATCGGGGCATCCGGTTCATTTGTATCCGGTATGATGGCCTATGGACTGTGTCGTCTGTTTGGGGAACGAGCCATCGAACGACTATTGGGCCACGAAGATCAAGTGAGGGGGAAGCAGCTTTTTCTAAGATACGGAGGCTGGCTGGTCGCTTTATCCAGGTGGCTCCCTCTTCTGCCTGAAGTCATTGCCTGCATGGCTGGCTTTCTGCGCATGCCGTGGATGAGTTTTCTGGTGGCTCTGGCATGTGGAACCATTCCCATGGCATTCACCTTTGCGATGGTAGGCCACTTGGGGGCGGACAACCCCACCATGTCCATGCTGCTCAGTGCATGCGTGCCACCGCTCCTGTGGTGGATGATCGGGAAAAGGTTGATGCGGCGGGCTTAGAAGCCGCGGAGACTCGAATCAACGAAGTCGATAAACGATACGCGCTTTGTTGAGATCGTAGGGGGACATCTCAATTTTAACGCGGTCACCAATGGTCAACCGAATGAACCGCTTGCGCATTTTACCCGAGATATGAGCCAGGACAACGTGTCCGTTGCTGAGTTCCACTCTAAACATCGTGCCGGCCAAAACGGCCTTCACTGTGCCTTCCAATTCTATATGTTCTTCCATCCGTAATCGATTTATCGTCTGCTCTTCAAACAAATGCAGTGTCGACAGCATGTGGAGATTCCAGCGGAAATCAAGCGTATTTCTCCGATAAATCAAATTTCCAAAGCGAAAGGTTGATTCGGCGAATCGAATCGGTATAGGTATGGCGGAAACCTTGTGTTTATGGGCCGACAACCTGACCTCACCATCGTTAAAAAACGAGTCCTTGTGGACACCTTCCTTGATCTGGATGGTGTTCAGGTTCCCTTGAAATCCATCCGAAATGCGGCTGCCAAACGCTACATTCTCCGGATCCATCGCGAGGGATACATCCAGATAACCATCCCCAAAAGCGGGAATCGCAAGCACGCCATGGCGTTCGTTGAGAAAAACCGTCCCTGGCTACGACAACAATGGTTGAAACGGGAAGCTGGCTTGAAAGAAAAAGCAGCGGAACGGGACAAGAGAGAGATTTATTACAAAGGAAAACTGGAACCGGTTGAGATCAAGTCCATTCAGGGCCAGACGCATGCTTCCTTCGCCGGGCAATCCTTTCCGGTCGATTTGCTTCGCCTGGACCTCAAGCAATGGCTCGAAGCCTGGCTCAATTACAAGGCGAAGGAGCACCTGCCAAACCGTGTGTGGACCCTCGCTCTCGAACACGGTTTCAAGTATAACAAAGTCACAGTCCGAGACCAAAGAACCCGTTGGGGATCTTGCTCTTCCAACAAAACCATCTCACTCAACTGGCGACTCATACAGATCCCTCCCCGACACTGTGACTACATCATTCTGCATGAACTGAACCACTTGAAACACATGGACCACTCCATCCGTTTCTGGCGCAGTCTGGAGGCGATCTGCCCATGGTTTCGGGAATCGGAGGCCTGGCTGAAAGTGAACAGTCAGTATCTGAGAGATTGAGAGATTGTCATCCGCAACTTGGCGCTGATGAACACAGATATTGAATTGATCGTCAGATCGCAGAGAGATTGAATGGTGCAATAGACTGGGACCGATCATCCTCCCCCCAAAAATAGGCAATGTTTCGTATGCATCCATAAAATCAGTGGATAAATCGAACAAAACACAGTCTCAACCGCCAAAAAAAGGACTTCATTACCTTTGACACCACACTTTCGATATTCCAGAATCGCAAAAATTGTTCCATTGATTTATGAAAAGTAGAAACGCTGCACGTTGGGGATTTACATTGATCGAGCTGTTGGTGGTCATCGCCATCATTGCCATTCTGGCCGGCATGTTGCTCCCCGCCCTCTCCAAGGCGAAGGAAAAAGCCAAACGCATCAAGTGCGTGAATAATCTCCGTCAGTTGGGGATTGCCATGACCATTTACGCGGACGACAACAACGATGTCCTGTTGGAAGCACGTTTCAAACAGGTCCAGATATCCCTGAATCCACCCGAACGGGAAGCGGCCGCTTCTGTTGGCTTGGCCATCAATACAAACAGCGCGGTCGCAAAGATCTGGACATGTCCCAACCGTCCCAGCTTTCCGACCTTTGAGCCATCCTTTCCACAATGGAACATCGGTTATCAGTATTTTGGCGGTATTGAGGAATGGACCAATCCTTTGGGCCGCTTCAAATCACGCAGCCCCGTCAAATCTTCCACCTCACGCCCAGGCTGGACATTGGCCGCTGATGCAGTGCTCAAGGTGGATCAGGAATGGGGAGGTGGCCGCGCAGAAGCTTTTAAAAACATGCCTCCGCATCGCAATCCTCAGGGACTCCCGGAAGGGGGGAACCACTTGTTCATGGATGGTTCTGCAAGTTGGGTGAATTTTGACAAAATGTTGTTTATTCACAGCTGGAGCACAGGAGGTGCTCGTGACGCCTACTTCTGGCAGGAAGATCTGGGCGAAGAATTAGCTCCAAGAGCAGAAGGTATTCGCGCCAAATACTAGGAAATCCTGGAAACCATCAAATAATTTCCAAAGAGGGACGGAGTTTTCCGATCCCTCTTTTTCGTGTCTTACAATGGGAATATGCACGATTACTGACCGTCGATTGCGGGAATTTTCACGGCGCCACCCCACTGATCACGTGGGTCATAATAAACATCATTCGGAGCAGGCACACTCCGCTGAATGGTGCTGCCTGCGGGCAGATTTCCGGCTGGGGGGCCAGCCATATCGTAATACCGTTTGTAGCTGACCTTTTTCGCTGACCCATCCAGCAATCCCACCGAAGCGCCGCCTTTGACATCCACCTGCGCCTGGACAGTGTGGCCGCCCCCATGACGCTGGGATATCCCCTCGCCCGGATGATTCCCCGCGTCATTGAAGTAAAAAGGGATCAGCTCATCCTTCTCCCACTGCAGGATGCCGGTGGGCCTCAAATCCGCCAATCGGAATGTGCGCCCGTTGGGTAGAGGAGTTTTTCTTCCGGTCATGCCGGCGATGTATCCCCCCACCTGACCGCTCCAGTCGTAGCTGATGATTTTGATGGGCCGCTGCAAATAAAGAGCTTTTTTTGAACCGCGCGATTCCACCGCATCCCTGGGGCACATAAGGATTTTGTAGTTAAAATCGAGGTAAGGAGCAAGTTGCCCCGTCTTGAAAGCTTCCGCTTGTTGAGCTTCCTGCTCAGCCAAACGAGCCGCCGTGGTGGGCCCCGCAACACTGGACATGGCGTCGGTCCCATAGGCCCATCCGTCGAAACCGGTCCCATTGCTTCCCCAGGTCGGGTGAGGAAGGTAATCTTCATCATCCCCCGCATAAAGATGTGCCCCCAGCATGGTTTGGCGTGTGTTATTGAAATCAATGGTTTCCTGTGCCTTATCTTTTGCCTTGGACAAGGCAGGTAGCAGCATGGAAGCAAGAATGGCAATGATCGCAATCACAACCAATAATTCAATCAAAGTAAAAGCTAACGATCGTTTCATGATCCAAAAGGGGTTCCATCGGGATACTCTCCTCAAATCAATAAATGTTAAAGCCTTTCTTTTCCCCAAAACATACGCATTCCAACAAGCTGCGCCGGAATCGATCACGCTGAGAACTTGCAATCACCTGTTTCTGCATGAATAAATAGGCACATGGATTTTGCGCTCATATTCACAGACGTGAGGGATCTCCTCACGAATCCTTTTTTTCTGATCCTGACTGCGTTTCAGATATGGATGCTGGTGGATGCCGTGCGCCGGGAGGAATGGTTGTGGGCCGCGTTGATCTTCTTTTTCGGAGCTTTTTCGGCCATGTTTTACTTCTTCATGGTTTACAGGGTGGCACGTGCCGTGGAAGGCACTCCCTCGTTCGAGTGGCCGGGAGCGGCTGAACGGGAACGCATCAAACAGCTTCAGGATCAAATCCACCACCTGGACAAAGCCCATCATCATGCCGAATTGGGTGGTGTCTTCCTGAAGCAAGGCAAACTCGACAAAGCTTTGGAGTGTTATCAAGCCGCCTACGAAAGAGATCCTGACGACATCGACATCCTGAGCGCCTATGGCCGGTGCCTGATCAAACTGAACGAACCCGATAAAGCGATCAACTTATTGGATAAAGTCATCGCAGAAGATCCGCGCCACGAATATGGAGTAACCTTGATGGCGCTGGCGGAGGCTTGCCTGTTGCTCAATCAAACGGAACGTGCACAAAAGGCCCTGGAACAGGTTCTTCAACATCAGACGTACGCGGAAGCCCGCGTCATGTTGGCCGAAATCTATCTCCAGAATGACCGGAAGGATGATGCAAAACATCAGTTGGAAGAAGTCATCGAGGATGACAAACACGCTCCGGCTTTCGTTAAAAAGAAAGATCGGGTCTGGTCTCGAAAAGCGAGCCAGATGCTACAGCAAATCTAGTCCCGGTATTTTCGTTTTGATGCCCGGGCGATTTGATGTTCCAATGGCCGAATGAACACATCCTCATCTGATAAGGATTTGGCTTCGGCTTTTCTACAATTGATCGCCACACCGGGATTGCCCGGACTGGGGCCGGATCAACGCTCCACTGCACGGGCGGCGTCGGACATCAATGCGGAAGTACGTTCCTGGGCAAACGAGCAGCAACTGGATGCAGACACCCTGGATGTGCTCCGATCCGCCGCCCTGCTGTGGCACGATCATCTGGATGCCTCCCACAGCATTTCCCAATCCATTCCCACCGCAACGGGAAGTTTCCTGCATGGCATCATGCACCGGCGGGAACCTGACTACGGGAATGCCAAATACTGGTTTCACCGGGTACATTCACACCCGGCTTACGCAGACATCGCCCAAGCTGTGCAGGAACGGTTGGATTCCGGAGAGCTTCCTTCTTCACTGTCTCACCTGGTGAACCAGGGCAACTGGGACGCGTTTGGTTTTGTGGATGCCGTTGAGGAAGGGCTTGGTTCAAGCAAGGATCCTGAGATCATTCAAGGCCTTCAGTGTGTGCAGCAGGTGGAGTTTGAGTGTTTGCTGGCAAGCGTATTATACTGACCGACACACATCATGCCGCTCCATCCTCAAGCAAAATCGTTTTTGGACCTGATTGCCAAAAAGAATGCGCCGCCGTGGGAAGACTTGGCTCCATCAGTGAGTCGCACCATGTTTGACGGGCTGACCGCATTGTTCGGTGAGGGGCCGGACCTGTACGATGTCCGGGATCACACCATTGCCGCCGGCACCCCGGTCCGTATTTACCGACCTTCATCCGGATCTCCCTTGCCCGCCATCATGTATTTCCACGGAGGAGGATGGGTCCTGGGCAACATTGAAACGCACGATGCCCTATGCCGTCATTTGGCTCTTGCTTCGGGAAGCGCAGTGATCAGTGTGGATTACAGACTTGCACCGGAACACCCCTTCCCCGCCGCTTTCGATGATTGCTATGAAGCAACTCACTACGTGTCAAAACATGCCGGGGAATTAGGGATTGATCCAAACAGAATCGCCGTGGCAGGAGACAGCGCCGGCGGGAATCTGGCAGCAGCCGTAACATTGAAGGCACGGGATGAAGGCACTCCGAACATCCATTCGCAATGGTTGATCTACCCCGTTCTGGAAGCCAATTTTGATACAGCATCTTATACGGATTTCGCAACCGACCACGGATTGACCAGACAAACCATGCAGTTTTTCTGGAACCAGTATGTCCGGAAGGAAACGGATCGATCAAATCCCTACGCGGCCCCTCTGAAAACAGACCATCTGAAAGATTTGCCCTTCACACAAGTCATCACAGCAGAATGCGATGTGTTGAGGGATGAAGGAGAACAATTCGCCACCGTGTTGAAAGAAGCAGGCGTAGTAGTCGAGCATAAGAGGTACGAAGGAATGCCACATGGATTCATGCACTTTGCCACAGCGTTCGATGACGCAAAAAAAGCGATGGCAGAGTTGGGAGAGGCAATGAAAAGCAGATTCCAGGACTGAGTCACCCCACTTTACGAGAGGGAAACTCACCGTCAGGTGACAGCTTCTGAAAATGAAGCAGTTTCGGTGGATAGATCTGATTCCTTTTCGACTGAGACAAGTGGCAAGGAAATAAAGAAAGTGGTTCCCTCTTCTTTGGAAGTCTCATGCCAGACTTTTCCTCCCATCAATTTTTCTCCGAAGAACTTCATGCAGTAAGTTCCCACGCCCCGTCCGGTTCCCTTGGTGGTGAAGGAGCGTTGATAGAGCTGGAGTTGTATTTTTCTGGGCATGTAACCATTGTTGTGCACACTGAAAATGACATTCGAATCTTTCTGCACACAGGATAGCCGCACAGGTTCTCCATCCAGATCGGTTTCCAATGCATTTTTCACCATGTGACGGAGTATAATTGTCAGCAGGGATTTGTCGCATTCGACATCGATAGAATCTGCGGATGGGTCGATTGACATGATGGCCGCACAATCCATATGCTCCTCGATGGTTAACCGACTGATTTCTTTCAGCAGATCAAGTGAATCCACCGTTTGACGGGACACTTCCAGAGTGCCTCGTTCAGCGGCAAGCAACGTTTGATGCGTCTGAATCTGTTCCAGCAGTCTCTGTGACGCTTTGTCGATGGAAACCGCACACTCATCCCCTTCCGGAACCACGCAATTGGTTTGTATTTTTTGAGAAATTCCAAAAAGCACTCCGAGCATGTGGTTCAGGTCTTTGAAATAGGCCTTTTCGAGATGCTCGCAGCGTTTCTCATTTTCTATGTTTTCCAGGCAAACAAGCGTAAAACGCTTTTGATGATGCTCGTATGGCATGGCCCATACTCGCAAATCAAAAGCCTTGCCACTCTTGGTCATGATATGGCATTCGCTTTGAACCTTTTCGCTGAATTTCTGAGATTTCAGAACCGTTTTGACAGCTCCACATTCACTGCAGAATTCGGAAGTACCACACCCACCCTGACACCTGTCGGAATGAATACACTGGAACAACTCTCCAGGCCTCCTGCCTAGAACATCTTCATCCGAAGTCGCACCCAACATATCCATGAGGTGCTGGCTCTTGAAAACGACCTGCCGATGTTCATTCAAGATCATGACAATGGTCGGAAGGGCGAGAGCCAGATGCTGTCCGTCTGTCAATTCCTTGGCGTCCGACAGGACTTCCTCTTTGGATGCCCGTTCTGCCGAAGCAAATTGTGTTGGTATATGTGTCATGTCTTTTCAGTTTCTACTAAGAGATGCCCCGTAAAGGAGCGGCATCTCAACCACTCACCTGCTTTCCCTACAGATCTATCAGCAAACGACTCTACTAAATCTAGCGGAATAAACGGTAATCAACTTAATTAGTTTTTTCACTTGAAACAATCTAGACAATCAAACCGGCAACGAAACATGGACAAGCCAACCTCACACAAACAAACCTAAACCTGCCTGCACATGTAAGTTACGTGATTTAAACCCTCTCAATCCACTCGTAAAGAAGGTTTGCATTCATGGATCGATACGGAATGAAATGACAATATCATGACAATCAGAAGATAATGCGCCTCCTCATGGCTCCCACCAAAAACGCTTCCGGAGAAAATGGGGCACGATTCAAAACAGGTGAAAAGCCGAACCCGATATAAAGAGTGTTCAACATGTTGCATTGTATCCTCTCGTGTGATAGGAGAAACGACCAATCCATCATGATTTACAACGAGTTCGACGATCCAAGAAAGGCGGCAGCTTTTGATCCTGAGCTGTTCCCGACCTGCAATGGCAACCCTTGCCCGGCTCGTGACGATCAAGACGGCGAAGCAAGCATCCTGCGATCGGCAGCTGCGGCATACTACGACATCAACCAACTCTTGAACCGCCTGCACACGATCAACAAGGAATCGAATCCTTCGGCCAGACATGAAACCTTGAGGCAGATCAAGCAAGCCAACGAGCGACGCAACAGGCTGGCAGATCAGTTGGAATCGGAAGGTCTTGAGATTCGCCCCGGGTTGTCCGGGTGGAAAACGGTCGACCTGACTCTCGTCGAAACTCTGCTCAGGGAAGCTCCCGGTGACAACGATCAACCTGTGGAATATTTTGATTTCGTGATCCCCATTGCAGCTCCTGAGAATTCATCACCCAAACAATAAAACCATGACATTGGATACCAAACCTTTTTACACACTTGAAAGTCTTCAAAGCCTGACAAGCAGGGCTGCTTTTCCCTGGACCATTGGGGTGGTGTTCTACGGAAATCACCCTTCCCTCTGTCGCCGGTTCCTCGAGGCGCTCTACCGATATACCGATCCAAAAACATTTCAGCTCCGCGCTGGCATGAACGCTGTCTGCCAGGAAACGAGGGACCTGGTACGCGATGCATCCGATCGCATGGAACCGTTTTGTTTATCGATTCGGAAAAGAACCTTTACAAGAACCCCATGATGCGGCGGCTCTTTTATGAGACGCCCCTGGAGACGGATTGGACCGTCTGGTTTGATGACGACTCTTATGTCACCGGGCCGCACTGGATGCTGGATCTGTCGTTGGCCATGGAACGTGAACCAACCAGCGAGCTTTTCGGTCACTTGATGCATGTGAACGTGGACGAGCAGCTGGAATCATTCATCACGTCTTCCGAATGGTATCGCGGCGTTCCACGAAGATTACACGAGGAACACGGCCGACCGATCATCCGTTTCCCGGTCGGAGGATTTTGGGCGGGGCGCACGGAACGTTTGCTGGCGATCAATTGGCCCGATCCCCGATTGACCCTTTACCACGAAGATTTCATCATGGGTGAAGCCATGCGACAGAACGGGGTGGAACCTTATCCCTTCGATTCAGGTGTTCGAATCAGCGATGCCCCGCATCGCGCTCCCGCGGACATTCCCAAGGGTTTGCCGTTTGAATTACCAAAGGACGAGCGATAAAACGCATCAGGAGTTCTTCAATAGCTCACCCAAAATCCGGCCCTCACTCAGAGCGATGGGACGTCCGACTGGGGTGATGATCTCCTTCTCGGGATCAAGCCCCAAAAGGTGTTGAACGGTGGCGTGCAAATCGGCCACGCGGATGGGATGCTCGGGCTCCTTGTTTTCCCCTTTCGGATCCGTTCCCCCTATCACTCGCCCCTTTGCGAATCCACCACCTGCAACGAGGAAGGAAAATCCATGTGGCCAATGATCCCGTCCTTCCAGCGGATTGATTTTGGGAGAACGGCCGAATTCACCACCGCACAACACAACCGTGCGATGCAAAAGATCCCGGTCTTTCAGATCACGTACCAAGGCCGACAAGGCCGGGGCCAATGTGGTGATTCGTTTTCCCTGTGTCTCCCGGTTGTTCACATGGCTGTCCCAACCGTCCAAGGTCACTTCCACACAACGAACCCCTGTTTCGACCAGACGTCTGGCTGCCAAACAGCCGCGCCCGAAACCGGTATCGCCATAGGCGGCGCGTTCGGATTCGGAAGCGAGTTGCACGTCGAATGCCTTGACCTGATCCGATCCCATCATGCGTAAGGCTTCATCGATCGTTGCCCGATGACGCGTGTGATGGGCATCCAAATCCGGATCCCTGCCCTTCAGGAAAGCGCGTTCGACCACGTCGAGACTTTCCAACCGTCGTTCCATACGCGGATCATCCACCCGCTTCGAAACATCCGGAATGGGGTCTACCGGATCCCCCGTCTGGAACGCATCGAATTGGGCACCCAAATAGCCACCGCGTGATGGCCACTGGTTCGGTAGAATGGAAATATGGTTGGGAATTTCAACCGCACCTTTGGGCAACTGATGACATAGAATGGCGCCCAGGGATGGGTGCACCACCGTGGGATTGGGGCGATAGCCAGTCTTGATGTTATAGACGCCGCGCTCGTGATCCCCTTCCTGACTGGTCATCGAACGGATCAAGCAGACCTGGTCCATCAGTTCCGCTACAGGTTCCAAACCTTCCGCGATTTGTAGATTCGGGACAGAAGTATTCACGGCCTTCACATCAGGGGCGAGATCAGAACCAGGGTGCGGATCAAAGGTTTCCAACTGACTGGGACCACCCGCCAGCCACAGCAGAATCACCGCTTTTCCTTCAGCATGATTCAAATCGTTTTCAGCCGAAAAGGCCATCGATTGGGAGATGGGCGACAACCAGGCCATCCCCGCCGCAGAAGTTGCTTTGAGAAAATGGCGGCGGCTCGTGGCATGTCCCTCACATTGATGTAGCTTCCAAAAATTCATGATTCAATGGTTCCAGGCAAATTCGGTCGAATTCAGCAACGCCCAATACAGATCCTGCATGGCGTTGGCCCGGTCATCTTTCTTTGTTCCGGACAGTCGCTCCTTGAAATGATCCATTTCCTCCGACGTCGGGCGACGGGTCAACACGGCCAGGTAAGCGGTTTCAACAGCGGTCTCATCATTCGCAGCCAGAAAGCCAATGCGCGTAGCGGCATTCATGATGGGGTTTTTCTCGGTGCGTTCGTGAACCAGCTTACCATTCATCAAGGTCAGTCGCTGCGGAATCGTTCCGCTTTTGGCTTCGAATTCCGCTTCACCCGCATCTCCATATCGTTTGATGAATTCACCTTGGTGCAGCACACGAATAATCCGGGACAAAATGTGCGAATCCGCATCCACCGTTTCCAGGGAAGCCGATTGAATGATACTCCCCCCCACCTGCTCGGGCCTCAATCGGGTCAACGGAAACAACTTCTTCTCCTCCCCGCTCGAAGCTCTGCTTGATCTGCAAAACTCTTCTGTCGTGGCAATGGTTCGAATCAAATGTTGAAGATCAAATCCGTGTTCAACCGTTTCGCTTGCCAGGTCATCCATGCTTTCCGGAACAGGGCCATCCAGAGGAATGGAATCCACCGGCTCCACCATGGGGCGATTAAACATAATGGCCCACACCCGATTCACCAGGGTACGGGCAAAGGGCAGATTTTCAGGATGCGTCACCCATGCCGCCAGACGGTCCCGCAATGCCCCTTCCCGTGGAAGCAAGTCCTGAAGAAATGGAACCACCGGAGGAACCACTTCGGTTTCGGTTCTACGTTTGTATCGGTATTCGTATGGTTTTTCCGATTCCACCAATCCGGTCAATGACATCTCGGCTCCGGCGAAAAACGAGGCCAATTGATGGAAATCCTGCTGTTTCCAACGATCCCCAAACATGTCGTCATGACACTGTACACAATCAATTCTCACCCCAAGAAAGGCACGTGAAACCCGTGCCGCCAATTTGACTTCATCAGGTCCTTCCTTGTCGTTGTTCGGATCAATGGTTGCGGTCAGAAAATTAACCTCGGGATGGGATGTCCAGACTCCGTGGGCGGTGATCATTTCGCGGACCATATGGTCGTAAGGTTGATTGGATTGAATGGATTCGCTCAAATCATCCACCATGCGTCGACGTCGATAGACGAGGAAAGGTCCGTTTTCCACCCCCACAAAGGCACGGGCAAAACGCTCGGCCATGTAATCTCCATAACGCGGGTCTTCAAAGATACGCTGCAGGGTGTTGTTCACACGCATCTCGTCAGGCCATGACTCAAAATCCCTGATCCATTCCACCGAGGGAATGGTTCCGGTGAGCGCAAGGCATAAGCGCCTGAACCAAATCAGATCAGGAGCTTTTTGGCTCGTGAGGGAGGCGTCTTGTAAGTCCCCTGTTAAAGGATCCGCATCGCCAGTGCCTGAAGGTTGGATTGAAGCGGAAATTTCCGGAGAGAGATCTTTGGCAACGCGAGAAGCACGATTCCCCGTCATCCACCACGTCATGATAGCGGTGGAAAGCAGGAGCCAAAGCAGAATAAATTTCAATCGGGACATCGCAACCTTTCGCACTCGGACTCTACCAGATAAACGTCTTCGTTGGGAATCTTTTTGAAACTTTCATGTGTTCTATTGCATGATATCAATAGACAGCGCATAAAGTTTCAAAAAAACATGTAAAGAAAGCATTCGACTTTGAACGAAACCACCCCCATCCCAACAAGTTTAAGCAGCCTGGACCCGCAGTCCTCCAAGCCTCGCTCAAAGACTTGGTATCGACGGATAGCCCGTTGGATTGCATCATGTTGCCAATGGGTATTCGGATCCATATCGGTCATTGTCGGACTATCCATCTTATCGATCTTTCCTGTTTTGAATCTCCTGAGTCTTGGCTATTTGATGAAAGCCTCCGGCCGTGTTCAACAAACAGGACGCATCCGGGACGGCTTGATCGGGTTCAGACCGGCATCGATTTTTGGGGGATGGGTGGCGGGGATCTGGATCAGTTGCTGGCCCATCCGGTTTGCCATGGACCTGGCCCGCGATGCGGCCTTGATTGATCCAAAAGGCACCATGCCCACGGCTTGGAAAGTGGGCATCCCTGTAGGGATCCTTCTGACAATGGGGCATATTCTCTGGGCCCTGGCACGGGGAGGAAAGCTGCGGCATTTCATTTGGCCGGCCCCCGTTCGGTTTGCCAAGTGGTTGATACGTGGTTCAAACGAATCCGTCCCGGGAATGCGACTGGGGATCGGGTGGTCCGATCTGGCGATAGGAGATTGCTTTGCTGTCGGATTGGGCGGTTTCCTGGGAGCCATTGCCTGGCTGGGGCTCCCGGTGCTGATCATTCTCAGCGCCGGTCAACTCCCCAAGGGGCCGGGTATCCTGGTTTCACTCATCGGAGGATTGCTGCTGGCCTGGGTCTCGGTCTACCTTCCGTTTTTGCAAACCCAGTTTGCCGCCGAACCCAACTGGAAAAACCTGTTCGCCGTCGGAAGGATTCGAGGTCACTTTAAAAAAGCTCCCCTGGCCTTTGTGGCTGGATTACTGATCACACTCCTGTTTTCATTACCACTGTACCTCCTCAAAGTGGAACTGGCTCCACGCGAGCTGGCGTGGTTGCCAGGTGTGCTGTTCGTGGTCTTCATCTTTCCCGCCCGACTGGCATGCGGCTGGGCCATGCACCGCGCCATTCAACGAGACCAAACATCCTTCTTTTTCTGGCGCTGGATCGGACGCCTGGGAGTCGTGATGGTGGGTGTCGCCTACGGCATGCTGGTGTTCTTCACACAATTCCTGAGCTGGAATGGCACCTGGAGCCTACTGGAGCAGCACGCCTTCATGGTGCCGGCGCCTTGGTTGTCATTGTGACAGCGAAATTGAGAGGTAAATCCATACCATCTTTAAACAGTAGGGCGAAACATCCTTGAAAATTGGAATCCATACTTCCAATTTTCAAGGAACCCTCCATGAGGGAACGACACAAACGCTCAGGATCCCTGAGTTTTCTTTGAAACTACATGTGCAAGTCGGGCTTTTCGGATGACCCGGAGTTTGTGGGTTCCGCGGCAGATCAGGTCATGTCCGTCCCAGGCACGGAATTCGAACGAAAACATGTACTTGTCGGAGTATATGACTTTGGCCTGACATTTCACCGTGGCACCGGGAGGGGTTGGCGAAAGGTGTTCCACATTCACCATCGCCCCCACCGTGCTTTCTTCACGATCCAGATGCGGAAGCATCGCTTTGCGAGCCGTGTGTTCGAGAAACCAGATCAGCCAGGGTGTCGACAGCACTTCCGGCATCACGTCATCTGCAAAATCAATGATGTGCTGACCGGTCACCGTGAATTCCAACACGGCAACTTCTCCTGTACGCGGACGTGATTTCATCCGCAGCCTATTGCTTGTGTGGACCGATCAATTCAATGAAGTTGCCATCGGGATCACGGCAGACCAACAGGCCGTTGTTCCCCCCAAGAGCAACGGGGGTATCGCCCAACAATTTGACCTTGGCTTTTTCCAGACGCTTGATCGAGGCATCCAGATCGGTCACGTGCAATGTGAGGTAACTGAAACCCAGGTTGGAATGGATGAACGATTGGTCGCCTTTTTTGCGTTCGGATTTTGGGAAAGCCATCATCTTGATGCGGCTTTGTTTCTCGCCTTCACCCAATACAAATACACGAGCGGTAACGTCCATGTTGTCCACCAATCCGATGGACGTGGCAAAAGCCGCCGGCACGGAAAATCCATTGACTTCCTTGCAGCCGAGCACTTCGCTGTAAAACTTGGCAGACTTTTCAAGGTCTCCCACCACGATGCCCAGATCCATAACGGGAGAAGAAAAGACTTCGGCCTTATCTTTGTTCTGGGCTGTCACAGATGTTTGAAGTGCGCATGCAGCACAAAAAACGAATGCATAAACAGCGATACGCTGAAAACATTGGGTAAATTTCATGGCGCAACATTCCCCAAAATGCATGGAAAGATCAAGATTCGATTCGGATTTGTATCGGGTTGTTATACTGATAGTCAAAAATGTTTGCGTAATATATCTTGCTGAGGCTTCTTATTCTCACGCCCGCTGCGCTAGAGACGCAGTGACGCAGAGATTCTATAAAATTACTTTCGGCAAACGTTATAAGAGCGTGGGGTGTGGGATGTGGATATGGTTAAGGGTTTTCCCTTGGGTGGTATTTGGTGTTTGGGTGCCACAAGGGCGCGTCGGGGACGATACGATCTACCTTTGCAAGCGGTCACTTGGGGCGGGCTCGGAATCGTTTGAGTTTCACGCCTCCGGTGGCGGTGTCGAAGATGATCTTTCGCCCATAATCGCCACCTACTTCCATGGCGGTCACTTGGATATTGGCTTCCTTGAGTTCTTCCATCGCAATGGTCGCATTACGCCACCCAATGTTGATCAGGGCGTTGCGATCGTTTCCGACTTCCTTGCCGCCGAATACTTTTGCTTTCAACCTGGATCGCTTGGCACCGGCTGCCTCCAGATCTTCAATCAATCGCATAACAGCCACGTTGCCATATCTGGGTGAAGCCAGTCCGGATCCATCCCATAACGGCAACAGGAAATGATTCATCCCTCCATATCGCAGTTGCTCGTCCCAGAGACACACAGAAATACACGTCCCCAAAACAGTGGAAATATTGCAGGGCTCAGTCGCCACATGGATGGCGCCCGAATAAAGATAATGTGCTGAAGAGGACATATCGGTCTTTCAATCAGAAAACTTCTTCATCGCCAAAAAATATTTCATTTCCGTCCTCTGATTCATCATGCAGATGCTCCATATCAGATGGGCAAACAAATCGCACTTTGAAACAGCTGCCTTCGCCTTCCTTGCTTTCCACGGTGACGTCACCGGAAAGCGTTTCGGCAAATCCCTTCACAATGGTGAGACCAAGCCCAAGTCCGGGGTGTGTTTTGGAGAAACCGGAACTGGCTTGTGTAAAACGATCAAAAATGCGTTCCTGCACTTTTTCTGGTATGCCGAGTCCATTATCCGATACTGAAATGGTGCACGACCGGTCTTCCTCACTGTTTTCAAGGACAACATGAATTTCTCCGCCTGACCGACTGAAGTCCACCGCATTCGCCAGCAGATTGATCAAAATCATGTTCAGTTTACTGGCATCCGAGACCACATGCGTGTCGGACATTTTGTTTTCGACAGTCAATTCAAGGGCTTTATCGTTAAGTCTGGACTTGTATTGTTCCGAGACATCCTGAATTAGTTCTTCCAAATCCAAACGTGCCCAGGTCGGCTCCGCTGCGCCTGCTTCCAAATCGGCGACAGCGAATATATTCTCGAGATGAAAACTCAATACACGTGCCTCCGAATGCAGCAATCGACTGATGGTCTGGATACGGTCCACCTCATCAGGAGCGACTTTTGAGAGTCTGGACGCCAAGCCCAGCATGGATGTCACCGGATTATTGAGTTCATTTCTGACGTGAGAAAGAAAGTGCGTCCGCATGGATTCGGCGGCATCGACCCGATCAGCCATGTGACGCAATTGCGTCAGGGCGGACTCGGCAAAGTTTTCCATTGTTTCAAGACTTTGGCGATCCCCCACCTTTGGAAGGCGCGCGCGCAGATCCTCAAGGTGACCGGTGTCACAGGTAGCTTTTTGAGCGATCTGATCCTCACTATTTATTTCATTCTTCATTGGTTTCAAGTTGGTTTTAGATTGGTCTTTGAGTTGATTAAAAACGGCGTCCGTAGCGAACGACTTCCCCTGCGATTCGATCCAGAGGCAACACATGTTGTACACCTCCCAGCTTTACGGCTTCATACGGCATGCCATAAACCACGCAGGTAGCCTCATCCTGTCCAATGGTCACGGCGCCGGCCTGCTTCAATTCCAGCATGCCCTGAGCTCCATCGGCCCCCATCCCTGTCATGATCACTCCGACCACATTACTACCACCGATGCGGGCTGCGGATCGGAACAGCACATCCACGGCGGGCCGGTGTCGGTTGACAAGCGGTCCGTTATCGGTTTTCACGTAATACCGCGCACCGCTGCGTTGCATCAGAATGTGGGCGTTACCTGGAGCAATCAGAGCTTGTCCCGGAATAATGGAATCATTATCGGCAGCTTCCTTGACGGTGATCTGACAAGTTTGGTTCAGTCTTGCGGCGAACTGGGCCGTGAATTTTTCAGGCATGTGCTGAACGATCGCAATGCCCGGAGCATCTCTGGGCAATCCCTCCAAAAAGACCCGCAGGGCTTCGGTTCCCCCTGTGGAAGCTCCGACCACGATCACTTTTTCCGTGGTCTGAATCATGGCCTTGGAGTTCGTTGAAGGAATGATGACATCGGCCGAATTCTTTTTGGGCACTTTCACCCTGTCCGCCCCGCCCTTGGCAATGTTCCGGGGACGACGCACACGAGCGGCGGCGGCTTTGACGGCATCGCAAATGCGGAGCGCGGAATCCTCAATGAAATTCTTTGCCCCCATTCTCGGTTTCGTCACGATCTCTACCGCACCACTTTCCAACGCGGCCAAGGCTGTGGCGGAACCTTCAGAGGTCAAACTCGAACAAACCACCACCGGCAACGGACATTGGGCCATCATTCGCTGCAAGAATGTGATGCCATCCATCCTTGGCATTTCGATATCAAGCGTGATCACGTCCGGAGTCTCCTGCCGGATACGCTCTACGGCCACAAACGGGTCCGATGCCGTCGCCATGACTTCAATCATGGGGTCCGTCTCAAGGACGTTCTTCATCGTCTGTCGAACCACAGCGGAATCGTCCACAATCAAGACGCGTATTTTTCGTGTCAGTTGGCCGCCCGCAAACAAGCCGGCTGTATCCCTGATCGATTCTTGTGCTACTGTTCCCATATGAACACTCCCATTGTTAATCCAGTTTCTGATAGACCGCTGCAGAGAGTTGTTTGAGCGGTACATTGAGGTTGATCAGCGATTCGGTGTGCCCCACGAACAAATAACCTTGCGGGCGCAACAAACGGCACATTCGGTTGATCACCTTTTCTTTGGTTTCGTTGTCAAAGTAAATCATCACATTTCGAAAAAAGATCACGTCGATCTGTTCATCGATCGGATAATTCGCATCCATAAAATTCAGCCGGGCAAATCGCAACTGCTTGCGAAGTGCGGGAATGAACCGTATCTTCCCGGCCTGGGAGCCTTTCCCTCGCATCATGTATTTTTTGCGAAGCGGCATGGCCACCGGGCGGATGAGTTCTTCCGCGTATATTCCCTGTTGAGCAGACTGGAGCACCCGGGTGGAAATATCCGTTGCCAACAGCGACCATTCGAATCCCTTGCGCTTTGCCGCATATTCCGACAGGACCATGGCAGTCGTGTAGACTTCTTCTCCAGAGGAGCACCCGGCACACCAGTGGCGGTAGCTGAATCGAGAGGGACGTCCATCCCGTTCGTCCAATTCTGGCAGCACACTATCGGTCAACACCTCGAAATGCCGCTCTTCGCGGAAGAAATCGGTCTTATTGGTGGTGACGATATCGAAAAAATGAACGCGCTCTTTTTCCGCTTCCGGTGAATTGCCGAATACCAGGTCTTGATATTGATGCACGTTGAGCCCGAGGTTCCTCAAGCGCCTTTCCAAACGGCTCTGAAGCATGTTTCGCTTGCTCTCCGGCATGCGAATGCCCAGGCGATCGGTGATGTAGTTTGAAAACAGGGTGTATTCCTTATCCGTAAGTCGGATGGCTGACACAACCCCTTCAGGTATACGAACCATGGTATCCCATCTAGTGAGAGGCAAACACCTTGCCTCCAGTCAAATTTGTGGTGAGGAAGCCGGTGAGACATCTGTCTCACCGGCCGGTTAAACGGTATGTCAGGCAACGAGCGTTTCTGCCGGCTCCTGTTGTTTTTCGGTGGTTTGTTGACCTGTAACCACTTCGGATAATTCCTTGATCGAGAAGACACGATCAATATCCAGAATCATGATGAACTCGCCATCCAGTTTGCCCATGCCACGGATAAAGTCCGTACGCCAGCGGGATGCGATCCGTGGAGGGGGGCCGATTTCATCGGTTTCAATTTCCACGACGTTGTGCACGGAATCCGCCAGTCCACCCACCACGGTGGATTCCCCGTCAAGCTCGAGTTCCATGACCAGAATGCGGGTGTGAACCGTATCCTCGGCACGACCGATCCCGAACTTGGATCGTAAGTCCACCACCGGGATGGCCACGCCACGGACGTTTACCACGCCGCGCAGATAGTGAGGTGCGGTGGGCACCCGGGTAATCTGCGTCAAGTCCAGCACTTCTCTCACCTGAGTCACACCGATAGCGAACAGTTCGTTATCCAGTTTGAATGTGATGTAGTGTTCCGAGTGCGCTGCATTATCTTGGGTATCTTCCATAATGTTTGCCTTTCAATCGGTATCAACCGGATCAATACTGTTCGAACTCGCTATCAGTGGCATCGCCACCACCCCGGGTTTCCGTCAGGGAGATTGCAGAACCCTGCTTGTGTGTCACGACGCTCGGAGAAAGAGCGATACCTCGATTGGCGTTACCCTGTGTTCTGTTGTAACCATTGCTCCCGTTGGATGCAGGTTGGGTGCTTCGGCTTGATCCGCCGTTCAAATCGGGACTCCTGTGACCATTGGTCCCGTTTGTATGGGAACCTGAGCTACTCACCTTGAAGAATCCAATGGATTCCTGGAGTTGCTGAGCCTGGCTGGACAGTTCCTCGGCAGTGCTGGCCAATTCTTCTGAAGAGCTGGCGTTTTGCTGAATCACCTGATCGAGGTCCTGCAGCGCTTTGTTGACTTGTTGTGCTCCACTGGACTGCTCACCACTGGCCGCGTTGATTTCCTGAACGAGTTCCGCGGTCTTGCGAATGTCCGGCACCAGGGCGGACAGCATCTCACCGGCGTTTACAGCGCGATCGACACCGTCTTTGGACACCTGACTGATGTCGGCGGCGGCAGCCGCACTGCGTTCAGCCAGTTTGCGAACTTCACTGGCCACCACGGCAAATCCCTTGCCATGCTCACCGGCACGAGCTGCTTCAACGGCGGCATTCAGGGCCAACAGGTCCGTCTTGCGTGCAATTTCTTCAACAATGCTGATCTTCTCGGCAATTTCCTGCATCGAGGTTACCGTGCTATTAACAGCCTCATTGCTTTGCTGTGCCCGATCAGCGGCAAGGTTGGCAATCTGGTCGGTCTGACGAGCGTTGTCGGCATTCTGCTGAATGCTTGCCGTCATCTCTTCCATGGAGCTACTGCTTTCTTCGGCGGAAGCACTTTGCTGGCTGGCGCCTTCTGAAATCTGCTGCGCAGTACTGCTCATTTCTTCGGATCCACTGGCCACGTTGTCAGCAGCCGAACTCACGTCGTCCACGACCTGGCGCAGTCTTGAAACCATCTTGTTGAATGCGCCGACCGTATCACCAATTTCATCTTTCGATTTGACTTCCACCGTCCGGGTCAGATCACCACTGGCGACGCTTTCGACCAACTCAACAGTTTCGGCAAGTGGTTTGGAAACTTTCAATTTAACCAGGAAAGCCACACCCACACCGATCAAAGCGGCCACAGGCAGCACCCACATGATTGTATCGGCCATGGCCTTGGTAGTGGTGGCATCAATACGGTCCATGGAGGAACGCAACAGGAACGGTGTTATAGAGAGCCGAACTCCGCAGGTCACCTGACTCTTTGTATTCGGCGATCAAACGCTCCATGTCGAATGCATTGTCCCGATTCAAAGTGGCAATGCTTTCCCGAACGTTTTCAGCCTCAACGATGGCCGTTCGCATGGTGTTTTTGGTGAGTTCAATACCTTGTTCACGGATGACACTCCTTTGTACGAGCAAGCCCGCGCCGACGGCGATCAGTATGGAAACGATCGTGATGATGGTTATCTTTGGTCCTAGTTTCATTGCGTTTAGTTAGTTGGGGTTCTTATATGATGGTTTAGTTGTCTATGTGTTCAAATTTCTGATAAGCGTATCGTTCGACGCCGTTGGGATCCAAAATCAGGGCTACGCGGCCATCACCCAGAATGGTGCTGCCTGAAGCAATCTGAAGATCATGATAAAACTTGCCCAGAGGCTGGATCACGGTCTGGTGATTTCCCAGCACGCGATCCACGGCAAAGCCGATGCGACCATTGTCTGAATGTGTGATCACCACGGTTTCGTAAGAAGGTGGTTCTCCTGAAACATTGAAGACGCTTCTGAGACGTGTGAACGGGATCAGATCACCACGCACTTCCACGGTGCCCCGCACTTTTGTGTTCGCTTTATCATCCACGGACAATTCGACATTTTCTCGAACCGAAGCCATGGGAAGGATGTATGTGGAGGCATCAACCTCCACCAGGAGACCCTCGATAATGGCCAGGGTCATCGGCAGGGTAAGGATACAGGTCGTGCCCTTACCGTATTCGGATTGAATGGAGATGCTCCCGCGCAGGCTTTCAAGTGTGCGCTTGACCACATCCATACCAACGCCTCGACCGGACACGCTGGAAACGGTCGCTGCGGTGGAAAAACCAGGTGCAAAAATATAAGAAAACACTTCCTGATCGGTCGGGTCAGC
>CAYPZD010000015.1:29702-51140 GCA_964415055.1 uncultured Verrucomicrobiota bacterium | reverse complement strand
TGGAAAAACCAGGTGCAAAAATATAAGAAAACACTTCCTGATCGGTCGGGTCAGCGTTCGGACTGGCAATGCCGCGTTCAATGGCTTTTTTCAAAATGGTATCCCGATGAAGGCCTTTTCCATCATCGTGCAGGACAATCTGAACCGATCCACCTTCATGGGTCGCAGTCAGTTTGATCGTGCCACTCTCGGGTTTACCGGCAGCCTGACGAGTTTCAGCAGATTCAATACCGTGATCCAGTGAATTACGAAGCAGGTGCAAGAGCGGATCCGTCAACTTATCCAACACCGTTTTGTCCAGCTCCGTTTCGCCACCTTCGGTGACAAACTCCACTTCTTTTCCGAGTTCATTGGATAGATCCCTCACCAGGCGGCGGAATCGCGTGAAGGTGGAACCGATGGGTGTCATTCGGATTCCCAGGACACTATCCCTCAAATCATCAACCAATCGTTCCATGGACTCGGCCACGTTGTCCAGGTCCGGATCATCATACTTCGCGGAGATCTGCCCCAAACGGGCGCGGTTGATCACGAGTTCACCCACCAGATTGACCAGTTTGTCCAGTCGGTCGGACGTTACCTTGATCGTGGTTTGATCGGATGAAGGTCGTTTCCTGGCCAGAGCGGAAGCCCCATCGGCATCTCGTTCTGCTTCGACGGTCGTTCCAGCGGATGACTCTTCATCCCCGGCAACTGTTTCCTCTTGAGGATCGAGTTCAACACTTAAGTCAGCACCGGTTTCCACAAAAATAAACACATCCCGAATGTCCTGTTCACTGGCTTCCGTTTTAAGACGGATCTCCCATTTGAGATGACACTGTTCCGGATCAAGGTCATCAAGCGCCGGGACATGATCCGTGATGCATTGAACCCGGCAGTCACCCATTTCACGCAATTCATCCAAAAGGCAGATAGGATTCATCCCTGCCGCGAACAGGTCGACGTCGGGTTTGAACTGAATCAACCATGACTTCATTTGAGGAGCGGAGTTGTCTTCACTTTGCCCTTCGGGAGCACTGGAGTTTTCAGCCTGACCGTGCATGCACTTTTTAACTTTGGAACTCAGTGCCTCCACACGCGCCTCATCGACAGTTTGTTCCAGCATGCACGTAATCAGATCCCGTGATTCCAAAAAGAGACTGATGGTGTCACCGTCGATTTGGACAATGCCGTCGCGTATCTGATTCAGCAGGGTTTCCACGTGATGAGTGAAATCAGCCAGTTGGTCGAACCCGAACATGGCACCGGAACCTTTGATGGTATGAAAGGCGCGAAACAGGCGGTTGATGGCTTCGTTGTCAGACGGGTTTCCCTCAAGTTCCAACAAGACTTCTTCGATTTCCTCCAAACGTTCCCTGGCTTCTTCCAGAAACTTGGCAATCAGTTGTTCATTAGCACTCATAGCGATTGAACGGGTCCGTTACGGGAGAACTTTTTCCACCACCTTGAGAAGTTGATCCTCGCGGAAAGGCTTGACGATCCATCCGGTCGCACCTGCCTGCTTACCCTCCATTTTGGTGGCTGCCAGGGATTCGGTGGTGAGCATGATGATTGGGATGAATTTGTGCTGGGGTTGACCGCGCACTTGACGCACGAGATCCAGACCGTTCATCCGCGGCATATTCAGATCGGAGATCATCATATCCACTTGTTTGCCTTGCAACTTCTCCAGCGCGTCCACACCGTCTTCGGCTTCTTCCACGTCATACCCGGCCGTCTCGAGGGTCATCCTCACCATCTGGCGCATACTGGGGGAGTCATCTACGGTTAGTATTCTTTTTTTCATGATTCGTTACTCTTATTGAGCGTCTGTGTTGGATTTGAGGAAACTTTCCTGTGTCATGCCGAGTTCTTCGGCTTTTTCCCGGATGAGTGAACCCACATGCATCCACTCGAGCTCGATTTCCTCTGCATTCGCATGTCGTTGCAAAGATGATAAGAGCTGCAGTCCGGCGGTGTCTGCTGATGAAACCCCTGCAAGATCCATTCGAACAGATGGTCCTTGATTCAGTTGTCCCATAATCTGCCCCTTGAGCTCGGCACAACGCCGAATGTCAAGTGATCCTTCAATTGTGATGGTTGGTGTCGCCATGTTGCTTGCTATGTTCTCGTCGATTATTAAAACAGATCCACATTGTCCCCTAAATCAGGGTCCGGTTTGGCTGAATTTGTTTCTTTCTTGCTGAGACTGCCCACCGGTTCCACTTCGGCAGGTGGAGTGTCCTCAAGGTCATCAAACAAATCCACTGAGTCATCATCGGAAATCTGGTCATTGCCATGCACTTCGCGTTCAGACTCCATGGTATATCGGTCGGTCGACAAAAAAGTAAAATCAGCCGGCACGTTTCCAGAGTCCTGCGGAGCACGATCCGCCTTGTCAGCAACGTATTTCAGAACTTTTTCCATGCGGGAACGAAAAGCGCTCAATGACCGGGACAACTGCTGCATGGATTGAAGTTTGTCGTGTTCGGCATCCAATTTGGACTGGAGCATGGAACATGTAACGTTGGATTCACTTTGCCCATGCTGAAGACTTTTGCTCAGTCCGTTCAATTTTTGAACCAGGTCGCTCATGTGAACCACATCCGAATCGGTGGCCACCGCGTGATCCTGCTCCATTTGGGTCAGGCTCTGGGCCTTTTTTTCAATTTTGGACAATGTTTCGTCCAACCACCTGATGTTTCGTTCTGTTGTTTCCTGATAGGAACAAATCTCATCTGCGAGTGTTTTGATGACATGACCTTCACTCTCCAGACGAGAGGCCTTCATGGTTGCATTCATCGCCAGGAGCCAGAGTCGTTCATTGATATTCCAAATATCTCCCCTGTGTTGCCCCATGAACTTCACTTGTTCCTCGGTACGATGAATGAAATCATCAATGGTTCCGGTGACCTCCACGAAGGATTTCAATCGGCATGAAACTCCCTGCAAGTCCGTTGTGATCCGCTCAAACAAAACAAACACATCATCGGCCTGCGCATCGGTCGCCTTGTTGACCGATGATTCGAGCGCTCTCAAAATGGAAACCATTTGCCTGTTGGCTTCCTGAATTTCATCTTCAAGGGATTCCAACTGGCGACACTGGACAGTCAGGGCTTCTTTTAAAGCATGAAAAGGGAGTTCTTTGCCCCGCTGTTCCCTGGCAAATTTCAAGGCGCTGGCAAGCACTTCCAGAATATGCTCGCATTTCTGTCGCACGATGTCACCGAACTGAAGGTAATAGATTCCTTTGGAAGCGCTGTTGGAAATCTCCCTGGCCCTTCTTTCTCCAAAATGAATCAAATTAGAAACCTGCTGGGAAAGCGCATTGACGTTATCGGGCAAATCCTTGTTGATCTCCGATTTGTCGTTGCGCGTCGTGTGCAACTCATGGGCGACTCGTTCGAGCTCACCCCCGGCATTGTTCAATTCGGTATGCACCTGACCGGCATGATCAACCATGATGTGCATTTCCCCGGCAATGGATTCAATGACACCTTCAACTTGAGCGGGAAATCCTGAGACAACCTCCATGCATTCCTGGGATGAAACACTTTCGACTTTCAACCCCACCGCGCTGGTTCGCAACAAAGTAAGATCACGGGTGGCATATTGGCAATTGCTCTTGAGAGAAGCCATCAAGCTGGCAATGTCTGAAATTGTCACCAGTCCGGATGACACCACTTCGGCACCGTTTTGAATCAACTCGTCAATCTGCCCAATCTGCATGCGAAGTTTTACCCGAAAGTCGTCCGAGAATAATTGCGTCAACTCGTTGAATTCTTTCTCCTGCCCTTTACTGTAGCTCATGGTGTCGCGAATCACCTCCCCGAACCAATCCCCTACCCCGACGAAAACATGTTCCATAGAGTCTATCTCTTCGGATAACCCCTCATGCAATGACTTCAACTCTTGCGCCAGATCAAAGCGAGAGGACGGCCGCTTTGCCCCCCCCACAGCCTGACCGACCGGTCCTCGTTTGAACCGCTCGAACAGCTTCCATTGTTTCCATTGGGTGAATCGCATGATGTTTAAGTAAGTGAGCCGGGTTGTTTTCTAGTGCGCAATCGTTATAGGCAATAAGGAATTCAAAACGTTAAATATCTATGACTTTGGTTGTTAATCGGTGTCGGTTTATAACGACTGAGGCAAAAGTTTCACTTATGACATTTAGATGACAAACTTAACGAGTTTTGTGACATCTACGGCGTGAACAGCCCCTTACAGACACTCGGACGAGCGGGAAATCACGGACGCCAAAATGAGATGAAATCAGAACAACTCGATATTATCATCATGATCAGCATCGACCGCAGCGACTCGATTCGCCTGGTCTGAAGCCATACCTGATGTTCCGGAGCCAGGAGCAATAGCAGCATCATGCCCCGACCCACGTTTGGTTTCAGCATCCATAAAATCCTGAAGAACAGCACGCTCCGAATGCATGGTGTAATCGTTTGCCATGGATGCCATGTGACTGCGACGAGTCATTGCGCTTGGTAAATCGTTCGGATCGACAATAGCCTCGGCTGATTCAACGGCAGCCTTAAGGCGATCACTCAGTTCAGCAAAGACAGCATCGAGCCTGGTAAGGTTATCGAGGCGGTCTTTTCCTGAATAAAGGTATTGCCGAATAGAAGTCGCTTTTGTCGTGAAATCGGTGTGAGAGGCATTCAGTATCTGGCACAAAGACTTGAGATCCTGAATCCAATCGATGAGCGGAGAACGGGCTGCATCCGCTTCACTTTGGAGGCGCGATGTGGATTGCGCCAATTGGCTGGCTTCCTTTTCAGTCGAACGCAGTTCTTTATCCAACCAGACGATGACTTTTTCAGTGGCTTTTTGAAAATCACAAATTTCATCGGACAAGGCCTTGATCACGATGCCATGTTTCCCCAGACGCGTGGCGCGAATGGTAGTGTTCATGGCTACCAGACGTAATTTCTCATTGATTGATCGCAATTCCCTGCGATATCCGGACATGGTTTGAATCTGAGAGCCCAACGAAGATGCCTTATCGTCAATCTCCTTGGCGGCTTCCAAGGAGAGGCGCACCCTGTCCGTCATATGCTCCAGTTCGCCGGTAACAGAACCGAAAACATCTCCAATGGAGCCCCCCTTGGAGTGATGTTCCTCCATGGTGTCCATAACAAGCTCCAGGTTGGTATAGATCTGTTCCATCTCTTTGGAAGCCTTTACCACATCCTCACGGAGTTTGTCGATTTGGCGAACCTGAATACACAGCGATTCCCTGACCGCCAACAAATCCCCGGAAGTGGCAGTCGGTTCCCTCAAGGTTTCCCCCACCTTGATCAAGGCTTCCCTGACATGGTTACACCGCTGGTTGATGATGTCACCGATCTGCAGATTGAAGATCCCCTTCGAAGCAAGCTGAGAGATATCTTGCCCGACATTCTTACCGAGTGCGTGACATTGCGTCACTTTGTTTTCCAAACCTCTGATCAATTCGACCAATTTATTCTCACTCTCCGTCTCGTTCAGGGAAAGTTCCTGCAGGCTTTGGGCAACGGTTTTCAAGTGATCACACTCCTGTTTCACTCCGGTATCCACTCGTTCGGCATTGTCACTGATACCGTGCAAGGCAGCCGAAATCCTCAGAACCACATCGCTGACTTGTTCCGGGAAACCGGCAAGGACAGTCAGGCATTCCTGACTGAAGGCGCTTTCGATTTTCAATCCGACCACACTGATCCGCAATCCCTCCAATTCGTCCACGGTCCGGGAACATTCCTTACCCACTGAGGTCATCGAATGACTAACGGTCGTCAGGGAAGTCAACCCGTAATCAATCTGACTCTGGCACTTGCCTATGGTGGAGTTCAACTTATCCAAGTTATCCCGGAACTCATTCCCCATAGCTGTTTTCAATTGCGAAAACTGTTTTTCAGAAACACTCCCCAGATTTTTGGCCAATTGTATGAGTTCGCTGAACCAACTTCCAAGCGACACGAAACCTCCTTCCAATTGTTGAAGCTCCGACGACAAATCTTCGGACAACGAGGATACCAGGGAGCTCAACTGTGACGTGTCAGGATGCCCACTGGATTCGAGGATTCTCGTATCCGCTCTTTCATACGGGTTTCGCATGGCTCAAATGTCTTTACCAAAGTTTCAGGGAGGTGAAATCACCGAATTCCACCCGGATAGGCTCGGACGCGTCGAGTGCCAACACATGGCAACCGACACAGACCAGTCAGACCACGAATGATCCAGCCTATTACTAATTCTGATGAGTCATCGGCGGGCCTTGGCAGACAATTAAGCAAAATCAGCTCAAATCACCTGGTTTCTACAAAATGATGACACTTTATCGGCTTTTCATTGAGAAGCGTTGAGAGTTTTTCGCTCCAACCACTATGTGTTTGACTCAAAAAGGGCACGCGGCGTCCGCGTCACCCAATGTCAATGGAGAATCTGCATCGATACGGCATTGAACCGACACATTGCAAGCGCGTGTGCAAATGTTACTGAACTGTTTTGTTGAAGAAAATGACAAGATTCTTGGTCTGACGAGCAGCAGCCACGATGTCAGGCTTTCCATCAGCATTCAAGTCGGCGGCCTTGATGTCTTCGACCGCCAATTCAGCTCCAGAAATCCTGGTTTCCTGCCACTTGGAGCCACTTTCGTTGGTGGGAGCGAATAACTTGATACCGGGCACCCCCCTGGGATTCATGCCACGCCATCCCACCACGATCTGATCACTCCCCACCCCCAGATAGTCGGCCACTGCCAGCGCATGCCCATCTCGGATGGAATCATCCAGCACGGCCACACGATCCCATAGTTTTTCCGGGGTGTCGGGCTCGGAATAGACAGCCGACAAGACGCCATGCATGGGTTCAATGGTGACAAAGAATCGCTTCCCGTTGGGCAATCGGCCATCCCGGATCTCCCCGGCAAATTGCTCACTCAAGCGTTTGGCGCGCCACTGGCTATGCTGTCGATCTAAATGCCAGGCACCTTCCTTCGCGGCAATGATCAATTCTTCCTCCGGATCGTCATCCCAGTTCACCGGGTGGAAGTTATGGGATTGATGCAGGAAATTGGCCATCACATCGGTGGACCATTCATCACGGGGATTGGATGGCTTGGTGTATTCCAGGAGCATCAATCCATAACCCTCATCATTCACGTTACCACGACCGCGCAGGGGTTTGACCGCCAGAGTAAAGGTGTCATCTTCCCCCCTGATCCAGTGCATACGGTGCGTACTGGGCTCATTATAAAGCTTCACCGGGGTCCACATTTGGGTTCGATCTGCGGGTGGAATCAGATAATGAACCGCCCCGTCCTTGACCGTTTCACCAAAATTCCACTGCCCCCCCACGGCAATCTCACACTTCCCGTCCCCATCGATATCTCGCGCGGAAACACATACATTGTCACGTTCCGTAAGGTCTTTGGCGATGATGTGCTTTTCCCAGGTGGGATTCTGATACCATTGCACCGTCTTCTTATCCGCCAAAACGATATCCGTCTTCCCGTCCCCATCCACATCGGTCAATTGCAATCCATACCCAATCTGAATGGTATCAATCGTCACCGCATTCCATTCGAAGGATGGTAATTCGGCACTCAATGGGTTTATCCAGGCGACAAGGAGCCCCAGCATAAAGGAAATCGGGAGTGTTCTCATGGTTGCTGACAGATTAATCCATATTGGCGGCATCACAAGTCTTTACATGCAGGGAACAACGTTGAAAAAACAATCAGGTCAGATCATCCCAATCCTCTGGACGTCCCAATCCCAGTCGAAAAGCAGACCAGACCAGCCAGGCGGCGATCGCCAGAAACAAGGTTCCAAACAGGCAATAGATTATCAACCATCCCCAATGAATCGAAGAAGTCTCGGTGGGTTCCAGGCTAGCCAAGGCGCCATAACCACAAAACATGGCGGCTAATAAAACCAAAGGAACCAATGCCAATTTCAAAAACTTCATAAAGAAGGACACTATGCCCCCTTTCTTGCGCATGATCAAGATTCAGAAAACCGCCTCGATTGAGGGGTTGCTAAGCCGATCTTCTCGTGGTAGGAATAAATTGTTCGTTACCGATGCCGCCTCGGCATGAAAAGGATGCAGCAAAACGAGCGTCTTGTGTAAGCTTGTTTAAGGACGTTCGTTTTGACGCTTTCATCGGGGTTTGCATGCGGTCACTTTATCAATTATGACGCATGAATTGTAAACCAAGATGAATGACTGGAACATCCAATCCAGATCCCGCCAGTGTCACGAATGCGAGCAGGGATTCGAGGATCAACAAATTTATCATAGCCTCCTGTCCTCCGAACAAGGGGAATATTCCCGCAAAGATGTCTGTGAGACCTGCTGGCAAACCCAGTTTGCCGCCGCATCCGGAGCCGCCAAAGGATTTGTCTCACACTGGCGCGGTCGTTACCTGGCTCCCCCGCCGCCTCCCCCGGAGGCCATACGAAAAGATACCGCCGAAAGTCTCCTGAGAAAGCTCGTCGAGAAAAACCTGCCCGAATATGCAGGCGCGCTTTACATCCTGGCAGTGATGCTCGAACGCAAGCGGGTTCTCAAAGTGCGGGATCAAATCAAAAAGGACGGCAGCCGGATCTTTGTTTACGAACATGCAAAAAACGGGGATGTCTTTACCATAGCCGAACCTGATTTGCGTTTGGACCAATTGGAAAAAATCCAGTACATCGTTGCGGACCTGATGGAAAATGGTTTGCCTGACGAACAAAACGACGAAACCGAATCAGAAGATAATAAGGAAGCATCCGGGGCCAATCACAGCGATGAAGCAGTAGCCGACGGGAATGATCCAATCGAACCATCCAGCCAAGCACTAGAAGAATCCGTTTCACATGAAAACAATTGAAGCCGATGATCGGATCAAACGTATTGAGGCAAGTATCCAATATACGTTCAAGGACAAGCAGCAAATCCAGTTGGCATTGACCCACCGGTCGTATTCCGGTTCAGAATCCAGATCCGTCCACAGCAACCAGCGTCTGGAGTTTCTGGGAGACGCCGTGCTGCAGTTGATCATCACCCAGGAGCTTTATCAACGTTACCCGGAGCATGACGAAGGTCCATTGACAAAAGCGCGAGCCCAACTGGTCAACCGACGCACCCTGGCGGATCTTGCGAGTAAAATCGACCTTGGCGCACATCTCATGATGAGCCGGGGAGAAGAGCTCAGCGGCGGACGAGAACGTCCCAGCGCACTGGCGGACGCTTTTGAGGCGGTGGTCGGAGCTGTGTTTGTGGATTCGAGTTTCGAACGAACTTATGAATTTGTCATCGATTGTTTCAGCGAACACTTCGGCGAACTACAGATCCTCCCCAACCTTGAAAACCCCAAGGGTGAATTGCAGGAGTATCTGCAGACCCAATCCAATCGGCCACCGCATTACGAACTGATCCGCGTCACCGGTCCCGATCATGACCGATTCTTCGAATGTGCCGTTGTCCACGACAAAACGGAACTGGGACGAGGAAGTGGTAAAAGCAAAAAAGAAGCCGAGTTCAACGCCGCCATGCAGGCGATGGAAAACTTTCGATCCAACCCGACGAACGAGGCAACGTCAAAGTGAATGATCCCACCTCCCAGACTCCCGACCTGCTCATTCGGATAGCAACCCCTCAGGATATCCCGTTGATCCTGGAATTCATCCATGGCATTGCGGCTTTTGAAAACCTTTCCCACCAGGTGACCGCAACGGAAGATCGGTTGAAAGAATCTCTGTTTGGCGAAAAACCCTCGGCGGAAGTGTCCCTCGTTTTTGTCAACCATGAACCAGCCGGATACGCCGTTTACTTCCACAACTATTCGACTTTTGAAGGTAAGAAAGGACTCTACCTGGAAGACCTCTTCATCAAATCCGAATTCCGTGGACGCGGTTTCGGCAAACAGATGCTGAAATACCTGACCGACCTCGCCTTGCAACGGGATTGCGCACGCTTTGAATGGGTGGTGCTGGACTGGAACGATAATGCCATCGAATTCTACAAAGGCATCGGAGCCGAAGTATTCCCCGACTGGAGAGTCTGCCGCATGGACCGATCCGCCATGGAACAGTTTACTGAGGTTTAATCTTTTTTTGAACCGCAGATGGCGCAGATGATCGCAGATTAAAATACCGGAAAAACTGAAAGACATCGCCCTGAAAAATCAAACCAATAACTCACTCAACACATTCCAGACACATTTCTAAACATCTGCGTTAATCTGCGCAATCTGCGGTTCAAAAAACAAAGGCTTACCGCTTAAGGAAACCATGAACAATTCCCCGCCCTACCCTGATGCTCCCTCTCAACGTTCCCGGTGGATCCGAAGCCTGCGGAAAGAAACCACACGCCCTGATCAAACATCTCAGCCGGCCATCCTTCTGGAAACAGAGCCGGATCAACACGGACACCCCATACAGACTGGCACCATCTTTCTGATCAACCGTGAGTGCCCCTGGACCTGCGTGATGTGCGATCTCTGGCAACACACCACCGTCAAGCCTCTCCCCATCGGACACGTCCCCCGTCAAATCGAACAAGCCATCGCCCAACTAAAATCAAGGACCGTCGAACCCATCCGCCACATCAAACTCTATAATAGCGGAAGTTTCTTTGATGTAGGCGCGATTCCATTGGAGGATTACGCTTCTATAGCTGGCCTGTTGGATGAATTCGATCGGGTCATTGTGGAATGCCATCCAAAACTGATTGGCGCCCACACGTTGAAGTTTGCAAGCATGCTCCCATCCAAACTGGAAATCGCCATGGGATTGGAAACCGCCAGTGACGACATTCTCCAACGTTTGAACAAACGATTCACGCTCTCCGATTATGAGCATGCCTGCACCTTGCTGAACGAACACTCGATCGATCATCGGGCCTTTGTCATGATCCAACCACCCTTTGTCCACCCGAAACAGACACAGGAACTTTGTTTGAAATCCGTTCAAACAGCCTTTGAATGTGGAGCCGTATGCGTCGCCATCATCCCCACCCGCATCACAACCGGAGCCATGGAGGCCTTGCGTCAAAGCGGAGATCTTCACCCACTTACCCTAAAACAGGTGGAATCCTGTTTCGACGCGGCGCTGGATTTAAGACTCGGACGCGTTTGGTTGGACCTATGGGATCTGGAACACCTACAAACCTGTCCCACATGCTTCGAACGCCGAAAGAACCGCATTGAAACAATGAACGCCACTCAATCGATACTCCCAAAAACAACCTGCACCACATGCCAGCCAGGATAGACAAAACCATCTATGACGTCGCAGTGATGGGCGCCGGATTCGGCGGAGCCCTGACCGCGCTGGTGGCCACCCAAAACGGGTGTAAGGTGCTGCTCATTGAAAAGAGAAGTCACCCGCGCATCGTGATTGGTGAATCCACGACTCCACTTACCAATCTGATGCTGGAAGAAATCGCACGGGACTTTGACCTTCCGTTTCTTCTCGATTTTGCACAATGGGGAAAATGGAAAAGCGCCCACCCCGACATACGTGTCGGTTTGAAGCGAGGCTTCGGCTTTTACAATCACCGCCACGCACCCACCCACAAGTCGGCGGACATGTGGGATCAGGAATTGATGGTTGCAGCCAGTCCCAATCAACAAATCGCCGACACACATTGGTGGCGTGAGGACTGGGACAAGTACCTGACGAACCAGGCCATCCAACACGGGGTGACCTACATGGACCAAACCGAGATCGAACATTTTGAAGAAACGCCCGACCGCATCCGAATTGGTATGCGTCAAGCCGGAGAACAAACGCAAATCGACGCCCGCTCAGTCATCGATGCTTCAGGCGGAAAATCCGGAATCGCACGATTGCTTGGTATTCCATCCCTGCCCCTTGTTCATACACCGGCGAGTTTCAGCGTTTATGGCCACTTCGAAAACGTGAGTCCCTGGAAGGGATGTTCAACAGATGCGAAGGATTCAGCCCCTCCTTATCCCCCCAACAAGGCGGCGGTCCATCACCTGATCCATGGCGGGTGGGTTTGGAGTCTGGAGTTTGATCACGGACCGGTCAGTGCCGGTGCGGTGTTGACCGATGCCACCCACGCAAACATCAAAACCGAATCTGCTGAAACAATCTGGCAACACATCCTCGACCAACACCCGCGCTTAGGAGAGTGCTTTCACAACGCTGAATCCATGTACCCCATGCGAAAAATCGAACGCCTCGGATACCGCATGGAAAGGATGCATGGAGACCGATGGATCATGCTGCCATCGGCGGCGGGGTTTGTGGATCCGCTCCTGTCCACCGGATTCCCATTAACCCTTCAAGGCATCCAACGCCTCGGCGCAGCCCTCCGACCGGAAACACTCCGTGGAAGCGGCCCGATCCAAGCGTTCCCGACCATCGCAGAGAAATCCCAACTGGAACTTTCGATCTGCGATCAATTGATCGGCACCCTGTTTGCAACCATGGATCCATTCCGTCACTTCGCCGCGACAACCATGCTCTACTTTGCAGCGGTCAGCTACACCGAAACAGCCTGGCGACTTGGCAAAAAACACCTGGCCCCCGGCTTCCTCTTCAGCGAAAGCGCCGACCAGCTAAACAGCCTGACAACAGCGTTGAAACACATTCAAACAATCCAGAAAGAAAACACTTCTGACGATGACAAATGGGCATCCATCCAAAACACCGTCACGACCACCATCACCCCCTTCAACGTCATCGGACTCGATCCCAAAGCGCCCACCCCCTGGTTCCCGGCAGACATGGCCCCACTCTTCAACCACGCCGACAAACTCCAATCCACACCCGAAGAAATCCAATCCATGCTCCATCAATTCGGATTAACATTTTAATGATTGGCACAGGTAGAGCGTGGCGTCTCGGCGCGCAACCCTTGTGGCTTCCATCCCCTGCTATTCACCCACCATAGGAAAACCCTACAGCAACGCGGATGAGGGGGGTTCGAATGCTTTGGGCTTCCCGAAATAAAAATCAACTTGAGTTATGTAAACCACAAGGTTACGCGCCGGGGACGGCACGTCCTACCTGTTGGAAGCGTTGGGTAGATCCGATCTACCTGCTGTTCATGCCACGATTCAAAAATGAGGTCGCAGACTCATTTGCCCCATCTTGTCGAGTTCCTCATTCAGTATCCGGATAGGATCAGACAACGAGGTCGATGAAAGAATAGCCTTACCCGAACGATCCAACAAAACAGCCGCTGGCAGCGAATCCAAACCCAATTGACACATCAAGTCATCGGCCGCTGAGCCAACATTGTCTCTCCAGTGTGTGGTGACTGCTATGAAACATTTGAAACCATATCGTGCATACGAACCGTATCCAGAGCGGCGATGTCTCGCCGGCACTCCAGAGAAACAATTTTGACGCCCCCCTTTTCAGCATCAAATGACAACTGTTCGCGCGGTGGGTTACTTCGCGTTGGAGTTTAATTTCATGCTTCCAGAGTCATATTAAAACCGTGTGTATCAATGTAAACTTCATTGACTTATTCAAATGATGGATCTTTGCTGCTCATTCAAAACAATCAAAACTGACAATGAGAACGAAATGGATCATCATCTGCCTGTCAATCTTTCTGATCGTTGGAGGTGGCTTCATCGGATGGAAGGCGCTGTCCATTCCGAAAGACGATATTGGCATCAAGGAGGGCCCACCCTTGCCAAAAGGAACCACTCAGCCGCAGTTGATCGTTTCAGGAAGGGATGCAATCCTGTTGGCTCCGGATGGTTCACTTTATCGGTGGGGTGGCAAATCGACATCGTTGAAAACCCCCATACGGGTGAAACCGGAACTCCGTTTTCGTCACATCGCTGCGGATCAAAATGCAGTGATCGGTATTCTTGAAGACGGCACGATCTGGGGTTGGGGTAAAAAAAGCAGGGTCATTCCATACGACCGCAACCTGGCTTCTCAAGAACACAGACAATTGTTTGCAGATACCGGATTTCAAAAGCTAAGCATGGGAAACAGTCATGCCATCGCGCTCAAGGAAGACGGAACCATCTGGGCATGGGGATCAAACATGCATGGAGGACTGGGGCAAGGCATTCCGCCCGGAACAGAGATGCCGTCGCTCGAATCATCTGATGTTCCCTTGCAGATCGGTACCGATACGGATTGGGTCTCAATCCACACGGCTTACAATGCGTCTTATGCCATCAAACAAGACGGAACCATCTGGCGCTGGGGCAAGCTGATACCGTCTCCACGGATTTCAAAAAATCCGACTGTCAACATCCTCTCCAACAAACTCCCTGAGGAAGCTCCCAGGGACTACAGTCGCCCTGAAAGATTGACTGATGCAAAAGGATGGAAGCATGTCGTTTTGCTTTCGGAGGCAGCATTGCTTCTTCATGAAGACGGATCCCTTTGGCTCGATGGAAACCCAACCCCCATACAATTCTGGCTCAGCATCAACTCCCAGGGAAATGACTCAAATGGCCTGGCCAGAATTGGGAAGGAAACAGACTGGACTCGCATGATTGCTTCAGAAAATCACATCCTGGCGCAGCAAAAAGACGGATCATGGTGGGGAATGGGCCTGAATATTTTCAATCCATTGGCACTTCTTCTTGAAGATGGGCAAATAAACGTCCCCCCCCCTTCGATAGGCCACTGGAAAAAATTACCTGATTCTTTCAATCCATGGGCGATCGGGCTTGGACACCAAACCACCTTAGTCCTGACACATGACGGACGCCTTTGGAGTTCAGGTTCGATCATTGGGGCCAAGAGAAAAGATCCCTTATGGAATCATTTTGCTAGCTGGATCAACAGAACAGCCAAAAACACAATCCTTCCACCACGAATGCCAAAACACCATTCTGGCTTCCACCACATTTGGACTTGGCAATCGGAAAAACCGAGCAACGCCAATTCACATTGATTCAACACCTGAGCCAACAAATCGAAAAGAGATCAAGGCAGTTGCTTGACCTCACAAAAGTGCGCAAACGGTAACACGCGCGTCCCCGTGTGTTCAATTCCCTGATCCTTTGCTCCTAAATGTACCTGATAGAACTCGGGAATCTCTGTACGTTCACGGAAATAACGACATGCTGTAGATTCGTTGCGTTCTCCACATTTGCATTCTACAGCGAATAGAGGCTTCCGGTCCTGCAGCACAACAAAATCAACCTCTCTTCCATCCGTGTCACGGACATATCGTAGCTCCATGTCGTATCCCTCGCTATCCTCTACCCAGTGACAGTATTTCAACAAGTGACAGGCCACCATGTTTTCAAAACGCACTCCAGGTTCAGCGCAGCGGGACCAATCACGAAAATAAAGTTTTTGTTCCTTCTTCACCGCACGAATACGCGCCCCTCCCATGGGCGGGATTCTAAAGGTGACATAAAGATTGTCCAAAATCGTCAACCAACGTTCCACGCTTTCATGGGAAACCTGGAGGAGTTTTCGGAGAGCATTGACAGATAGCGGTGAGCCGACACACGCTGGAAGATGATGCAACAGCAAATCAAGTTTGCTGTGTTCTCGAACATTCTCAAGGTCTCGCACATCTTCATGTGTCAACCGGGCCGTCATTTCCCGCAACCATCTGCGGTGAAACCGTTCCGTTCCTTGCGTGAATGGTTCCGGAAACCCTCCAAACTGAAGCAATTGCTCAACGCTGGATGAAGAGGCGACTGGATCTACTTCCATCAATGTGAGCGGATGCAGACGATAGTAGTGGTACCTCCCCAGCAAGGAGTCCCCGCCCTTTCGATAATAATCCAGTCGGGCAGACCCTGTCACCAACAAGGAGACAGTAGATTTGTTTTTATCCCAGAACCCTTTGATCAGATTTCGCCAATCGGAGAATTTGTGAATTTCATCCAAAATCAGTAGAGATTGCTCACTTGGAAATGCACCACTGAGGATCGATTCCCGATCAGCCAAATCATCCCAGTTCAAGTAAGCCGGGGATTTCTCTTTGAGTTGATCCGACAACAAGGACAGACCAAAAGTGGTTTTCCCAACTTGACGAGGTCCACCCACGAAAACCATGCGCTGCTCAAGGTCCTCTCGAACATTTTCCGTTAAATACCGATTCAGCATCACATTACCCACAACATTAGTATTTTCTGGTTAACCCGAAATTACTCATGAGTATTTTAATGTCAACCCGAAAATACTAACGACCTTAAATTCCGTTCTTACCAACTACCAAGTTTAGCCCAGCATGCTTCCCTGGTGTATCAAGTTCCACAACATCTGGACATTTCGAATGCGATAGACCAGATTCCAAGAACCCAATGTCAACAATCGTGCACCATTCATGAACAAGCTATCGTATACATTGATCATTGCCGCCATTTGTCTTGCGGTATTGGACGGAACAATCCTCTGTGCTTCCGAA
This sequence comes from uncultured Verrucomicrobiota bacterium, assembly GCA_964415055.1. GTDB lineage: Bacteria > Verrucomicrobiota > Verrucomicrobiia > Limisphaerales > AAA164-E04 > AAA164-E04. The sequence goes on along the minus strand of CAYPZD010000015.1, from coordinate 34,805 downwards.
TGGGACCAATTCCGCGGCCCCAACGGTTCGGGCCTGCTGGTGAGCAGTCAACCACCTACTGACTTGTCTCCATCCAGCCGAGCATGGAAGACGTCCATACCAACAGGGCATTCATCTCCCATCCTCGCTGGGAATCAGATCATTTTGACGGGTGAAAATGGAACAAACCTAGAAACCATCGCGTTGAACAAACAATCCGGAGAAATCCTCTGGCGTACAAAGGCACCATCCACTGACATGGAAAAAGTGCATGAAGCCAACGGGCGGGCTTCCTCCACACCTTGTACGGACGGAGAACGCATATACTCCTATTTCGGATCATACGGATTGTTGTGCTATGATTTGGCAGGAAAACCACTTTGGGAGAAATCCATCCCCACTCCCAAAAGTATGTATGGCATGTCCACCTCCCCCATCCTGCATGGTGAATCTGTGATCCTGGTGCTGGATGACGACCGGAACCTTCCCGACAGCCAGTTGAGTCGATCCAAGGTCATAGCGCTGGACAAGGCAAGCGGCAAACTTCTGTGGGAAACGCCTCGACCTTACAACCGAAGCAGTTGGTCCACGCCCATGATTTGGACACACCAGGAAGGATCCGATCTTGTGGTGTTGGGGAATGGTCGTGTTTACGGATACGCACCGGGAACAGGTGATGAACGCTGGTACGTCAACGGATTCGCGCTGGAAACCATTGCGATCCCAATCGCAGGCAACAACAGACTGTACGCTTCAGCATCCATGCGCGGAGGTCGCGGTGATTTGCAACTGGATCCCGAACCGTTCTGGCAAGCCATTCTCACATTCGATCAAAACAAGGATCAGCAAATCTCAAAATCCGAAATCTCGACTTACTTCACCATCCCCCTGCGCCCTGAATTACCCGTCGAACATCCGGGGTTCGGTATCCCTCTGCCGAAAGCTCCAAAAGCACGCAAGGAACGGCAGGAACAATTCTTCGACTGGCGCGATCAAAACAAGGACGGCATTTGGACCAGGGACGAATACTTCGCCGACATGCAGATTGGCAGCGGCAGACCACTCATGGCAGCTATTTCACCTGGGGGACATGGTGATGTGACCACATCCAAAGTGGACTGGGAATTACGCCGGGGCATTCCTGAAATTCCATCACCTGTTTACTTCGATCAACGCATTTATCTCCTCCGTGCCGGCGGATTGTTGAGCTGTGTGGATGCGAGCAATGGCAAAACCATCTACCGCGAACGCCTCCAGGCACCGGGACAATATGCCGCCTCACCCGTGATTGCCAACGGACATCTCTACTGTGCATCTCAAGAAGGCGTCATCAGTGTCGTGCCAATCGGCGACACCTTCCGTATCACCAGCCAGGCCGATCTCAAAACCGGCATCACCGCCACCCCTGCCCTCGACCAGAACACCCTTTACATTCGCACCGAAAACGCATTACTCGCCTATCGTTGACAAACAACATCACCACAGCGAAACACAGCAAAATTCCTGATTACCCAAGCGCCAATTTGGAGTGCGGTGAGCATCACCGCTCTGGATACGTCAGGAAAGCGCGACGGAATTCTCTTCCCCACACCATCCCCTTACCCAAAGCCTCATAGACAAGCGTACGCCCGGGTAAAACGCTGGGGTTAAGGTAACGATACTGGGCAAAGCACGGTATTCCTGAAAGAGATCCAGATCCAGAGCGGTGTCGTGACCACCGCAGTTCAAAGTTGTCCTGAAGAAATCAGCGTTACTTCCATTGAAACTTTTCCCCACATCAAATCCACTTGAACAAGGTTCCCGATCAAGGCAGTGTAAATGGCATCAAACAATCATGAAAAAGGAAGCTCTCAAATTTCTGGAATCACTCGTCAACACACCCAGTCCCTTTGGCCACGAAGTGCGGGGGCAGCGCGTGTGGTTGGACTACGTCAAACCCTATGCCGACGAAACCTGGAATGACGCCTACGGGAACACCGTCGCCGTGCTCAACAAAGGCGGTTCCCCTCGCATCATGCTGGCCGCGCACGCCGATGAAATTGCGTTGTCGGTTAATTACATCGACGACAATGGCTTCATTTATGTGCGACGTCTGGGCGGCGTGGACGCCACCGTATCCAAAGCACAGCGCGTGGTCATTCATAATGCGGCAGGTCCGGTCAACGGCGTGATTGGCAACGTTCCTCCTCATTTATCCAAAATGGATACCGGCGACAAAAAACCTCAGATCCATGAATTGTTTGTGGACATCGGGGTGTCTTCCAAGGAAGAGGCCTTGAAACTGATCAAGATAGGAGATCCCATTACGGTCAATCGTGACTTTGAAATGATGCGCAATGATCTGGCCGTGGCACGGGCTTTTGATAATCGGGTTGGAACTTTCGCCATTGCCGAAGCGCTGCGCCTCCTTCACAAGGATCACAAAAAGCTGAAAGCCGAGGTCTGCGTGGTCTCGAACATCATGGAAGAAGGCGGCTGCCTGGGAGCACGTCAGATCGCCTACTCCCTGAACCCCGATGTGGCACTGGTCACCGACGTCACCCACGCCACGGATTACCCGACCGTCAACAAAGCCATGCACGGAGATGTTCAAATGGGCAAAGGACCCAGTCTGACACATGGCGGTCCCAATCACCCGGTCGTCGTCGAGCGCCTGGAGCAAGTTGCCAAAAAGCAAAAGATTGACATCCAACACGAAGCGGTCTCCAGCACAAGTGGCACGGATACCGATGTCATTTTCTGGACACGCGGCGGAATTCCGAGCGCATTGATCAGCATCCCCAATCGCTACATGCATTCCCCCGTCGAAATGATCAACCTGAAGGATCTCGAAAAGATCCCGCAAATCATGGCTGGATTTGTTTTATCGGCCAAGAAGGGTGAAAAGTTTGAAGTGAAGATTTGATCCGTCCATTTCCTCAGCGTGAGGTCATCGATCGGGACTAGATCATGAAAAGAGTTCAATTATTACCCGACCATGTCGCCAATCAAATCGCCGCAGGCGAAGTGGTGGAACGACCTGCCAGCGTGGTGAAGGAACTGGTGGAAAACGCCATTGATGCCGGTTCCAAACGCATCACGGTGGAGATTGATGCGGGCGGACGAAGCTTGATCCGTGTCACCGATGACGGTATCGGCATGAACCGCGACGACGCACTCATGTGTCTGGAACGTCATGCCACCAGCAAGATTCGGGAAGCAACCGATCTGGAAGACATTCACACCATGGGCTTCCGCGGCGAAGCCCTACCCAGTATCGCCAGTGTCAGCCGTTTCACCCTGACCACCCGCGAACGCGATGATGCATCAGGCGAGGCCACGCGCATTGTGATTCAGGGCGGCAAAATGGCCCATGTGGAAGCAGCACCCAGCCCATCGGGAACCTGCATTGAAGTGCGGCAGTTGTTCTTCAACATGCCTGCCCGGAAAAAATTCCTGAAGACCAAGGAAACGGAAAAATCCCACATCCAACAATACCTGACCCTGGCCCTGTTGGCCCATCCTCAAATAGGATTCAAATTTGTTCAGGATCAAAGAACCGTCTTTCATTTGAACCCCATTGAAATGGAGGATGCTCCGGAATCGAAAATGAAGGCCTTGCAGGAGCGCTTGAGATTCCTCTATGCCGAGGACGTGCGACTGTTGCCGGTTCAGTTTAAGGACACCATCCAGACCAAGGTTAGAGGCGAGGAAAAGGATTACTATGAGGAAAACCCCGTTCATATCTGGGGATTCACCGGAGCGCCCGGAGTGGCCCGATCATCGCGGGCCGACCAGTATTTGTTCGTGAACCAGCGCCCCATCGAAAACCGTGCCCTGAACTTTGCCCTGATGGAAGCTTATCACACCGCCTTGATGAAGGGGAAATATCCGGTGTGCTGTTTGTTTTTCGAACTCTCCCCCGCCTTCGTGGATGTGAATGTTCATCCCGCCAAGAAGGAAGTGCGGTTTCACAACGAATACGCGGTGAAGCAATGTGCCGTGCGCGCTGTGAAACGCGCGCTCTTACAATTCTCCATGGGCTCAACTCCGACACCGAATCAGGCAGCATCGCCTTCCGTCGAAGTTTCAACCGATGCCGAAGATGCGGTCCCTGCTTCACCGGGACGCACGACCTATCCCGAGCCAAGCTCAGATCCTACAACGGACGTGGCTCCCCCCAGGTCGGAAGTCATGTCGCTACCCACGTTTGAAAACCTGGCTCCAATTCCAAACAAAACCAAACAAACCGGACCGGGAGAAAATCTTCCCCCCCACCAGGGAACCTGGAAATCACACGTACATACGGCAGGCGACACAGCACAACCGGCATCTCCCCAAGACACACCGCCTGCAGCCCCCATTCAACACGCGAGCAACATTGGAGCTCCTACTCCTCTGCTTGCGATCCCCATGCGGATCATCGGGGTCTTAGGGAAGTTGTATGTATTACTTGAATCCGACCGGGGCCTGGTCCTGCTCGATCAGCACGCGGCACATGAGCGGATTCTGTTTGAAAAAATGTTACAGCAATTGGAAACCGGCGAAGCACCATCCCAACGGTTGTTACTCGCGGAAACCATTGAATTGGGTCACAAGGACGCGCTCTTCCTCCATAAAGTGATCGAAAAACTCCAGAAGCTAGGCGTGGAAGTCCGGGAGTTCGGTGAAAACACATTCATCCTGGATGCCCTCCCCCCCTTCGTCAAAGCCAAGGACACGAGACAATACATTCTCGATGTCATTGACGCACTGAAAGAATCAGGCGAGGTCAACAAGCTGCGTCTGGGGGAAGATGTCATCGCCAAAACCGTGTGCCGCCATGCCGTCAAAGCCAACGACACCCTGCGCGGACCGGAACTCGAAAAACTGATCGAAGACCTCAAAGTCTGCGAGATGCCCTACACCTGTCCACACGGACGCCCCACCCTCATCGAAATGACCTTCGGCGAACTGGAGAAAAAATTCGGACGTATCCAGGGGTAAGACGCTATTCAATTCTTAGTGTCTTCGTGCCTTCGTGTGAGAACAAAAAGCTGCAACGGAATCCACACTTCCTACCTTTTGTTTTGTGCTCACACGAAGGCACGAAGACACTAAGGGTAATTCATCTGTTGGTCGCTATCCGTTTGAATGCGAAAAATG
>CAYPZD010000015.1:1854-29602 GCA_964415055.1 uncultured Verrucomicrobiota bacterium | reverse complement strand
AAGACACTAAGGGTAATTCATCTGTTGGTCGCTATCCGTTTGAATGCGAAAAATGGCAAAGCGAGAGGCGAGCCAGGAGCTCATTCCGTAGGCCATTACTCCTCCTGTCACATATAACACCCACAAAAGACTTCCACGTAAATCCACCCCAAAGCCAAACCATGGCACAAACCGAATGCCCAGGATCACAATCAGGAAAGGAATTCCAAACAAATAGGCCTGGTTACGTGAAAGTTCCAAAACAGAACCACAAGAATGGCAAGGGAAATGGTTCCAATAGGGCGTGAAAAGAAATCGTTTAAAGGAAATCCGGTTTCCACATTGAGGGCATTTGCTCATGATGCGTGTTTATTTTATGATACTGAAGGTAACTTTGCGCAACCAAACTACTGTCAATCAAACACTAACAAGACAACACAGTCAACTCGCGATATTCATTCATCATGGTTCACCCTTTCAGGGCTCTGAATGGCTTCTTTTCCCTATTCATTGTCGGTTGAGGTGGGATCCATCTGATTTTTGAATCGGTCGCTTATGATTGAATTTTCTACCAACAACCCTCATCATGCCTCCCATCACCTGAAGATGAAATCACATCGAATTGGAAAGACATGAAATTACTAAGATTTGGCGAAGTAGGTAACGAGAAACCCGGGATACTTGATAACGAAGGAAATATTCGTTCGTTGGAACGGGTCATTTATGACTTGAGTGGGGATGCTTTGACGTCTTCCGGTCTTGAAAAGTTAAAAACCGTTGATCCTTTGAAGCTTCCACTGGTGGAAGGCAATCCCCGCATCGCGGCATGCGTTGGCAACGTTGGAAAGTTTCTGTGCATTGGATTGAATTACAGTGATCACGCGGAGGAATCCGGCATGGAAGTTCCCGCAGAACCTGTGCTGTTCATGAAAGCAACGTCGGCAGTCTGTGGACCTTTCGATGACGTCCTGATTCCTCCCGGTTCGGAAAAGACGGATTGGGAAGTCGAGCTGGGTATCGTGATCGGTGACCGAGCCAAGCATGTTTCCGAAGAAAACGCCCTCAATCATGTCGCCGGATACTGCGTGATCAACGATCTCTCCGAACGCGCTTATCAATTGGAACGCTGCGGTCAATGGGTAAAGGGCAAGAGCTACGACACCTTTGCCCCGATGGGCCCCTGGCTCGTGACACAGGACGAAGTGCCGGACCCGGGAAATCTGTCTCTCTGGCTGGAAGTCGATGGTCATCGTTATCAAAACGGAACCACTCAGAAGATGGTGTTTGGGGTTGCCAAACTGGTGTCCTATTTGAGCGCCTTCATGACCTTGAACCCTGGCGATGTCATCTCAACCGGAACGCCTCCCGGAGTGGGACTCGGCCAAAAGCCGCCGACTTATTTGAAACCCGGACAAACCATGCGTTTGTCGGTGGAAGGCCTGGGTGAACAACAACAGACCACCAAGGCCGACACGATTTAACATACGACCAACCTCAACAAGCGCCATTCCTGGCACCCTCATCAGACCATGAAACGTTTAAAACAATCCGCCCAATCCCGTCGCCGCTTTTTGAAGCAGGCAGCGGGAATCGTTGTTGCGCCTTCCATTCTGTCCCATCGTGTATTCGGCGCCGGAGAAAGCACTTCGCCTTCCAGCCGGCTGAACGTCGGTGTCATTGGCGTGGGTGGGCGAGGGTTCGCCTTGATGCAGGAGTTCCTGAAGCAGGGTGATGTTCAGATCACAGCATTGTGTGATGTGGATCGCGAACATTACCGATCCAACCCATGGGGCAAAGGACGTGCGTTTGGACTGGAACCGGCCCAACGTCAGGTGGAAAAACATAACGCGGATCAATCCGGCAAGTCTTCCTACAAAGGGTGTTTTGTTACCAACGACTATCGCGAACTGTGCCATCGGGACGACGTCGACGCGGTCATCGTGGCGACGCCCGATCACTGGCATTATCATCAGGTCATGGAAGCCCTGGCCCGTGGCAAGGATGTTTATTGTGAAAAACCCATCACTCACACGTTCATGGAAGGAAAGGTGCTTTACCGCGAAGTATTGAGAAGGAAATCCATCTTTCAGACCGGTTCCCAACAACGTTCCACGGGCAACTTCCACAAAGCGGTGGAACTCGTTCGCAACGGACATATTGGTCGCATTCAAAAGGTGGAAGTAGGATTGCCGCCAGGCTACACCGAACCCAGAGTATCAACAGACATCGAACCGCCCCCTGCAGGACTCGACTACGATCTCTGGACCGGTCCCGCTCCCCTGCTCCCATACATGAGAGCACGTCACCATCAACTGTGGCGTGGTCATCTGGCTTACGGAGGAGGCAATATCATGGACTGGATCGGTCATCACAACGACATTGCGCACTGGGGCGCTGCGATGGATGATTCGGGACCATTGGAAGTGGAAGCGGTCAACTGGACCGAATCTGAAACGGACGTATACAATACCCCTGTTGAATATGAAGTTCGGTGTGTCTACCCGGGGGACATTAATTGGACCATTTCATCAAAACTACAAATGGGAACCAAGTGGATCGGGGAGCACGGCTGGATCTTTGTCGACCGAGGCAAATTCGATGCATCCGACAAACGATGGGTTGCCAAAGATTTCAACCCCGGTCCCGCCCGCGTGTTTCGCTCGGCAAACCATGTGCGAAATTTCATCGAAGGAGTTCGTGAGCGAAGAGAATGCATCGCGCCGGCTGAAACGGCGCATCGCTCGATCACGCCGGGACACTTGGGCTATGTGTCGCATCAACTTGGCCGTAAATTAAAATTCGACGCGCGCACGGAGCGTGTATTGAACGACAGCGAGGCCAACGAACTGCTCAACTCCAGTTATCGAAAGCCCTGGAAGATTTAGTTTCGCAGATTTCCTTATCATGAAACCAAGTCCAGCGGGCCAGGTGGCAGACAACTCATTTGAACGAGCCATCGCACTATTTCGTGCCCAATTTCAGGCTGCACCCCATTGGGTTTCACATGCCCCTGGTCGAGTGAACCTCATTGGCGAGCACATTGATTACAACGATGGTTTCGTATTACCCGCAGCAATCGATCGAAGGCTGAGCATAGCTGCCCGTCCCATTCCTGATGCTGAAGTTCGCATTTATTCGGAACAGGAAAACGCCGTTGAAACCTTTACTTTAAGCCAACCATTCCAGGCACGGAAGGACTGGACGGATTATATCACGGGAGTTCTGGCGGAATGGATTCAACGGGGAGCCACCCCCTGCGGACTCGAACTCTGCATCACTTCAGATGTTCCACTCGGTGCGGGTCTAAGCAGCAGTGCAGCTTTGGAGGTCGCCACAGCCACACTTTTGGAAGCGGCCTGGCATCATGAACTATCACCCGTTGACAAGGCCCTGGCATGCCAGTCGGTCGAGGCGAATTATGTTGGGATGCCCTGTGGAATCATGGATCAGTTCATCGTCAGCCTAGGTGAAAAAGATCACCTGTTGCTCATTGATTGCCAATCCAACACACATCAACTCGTTCCGACCGGACATGAATTCCCCACCCTGCTCATCATCAACTCCAATGTTCGGCATGAGTTGACCGATGGTGGTTACGCCACCCGTCGAAAGCAATGTGAGGAAGCCTTGCCCATCATCGGTGAAGCATCCTGGCGCACCGTCACTCCAGAACAAATTGAAGAGAAGAAAGCCGAGTTGTCCGGAGTCCAATACCAAAGAGCGCGACACGTGGTTTCGGAAATCAACAGGACTCAACAGGCGGTTGGGGCCATTCGGAACCATGATATGGAGCAACTCGGGAAGCTCCTTTACGCCAGTCATGCGTCTTTGCGGGACGACTACGATGTTTCCTGTGTCGAATTGGATTGGATCGTCGATCGCATGCAGTCTCTGGGCACCTCCGCCGGCATATGGGGATGTCGCATCACCGGAGGCGGTTTTGGAGGGTGCGCCATCGCTTTGGTGGAACCCCATGCTGTATCATCCGCCAGGCAGCACATTGAAGCAGCCTACACAGAAAAGTTTAGCATCCAGCCGGACTTCTTCGTCACGCACGCTTCAGGCGGATGCGAGTGTGTCACCCTGGACGCTCTCTGAAAGTCGATTCCAGTTAGAGGTTCAGCAACTGGAGCAAGGCGGCGTCTTTCTCGGGACCTTCATGAAAATCGAGTGCCCGAAAATATCTCGGCTTTTCGCTTTCTTCAGTTTTCTCATCCTTGATCAACTGCACCAACAATGCGGGAGCAGCCTGACTGCGACTGCGCCAAACGATATCCCTGCCTGCTGGTGTGTTCCATTGATCGCCCACTTGATTCAACCAAGCCTGGAAACAGGCATCTTCATTTCCCTGAGCGCCGATACCAAGCGCTTCCAGAAACCAACGATCCTTGCCATCATGCTGAGCCGCCAAATTTGCCCAGAGAACAGGCGCTTCATCTGATTTTGAATAACGAAGCGCAATGGCACATTCACGTCGCACAATGGGCGAGCTGTCCTGAACCAATCGTTTCACCAAGTCAATCACCTGTGTGTTCTGACTACGCGCGATGCGAAGGGACAACGCTCTGATATTGGGATCCTGATCCGCCAGCGCGCGCAAAACATAATCCTGTGGCTTGTCCTTGATACGGGCGAGCAAATGGAGAGCACGTGCTCTCAAACGAGGATTGCTGCTTTGCCAAAGCTTGAGCAGTTCAGGTTCGGCTTTCGATTCCATCTCTGAAAGACGAGTCCAGGCCAGGTAACGGGTGGCAAGATTGGGCGACTTCAATGCTTCAACAGAATCCTTGGCTGTATTGAGATTGGGAGCACTCACGACATACCTGGAAGCACCGGCAGGAGCCACCCGGTAAATGCGTCCACTGAGTGTCCCCAGTTTCTGATCTGCCATGTGGTGTCCTCCGACTCCTGCATCGTTCCAATCGGAAATCATCAGGGAACCATCTGGAGCAACTCCCACATCGGAGGGGCGATACCAGGTGTCTTCGGAGGTCAGAATGTCTTTGATCACCGCCTTGTAACCCGCTCCGTCAGGCTCGGTCACATATGCACGCACGGTGCGGGGACCTGCATCGCAGTGGATGACCTGATTTTGGAACACCTGGGGTAGCAATGAACCTTCATATACGGCAATGCCCGTAGGCGAGCCCGCGCCGGTTTGCAACAGGTTGGGCACGACTCCCGGATCGTTCAAATGCCAATGACGCAACGGCACCTCGGTTTCCATGTTGGTCCGTTCTTCCTGCCAACCTTTTCCCGTCAGTTCATCACGGTAGCCATAGTTGCCATACTCCATGACATAGTTGATCCTCACACCACGATTACCATCGTCATCGTTGTCGGACTGCCAAAGGGTCCCAAACGAATCCACCGCCACTTCATAGTTGTTGCGGAAATTATGTCCAAGAACTTCGAACTGACTCCCATCCATGTTGCATCGAAATACCATCCCCTGGCGGTAAGGTTTCCCTTTGCCGGTGACAACGCGGCCTTGAAGATCGGTAACCGGACTTCCGTTGGCATGGTAAATTTGTGAACCGTTGTTGCCAAAATTGAAATAGAGTTTGCCGTCCGGACCAAACACCGTGGCATGGACGCCATGGTCATGATCGGTCCCACCGATGCCGGTGAAAAGCACTTCCTTCTTGTCGGCCTTGTCATCACCGTCCGTATCAGTGAAAAGGAACACGTTGGGAGAACATGACACGATGACCTTGTTCCCAAGCACACAAATTCCCAAGGCCGAGTTGATGTCATTGCCCTGGTAAAAGACCGTGCTTTTGTCGGCCTTTCCATCCTGATCGGTGTCTTCCAGTATGACGATACGATCCCCTTCGGGACGCAATTTACCCCAGGGTTGCCACAGCCGGTAATTACCGCCCTCGGTCACCCAGACGCGTCCACGGGCATCGATATCCAGATTCGTTGGATTCACCACCATGGGTTCGGAGGCAAAAAGCTGCACCTGGAGTCCCTCTGCGACTTTCAAATTTGCGAGCTGGGCTTTGGCAGCGTCAGGACCACTGCCCTGAGGATTCTGAGCGAGCATCGCTTGAACGAAAAGAAGGCTCAGCGCGATCAGGGCTGTGTGAGAATAAGGAGACGTTTTCATATGAAAAAAGAATCGGGCTCACGTAATACATGAGCCCTGCTTGACCTTGTGATTGATTGAACAATTTCCTAACTAAGAATCATTTACCCTTGGGATCCAGATTTTGTTTCAACTCCTCTTCGGAGACAAATGAAACAACCCCTTGAGGTGGCACCTCGACTTTGGCAACCCAAAGCAGCGCATTCAAGACAACTTTACGAAAGTTGTCATTGCCCCAATTCACATGATAATGACCTCCGGTAAACCCGAAACCGCGTCCGCCATCCGGTCTTTCCCTGACCCACATCATGATCTCGGTTTTCCCTTTTTCACCCATGATGTGAGGATAGGGGCCTTTAGGCCAGACGTATGGGCCGTCACGGACTTCATCCGCAGGTTTGGCGCTCAGGATGGGGGTGATCCCATCCATATCCTTGCGCCAACGCATGTTGAAATACCATTCATCCAACACTTGGAAGGGTTTGACTCCACGAGTAACGGGGTGTTCGGGAAATTCAGTAAAATCAGGCTTCCACATGGGATTCACACTGAACTGATGTTCATAGTGCCCGCCAATCCAGCGATGCATCGCTTCACCTGGATCCCCCTTGGGAACTTCCACACCATAATGGGCACAACCAATCCCAACACCTTTTTTTGCCAGACGATCCAGCCGCTGCATGCGTTCACCCTGAATGGCCGGATGTCCCTGCCCGCCGTCTGCATAGATGAGAATGGCATCGGCATCATCCAGAACGGAATCATCTTCCGGCCATCCCATTTTATACACTTCAACATCCACACCGGGGACATTCGAAAGGCATTTTTGCATCAACAGGCAACCGGCATTGAACTCATGAGCGCCGGGTCCATGACTTGGGCGTCCGGCAAGCAGAACGATCTTTTTGGCATCCGCAGCCAACAAGCCGGTCGACACCAATGCAAGGAGAACTGATAAAATAACACGCTTCATGGTGAGATTATTTTACGCCCTGAACAGGGCTGATGAAAGGTTGTTGTTTCTGGGTTTCACGGAGAATTTCAATGGGATTGCGACCGCGCTTTTGATCCAGGTTGGTCAGGATCTGTGCATCGGTCAACGCCACGTCCACTCCGTTTTCAGGCACTTCGGCATGTGCCAACCAAAGCATCGCATTCAAGATGGTTTTTCGGAAATCAGGATTTCTCCAGTTCAAGTGATTGTGCAAACCGGTGAATCCAAACCCACGCCCGCCATTGGGACGTTCATAGGCCCAGGCCACGTGTTGGGGGATGCCTTTGGCAACTTCCTCGCGAACGGCAGGGTTGCCACTGTGGGGGCCATCCTTACGTTCCATGGTTTTCTCGGGGGCAACGGCACTCAGGATGGGAGTGACACCTTTCATGCCCTCGGGAAAGCGCATGTGGAAATACCATTCGTCATTCACCGCAAAGGGTTTGACGCCATTGGCGATCGGATGATCCGGAAAGGTCTTGAATTCAGCGGTCCAGTGGGGATTGACCGACCAGTGGGTTTCAAAATATCCGCCCATCCATTCAAGGAATTTTTCACCACCCTTGTCCTTGGGAACTTCGACACCATAATGCAGGCAACCAAACCCCGCTCCGGTGTCCATGACCTTTTGCAGTTGCTCCAGGCGTCCTTCCTGAATAGCCAGATGACGATCGCCTCCCGTGCAAAAAACGATCACCGCATCGGCTCCATCCAAGGCATTGGGATCTTTGGGCCAGCCTCCGGTGAACACCTGAACATCCACGCCTTCGATATCTTGCAAGCAATAATCAATGAGCATGCAACCCGCTTTGTGCTCGTGTTGGAGCACACCATGGGAGGGCGGCCCGGCGATCAGCACAATCTTTTTGGCATCGGCATGCAATCCGGTTACCAGGCAGGCGCTCATGAGAGCCGCCATAAAACAAGATGATAGAAAACGTGAAAATCTCATGGAAGGTCTTGGATTATTTCAGATCAATTTATTGTTTGCGCATTCCGGTCCACTTCAAACTCACGGAATCGTTGAAATTGACTTCACCGGTCAACGTTCCATCGATTTGATGATGTCCCTTATAATGAGCGACGACATTCTGTCCCTGATATTCACCAGAAACTGAAAAACCCACAAAATCACCCTTCACAGATCCCTGAACCGGTCGTTTGCCGAGCAAGCCTTCGTAATGTCCGGCCAGGTTCGACCCGTCCTGTTCAAAGAAGAAAACAGGCGTTCCCACTCCCTGATCGGAATAAACCTTAACATCCCAGACTCCCCCTACTTCAACAGGGTTGATCTTGCGGATTTTGATATCACGAAATTGAACCGTCATGGGAGGTCCGGCATGCAACTGCAGGGCCAAAATACCGGAACCAACCCGGTTCTCGGCATCGTTGTCCACCACGATGGCTGTGACGCGACCGTTGATCATGTGTACGAAACGGTTTTCATGAGCGATGATTTTATAGTCGTTCCAGTCTTCCTTTTTGATGTGGGATTGGATGTCAGCAGACTCACCGACGGAGCCTATGACCTCAATTTCAGGCCTTCTTCCTTCACCGGGAAGCACCTGAGTGAATTGTCCGCGCTGGGCAAGAATGCCCCTTCCCTTCTCTTCGTAAAGAATGCCCGAATAGGTATTCCCGGCTTCAAAGTCGCCCTGATAACCGCCGACCACCCAGTTTCCGAGGTCCTTGCTGCGGTATTGGATCCCCGAGTTGCCTCCGACGATCTTGTATTGAAGACGCAGTTCGAAGTCCCCCACGGTGCCTCCCCGCCAGATGATAAAGGTGTTTCCCCGGGTGGGGTTTTCTTTGGTGGTCTGGCCGGTGATGGCTCCGTCACGCACGGACCAGAATTTGGGATTTCCATCCCACCCTTCGAGGTCTTTTCCGTTGAACAGGGAGACGAATCCGTCCGAATCAGCAGCTGATGCTTGAAAGGTTAATCCGGCCAGCAGAGCGGCAGTGGCCAAGGTTGAGCGCAGTAAGGTTTTCATGATAAAAAAATTCGGCCGGAAACTCCGGCCGATGTTGGTTAAACTAAATGAGGTTTACTTGATTGTTTTCTTAAGAAATTTCAGTCCCTTCACGGCGATTTCATCACGTGTGGGCTCCATGCGACGCCAGATGGCGGCCGCCTTGGCAATGACCTTGACGTCGGTGGTAAATGATTCAATGACGACATCTCCTTTGTAGCGGATGGATTTCAAAGCGGCTGCGATGGGTTTCCAGTCGATGTGATCATTACCGGGAGTCCCGCGGTCACTTCCGCAAGCGTGAAAATGTCCCAGGTGTTTGCCCGCCTTTTTGATGGCTTTGGCCTGGTTCTTTTCCTCGATGTTCATGTGAAAGGTGTCGAGGTGCAATTTGAGGGCCTTGCTGTCGACGTCCTTGATCATTTGAAGCCCTTGATCACAGGTGTTGATGAAATCGGTTTCGAATCGGTTGAGGGGTTCCAGGCAGATGGTCCGGCCCCGGTCTTCAGCGTATTTGCTGAGCACTTTCAAGTTTTTGACCACGGCCTTCCACTGCTTGGCGTATTCCTTGGCTGGAACGGCGTCGGCACGACCCACGGCGGAATAAACGGGACCGATCAACGAAGGACAATCCAGCACAACCATCTGGTCGATCAGAGCTTTCATGTAGGCCATGCCGGTCTTTTGCTGTTGGGCGGTGCCGCGCAAATCGCGATCAGGCGACATGCAGGCACAGACAGAACCACAAACCAAACCGTTGCGATCCAAAGCCGCTTTCACCTTTTCAGGATTGATGTGCGACGGATCCTCAACAGGAATCTCGATGGAATCGAAGCCCCATTTTTTGAACTTCGGCAGTTGTCCCGAACTTCTGGTTGTGAAGGGTGACGTAAACAGAAAGGTATTAATTCCAAATCTCATAGCTAGGGATATTGTCCGGTCAGTATAGGATCGGAACGGACGGCTAACAAGCTTTTTGTCCGAGAGTAGTCAGGATGGTTTGGACCCGGTGACGGTAGGTATGATGCTGAAGGACACGTTTGCGCCCGTTCCGTGCGATATCTTCCGCCCGATAGGGATCATACATCATGGATCGAAACACCAGTGGCACTTCATCCCAATCCCGATACACCACGACTTCTTCATAAGGATCGAATTGTAGTTCGAGGTCGGGCACCCATTTTGTCAGTATGAGGTTTTGGCAAGCGGCCACCTCAAAGACTCGAAAATTGATGCCGTTCAGGTTTTTGGGGCGTCTTGGCAAATTCAAGGTGATGGCATACTCCTGGTAAAGCCGGGACAGTGTCTGATGGTCCAGTTTCTGACTTTTCCAACGGTTCCAGAGGCCGTTTGTCTGCGGGCCATGCCACTCCACCGGCACTCCCCGCAATCGAAGGCGGTTCAGGATCTTCATCCGCGTTTCGGTGATCGATCCGGCAAAAACGATTTTATTTTTCCGATCCTTCACACCACCGGGTTGAAAACGCTTTTCGTTGACCGCCAACGGAAGATATTTCAAGCCCTTGTTCTCCCCCTCACGCACTTTCTTCAAAGATTCCTGCATGGAGGAGTCCGAGTAAAAAACATGATCGAAACACTGGATCCCCTTCCACGAGGTGCGGCGACAATCACTGAACCAGGCCACCAGTTTGGCGCTTCGCTTCAGGTCGCGCTGGATGGCTTTGAAAAAGGCGGGCTCCATGCCAAAGGGATCCAGAAACACGATCAGGTGAGGATGGGCCCGTGTCACTTGATCGCGGATGCGTTGGATGACCGGTTCATCCACATCGAAATTCATATACCCCCGACGAAACTCAAACCATCGTTCCTCCAAGCGCTTTGGCACCAGAGGCAGCACGGAGACCGTCGCCCCAACGTTGGTAAAGGCCTCCTTCAAATCTTCAGCCCAATAGTTCACACGGGTGTCCCCCACAATCAGCACGTTGTGGTTGTAGGTCAGTGCCGGTTTCTCGCTTTCCGGGCGCGATGCATGTTCCTGGATCGATTCGTCCATAAAAATCGCTTGCTAGAATGGGGAGAACGGACGCTGTTTGCAATCGTTTAAGCTCTGGGATGTGACTCGTCGTATACCCGTTTGAGCCGATCGGTCGAGAGATGGGTGTAAATCTGCGTGGTCACCAGGTGGGCATGCCCCAGCAGTTCCTGCACGCTGCGCAGATCGGCCCCCGCATTCAACATGTGCGTGGCAAAGCTGTGACGCAGTTTGTGGGGTGTCAGGTTGGGGTCCAGTTCGGCCATGATCAGATACGTTTTGAGTCGGGTCTGAATCAATCGCGGGTAGAGAGGCAACTCATTGGCTGCATTGGCAAAGAATACGGGCTGATCGGCGGATCCCGGATGATCGATGGTCTCCCAGTAAATGCGGATGGATTCCAACGCAGGAAGACCGATGGGAGTCAAACGCTCCTTCTTGCCCTTACCCTCCACCCTCACCACCTGATCTTCAAAAAACACATCCCCCACTGTCAAACCGCACAGTTCACTGATACGCAGTCCGCAGGAATAAAGGGTTTCAAGCACGGCGGTATCCCGCACATAAGCTTCGGGGGATGGCGGGCGTTTGTTCTTTTCTTTTTTGAGTTCCCATGATTTGGCGGGAGCCTGCAATAGGGCGCTGATTTGGTCGGGTGTCAGGAATTGCGGCAGATGCCGCTCCTTTTTCGGCAAGGTGATGTTCCGAATGGGCATCTTCTCGACCTGCCCTTTCCGGATCAGAAATTTATAAAATGTCCGCAGCGCGCTGAACCGAACCTGTGTCGAGGAACGGCTGTAGTTTTCACGTCCCAAAAACCTCAGATAGGCACGAAAAAGATCCCGGTCCAGAGATTTCCAGACAGGGACCTTGTGATACATCTTCTGATGCCAGGCAACGAATTCGTTCAGAGCCTGGGAGTAATTCCGGCTTGTGTGTTCGGAGGCGGATCTCACATGAACGAGATCCTCCAAAAAGGCATCGATCCAGGGATCCGCTGCAGCGTTGTCTGAATCTGCGGCGTCCATCGATTTGGAATTTAATTATCGGCCGCAGAGCCACCCCCGGAAGTTTCTTCCCGCGGAGCAAACTCGAAACCTACCTTGCCCTTTTCTTCCAACACCAACGCGGCTTCAAACGGGAATCCGCGCCGGGAGATGAATCCCTTCAGGAAATCCGTTCGCCCGTTGCCGAGCAGCTTTTTGATCTGCTCTTCTTCAATGGGCTGCTGAAGGACCACTTTTCCGGATTTGAATTTGCAGGGTTTGGTGTCCTTTTGGGAATGCTCGCAGAGGTAATCCGATTCGCTGGCAAATACCCGCCCCTTGCAGCGGGGGCATTCTCCGAGTGATTGCTGCCCTTCGAAACTGATTTTCTCAGCAGGTTTGTCCGAGGCTTTCTTTGCAGCGCCTTTCTTTTTGGACGGACGGGGTTCGAATTCAAAGGAGACCTTGCCGTCCTTGATCACCAAAAAGGCATTGAAGGCCCGACCGGTCCGGTTGGAAACAAATTTGTTGATGAGGTCTGATTTGCCATCCGCCAGCAGTTTCTTGACCTGAGCCGGTTCGATTTCGCGTTGCAGGATGATCTTGCCGGTCTTGAAATCACAGGACTTGTCCGGTCCCTTGGATTTTTCGCAGACAAAGTGCATGCCGTGTTCGTAAACATTGCCTTTGCATTTGGGACAGGCTCCCATGGATTCTTTTCCTGAAAAATCGACCGCTTCCTCTTCGTCCTTGTCTTTGTCCTTGCCGTTGTCACCAAAATCAAACTCGAGTTTCTTCTCGTCGTTCAACTTGATGATGGCGGCAAACGGCCAGCCTTGCTTGCTGCGGAAACCCTGCAGGGGCCCGACGCTTCCCTGACTGAGGATGGCCTCCATTTCCTCGTATTCGAATTGACGTCCGGACAAAATTTTCCAGACCGAAAAATCACAGGCACCACACTGGAAGGTCTTGTAGGTTTCCTTCACCTGACCACCGCACTTTGGACAAGGTGTCTTGAGCACACCAAAATCACCGGGCACGGTGTCGCTGTCGTAGGACTTGGCCTGCTCGACCATCTTGCGGGTCATTTCCTGGATCTCGGCCATGAAGGTCGCGCGATCCAGTTGCCCCTGTTCCATCAATTTAAGTTTGTGCTCCCAATCCCCTGTCAGCTCAGGCGAACACAATTCAGGGATCTGCAATCCACGCAGCAGCGTGATCAAACTGAACGCCTTGGCGGTGGGTTGAAGTTCGCGCTGGTTGCGGAGGACGTATTTTTCCCGGATCAAATTCTCGATAATGGATGCACGGGTTGCCGGCGTCCCCAGCCCTTTGGCACTCATCGCGGCCCTGAGTTCCTCGTCATCGACCATTTTACCCGCACCTTCCATGGCGGAAAGGAGGGTGGCTTCCGAATAACGGGGAGGTGGCTTGGTCTGGTTTTCGCGGACCTCGATTTCCCGGGTATCCACCGTCTCTCCTTCCTCGACCGGTGTCAAATGATCCGCTTCACCGGTTGGGAGAGCCTTGCCATAAACTTCCAGCCAACCGGGTTTCACCAACACCTTGCCCTCGGTCTTGAAGGATTCTTGTTCGACCTGGGTGATGCGGGTGGTGATCAGGTATTCCGCCGCGGGAAAGAACACCGCGAGAAAACGCCGGACCACCATGTCGTAGATCTTTTGTTCGTCATCGTTCAGCTTCTTTTTGGGGCCGAGCGATGTCGGAATGATGGCGAAGTGATCGGATATTTTGGCGTTATTAAAGATGCGTTTGTTGGGTTTCACCCAATCGTTGGCCTCGATTTTGGAAGCGGAACTTTCAAAGCTCGAACCATGGAATGCCTTCAGGGTTTCCTTGACTGTCCCCAGGTAATCCTCGGGAAGCGCCCTGGAGTCCGTTCTGGGATACGTCAGCATCTTGTGACGTTCATAGAGCGCCTGAGCCAATTGAAGCGTCCGGCCCGCAGGCAAACCAAAGCGTGAGTTGGCTTCGCGTTGCAGACTCGTCAAATCATACAGCAAGGGAGACATCTGCCGACTTGGCTTGCTTTCCTCGGTAACGGTCCCGGGTTTGTTCAGACATTTCTGAAAGAGCGCGTCGGCCTGCTCCTTGGTCCAAATGCGCTCGGCACGCGCATCGGGATCGTCTTCCTTGTCCTTTTTCTTGAACTGCGGATCGAACCAGCGTCCCTCATAGGTGCCGGCCTTGGCCTGGAACGTTGCGTGCAACTCCCAGTAATCGCGCGACACGAACTTTTTAATCTTCTGCTCACGATCCACCAAAATCGTCAGCGTCGGGGTCTGAACACGACCGACCGTGGTCAAAAAGAAACCTCCAGACTTCGAGTTGAAGGCGGTCATGGCCCGGGTGCCGTTGATCCCAACCAGCCAGTCCGATTCCGAACGGCAAACGGCGGCATTGGCCAGCGGTTGCATGTCTTCATCCGAACGGAGACGTTTGAATCCGTCCCGAATGGACTGCGGGGTCATGGATTGGAGCCACAAGCGGTTGATCGGTTTCTTGGTCTTGGCGTCGTCGACGATGTGACGAAAAATCAATTCCCCTTCGCGCCCGGCATCACAGCCATTGATCAAGGTGTCGACATCCTTGCGTTTGATCAGCCGCCGCAACAATTTGAGTTTGGATTCGGACTTGCTGATCGGCTTGAGAGCGAAGTGGTCCGGAATCACCGGCAGATGGGCAAAAGTCCATTTACCCCGCTTGACTTCGGATTCGGGCGGAACGGTCAATTCCAGCAAGTGCCCCACCGCGGAAGCAATGACGTAGTCATCACTTTCGTAATAGTCGTCCTTCTTGTTAAACCCGCCCAGAGCACGGCTGATGTCCAGGGCGACGGAAGGTTTTTCTGCGATGATCAATGATTTACCCATGAGATATGGAGGCAACCGTTATCAACCCACCAGCGCCACGTGCAAGTGTTTTTTATGCAGAAGCCACTTTTTCTTTTCATAGGCTGCCTGACATTTCGGCTCCAGGACGTGATCGGAAGCCCTGTTCGAGAGGTCAATCACTTTTTTGGACAATACACTTGATTTAAACAGGTGGAACATGATGTTTTGGTTTCAGATTGTTGTATGGTTCTTTTGAACGCCCTATGATTACAATTATTTTCAAACTACTGATCGCCATAAGCTTTGGACTCTTGATGGTGGCGTTGTTGTGATGTTCAGGTTTCGAACATCCGACCTGCGATCCGCTTGGCTGGAGCCATTCTGGATCTTTTCACTGGCCTGTTACGCAGTCCACCGATGGTGGCAATGGGCATCCCCCTCTCCCGGCTGGATGTCCAACCATTGGAACGACATCTGGATGCTCCCCTGCGCCGTGCCTCTGGTGACCCGCATGTATGCGGCACTCAACCTGCGAGCATCCACCGCTCCTCCAAGTCTCTCTGAAATCGTTTGGCTGGGTTTGTTATGGAGCGTGATGGCGGAATGTCTGGCCCCACTTTGGTTCACAAGGTCCACAGGGGATCCTTTGGATGTGCTGGCCTATGGATTGGGAGGCTTCATGTTATGGCTTCGCTGGCACCTGATCCCTCGCTTAAACCATGGATTCACGCTCGGGCTTCGATAAACTGGCACCGATCTATCGCCTCATGGAGCGCCTCCTGGCAGGAGACCTCCTTCAACAGGCCCGAACGGCGCATGTGGAATCGGTGAGGCAAGCCGGGAGCGTGCTGATGCTGGGGGAAGGCCCCGGTCGATTGTTGGAGCACCTTTATCAGAAACTTCCTTCAGCCCGCTTCCTGGTCCTCGATCAAAGTCAGGCCATGCTGGATCAAGCACAGCAGACCCTGCAGGCACGGTTCCCGAACCCCTCGCGAGTGGATTGGTTAAAGCGGGATATCAGGACGCAAGGAATACCAGAGGGACCGTATGACCTGATCACCACCCCATTCTTTCTGGATTGTTTCACCCGGGACCAGCTTGAAACGCTCATACCATCCATCGCCTCACACAGCACCCGGGACTGTGATTGGTTGCTGACCGATTTCCAGATACCTGTGAATGGACGGTTCCGACAATGGCGGGCAAAGAGTATTCACCGGATCATGTATGTGTTTTTTCAAATCGTTACCAGCATCAAAGCAGATCACCTGGCCGATCCCGATTCCTTCCTGCAATCAACAGGATTCAAAAGATGGAAACGTGAGGAATTCAATTTGGGACTGATCCGTTCGGACCATTGGAAACGCCTGACGCCAACATGAAATCAATGACAATGGGGGCAGGCGCCGTTCAGCCCTGAGAAGTGGGGACTCAAATAAGGGATCCCCAGATTCAGACCTCGCAGGATCAGCAAAACCCCCATCACTCCCCACATCACGGGGATCAGTTTTTGGAGTTTCATTCGAAACGAAGGGGACACCTTGTTCCCGGAGAACTGCAAGGCCAACATCAAGGGAAACGTCCCCAGTCCGAATGCCGCCATGAAGACCATTGCCGCGACAGCATGGCCATAGGACGCTGCTGAAGCGCCGGCAACATACACCAGTCCGCAGGGTAAAAATCCGTTGATCATCCCCAAACCAAAGGTGGATCGCAGTCCGGTCGACCGCATCCGTACCGAGAAATGATGTTTGATCCAGAGCACCCATCGGGCAATCAAAGGGTTCCCCATCCATTTGGATCCGAAAAACACCCCCGCCAACACCGCCACTCCGGCAATGATGGAAAGAGTTTGCTGCCATCCGACCATGGAGAAAGCGCTGCCAATGATCGCGAATCCTACTCCGACCAACAAATACGAAGCCAATCGCCCCGATTGATAAACCAGGGCCCCCATCCAGGCGTTGCCCTTGCCCGCACGGGCACAGGCAAGCGAAATGATAAGAGGACCGCACATGCCGGCGCAATGCGCGCCTCCCACGAATCCCATCATCAAACCTGGAATGATCAGTTCTAGCATGAATCGTTCAGAAGGTCT
This sequence comes from uncultured Verrucomicrobiota bacterium, assembly GCA_964415055.1. GTDB lineage: Bacteria > Verrucomicrobiota > Verrucomicrobiia > Limisphaerales > AAA164-E04 > AAA164-E04. Next base: position 12,633 of record CAYPZD010000015.1, on the reverse strand, counting down.
TACATGGCTTCAACCACCAGCGAATCTTCGAAAAAGTATTCCTCTCCTTCGGATTGCCAGTTGGCTTTGATCCGCCACAACCCCGGGGCCAGTTCCATCTCGATGCGGTAGGGCTCCTGGGTTTGTTTGGCTTTCAAGTCCAATTTCTGATCCAGAGTGGCATTCGATGGACGATAGATCCAAAGAGCGCCCGTGAAATCACTGCTCGACGTGTGAGCGCTCGGCAGGCGCACTTCCAGGTGCTGAACCGCATAGGCAACACCAATTTCGTTCTTGAACGGTTCGGTGCGCTTGATGCGGTCTATCTGATCCTGATACTGGACCTCAGCAGCGTAATAGTCCGAACGCACCAGTTCGACGTTGTTCCTCAAGGAGTGAACGATCAGCGCCGCCACACCGCAAAGGACGATGGCGAAGTAAGCGATGATGGTCGCCGGCCAAGGATGAATTTTTGCCATATTTTTTGGTATGATATAAGGATTCAGGAAAACGCTGTTGATTCTCCAGTTAGTAAGCCAAAGGATCAAGGAACATTAACCATTCGGCCCGACAAAAACAGTTCTCACTGTCTCAAGTTCCTCTTCACCACTGTAGACTCCAACCTCGATTCTCGTCTTTTTTCCATCCAGAAGGTCTCGCCCCATTTCAACCAACACGGACGATTCGGCAAGTGATCCCGCCTTGACGGTGATATCACCGCCCATGACGCGTATGCTCCCGCCATCCGTCCCGATCAAGCGCAATTCCACGGGAATATCGTGCGAAGTCTTGTTTGTTAGTTTCAACAGGTAAAGATTTGTCACCCTTCCATCCGGTGTGGTTTGGAACAATGTGCCCGGGGCTCTCAGCAAACTGGTTTCCACATCGGACCGGGTGAGCAGCAAGGTGAAAAACGCCGTCACAAGCGCGGTCAAGACCACACAATAGCCAATGATACGCGGTGTCACTTTGAGCGGCAGTCCCTTTTCAATCCCGTTCAATGAAGCGTATCGCACCAGCCCAAGCGGACGTTTCAATTTACTCATGACTCCGTTGCAGGCGTCGATGCAGGCGGCGCAATTCACACACTCCATTTGCGTTCCGTTGCGGATGTCGATTCCGGTCGGGCACACAGCCACACACTGATTGCAATCCACGCAATCGCCCCCGCCCTGCTCACGACGATCAGATTCGCTTTGGTCACGCTTTAAACGCTGACGGTTTTCCCCGCGTTTATGATCGTAGGCAACCACAATGGTGTTTTCATCCAGCAAAGTGGATTGAAACCTGCCGTAGGGGCAAATGAACGTACAGGCCTGTTCCCGAAATCGAGCAAAGATCGCAAAAAAGATCAGCGTGAAAATCACCATTGCCGCCAATCCTTTGGTATGATTCAAGGGATTGTCCGTAATGATCGAGTAGAGCTGCTCTGTCCCGATCACATATGCCAGCAGGGTGTTCCCGATGAGGAACGACAATCCAAAAAAGATCGAATACTTGAATGCCCGCTTGGCAATTTTCATTCCCGACCACGGGGCCTTGCTCAGCCGCTTCTGTTCGATTGAATCTCCATCAATCCAATACTCGATCTTGCGGAACACCATTTCCATCAGCAAAGTCTGAGGACAGGCCCACCCACACCACACCCGACCAAACACCGCTGTGAACACCACGATGCTGATGATCCATATCAACATCCCCAGCGCAAACAGGAAGGTGTCCTGCGGCCAGAATATCTGGCCGAAAATGGAAAACTTGCGTTCAACAATATTGAACAACAAGAGAGGATTCCCGTTAATCCGAATGAGTGGACCGGTAAAAAGAATGAGCAACAACAGGTAACTGAACCAGGAACGGAAATTATAAACCCGGCCTTTTGGTTTTTTCGGAAACAACCACATCCGATGACCTTGTTGGTCGGCCGTTGCCAGATGATCACGGAAATCCTTCCAGTTAATGTCTTGGTTGGCTGATTCGTCTTTTTGCCTAGGATCTGGATCGTCAGTAGTGAGACTATCTTTCATAATTGTCTAAATGATCATATGCATCATATAGGGTAAACAACGCACAAGTCGACACTAACCTTTCCCCTTAAGTTCACTCTCCGTTTTTTGCGTTTTATTGAAACAATATTTGCGAAAGTAGAGTTGCTGAACAATCGCACATTCTCCACCACTTATCCTCTCCATGTTTGCCCACCGAACAAAAAGCGTTGCTAATAAGCCTAATTTGCAAGTCTTATCAAATTTGTGCTGCAATCAATTTTTGTTGTCACATCAACTATTTTTGTTCAACATGATTGCACTAACAGGGAAAAAAGTCTGAGCAACCGTTTTCGAACCATGAACAGCAAAGATTTGATGATGGAGGAGAACTTCCGGCAACAGGACAAGAGCCTTACTGAGGCGCTTCTGGATTCCAGTGTTTTCAAGGAGTTTGAAAAGTCTTTCACCGAAGCCAGCGGGATGCCGCTGGCGCTGCGCCCCAAGGAGTGCTGGCAACTCCCCTTGCATGGCAAGGAGAATGAAAGTCCTTTCTGCAGCATGATGGCTGAAACCAGCAAAACATGCGCATGCTGCCTCCAGCACCAGCAAAAAATCATCGATGATTGTGATGGAGCCCCCCTCACCCTGGATTGCCCCCATGGTCTGAGTGACACGGCCGTCCCGGTAAAACTTGGCAACCGCACGATCGCCTACCTTCAAACGGGCCACGTCTTCCAGAAAAAACCGAGCAAGACTCAGTTTGATCGTATGTCCAGCCAGATGGAGGAGTGGGGCATCGATTTTGACAAAGAAAAGCTCAGCAAGGCTTACCACGACACCAAGGTCATCGGCAAAAAACAATATGATGCCATGATCACCATGATGAAATTGTTTGCCGAATACCTGTCAGTGCTCAGCAACCAGATTGCCGTTCGCCAAAACAACGCGGAACCGGTATTCATCGTCAAAGCCAAGCAATTCATTGCAGAACACTACTCTGAACCCCTTTCTCTTGAGCAAGTGGCTCAGGCAGTCAACACCAGCTCGTTCTATTTCTGCAAGATGTTCAAACGCATCACAGGACTGAATTTCACGGAATACGTGTCACGGGTCCGGATCGAACGCGCCAAGAATCTGCTGCTGAACCCCAATCTTAGAATCAGTGAAATCGCCTTCGAAGTGGGATTCCAGTCATTGACTCATTTCAACCGGGTTTTTCGAAAAATGGTGGGTTTGTCCCCAACTGATTACAGAGGGAAGCTTCCGGTCAACTGATCAATAAACCACGGCACGAACACCGGTTCTCTTGGAGATGGCATGCGCAATCGCCGATAGATTGCTCAACTTCAAATGGCCTACTTCGGTGTTCCAGACCGGCCGCGTAGCGGAATAGATCTGTACGGAAGCGATCTTTGCACCGGCCTCGCGCAATTGGCAAATCCTGTCGATCAATTGTTCAACTTCCTTCGGGGTCGGCCCTGAACCATTGACCGCCGTTTGAAGGCTTTGGATGACGACAGGACGTTTTTTTCCAACACTCACTATTCCCCGGGTCACATCATCCAAACGCTCAGAGGTGCCATTGATCTTTTCGAAACGAGCCTGATCACCCGCATCCAACTTGCCCCATACCTCATCTTGATGAGCTTCCAATAGCTCAACTCCTTTTGCCACGTTGTCATCCATCAACCTCGAAGCATTGGTGATCAGCACCAGTTTGAAAAATGGAAACATCCGCAAAGCACGGAAATGGACCAGGGACTGGACCACTTCCAAAAAATTGGGGCTCAAGGTAGGTTCCCCATCGCCACTGAGAGAGATATGTTTCAATTCCAGCAATCCGTCGGGAAGCTGATGGTAATAGGGGTGCTTGTGCAACTTGCGCGTGCTGACCATGGTCATCACATCGCGCAACTCGTTCATCATCCTCGCAATATCCACCGGCTGTTCCTGTCCCACCTTGCGATTAGGCACTTCACAATAGAGGCAGTCAAAATTGCAACAGCGGGTAGGATTCAAATTGACGCCAATGGACAATCCGCCGGCCCTGGGGGAAATAACCGTGTAAACGTAACGCCGCTCATCAAAATCGCGCGAGCAACCAAAGGCAGTGCAGGAAGCTGGTTTCGACTTACCGGCTGGAGTGGCTGGAGCGGTCGGATCGAGTGTGGATGGCATAACAGTGGAACAGGAATTTTAAGGATTAAATATGACAACGATGAATTTGTTACTCAGGAACCCGGATTCCTATGATTCCTGAGTGGAATCTTCGTCTTCATCCAATGAAATGAATTCATGCTCTTTTTCCCTGACCACCAACACGGGACAAGTTGCATGACGAATCACGCGCTCGGCGACGCTTCCCAACAGCAGGTGTTTGAAACCTGTATACCCATGTGTGGAAATGATGATCAGATCCGTATTGCTTTCCTTGGCGGTATCGGAAACCACTTGGAAAGGATGTCCGGTTTTCACCAGGCACTCCACCGTGGTCTCAGCGGAGAAATGGGCTTTTTCCCTGAGTCGCTCCAGTTGTTTGCCCGCAGCTTCCTCGGCTTTCCCCTCATCCCACACCAGTGGCCCGTAAACAAGATCCGGGGCAGCCACGGGAACAAGCACATGCAGCAAGATCACTTTGGAATGAAAAACTTGAGCTAAAGAGCGGGCATATTGGATGGCACGGTAAGATTCGTGTGAAAAATCGGTCGGTACTAGGATCGAATGAAGATGAACAGGTGATTTGATCGATTCATCAGGTATCAAGGATTCAGCTTGGTTTTCGGTGTCACTCATGGTTTGTCCTTTCGTTACCTAACTGTGATCCCAAATCGCTGATGAATCCCTACATACCTTGGTCAACAGTAACCGTAATTTGGCACTGAATGGTTCAAAATCTGAACAAATTACTCAAGAACTTTATCGTTAACCTTTAACCAAATTACACGCACAATCATAGATTAACCGCTTTTTATGAACGCTTTATACCTCAACATCACAGAGAGCCAAACAGCGCCAAACATGGACCCAACCACTCAAGTCCGACACAGCCCATCAGAAGTCGCACTAATTATGTGGATTTTGTTTATAAATGGAGATGATTCGCAAACTAAGCCTTCAACACCTCAAAACGGTGCTCCAGATAGCGGGCGTGATGGCCGGGCTGGATGGTTTGGCCCGTAGCGGCTTGCATTAATTCCGCTGGCTCGAGATGGCGTCCATGACAGTGAACTTTTTCACGCAACCAGGCCAATATTTCGGCATATTGACCCTCCTGAAGAACGGCTGCGGGTTTGCCCAAATCTTTTTGGGCTGCTGAAAACAATTGGGCGGAGTTGAGATTCCCCAACGTGTAAGTCGGAAAATAACCAAAACCCCCCATGCTCCAGTGAATATCCTGCAGGCAACCATGTGCATCATCAGGAACTTCCAAACCGAACATCGACCGGAATCGCTCATTCCAGGTGGCTGGCACGTCGTCCACTTTCAACTCACCGGACAGCAAGTCCTTCTCCATCTCGAACCTCAGGATAATGTGCAGATCGTAAGTAACCTCATCGGCTTCCACCCGAATGAAGGAAGGAGACACGCGATTGACCGCAAGGGTGAGATCCTCGGGACTGAACTTCTTTAAAGCAGGCAGGCATTCACATGCCTGATCATACCAATCCTGCCAGAATGCCGGATCACGCCCGATTTTATTTTCCCAAAGACGGGACTGTGATTCGTGAATCCCCAGTGAAACAGCCTCAGCCATGGGGGTTCCGGCGTGTTCCGGAAGAAAGCCCTGTTCATAAAGTCCATGCCCGACTTCATGGAGCACACTGTAAAAGGACTCCGTAAAATCCAACTCGTTATACCGGGTGGTCAGACGAATATCCTGCGGTCCGAGATCCGTGCAAAAAGGATGCGTCGTGGCATCAATTCTGCCCGCTTCAAAATCAAATCCCATGGCTTGGGCCACCATTTCATTGAATTTCTTCTGTCCTTCCAATGGATAAAATCCGTGAAGATAATCCGTGGTGATCCTTTTGGTTGTTTCCATCGCATCAGGAAGCAGCTTGACGATGAATTCCTTCAGCTTGGCAAACACAGGAGACAGATCCTGACTGGAGCAACCGGGTTCATAGACATCCAGCAAGGCATCGTAGGGATTCTTTTCGTATCCGTAGTAGTCCGCCTTCTGACGTGACATTTCGACCAGCTTGGTGAGATGGCTCGAGAAGAGTTCAAAGGAACTCTTGCGACGCGCTTCCGCCCAGGCGGCTTTGGCCAGGGCACATTCCTTCTCGAATGCTTCCACAAATTCAGTCGGCAATTTCACCGCTCGATCCCGATCACGCCGCCAGGCAGCCACGTTGGCATTTTGGAAAGGATCCAGCGAATCGGTTTCCGCTTCGCAGGCCTCGATCCAGTCCCCTACTTGGGGAGCAATCAATCGTTCATGGGACAAACCACTCAAAAAAGCCTGTTGATCGGCGCGGAACGTCACCCCTTTGGATGGCAAATACGTTTCATGATCCCAATCCAGCAAAGCGATTGTTTTATTGAGATAAGACGTCTGCAGAAAATGACTGCGCAGTGAATCGTAACTTTTCATGTGAAAAAACCTAATCCAAGACCCGAAGGGATAGCCATCCAAAATCACGGCAAAATCCCGAAACCACCCCGCCGCTGCATCTTTTGACTTTTCGGAAGCTCTCCCGACCGTATGATTCCCCCATGCACTCACCACACTCCCGGCAGCTGGATAGAACCGGCCACGAGCCAGCGATGGACCGGCGCAGCTTCATGGCCCGCAGCAGTCTGGGACTGGCCGGATTGCTGGCAGGCACGCATCAGGGATTCAGCGAAACGAACTCTGATGCGAAACCCTTTCGGCTACGCTATTGCCTGCCATCCTGCATGTATGGAAAGCTTTCACTGGAAGAAATCCTGCCGGAAATCGAACGCATCGGAGCCGATTGCATCGATCTCTGGCCAAAACCACACGGAGACCAGCGCGAGCAAGCGGATGCGATGGGCTGGGAGAGCCTTGGAGCAAAACTGAAAGATCGCAATGCCACGCTCGGCTGCCTGACACGCTATGACCTCGGCCCCTTCGGTCTCAAAGAAGAACTCAAGCTGGCCGGGAAAATGCACTGCCCCCTGATCGTCACAGGCGGCAAAGGGCCGGTGGGACTTTCGGGAACGGACTTAAAACAAGCCGTGCGGGAGTTTGTTGAAAAACTCAAACCCCACCTGGAAGTGGCCGCCGCAAACAAGGTGACCATTGCCATCGAGAACCATGGGAATAACCTGATCCACACCCCCGACTCCCTGAGGTGGCTGGCCGAGTATGCCCCCAACAAGCACCTGGGAATCGCTCTGGCGCCCTACCATCTGGAAACTCTCGGATTGGGAGCAAAAGAATTGGCGGCATTGATCCGGGACATCGGGCCCCACTTATCCATGTTCTACGCCTGGCAACATGGCAAGGGCTGCATGACTAAACTCCCCAAAGAAGAAGAACTCTTACAAATGCCCGGACGTGGAAATCTGGATTTCACACCGATCCTTGCCGCACTCAAATCCATTCAATACCAGGGCATGACCGAAATCTTCATGCATCCGGTACCGCGGGGGATCCCCATCCTCCCCACCGCAGCCGAAGTCACTCAAGAGGTGAATCGGGCCAGAACTTACTTGGAATCACGCCTGAATCAGATTCAATAGCCCCATGCAACACAAAGTGCTCATCATTATCGGCGACGCCAGCGAAACGGTCGACACCCTTTATCCTTATTACCGATTGATCGAGGGAGGTTATCAACCCGTGGTCGCCGGTCCGGAAGTGCACCGCTACAACATGGTCATGCATGAAGTCAAACCAGGCTGGACCATCACGCGCGAATGGGAAGGCTACACCATTCAATCCGACATTGCCTTTCGGGATGTGAAACCTGAGGAATACCTGGGCATTTTCTTCAGCGGAGGCAGAGCGCCGGAATACATCCGCTACGACGAACATTTGGTGAAGATGACCAAACATTTTTTCGAAACCAACAAACCGGTGGCCAGCGTCTGTCACGGCGTGGAAATCCCCGCCTACGCTGACTGCGTCCGGGGACGCAAAATGGCCACGGTTCCCAAATGCCAGTTTGACTTGGAGGTATGTGGCGGCACCTTTGTCAACGAAGCGTGTGTCGTGGATGGCAATCTGGTCAGCGGTCGCACCTATCATGATCACGGACACTACATGGGAGTCTGGATGAAGATGCTGGACGAAGCCCGTTCCAAACTGGAAGCGAATTCATAATGTCACAAAACATCGACAGCGGATATAGATAGATTCCAAAAGAAAGGATCAAACATGGGATTATTCGATTTTGTAAAAGGACAATTACTGGAAATCATTGACTGGGATGACGATTCAAGGGACACGCTCTCCTATCGTTTCCCAGACGATGACCGGGAAATCAAGCGCGGGGCACAACTGATTGTCCGCGAATCACAAATGGTGCAATTCGTTTATCTGGGCGAATTCGGCGACACCTTTCAACCGGGCAAACACACGCTCACGACCGATAACATTCCCCTCCTGACCACGCTGAAGTCGTGGAAATACGGATTCGAATCCCCCTTCAAAGCCGACGTTTACTACGTCGTCACCCGCGCCTTCACCGGCAACAAATGGGGCACCTCCAATCCGGTGATGATGCGGGACCAGGACTTTGGCATCGTACGCGTTCGGGCTTTTGGCACCTATGACTTCAAAATCACCAATCCGCGCTTGTTCCTCAAGGAAGTTGCCGGAACGGACCATCACTTCCGGCTGGATGAATTCGAAGAAACCATGCGCTCCCGCATCGTCAGCGTGTTCAGCGAGGCCCTGGCCGAATCCAATGTTCCGGTACTGGATGTGGCCTCGCGCTACTCCGAATTGGGAGAATCCTTGTTGCCTCTGATCAACGCGGTCATGAGTGCCAAATACGGGCTGGAATTCACCTCCTTCGTGGTGGAAAATGTCTCCGTTCCCAAAGACGTGGAAGAAGCCATCGACAAACGCTCCAGCATGTCCGCAGTGGGCAACCTCAATGACTTTGTCAAATTTCAGATGGCTCAGGGCATGGAACGCGGTCAAAGCGGAGCCGGCGGCATGGCCACGGAAATGGCAGTCGGCATGGCCCTTGCCCAGCAGATGATGCAGCAACAAGGATTCATGCCCCAAGGCACAGGCGCCGCCCCCGCTCAAGGACAGGCACCGGCTCCCGCCGGATTGAGTTTCAACCTGCTCAACCCCGCCCAGGCAGCCCAGGCGCTCGGGGTCACCGAAGCGGATGTCATGGCCGAAATCGAAAGCGGCTCCCTGGAAGCCCGCAAAATCGGATCCAGCTACCGCATCACCAAAGACGCACTCGAAGCATTTCTGAACGGTTAACAACGCGTCATGTCCGAACGCACCGCGCATCAAAAACACAGCTGCCCGGCATGTGGAGCCGAAGCCCAGTGGAATCCGTCCAAACAGGCACTGGTCTGCATCTATTGCGGCACCGAAGCTCCTGGTGAACTGGACGAACAAACCGGGCAGATCAAAGAGAACGACTTGATCTCCGCGATGCGCGCCGTCTCCAAAGACTCGCAGGGATGGAAAACAGAAAAGAAATCCGTCAAATGTCAAAGTTGCCAGGCCATTTCGGTATTCGAACCGAATCAGGTCGGCAAGACCTGCGACTTCTGCGGATCCGCTCAACTCATACCACATGATCAGGCACAAGCACCGATTCAACCGGAAAGTCTGCTCCCGTTCTCAGTCGATGAAATGCGTGTCCGGGAGGACATGCGCAAGTGGTATCGATCCCGCTGGTTTGCGCCCAACAAACTCAAACAAAAAGCTTTCACGGACACCGTCCACGGAATTTACCTCCCCTACTGGACCTTCGACGCGCAGGTCAATGCCAATTGGACCGCCCAAAGCGGCTACTATTATTACACCACCGAGACCTATCGTGATTCAAATGGCAACACACGCACACGCCGCAAACGACATACGCGCTGGAAACGATCCTCGGGATCCATCAGCCATTTTTTTGACGATGAACTCGTGCCCGGCACCAAAGGGGTCGATCTTAACTTGCTACGCAAAATCGAGCCCTTTCCCACCAAACAATTGAAACCTTACGATCCCGGATTCCTTTCGGGCTGGACGGTTGAACAATACCAAATCGACCTGGTCGCTGCCGCCCAAAAATCGCGCGATCGAATGGACGGAAAAGTACGCTCCATGTGCGCCAGCGATGTACCCGGCGACACACACCGATTCCTCAAAGTCGACGCTCACTACAGCGAACAAACTTTCAAACACATCCTCACACCCGTCTGGCTGCTGACCTACCGCTATCGCACCAAAATTTACCAGGTCCTGATCAACGGCTACACCGGAGAAATCGCGGGCAAATACCCGAAGAGCTTCTGGAAGATCTTCTTCCTGGTCATCTTCCTCGCAGCAGTTGGAGGACTGATCGCCTTTTTCGTGAATCAAAGGTAAACGTGTGTATGTGGTTAAAACAATCAAAGCCTCGAGCTAGGTTTGGTTCAACTTCCTGATGGTGGACTGATCCAGGGCCTTCCAGGCGCGATCGGTGTCTTCATACCAGCCTTTGAATACATCATCTACTGAAAGCATGATGGTTGGACGCGTTCCCACAATACGAATACGTCGTCCCCCTCTCATCATACGAATATCTACTTCATGTTCCGAAAACAACTTCATCACCCGCAAGCCTACCCGGACCCATTGGACAAATATGGTCCAAGGACAAACTTTTAAATGGTGAAT
>CAYPZD010000015.1:0-1754 GCA_964415055.1 uncultured Verrucomicrobiota bacterium | reverse complement strand
TTTTAAATGGTGAATAGTGAATTGTTGGTGGCAGGTGACGAATCTTACCACAGCTCCCACCAGGTAGAGCGTGGCGTCTCGGCGCGCAACCCTTATGACTCCCATCCCCTGCTTTTCACCCATCAAGGGAAAACCCTAAAGCATCCAACACCCCACCATCCACATAACTACCGCTAGCGGGGCGGACCGATCCGATCTACCTCACCGCACACTACGTCACAAACAATTCACTATTTTAAATTCACTATTTACTATTTAAAAGTTCACCATTCGCATTCGAAACCAACAACGATCAACCCACCACATCCCCCCCGCTCCAATGGCATAGGCCACCAGATCGGACCATAAAAACCCCTGCCCCAGAATAAAATTAAATGGCACCGTATGACGTAATTGATTGATCCAGGGAGCCTGGTAGAGCTGGGAAAACTCCACCAGACAGGAAATGACATAGGTGATGAGCAACATCCGATTGGGTCTCGTGCGACGCCGTAGTATCAGCAGAAATCCATAAAGCGCAGCAGCCCACAACGCATCTCCTCCATAGAGCAACATCCAATCAGGAGACCACGCCCTGGCGAAGGTTCTGGAAGCCAGACCGATGACCACCACCAGCGACCAGACAACCAGCAGTCTGGAGATGTTCAATCCACCCATTTTGCCCGGATCAGGATCAGAGGTTGCGTTCGTCATCAAGGTTTGATTATAAAAGGGGCTTATGCCGACGGTGGGTGAACAACTGGCTTCCGCGAGAGAAGCCAAGGAATGGAGTCTGGAAGATGTGGCTCGTCTGACCAAATTGCGGAGCGATCAAGTGCTCGCGCTGGAAGAAGGACGTTTTCATATCTTTTCTGCTCCTGTTTACGTACGTGGCTTCGTCAAATCATACGCCAAACTCGTTCATCTGGATCCGGTTCCCCTGATTGAACAGCTCAACACCGAAATCAACAAAGACAAAAAACTGGTCCAAGCCGAATCGTTGACCGGACCGGAACGCGGTTTCGTGGAATGGTTCGCATATGCCCTGTCCCGAGTCCCCTGGCGCATTGTGTTGCCCCTGGCAGCCATTGTGGCGCTGGTGGGTATTTTTGTCTGGGGCATGCAATGGTGGGAAGAAGTCAAAGACCGCGACCCACTCGAAGAACTGCCCCCGGGCCTCTACGAACCTTCCCAACCCATGCCGGCCGAATTCATCCGACCGACACAGGAGTAAAGGCTCTTCGCCCATCGGCCTGACCTTACACTTTCACGGTTCGACCGGTTTTGATGGACCGGTAAATGGCTTCAATGGCCTTCAAATCACGGTAACCTTCTTCACCTGAAACCGTTGATTCACGATTTTCAAGGATACATTTGGAAAACACGTCCATCTCGTTGGCAAACTGATCGATCACTGGTTTTTCAATGACATCTCCCTTGCTGGTGCGCCCCTTGATGCCTCCATAACTGTAGGCAGGATCCAAACTGAACCAACCGCGATCACAATGGGCATGAAACCGATTGATCCCGCTGAAATTGTAAGTCGTGCTACAATAAGCCAGCACACCACTGGGGAACTTCATCGTCCAGACGATGGATTCATCGACTTCGGCAAACTTCACCGGATCGGTTTTAGTTTCCTGAGCGGAAATCTCAACAGGCTCTTCATCGGTCAGGAACCGGCAGGCCTGCAACGCGTAAATACCGACATCCATCAGGGCACCCCCTCCGGCCAGATCAGCTTTCAAACGCCATTGGTCCGGATTGCCAATACG
>CAYPZD010000014.1:43576-73105 GCA_964415055.1 uncultured Verrucomicrobiota bacterium | reverse complement strand
AATCCTTGTTCAAACCTTGTGCACATCAGAAGTACATGATCTTCAGTGTGGATTCAGACGTGTGCTTTTATCCGGAAGAGCAGGTTCAAATGGCCCGTATTCTGAAGCAAAGTGGTATTGACTGCCGCCACATCACGATTCATTCGGAAAAGGGGCATGATGCTTTTCTGCTGGAACCCGATTTGTTGGAGCCCCATCTCAGGCATTCATTGGAGAATCCTTGGTGAGCACGTTTTTATCTTAGCCGTGTCTATGCAGTTTATCCGCAGATGTCACAGATTTACGCAGATATAGAAGGAAGATCCATTCGAATGGCAGTTGAAATTTGGGACACTATTTGGTGAATCACTTAGAAGAAATCAAATCTGGCTTTTATACCCAATATCTGCGTTCATCTGCGCCATCTGCGGATTCCCAATTGAATGATTACGGCTTAGGCCACTACTTTCGGCAAGCTTACGTAATCCGACCTTTCTTCAAGGTGAAAAAAAACCGACGGGGACGTATCCCCGCCGGTATGTTTGGACCAACGATTAGCAACTCAGGACTAGAAGCTGATAATCAAATCGACGGTGTAACGATCATCGAAGATGCCGTCGTCGCTGCTGACGCCATTTTCATAAGCAAAACCGAGATCGACGTTTTTGTGCACTTTGGAGCGGAAACCGAAGCCAATGGCACTGTAGGTGTCGCCGTCCGCGGCTGCAGAACCAAAGTTGATCAAGTCGTAACCTTCCACAGGGATACCGCCGTTACCACCAGACAACACCGTGAAGGAGTTGAATGCCACAAACGGAATGAACCATTTGCAGGTGTAGTAGTCGACTTGAGCGCTCCAGTGGAGTGAGGAAGACTCGTCATCGCCGTCATTCGGGATGCGCACACCCACGCTACCGGTCAAGTGAAGGTTGTCGAAACCTTTCACTGCGGTCACGAAGGCATTCCATTCGCCATCACCGTTGTTCTGGAAAACATCCCCCGAACCGGTGGGGATTTCCAATTTAAGACCGGGGGTGACCAACAATTGATTTTCTTCATCATCCACCACGGCATATTTCAGACCGAATGCGATATCGGCCCAACCATTGCCGGAGATACCTGCTGCGGGCATGTCCAGATCAACATAACCATCCTTGGTCGCGATGATGGCCAATTTCTCATTGACCGCCCATCGTGCCTGAACCGCATAGACGTTTGCATCGCCGCCACCGAGGAACGAGGTGGGCAGTTCGTGATGAATGAAAATAGGACGGATTTCAGTGTTGATCTGTGCAGGCTCGAAGAACAGGGGATTTGTCACAGGGGCGATCGACTTGTCTTTCCAAGAGTCGCCTTGCATTGTGTTGGATTGTGAGAGAACCAAAGCCACGGTTCCAGCCATTAGTAACTTGCATGGGTTATTCATACGCAAGTTATCTTAGCCGTTTTTAAAAGCAGCACCTCACCTGTGTTGCACTTTTTATTACCGATTTTGTGGTTGGTTTGTACAATAACGGGTAGGGAATGAATGGCAGTGTCGCGTCCCAACGCTTCTCTACGATTCAGTGAGCCGGCGATAAGCTTCCAGGTATTTGTCCTGTGTCTTACTGACGATTTCATCGGGCAGCGCTGGCGCCGGAGGTGTCTTATCCCAATCCAAACTCTCCAGGTAATCCCGCACAAATTGCTTGTCGTAACTGGGTTGGGATTTTCCCGGTTGATAGGCGTCCGCAGGCCAGAAACGGGAGGAATCCGGGGTCAGGACTTCGTCAATCAGTAACAACGTGTCATCCAGATAGCCGAATTCGAATTTGGTGTCTGCAATGATGATGCCTTTTTCCCGGGCGAAGGTTCTCGCCTTTTGATAAATGGCCAGACTCAGGGAACGCACTTTTTCTGCGGTATCCTGTCCGACAATCTTCGCTGCTTCTTCGAAGGAGATGTTCTCGTCATGCCCCGTTTCGGCTTTGGTGGCCGGAGTGAAGATAGGTTCGGGCAGTTCGGACGACTCCTGCAATCCGGCGGGCAATGGAATGCCGCACACCGTCTGGTTCGCCTGATATTCCTTCCAGCCAGAACCCGCAAGATAACCCCGGACCACGCATTCGATGGCCAAAGGTTTGGCTTTTTTGACAATCATACTGCGTCCCTCCACCTGTTCCGCGTAGGGTTGAAGCGTTTGTGGAAGCGTTTCGTGATTCCCCAGGGCCCGGTGGTTGGGGACCAGTTCGCTCATTTGATCGAACCAAAAGTGTGAAATTTGGGTCAGGATTTCTCCTTTACCGGGGATGCCGTTCGGCATGATGCAGTCAAAGGCCGAGATGCGGTCGGAGGCCACAAAGAGAAACGTATCGCCGAGATCATAAATTTCCCGGACTTTGCCTGATTTGACATGCTGGATGCCCGGGAGGTCCAATTGCAACAGTGCCGGACGATGGATGTTTTTTAATGACATGGTTTACAAGTAGAAGATCAAAGGTTTTTGCGAAGGTTTTCCAGGGATTCCGAGTATTGACGAGCCAGCGCGGTGAGTGATGCCCAGTCATTTTCCTCCATGATGGTGCGGGTCAACAAAGAAGATCCAACGCCCAACGCGACACAGCCGGCCTTCAGGAATGCCTCCATGGTATCAAGATTCACTCCACCTGTCGGGACGATGGGCAGATGGGGCAGGGGGGCGCGCAGCGCTTTGATGTATTTGGGGCCCAGCCCATCGGCCGGGAAGATTTTGACCATATCCGCCCCGGATTCGTAGGCTGTTTGCGCTTCGGTGGGGGTGTAGGCTCCCACCATGATGGGGCGATCAGCTGCCTGGACCATGGGGATCAGCTCAGTACGAGTGATAGGGGTAACGACAAATTGTGCTCCTGCATCGAGCGCCGCCTGGCATTGATCGTTCTGAATGACTGTGCCCACGCCGACAATGGCCTCGTCCCCAAATGTTTCGATCACATCCTTGATGGCTTTGGGAGCGTTGGGTGTTGAGAAAGTGATTTCAATGGCGCGGATGCCTCCATCCAGCAAGGCGCGCGAAAGGGGCACCGCTTGTTCCGTGCTCCTGGCCCTTACCACGGCGATCAAACCTGCCGATTTGAGGGACTCAACGATTCGAATTCTGGGTGATTTGGAATAATCGGTCATAAGGACATGTGGATCCTAATGAATTGGCCATCTCAAGGCGATATAAATGCCAGGCAAAAAAAAATCAAATCGACACTTGAAATGGTTTTTGAGCCGCCTTATAAAACTCCCACTCTTTTACGAGAGCGAGTGTAGCTCAGTTGGTAGAGCGCAACCTTGCCAAGGTTGATGTCGAGAGTTCGAATCTCTTCACTCGCTCCATTTTTTTGTACACACACCTTGTTTTTCCTCCTTCGGACCTTCTTCCGGTCGTGTTCTTCCGGATGCATTTACTTGATTCTTTTTTGCCTAAGTGTTAGATCATCAGCCCTAAAGATGAGTTCGAGAGCCATATCCACGATGCTGTTTTTCCTGTGTAGCTGCCTGCTGTCAGAGGAAACGGTGGAGCGTTCGCGTATTGTGTCGGTGGACTTGATGGAGGGCGGGCATTTGAGGTTGGAGTTTGCAACTGAACCGGAAGTCTACCATCTGCTTTATCACGGACAGGATCCGTTGGATATTCGGTTTCCGATCGAGATGTCCTTCCCGGAGGGGGATTTTGGCCAGTTTGTGATTTCGAAAGAATGGTTGTCCAACGGAGCGCACCACTATTTTATGTTGAAATCGGTCTCTTTGGATGCCCCTTTGGATGCAGATCGAGATGGCATCGACGATTTGTTTGAATGGTTTACTCCACCGTTGAATCCTTTGGATGCCACGGATGCCTTACTCGATTGGGATCAGGATGGCGCAACCAATGTCGAGGAGTACCTGTTGGGCACTCAATTGGACGTCATGGATGTCATCCGGCTTACTTCCATGAAGGATAGTCTGGTGATTGGAAACGCCGGGGAACAAATTTTATTGCCGGTCAGGGCTTCCTATGCCGACGGTCGTCCTGCGCCTTCCCAAATGTTGACTTTGAAGGCCAGTCATGGAGGAGAGCAGGTTTTTTCACAGAATTTCCTGACAGACGAGGATGGTTGGATTCGGCCACTGGTTGAAGTTGGTCTTGGCACTCTGCAAATGGAAATCTCCAGTTCGCTTTCCCCTCATTCATTGGAGTATTTGCTCGCCAGTGCCCGGTTGGAGGTTTTGGGAAGTGCCAGTAAGCAGACTCCTGCAGGATCAGAAACGAGGCTTGAATTTCGTCTGTTGGGAGATTTGCCATTGGACGATTTGTCCGATCATCCATTCCAAATCACTGCCCGGCATGAATCAGGGGTTCACCTGCCTGTGACCTTGAGCAGCATTGATGGTTATGGCGTTGCTAAAATGCTGACACCCGAAGGGATGACAAGTGTGCACGTTTCATCTCCTTTGTTTGAGGGGCAGGATCTTTACTTTGATGTGGACGGACAGACATTTTCGGCTCAGGAACTGCATTTCCAGGATCCGGTGCCATCCGGGCAGGAGGGAATGTGGTACAACCAGAACCAATGGAGCCAGTTTTCCATTTTGGCCACTGATGAGAAAGGGCATCCCCAGCCGGGAGTGCTTGTGTCTTTTGGGGTCCGTGAAGGATTGGCACGTTTCGGTCCAGAGCAGGTTTTTACGGATCAGAACGGGATTGCTACCATGTCTTTGATGCCTTTGGAGGCGGGGATTGTTTCGTTGGAAGTTTCTGCTGAGACGACGCTGTCGGTTGTGAAATCCATTGCCATTCGTCCCATCACTTATGAGCAGGATGTTCAACAGATTTTCAACAAGTGCATCGTATGTCATGATTCAACACACGGTTTGCCGTTCGAGAGCTATGACCAGATACGCAACGGCGTCAGCCCATGGACCCACAAACCGGTGATCAATTCCATTCAAGCTGATTTGAGTCCCCTGGTTTATCTGACAGAACCCCCTTTCGGTGCGATGTACCAGAATGCCGTGTGGGTGAATCCGGACGATCCGTTTACGGAAGCAGAGGCAGAGCTGCTCGGAGACTGGGTGCGTTCGGGGGCATTGAAATCGTTCGACCTGCCTGGCGCTCCTGAATCGATACATTTACATTCTTCAATAGACCAGTTGGGCGTGCCTGAAACTCGATTTCCGAATAGGTTGACGTTTCGCGTGGTGGACGACCGCTCCCTCCCGGTTCCTCTCGTCAATGTGGTCTTTTCGAGCAATGTGCCCGGAGACCGGCTCGAGACGACTGGTAGAACGGATTTTGACGGATTGGTGCACTTGACGCTCGAATTTGATGGGGATTCCCGTGACCGGATGATTTCAGTGGAAGTTCCGGAGAGCTCGACGGTGAAGACAGTTTCATTGCCCATGAACCCTTACTATGATGCAGGTTTTCTTGGGAGATCCACCAGACTCATTGATCAAGCCTTGGTGGGGGTTTTGAAATCTCACAATCTATCACCGGTTCAGCGCAGTTCGAAAAGTGAGTTTCTCAGAAGAATCGTCTCGGATACGACCGGGCGTCATCCTGATCCGGACGATCCTTTGATAGGGCCCGCCATTACCGAGTATATCCTCACGGAGGCCGATACTCAGGAGGATCGCGCCCACTTGATCGAGGCACTGGTGGATAGCGAGTTGTTTCTTGATCACTGGGTCGGTGAACGTATTTCCACCTGGATTGAAGTGCCCGCTGAAGCGGATCCGCGCCATGATTCCCCCAAGTTTGATGCCCCGGTGAAAGCCTTGTTGCAAAAGAACGATTCTCTGGGCGAATTGGTGGAAACCCTGGGATTGTTGGGAGGGAAAGGTCCAAGTTGGGAGTCCATACCCTTTTCCGAGGCCGGATTTGCCATCACGTCCACTCATGATATCATGGAATTCGGTCGAAATAGTCTGGATCAGATGCTGGGCGCGTTCACTGGACAGAGCATTGCCTGTGCCCGCTGTCACGATCACAAATTGACGGGCCCCCAGGACGAAGTGGCCTGGACACAGGAACAGGCCCATGATGTCTACGCGTTTTCCATTCTGTCCGAAGCTGGATTGGACATGTTGCAGATTGACGGCAGCATCAAGAAACATGAAGTCGAGTTTCCAGTATGGTGGGGTAGTGGGGATGAGTCACCTTTTCGTTCCGAGTATGCCATGACTCAACCGGGTTTGGAATGGGCCACCCGGCAGAATCAGCATCGGGCGGAACTTTGGGGCAGGATCGTAAACGGTCCTTTATTCCCGCGCGCCGTCTCACATCGTCTTTGGTCGGAGATTTGGGGGCCGTTGGTTGATCCTGTCGATATTCGAAATACGACGCTGGAACCACTGAGGCAAAACGGGTTGATTGAAGTCATGCGAGCGTTGCAGGATCAGTTCCAGGCGGATGACATGGGATTGCGGCAGTTTATGACATCCCTGTTTACGACGCACGCCTACCAGCTTTCTTCCGAAGCTCCTGATGGTTATTCCCTTCGTGGGGATTCCTTTTTTGCGCGATTTCCGGTGCGCAGGCATTTTGCCGAAGTGTTGGATCATGGCTTTTATTCCATCACCCAATTCCCGTTTTCAGGGCACGCCTTCTTGCCTTTGAAACTGCTGGGTTATCCCCAAAGACGGATTGTTCCTTTCTGGGATCACCGAAGGAATCCTGCAGGTGTTACCGAGGCTTTGATGCTGCTTAACAGTAGTAAGGCCGTGGATTGGAAAGCCAATCATTCCTTGTCGAGAATTCAGAACCAAACCGCACTTGAACTGGCTCAAGCAACGACGAAGGAAGCCAGGCAAGCTGTGTTTTTGAAGGCGGCCAGGGAAATGGTTTTTCTCTCCCTTTTAAGAAATCCAACAGATGAAGAAGAAGATGCAATGCGTTCCCTTGAGCCCAGTGTTGAAAGTCTGGTTGACTTGGCGGTGGCACTGGGTGTGAGTTCGGAGTTTGTCTTCAGATAGAAGGTTTGCATGAAGCTTGATAGACGAAAATTTTTGAAAGGTGGATCGCTGGGCCTCAGTTCAAGTGTGCTGGGTTTGAGCTGGCTGGATCAGGTGGCCTTGCAGGAAGTGGCTGCTGTCGATATGTCCACTACCCGGCAGTATGATGCGGCCATTCTGGTTTATTACGAGGGAGGGCCTTCGCAGATTGATTCTTTTGATCCCAAGCCTGGCGCCATTGGAAATCGTTACCCGGGGGTCTTGGTTCCCGGATTGGAGGATATTTACGGGCAGCCTGTGCAAGTGAGCAATCTGATATCGAGATTTGGTGCCCTGGATGGTTCCGCCGGGCGACATGCGGAAGGGCACGGCACGATTCGGTTTGGCTTTATTCGGAGCATGCATCACGGGATCCCGGTTCACCAGTTTGCTCAGAAATTCACCACTAATTTTTGGCAGAGTCCGGTGGGATTTGATTATCCTCCGGTTGCTCCTGTCATGTCTCATTATTTTTCCGAACATGCTGCCAAAACGGGATTGCCGGGGTCTGTGTTTATTCGGGGAGGTACCGGACGTGATGCCAATACCTTACGAGGCGGTCGCGTGCCCTTGGCCCTTGAAGTGGATGGCTCTGTTCAGGGGATGGATCTGATGCCTGAAATGCTGAGCGCTCCAGAAGGAGCCCATTTCGAACAGCGTGTTCGTCTCGCTCAAGTGTTTGGTAAAAAACATCAGGAAAAACGGGATCAAGCCGAGATCGCAAGCTGGGTGAAATCCGTGGAGCAGGCGGCTGATTTGACCTTGGGTGGAATTTCTGAACAGGCGTTTCGATTGGATAAAAACCATTTGTTATCGAAGGGGAATTCCAACATCTACGAAGGTTCCAAACAGCGGTTTACCCTTGCTGCACAATTGGTGAAGCATGGCGTTCCATTTGTTCAGGTCGGCATTGAAGGAAACGACGACGGTCATTTCAACAACACCAAGGCTGTCGAACATATTTTTGGTCAGCTGACGGATGATCTGGTGAGGGAGATGGTGCTTTCCCTGGAAGATTGGTGTGTCAAAAAACAGAAGAAGGTGCTGGTTTTAATGATGGGAGAGTTCGGTCGCACTCCCCACGAAGTTCCAAAGTTGAACGGAAACGACACACGTGGACACTGGGCTTCTGGGTTCACCTGGTCGCTCATCTCCATCAACCATTCTGGCTTTCAAAGCACAGTGATCGGTGACACCGGTCCAGATGGGGCCCACACACTCAGTGATGGCCCATTGTTGCATCCTGTTCGCCCAAGCGCCGTGGGGGGGCTGCTTTATCATGTCATGGGTTTTCCGGCTGACATGGCTGGTAACTATATTCAGATGATGGATGGACGTTCGGTTTCCCCGGTTGATCTGAGTTTTGTGAAAAATGAATCGGATGGTTCCTTCATCGAGGGCAATACCCCCTGGTTGATGCAACAATTTGGCCTGGCCTAGAAAAGTCACAGACGGATGAGCGGTTAAGGAGCTGCCACTGCGCGGTAATAGCGGAGGGAAAGCAGGGGGTCAAAACCATCAATGAAAGTAATGGTGTCTTCTTCCGCCCGTATCGTTTCCAGATCAACCCAGTTTCGTAAATCATCCGATGTCTGGAGAGTGTAGCGACGGCCGATTTCGGCGTTGGTGATGATGCGCAGTTGCTGGTCGGCGATCATGCCGATGGATTCGATTTCCAGCCGGAAATCAGGGTCGAATCTGGTGACTTGTATGGAGACTTTTCCAGTGTTGCTGTATTTGAATCCATCCCAAACCCGCCAGGTGAAACTATCCGATCCGGTGTAGCCCCGGTCGGGTGTGTAAATCAATTCGTTTTCCAAACCGGAAAGGACCCCATGTTTGGGCCCTTCCAAAATGACTCGATTCAGGGTGTCCTCATCAATGTCCTCCACATCCAGAAGGAACGTTTTCGGAAGGTTCCGCTGCAGCTTGATGGACTGGTTGTTGCCGGAGGGCTTGTGGTTTGGGTATTGAACTTCAATGACCACGGTGCCCGGATTGCTGTCGAATTCTCCGTCGTTTGCAATGAATTGAAGGCGGTCGAATCCAAAAAAGTCCGGGGCAGGGTGGTAGGTCAGGTTGGGCGGTTCGCCGGAAATGGTTCCGTTTTCGGGTAGGATCAACCATTCAAAGGTAAGGGGATTGTTTTCTCTGTCTTCGATGCCCAGTTCGAAGGATTCCTCTTTGTTACCGAATATTTGCACACCGATATCGCGTGCTTCAGGTGCGGTGTTCTCATCGGTCACTTCGAAGGTGATCTGGGCTGTTCCGGTAGCCCCGAGGTTGTCCATTGCCTGTAGGGTTGCTTCGGTTTTTCCGACGAAGTCCTTGGTTGGCAGATAGCTCAGAGTGGATTCCGCAATGTTCAAGGTGCCGGATTCCGGATGGGATGCGATCGAGAATTCGAATGGATCTTCATCCACATCTTCCGCTTCCAGGTCGATATGCACTTCCTGGTTTACCGCCGTGATGATGTATTGATCGTCCACATCAGGAGGGTTGTTTTCATCACCGATGACGAACTCAACCGTCGCGATGGGGCCGTCCGTTTTGCCATCGTTGGCTCGGTAGGTGAACTGATCAGTGCCGGTGTAACCAAACTCAGGGCTGTAAGTCGCCACATCCGGGAAAGCAAGCACACGCCCGTGTTCTGGTCCGTCGATAATTTCAAAACTTAATGGATCCCCATCAGGATCGTCGGCCGTAAAGGTGATGTTTTGTTCGCGGTTGCGGTTCATTTCAAAGTGTTGAGATAAGGCAATGGGGCGATCATTGATGCCAGTGACCAGTAGTGATGCATCGCCTTCGTCCAGCATTCCGTTGCTGTCTTGAATCACATAAGTGAAAGCGTCTGCTCCCGCAAAATCAGGATTCGGAACATATTTGAATTTGCCAGATTCCAAACGGGTAAGGATGCCGTTGGTGGGTTCTGTCCATTCAACGAGGGTGAATGGATCTTCATCAGGATCCTTGTCATTTTCGAGCGGATCAAATTCGACGGATTCGTCCTCCACCACCACGATTCGATCCTCTTTGACCACGGGGGCGTCATTGATCGGTCGAATGAGTATCAAGACTTCCCCGATCGCCATGCCTCCTTCTTCGTCCGCGATGACGTATTGAAAGGAATCTTCTCCGTTGATGTTCTCTTTGGGTTCGTAGCGAACCATTCCATCGCCCACCTTGAAGGCTCTCCCGTTCAATGGCGGGGAAAGTTCCAGGATGCTCAAAGGAAGTCCTTTGGGGTGTTCGTCATTGAGCAGGAGATTGATTTCAATGGGATGGTCCTCATCTGTCTCGATTTGATCCGTCGCTGCCAAGGGGGGCTGATAACCTTCCAGGATGCTGAAGCTTGCCGTCAACTGGTCGGTCGCTCCTTCAGGATCGGTGAGCCGGAAGGTCAACACTTCTGTTCCGGTCCATGCCGGTTCCATTGGGACCAGCTTCAACTGGTTGAGGTCATCCAGTTCCAACCCCAGATTCACGTTCCCTTCGATGGTCCAGAGCAATTCGTTCGTTGCGTGATCCGGATCGCTTCCGAACCGATTGAGATTGATGGGGAAGAAGGTTCCTACCAGAGGGATTGTCTGACTCAGGATAGGGCGGATCTCAGGGGGCTGATTCACTCTGACAGATTCATCAAAACGACCGCTCCGTTGATTGTCTTTTTGGTAGGTTGGCCAGGGTAGTAAATCTGCTCGATAGGGAGCATTCAGTGACCATGCATAAATACTGTGACGGTTTTTAAGTCGTATACGGGGATTGTCGCGCGCATAAGCGATATCCACCGTGGTCGAGCTGACCACATCCAACTGACCGTCCCCATCCAGGTCGGTGATGGTCGGGGGGGCGTTTTTGATCAATGAGCCACTTGGTAGTTCAATCCATAACCTGTCTTTTTCATACCCCTTACCAAACAGGACCGGCACCCCGGAGGCATTCCAGGCTCGTAGACCGGTTGTGCGGCTGTATTCTCCCGTGCTGAGGAGTGTGAATGTCGATCCGTAGGTGGGAGACAGGATATCCAGTGTTTCGTCGCCATCGATGTCGGCAATCACGGGAGTGCTTCGAATCAATCCATCCCTCACTGGTCCGATGGGCCAGTTGTCCAGGGGAAATCCATGATGATGGATGGCGTAAAGCATGCGGGTCCGATGGCTGGAAACCACGATCTCCAGATCTTCGTCCCCATCCAGATCAGCCAGAGCAGGGGCGCTGTCAAAGTGTTCCTCGAAGATGGCTGGGAAGTTCGGCAGCATGCTTCCGTTTCGATAAAATGCATAGATGCCGCCACGTGTATCTGTTTCCGATCCATCGGCCACTACGATGATTTCATTGGTTCCATCTCGATCCAGATCGCCAATAACAGGTGAAGTGAGCAGCTTGCCGCTGGTGGTGAATGCATTGATGGTGACGTTGCCCGGATCGTTGAGATCGTAGATGCCAACCGATTTACAATCGTTCACGCAGACGATTTCCAATTCGGGATCGTCATCCATGTTGGCGATGGCAGGGAGCAATTCCATGACATCCTGATCATGATCGCATGCCAAAAGGTTCCAGCGGGTCGATATGGTTCCATCCGCCTGGATGACCATGAGCTGTCGATTGTTTGAAAAAGTGCCGCTGGCCGATTCGTGTCCGAGAGCGATGATTTCCTGGGTGCCGTCACCATTCAAGTCGGCCATTACTTTTCCCAGTGATTTGTAGCCTGTTCGCACGGGCCAGCCGTCGTTCATGGGAGTGCCGTCGTGGTGGAATCCCTGAAGCAGGCCTCCGCTGCCGCCCTCGGTAAAGATTTCCATCGTGCCATCCCCGTCCAGGTCTCCCACCAAAGGCAAATCCTGAAAGGGGACCGCATCACCCAGCGTGGTCTGCCAGGCGAGTGTGCCATCGTGATGGTAAACATACAAAATCGTCGGCATCCCGAACAAGTCACCTACCTCTACCAGCACGATTTCCTGGTCTCCGTCCTGGTCCAGATCCTCCACAACGATGGGGCGCCAATCATCTCCCGTGGCTTCTTTACCAATCGAGTGATAGATGGGAAATTCCGGCAGCAGGTTTGCCTCCAGGTGAATGGCTTGCACGATGTGGGTTTCGACCTCTCCCTGAGCGTCGGTGGCGGTCAGGCGTAATGAATAAAGCGAGTTTGGCTCCACTTGTCCCGTATCCCAGGTGGCGAGGGCTTCCTGAAAGGGGGTGGAATCAGTTGTTTCGCTTTGTTCGATTCCCAGTTGCATCCATTCACCGGGATTGGCCCCGACTCCGATTTCCAGGCTGTATGCTCGAGATTTGCCGAAAGCGCTGCCTTTGATTTCGATGATGTCTCCTGCTCGCAGGATATCGTTGTTTTGAGGAAAAATGATTTCAACATTCGCAACTTCAACGGATTTTTTGACGGTGTTGATCTGGCCGAGAGTATCGGTTACCTCGATGCGAAAGGTGTGGATTCCGTCCGCTAAATCTTCCGTGTTGAATTGGGCCAGCAGGGTTTCGTCGGTGACAGGTTGATCACTGCGATGGATCACTGTCCAGGATTCAGGAAAGGGCCCTGGTCCTACGGAAAGAACGTAATCACGAAATCTTTCCCCGTTTGCAGAACCTTGAATGTCAACGATTCCACCCAGTTTATCCGGCAACAGGAACGCAGCACCGGGGAGTCTGTCAATGGTTTGCTGGGCTTTCAAAACGTTGAGACGTCCGGATCCGATGTATTTGTCGGGTTGAATCGCATCAACCGCGTTGAGCAGCATGCGGGTGAGATCACTGGAGTTCCAATCCGGGTTGCGGGCCAGCACCAGCACGGCCGCTCCGGTCACGTGGGGCGCCGCCATGGAAGTGCCGCTGAGAAAACCAAACCGGTTGTCGGGCATGGTGGAGAAAATGGTTTGTCCGGGAGCTGCCAGGTCGATGAAGGGACCGAAATTTGAAAAACGTGTTCGCTTGTCGTTGCGGTCCGTGGCACCTACCCCGATGGTGTGATCAAATGCGGCCGGGTAAAACAACTGGTTGCTCTGGCGATTGCCACCTGCAGCGATAAAAAGCACATCCGCTTCCGCCGCTTCCTCCACCAGAGTGCGCATGATCTCACTGCGAACATCTACTCCCCAGCTGGCATTGATGATCCGTGCTCCATGGTCGATCGCATATCGGACACCCCGTGCCACCGTGGCCACATCAGCCGTGCCCCGAACGCCGAATGTTTTGATGGCCATCATGCTCACTTTTTGAGCCACCCCGGCCGAACCCTGACGGTTGTTGGTGACCGCTCCGACAATGCCAGCAACATGTGTTCCGTGTGATTGGTCATCAAATGGATCTCCGTCATCCGACACAAAATCGTATCCATGAACGTCGTCAATGTAACCGTTGTTGTCGTCATCCAAACCGTTACCCGGGATTTCGTTGGTGTTGATCCATATGTTGTCCCGGATGTCGGGGTGGAAGAAATCAATGCCGGTATCCACGACAGCCACGACCACTTCCTTGCTGCCGATACCCAGCTCCCACGCTTCGGGGAGGTCGATGTCGGCGTCAACCGTGCCTTCGAACTGTCCGGTATTGTTCAGCCCCCAGGATCGGTCAAAGTAAAAATCATTCGGCAATGGGAGCTCGACTTCCGCTTGATCGATATCGATCCGCAGGTTGGGCTCGACATGCAGCACATTTGGATCGAGCCGCAGTTGTCGGATGGCGTTCTTCAGTCCGGCTTGATCGGGCAATCTTACGAGAACCCATTGATCAAGATGCGGCTGCTTGTTCCGGTAGGCTCCTTTGGGGCGAAGATGTTTTCTATCGCCCGAAACGAGCGGTTCCCAGGACCATGTGGAGTTTGCTGGAAAACGTTCGCGCGCCCACGCGCCGGGTGCTTCCTTGAGGCAAACCAGCAACTCGCCTGATCGCACGGACATTTGGCGGGATTGCCCCAATTCTTCGATGGTGAAATGGGCCCAGGGAGCTTCGGAACCTGTTGTTTGATGAATCCCCCCCAGCATTTGAACGCATAGAATCCCCAGCCACCATCCATAAGACAAAATGGAACCACTTCGACTCAGGTCATCGTTGACCTGGCGTCGATGATCCGGTTTGCAACGTTGATTTGGATCAGTCACCTTAAAGTTGAATGCAAGTTTTGTTCCATCCTTGTGCTGAGAATGGGGAGATCTTACCCGTCCTTTTAGAGGAATCCAGACGGATTTTATTTCTTTGAGATTGACCAATCAGGGGAGGGGCGGGTTCATTAGGAGCTGGTAGGCACATTTGGGTGTCCACCGGGAATGTTTTACAGATCATGGAGTTTGTCAAAAACCTTAAGTTCAACAGTGACGGATTGATCCCGGCGATCGTTCAGGATGCGACCAATGGTCGTGTGTTGATGATGGCCTGGATGAATGAATCGGCCCTGGAAAAAACCGTGCAAACCGGAAAAACCCACTTCTGGAGTCGGTCGCGTCAGAAGTTCTGGATGAAAGGAGAATCCAGCGGCCACACCCAAAACGTCAAGGACATCGCTTACGACTGCGATGGAGACACCTTGCTGGTGCAAGTGGAGCAGGAAGGCGCCGCCTGCCATGAGGGTTATCGTTCCTGCTTCTTCACATCCATTGCCGACGAAGGCTCTGCCACCAGGATTACCGAGCCCATGCTGAAATCTCCCGAAGAGATATACGGCAAGGGGAAATAGGGCGAAAGCCAGCCCATGGTTAACTCCTTACAACCGACGCAGTCCGTCTTCGGGCATGGCGTTGGGAATATCGGCTTCGATTTGATCCAGTTTGGCCATTGTTTCAGCGTCAAGATCGATGTTGCCTGCCGCTAGCGTGGTCTCCAGTTGATCCACATGGGATGCGCCGATGATGGTGGACGCCACGTAGTCGTGGTTCTTGCTCCAGGCGGTTGCCAGGGTGATCGGGTGCAAATCGATTTCTTTGGCGATGGCTTCCATGCGTTCAACAACTGCCAGGGTGCGGTCGTTGACGAATCGACGGGCCATGTTCTTCTGTCGTTCCTTGCCATGCAGCATGTAGTGAGAGAAGCGCGCTCCTTCAGGGAATTGTCCTCCGTTGTATTTGCCGCAAAGAACGCCACCTCCCAGAGGTGAGTAGGGGAGCAGGCTGACCTGTTCCTGGCGGCACACCTGTGCGAGTTCGCTTTCGCAGCGTCGGTTGATCAGGCTGAAATTGTTCTGGACCGTGTCGATGCGGTCCAGTCCCGTCACATCCGAAGTCCAAAGGCTCTTCATCACTCCCCAGCAGGTCTCGTTGCTGCTGCCGATGACGCGGATCTTGCCTTGCTGCTTGAGTTCGGTCATCGCTGCCAGGGTTTCTTCGTAACGCATGCCATGATCCGGCCAGTGGGTCTGGTAAAGATCTATGTAGTCCGTCTGCAGGCGTTGCAGGCTTCCTTCGACGGCTCTGACGATTTGATGCCGGTCCAGACAGGTCATGCCGTGCCGGACCGGAGGCACAAACCAGCCATGAGCCGCTCCGGTGATTTTGGTAGCCAGGATGATGGAATCGCGTTGCTTGGTCTTGAGCCAACGGCCGACGAACTCTTCCGTCACACCGTACGTTTCGGCCCGTGGCGGAACGGGATACATTTCGGCGGCATCGTAGAAGTTGACCCCTTTTTCGTAGGCCACATCCATGATGCGATGAGACATCGGTTCGTCTGTCTGGTCACCAAACGTCATGGTGCCCATGCAAATTTCCGATACGACCAATCCGCTCTTCCCTAATCTGCGTTTCCTCATCCTGACTTGTTGTTCGATTAATCTGCTTTGAGCGCCTTGTTGATCGCGGCTTTCAGGTCGGCGTCTTCAGGTTTTACCTTGGACGGGTAGTGACCGATGACATTGCCATTTTTGTCGATCAGGAACTTTTCGAAATTCCAGCGCACCTGTCCGCCATGATCCGGGTGGTTGGTGAGGTATTTATAAAGCGGAGCCTGTTTATCTCCTTTGACGTCGATTTTGCCCATCAGGGGGAAGGTCACCCCGTAGTTTTCTTTGCAGAAGCTTTGGATTTCCAGGTGTGTGCCGGGTTCCTGTGCTCCGAAGTTGTTGCATGGAAAGCCGATGATGGAGAATCCCTTGTCCTTGTATTCGCTGTAGAGCTTCTGAAGTCCTTCGTACTGGGGTGTGTAACCACACTTGCTGGCCACATTGACCATCAGGAGGACCTTGCCCTTGTATTGACTCAGGTCGGTTTCTTTGTCCTGGATGTTCTTCATCTTGAAGCTCAGGGCGTTTTGTTCATTGTGGTGATCGGCTTTCATGTTGAAAGTAGCGATGGCTCCCAAAGCGAGGAAGGTCATCAGCCAACGGTTTATTGATTGTTTGCTTGTTTTCATAAGATTTCGAATTCAGGGGCAATGTTGCAGTCTTTGCGCCAAAAGCAACTGGTTTTTGCATGAACTGCACATTTCCGGGGGATCAGATCAGGATGCGGATTCTTCCTGGATGTAAGTCTGTTCCTTGTAGAATCGGGCGTAAATGCAGTACAACACCGAAGCGATCAGCATCATGCCCGCAAAGAACAAATGGTATTGCACCCCTTCCAGTTTCGTGGTGCCGTCTTCGTTCTGGATGAATCGATTGACCAGGGCGGTGACCTGATTGCCCAGGGAAATGGACAGCAGATAGAAGGACATGATCATCGATTTCATGGCGTTCGGAGATTGGGTATAGGAGAATTCCAGGCCCGTTTGATAAATCATGACCTCTGCAGCAGTCAGGAAGCAATAAGCCAGCAACTGCCAGGCAATGGTTGGGGTCTGACCAGCTTGAATCTTACTTTCGATCCATGCAATGACCAGGACCGCCGGAAGTGTCATGAACATTCCGATTCCAATTTTTCGGAGCGGGTTCAGTTTGTAGAACTTGTTGACATTCGGATAAATGACATAAGTGAACAGAGGGATGTAGATCAGCACCAGGATAGGATTGATGGCCTGGATTTGGCTCGGGAGCCATTCGACGCCCATCCAGTTCAAATTCATTTCCCGGGCCTGAAGCACCCATGCCGAGCCATTCTGTTCATAGACCGCCCAGAAAACCGCGATGAACAAATAGATGCTGAACAATTTCGCGATGGCCTTGAATCCATCTCCACTGAAGGTTTCCTTGATAAACGTTTTTCCTCCGGGAGGGATGTGAATGAATTGCCGGCGGCCCAACCAGAAAACCCAGGTCGCCAGGAGCATCAAAATCCCCGGCACAGCAAAGGCCCAATGCGCTCCGTATTTGGCCAGCAACACGGGGGTCAAGAGGGTGGAAATAAACGCCCCAAAGTTGATCGACCAGTAAAACCAACCGAACACCTTACCAAGCAAATGCTGATTGGAAGATCCGAATTGATCGCCGACATGGGCCGTTACGCACGGCTTGATGCCTCCCGCGCCCAGCGCAATCAATCCCAACCCGATGGTGAGTCCCGTTCTGGTTTCATCCAAAGCGAGAGCCAGATGCCCGAGGCAGTAGACGATGGAAAGGGCAATGATCGTGCGGTATTTCCCCAGGAAAGCGTCCGACAGAATGGCCCCCAGCACCGGGAAAAAGTAGGCCCACGACATGAAGTTGTGGTACCATACCTTGGCCTGCTCATCCGTCATCACATCCAGTTCGCCATTGGCATTTTTCAGATACTGCGTCATGAAAATGACGAGAATCGTGCGCATGCCATAATAGCTGAATCGCTCGGCGGCTTCGTTGCCTACGATGTAAGGAATCCCCGAAGGCATATCCTTGGATTTGCGCGGAGCGGTCAGAAAGGGCGTTTTGGCCATGATGGAATCGGGAAATTGGGTAATGTTGCCTGTTTACGGGGCAGCTTGAGGGGGGATCAATTAATCCTGTTTGTTCCAAAAATCCACCACAAACACATCGTCCAGCAACGGACCAACCAGTTTGCCAAATTCTTTATGATGTGGGTGAACGAGGTAATCGTCGCGGTCCTGCCCTGAATGGAAAGTCAGCACAAAGCCGTGGGTGAAGCCCTTGTTCAAACCTTCAGGGCTGTTGTTGGTGCCCCATTCGTAGGAGACAATTTGTGGGATTTTCTTCTGCAATGCGGCAAAAGCTTTTTCCACTTTCTGAATGTCTTCCTTGGAGGCGGTGTCCTTGAATTTAAAGGAGACCATGTGTACCAGGTTGCCTCGTTTGGAGGACTTGTCCGCTGCTTCTGTGTTTGTTGAAAGGCTCATCATTCCAAGCATTGCTATAGTAAATACGATAAAAAAAGATTTCATGTTCATGATTTTAACAAGGTTTTGGTAACTGGGCGGCAACCTACCAGTCCCGCCAAGACCCGGCAAGCGAGAAAGACCGCACTCCTGATGGTGGGGCGCCGTTCAAAAATTAGAAATCCATCACCGGAGGGGTAAGCTCCGTCTTACACCCACTTCAAACCTCAGTGCTTTGGAACCCTTTCCAAGCTGCAATGGAAACGCCACAGTCATTCGATGGACAATAGTCTCCCCGCGTGACATTCTTTTTGCCCAGAAACTGAGCGTACTGAGGTGTGTCCGGTCAACCCCGCAGGCTTTCCTATACCACAACGCGCTCACGGCTTCGCAGCAGCGAAGCCCTACCATTCTATTTTTGTCATCCGGTTTGAATGACTCCTTTGGCGGGAATGATCCCATTTTGGAGCAAATGAACCGGGTTGTTTTTTTAACCGTGGGGTTGCGCATTGTTCATGTGACAGTGCATGCTTTGGAAACTCAGATACGAATCCTGCTTTGAATAAATCGTGAGAAACTTTGTTGTCATTAAGATTTGTTGGGTCCTGCTGATGGCCGGATGGACTGCCATGCTGGCTGACACCGTCCCGCCGGTCATCCGTTCTGTGGATCCACAGCCGGGATGGGTCGAGGGTTTGCGGGAAGTTACCCTACAGTTTTCCGAACCGGTCCGTGGTGTTGACAGGGGAGATCTGACTCTGAATGGAGTTTCGGCGGTGGGCATGACAGGAAGTGGGGATACCTATCGTTTTCAGTTCGCCGGCACTTCATCACGTGAACTCACACTCCGTTGGCCGCAGGATCCCGGTATCGAAGATCTGGCTTCGCCTCCCAACGGGTTTGATTGGCAATCCACTTCCGAGGTGCGGGTGTATCAGGTGTTGGATCAGGACGCTCCACATGTCACTCATATCTTTCCTCGGGCAGGTCAGCGACTTCCTTCGTTTTCGATGGTGGAAATCATTTTTTCAGAACCCGTCCTCGGGCTGGATGCGGCGGACTTGACGGTGAACGGGATACCCGCTGATTCCGTGCAAGGTGCGGGTGCTGGGCCTTATGTGTTCGAGTTTCCTGCTCAATCGAATGGTTCGTTGCGTTTATCGTGGATCGACGATCATGGACTGGTGGACGACGCCCCGGAGCCGAACGCTTTTCAACCAGATACGTGGACTTATGAAATCGATGCCGGCGTCAAATATGAAGGCATTGAAGTGAGCGAAATCCTTGCGGGGAACCAGAGCGGGTTGATGGATGATGACCGGGATCATGTGGATTGGATCGAGCTGCACAACACGACCGATGCAGAAGTGGACCTGACCGGATGGTCCCTGTCCGATGATCCGGTTCAGCCGGGGCTTTGGGAATTCGACGGAATATCGATCGGCCCGAATGACTACCTTGTGGTGTTTGCTTCATCCAAGGATCGTCCAAACAGGCGAACAGGAGCCTCGCCTCATACGAATTTCAGTTTGAGCCGCGGCGGGGAATTCCTGGGGCTTTATAGTCCGGAATTACCGCGAAGATTGATGAGTGGTTTTGGAGAGCGATACCCCGAGCAACGCAATGATCACTCCTACGGACGGCTTGCGGATGGAAGCCTCAGCTATTTTGCAAGACCCACTCCGGGGCGAGAGAATGTGGGGGAACCTGTCACGGAAATACTACCCGAACCTCATTTCAGTGCTTCCCGCGGTTATTACGATCGCGCGTTTCAACTTGTTATGTCGACCCAGGTGGATGGGGCAGTCATACGTTACACCTTGGACAAGTCCGAACCCACCATGGAAAACGGGACCACCTATGAAGCTCCTATCGAAATGAGCCGAACGTCCACCGTGCGTGCGGCTGTTTTTAAACCGGGCTATCTTCCTTCCAAAACAGAGACACACTCCTATTTCTTTCGAATGAGCCGATCCAGACGCGCCTTGCCGGTCATTTCATTGGTGACCGATGAGGATCATTTGTGGGGGCGACAGGGGATCATGGAAACGAGACCGCGCAATACCACCAAGCGCGGACGTTCCTGGGAACGTCCGGTTTCGGTGGAGTATTTTTTGCCGGACGGCTCCACGGGGTTTCAGATCGATGCCGGTTTGCGCATCCAGGGGGGGAACTATGTGCGCGAACGTTATGATCCCAATGGAGGACTCCCTTTTCGCAAGTATTCATTCCGGTTGTATTTTCGAGGGGATTATGGTGAATCGACGCTGGAATACCCGTTGATTCCCCGTTCACCAGCAGATTCGTTCAAGCAGATCGTTTTGCGTGCGGGAATGAATGATCATTCGAACCCGTTTGTGGTGGATGAACTGGTCCGGCGACTTTCAGCGGATATGGGGCAGGTGTCCAGTCAGGGCACCTTGGCGCATTTATACATCAACGGAGCTTACAAAGGATACTACAATCCCACCGAACGCATCGATGAAGACTTTCTTGATTCCTGGCAGGGGGGGGGCGGTGATTATGACATCATTGCTCAGTTCGGTGAAGTGCGGTCAGGAAATACCACTGAATGGAATCGGCTGAAGACGGCGATGAACCGTGATCTGTCTGCGGCTTCCAATTACCGGCTCGCCGGTCAGATGCTGGATATCGACAGCTTCATCGACTACCTGATCTTGAACATATATGTCGGAACGCGTGACTGGCCCCACAACAATTGGCGCGCAGCGCGTGAGCGGGTGGATGGAGCGAAATGGAGGTTTTATGTTTGGGATGCCGAATGGTCCTTTTTCAATGCTGGCGGTGATGTGCGTCATAACACCTTGACGGAGGAGTTGGTGGTTGCTCAGGACATCGCCCGATTCTACCAATCCCTGGCGAAGAACAGTGATTTTAGGGTGCGTTTTGCCGACCGGGTTCATCGGCACTTTTTTGGTGATGGAGCGTTGACGGATGAACACATCCTGGAGCGTTATGAGGCATTGCGAGATGGCTTGGCGGGAGTTGTCAGGATCACGGATTCAATCGCCACCAGCTGGATTCCGCAGCGGCGAGCCATTGTTTTGGGACAACTTGCTCAAGAGGGATTGTTCCTGGCTGACGATGTTCCCCGGTTTTCCGTTCCCCCGGGAAGTGTAAGGGACGCACGCGTGAGCTTATCCACTGATGAAGGGGACATATACTACACGCTTGATGGAACCGATCCCTTCCTGCCTGAAAGCAGCTCCGAGAATCTCATGGAACTGGTCGCCGAGCGAGCGACAAAATATGCGTTTGTCCCAACCGATGGAACGATCCGAAGTTCCTGGCGATCGAATATAACTGACTTCGATGACTCAGACTGGCTGAGGGGCCGAGGTGGTGTGGGATATGATCGGGCACAAACGTATGATTCCCATATCGGTATCGATGTGAGCGATGAAATGATAGGCAAGAACACTTCCGTATACATTCGCATCCCATTCAATGTTCGATTGCGTGATTTGGAAAATCACAACCTCATGAATCTGCTTGTCAAATATGATGATGGATTCACCGCATTTTTGAATGGCAGACGTATCGCAGACGCCAACGCTCCCACATCGATTCGCTGGAATTCCGTTGCGAATTCGGAACATGCCGATTCCGAGGCGGTCGAGTATCAGGTCTTCAACGTGACAGACCGGATGAATCTGCTCCGGGACGGGGCCAATCTTTTGGCCATCCATGGGGTGAATGTGAGTCTTCGTAGCTCCGATTTTCTCATTGATGCCTTGTTGGAGGTGGGAATCCTGGAAGCCGGAAAAGTTGCGCCGAATGCCATCCCGTATCGTTCTCCCATTGTGATAGACGAACCAACGGAAATTCGGGCACGCAGCGTGACGGACGGACGTTGGAGCGCTTTGAACAGCGGGGTGTTTTATCCGGGCAACCTGACGCCTGACATCAAATTCACCGAGATCATGTACCATCCCCCCGGTGGAGATGCATTCGAGTTTATTGAATTAACCAATTTCAGTCCGGTCTCCTACGATTTGTCGGGGCACCAATTGCAAGGCGTATCCTATGACTTTGTTTCCGGAGCAAGCCTGGCTGCCGGCGCTTCCATGGTCCTGGCTTCCAATAACAATCCGGCAGCGTTTCAGTTGCGATATCCATTGACGCATGTCGATGCTTATTTCGGTGGGAGTTTGTCAAACAGTGGAGAACGACTTTCCCTTGAGGATGCTTCGGGGAATTTCGTGACCGGTGTCCATTATGGCGATCAAGGTGTCTGGTCGGATGCCGCCGATGGGCAGGGGCATAGTCTCGAGTTGAGGCATGCGTCGGCTGATCCTTCGGTTCCCGCCAACTGGGATCGATCACCATTGCCCGGCGGTAGCCCTGCAACTTATCAATCCAGGTTGAGAGTCGAGGGTGTGGTGTTGAGTGAAGTCGTCGCCGCCGTGGACGACATGTCTGCGATGGAACCCCCGGCACCGGACTGGGTCGAACTTGAAAACAGAGGTGGGACCGCTGTGGATTTGGCCGGATTTCGATTGATCGATGAAACAGGACGTTCTGAATTTGTCTTTGGAAACGATGTGATCTTGCAAGCGGGAGAACGTCTGGTGGTCACGCAGCAGATTCAGGAAGACATTGGGGAGGGTTTTCCTTTTGGTCTGGATCGTGATGGTGATTCCGTGGTGTTGTTGAATCCTCTCGGTGACAAGGTGGATGCCGTTTCCTTTGGACGTCAATTGACCGGATATTCATTGATTCAGGACGAGACCGGGCATTGGTCCCTTGGAGTGCCTACACCCGGCGCTGTCAATCTCCATGCGTCAACGGCACCCCTCTCCGTTGTGCGGATCAATGAATTGATGGCAGATCCGTTGCCGGGACAAAACGATTGGCTGGAATTGTTTAATTCCCATGCGGAATTTCCAGTGGATTTGAGCGGCTTACATTTCCAGTTCAACAACCACACCGTGAGCGGAACGCCTTATACATTCATAGAACCACGTGGTTATCTATTGCTCGAATCCACTACGACGACTTTGCAGAGTGCGCTTCGATTCAAACTACCATCCTTGGGTGGGCAACTCACGTTGCTTGACGATCAGGGCACGCAGCTGGATCAAGTCGTTTACCGGGAACAGCAAGAGGGGCTTTCGTTCGGGCGGCTTCCTGATGGAAATGGACGGTTTCAAGTCGTTACTGGCAACTCCAGTCCCGGCGAAGCGAATGTTCGAACGTTTCAACCCGGTGTGGTGATCAATGAATTCATGGCTCGGAATCGTTCCATTCAATACGAAGGTTTTGATGGGACACCAGACTGGATCGAATTACTGAATGTCACCAGCGAACCCATTCGATTGGATGATCTTAAACTACGATTGAATAGTGCCGATGAGTGGGCATTCCCTGCGGGATTCCATCTCGAAGCAGGGGCCTATTTGCTGTTATGGGCGAGTGATGACGAAATGGGCGGTGAAATTGGACCGGGTGAATTTTTTATAGATACATCACTGGATGCATCCGGCGGGTTGCTTGAACTGATCAGCCCTCAGGGGCAGGTGATGGATCGGGTGCATTATGGTATTCAGATAGCCGATCAAACGATCGGGCGTGGACCGGATCAATGGGCCCTGCTTTCTCAGCCTTCACCGGGGCAGGAAAATGCAGAGCCTTCCGATTTGGGGAATGTCGATCAGCTTCGTTTCAATGAATGGCAGGTAGGTGGAGAAGGGGATGATTGGTTGGAGCTTTACAATACAGGGGGAGATCCGGTTGCTCTCGGTGGTTTGTATGTCACGGATGATCCCTCATTGAACGGCAAGACCAAACATGTCATGGCTGCCTTGAGTTTTATCGGGCCACATGGGTATGCGGCTTTATGGGCGGACAATGATCCGGATAAGGGCCCAAACCACCTGAACTTCCGGCTATCAGCCCAAGGCGAAACCTTGAGGATGTATGCCTCCAATTTTTCATTGATTGATGAAGTGTTTGTGACCGGGAGTTTAATGAGTCCGGGATCCACGGGCCGACTTCCTGACGGAACGGATTTCATCACGCATTTCATAGCGAACGAAACCACACGAGGTTTGCCGAACGGAAGCCGGTCGGGTGCGCCTGATGTTCAAGACCTCATTCAGTCCATCAACCTGTCGGATAACGACGTAACCTTGGAAGTAGCCACTGAAATAGGTCTGAAATATCGCCTTCAATTCATCGACGATCTGACATCCGATCGTTGGGTCGATCTGCAGTTGTTCGATGGGACAGGAGATTTGGTAAGGCTATCCGATGAATTCTTGTTGGTGGGAAGCCGGTTTTACCGGGTGGTTGTTGCGCCGTGATTTTTTTTCTATCCATTTTGTTGCATCAGTCGATCGCCGGGTTTGATGATGAGCAGGGGAGTCAGGATGCCGCTCTCGGGTTTGATTTCGATGAGCTGTTCGAAAAAGGTTTTGTCTTTGATCCCAAGAAATTGTGCCAGGCGACTTCGAATGTTCTTACGTTGAAATTCCATTTTGAAGGCCGCCATCTTCTTGCCATCCGGACCCGCCGCCGGTCCGGACTCTTCTTCGGCAAATTGTTTGTGCATGTGCCATTCATGCGCAGCGTCATGAACCATGATTGTGTTGTTGAGTGTCGGTTCGATGCCCCATTGTTCCAACAATTCCCTGGATTGCCGGAAGGGTGGTTGCTTGCGCTCGGGTGATTCGTAGTAGTGCTTCGTGTAAATGGCTGACACAACCATGTCCCGGTAACCTGGCTCTTCAATCCGATCGGGATCGTAATACTCATCCGTCCACTCAAATCCCTCATCCAATGGACCATCGGGATCGGCCACATACTTCTCTTTTTCAGGAGGTGTCCAATGACCATACACCGCATCAAGGGCGTTGGTTTCGAGATCTGAAACAGGCATTTCCTCAAACATGTTGGCTGTTGTCTGCAATGTTGTGGACGCAGGAAAGGAAGCGATGTCATTCTTCCCCATTTCGTTGGCGCCGGATTCCAGCAATGCTTGATCCAATTGCCAGTTCTTCCACATCAGCAAAGCCAGAATGATGGACAAAACGAAGATAAGCCAGTTTTGAGTTTTCATTGTATGAGTAAAAGTTCTCCAGGTTCGATACGTGTGTCAGGAGTTAGGAATGGAACTTTGGGATGAATTTGATAAAGCTCTGTCCAGAAAGTGGTGTCATCCATTTTAACCAAGTTTCTCGCAACTTGTTTCATGGAAATCCTGAGGTCGTCGTGATATTTCTCAAAATCCTCATGGACCGAGGGAATGGCTAATTCCGGATTCTCTGCTAAAACCGGGTTTGGTGTCGCGATTCCGTATAGACACATGTAAAGTTTTTTCATCAGAAGGGGGGGCGGTTCAATTCCATACACTGTTAGCAACTCAGACAATGTCCTGAATTCCTGAGTTAGCCTGGCATTGGAAGAATAAAAATTCCTAAGTTCCACATGCTTCTTCAATCTATCTGCAAGGGAATCATCCATAGGTAGATTAGGATCATACGTTTCACCAGACCATCGTGGTTGAAATGGGAACAAACGTGGTTGTTGGAGTCCTGCTTGAATCGTGCGATAAAAGGATTGTGCTTGTGTGAGGGAACGGGGGCCGGAAGAAGCCGGCGACTTCTTGGGCTTTTGTTCGATCGGTTTTGTAAGAATTACTTCTTTGGCTGGAGTAGTTGTTTTTCTGGTAACTTTGAATCCAAATATCAGGATTAAAACCACCAGTATTCCAGTGATATTCATCTTCAAGGAAAATCCCTCCTTGCTTCGATCCAATGGTCTTTTGTGGTTGTTAATGGGCATGTCGAATCGTTAAAAGCGTCGTCATCCGTGTTTGGATTAAACGGATTTATTTTGTTGTGTGAGTAGGGAATGAATCAGTTAGGGGCAAACCGAACCGTTCATTCCATTGTCATCTTCTCCTGGCTGGAACAAATCGGTTGTGTGATCACAATCTAGTCTAGAATTGGCTCGGCTTATGAGTTCAAAAGCACTTGAAACCCCATTCAATGGAACGTAAACCGATTTGTATCCACGTGCATAACTGGTTTGAAATCCTTGATTGGAACCATTAATTTCAAGATTTGGTAATGTCTTGATTCGGCAATAGATTCGAGGATAAAGAGGCCCCGACATTTGTTTGCTGGGAAATTTTGCTCCCTTGTAATACGTGTTGCGCAACCGATGGTCGATTTTCATTATCCACGCTTTCTCTCTTTGGAGTTTACCTTCGACCGTGACGTATGAACGCCAGTACCTGTTGGCTTCTTCGAAGTCAGAGAATCGAGAAGGATTCAGTGGAAATGTTTTCCTCTCCTTTGTATGGAGATTTATTTCAATTGTTTCAGTCTGATAAAATGCCCTTGTGGTGTTCATCCAATCTACTCGGCGAAATGTCTGATGATCCATTCCTGCATACCGATGAGACAACCCCTCCCTCCACGAAGCTCGTTCCAGTTGGAAGCTGGCGTGGGAGTAGTCGATTAGATAATCCGCGAATTTCTCCACTGCGACACCAGTGATGTCCTTGATGAAATCGGCTCCCATTTTCTTGACGTGCCCCATGGGGAGGGAGATGTTTGGAAGCGGGTCGGTTGTTTGGGCGAAGCCTTGCGTTGCGGTTGCGAGTATCGCGGCAAGGAGGAGAGTGAACTTGATTTTCATGTTGTGGCCTAAGCTTGGTTTGAATGATTTGAGTTGCGTGAAGATGATTCTTGAACGGTGTGTTGTCAATATGAAACAAGTTAAAAAAGAACAAGTTATGAAAATGCGACATTTGGCTGGAGAGAAGTGAGCCAGATGTCGCATTTTGAGATATTATGTCGCAAATTTGTTGTGGAGTTTTTTCTTCTGGGGCGAAATCAAGTTGAGCATGGCTGTTTCCATTTCGGGGTGGGGATCTAACGGAATACGCCGTCAGTATGGAAAATTGGCGATGGCTCGGCCGCCGAATCGTCCGTAGAGGATCGAATGGGCTGCTGTGTAGCCGGCATTGTAATCGAGGGCGACTTCGTTGGCTCTGAACCAAAGGACGCTAAAACAAGCTCGTTATTGGTTCTGAGCTTCTTCGATGGCAGCCAGTTCTTCCCAGCGTTTGTATAACCTGGCAACGTTTTGTTTGGCTGTTTCCAATTTTCTGGTCAGTTCCACGGCTTCGTTGGCATGGTCGACATAGTAGCTTGGATCGTTGAGCGTGGTTTCCATGGTTTCCACTTCTGACTCGGCTTCCAGGATGGCTTCTTCCATGCCCTCCAGTTCGCGTTTTTCCATGTAACTCAATCGGCGCGGTCGGTTCTTTTTTTCCCGGGCGGGTTGAGGGTCCTTGGTCGGTGTTGATGAAGGGATGGAGGCTTTTTGCCGGGCCAGTTTTTCGCGACGTTTTTCGAGATAATAGGAATAGTTTCCCGGCTGGGCAAATACTCCCTCGGGTTCGAAGGCGATGATCTGATCACAGATACGATCGAGAAAATAACGGTCATGACTCACCACGATGACGCTTCCGTCGAAATCGGCCAAGGCTTCTTCGAGCATGCGAAGGCTGGGAAGATCGAGGTCGTTGGTGGGTTCGTCCAGGATAAGAAAATTGCCGCCGCGTTTGAGCACTTTGGCGAGCATCAAGCGGGCGCGTTCTCCGCCCGACAACTGGTTGACGGGTTCGTTGGCCCTGTGTTCGGGGAATTGGAAACGACGAAGGTAACCTCTCGCGCTGATGCTTCGGTTCCCGAAGGTCACGGATTCATCGCCATCGGCTATTTCCTCCAACACGGATCCTTTTTCGACGAGTTGCATGCGCGATTGGTCGATGTAGTTGAGTTGGATTTTTTTTCCGATGACCACGGTGCCTTCGGAGGGCTCTAGTTCACCCATGCACACTTTCAGAAGGGTGGTTTTACCAACCCCGTTTTTGCCGACGATGCCGATGCATTTGCCGGGGGTGAGCGTCAGGTCCAGGTTGCGGAACAACCATCGCTCCTGCTCTCCTTCGCCCACTTTCACACCGGCTTGTTCGAGTTCCACTCCGATGTTTCCCATTTCGGGCGGAGGTGGAATCAGGACATCCATCTCGCGTTCTTCAGGGGGAGCTTCCAGTCCCTTGATTTCGTAATAGGTGTCCAGTCGATGCTTGGCTTTGGTGCGTCTGGCGCGTACTCCCGCCCGAACCCATTCGAGTTCCTCACGCAGGAAGCGTTGTCGGCGACGTTCCGCTTGATCGGCGATCTGTTGTCGAATGGCTTTGTTCTCGAGGAAGGATGTGTAATTGCCCGGATGCGAGAAGGCTCGTCCCTGATCCAGCTCCACCACGCGTGTGGCGATGGTATCGAGAAAGTACCTGTCATGGGTAACAAACATCACTGCTCCCGCGAAATTCTTGAGGTATTCCTCCAGCCAATTGATGGTGGTGGCATCGAGATGGTTGGTGGGTTCATCCAGCAGGAGCAGGTCCGGTTGCGCCACCAGTGCGCGGCAGAGGGCCACTCTTCGCTTTTCACCTCCGGATAAACCGGCGACCTTTGCGTTCATATCCGGAGCGGACAAGGAGGTGGCGATGGATTCGGCGCGTGTGTTCATGTTCCAGCCATCTGCCAGTTCGATCCGTTCCAGCCAGGATGCCTGATTCGCATCCGATCCTTCACCGGCCTCGTACCGACGCATCCATTCCAGCACATCAGCGGCCCCGGCGAGGATGTTCTCGTGGACGGTGGTGGTTTCATCCAGTTCAAACTCCTGGGGTAGGTAGCCGACTCGCAGTGCTTTGCGCCGGGATACATCTCCGGCATCGGGTTGGGATTGATTGGCGAGAATTTTAAACAGGCTGGTCTTACCGCATCCGTTGCGCCCAACCAGACCGACCTTTTCTCCGGAAGTGATGGCAACGGTCACGCCGTCCAACAGACGCAGGTGATCGTACACCAGAACAAGATCGTTGGCGGATAACAACATGGTGTTGGATGGCAAAGCTCCCATAAAGTGCCCTCATCAAATGGATGATTTCATCAGATAACAAGAAATTTTGACTAAAGTGAACAAAACAGGAAGTTATTTGAAGTATGCCGCAGGTAGATTCCCGATCATATCGGGATCTCGATCCGCCCGCTAGCGTCAGCTATGCGGATGTTGGGTGTTCGAAAACCGAAGGCTTCCCCAAACGAAATGCAACGTGGAGTATGGATGCCACAAGGTGGCGCGCCGAGGACGGCACGTTCTACCCGGGGAAACTCTGCGGCCCTGCGCCTCGGCGTGAATACAATACAGTTGTCACCTATGCTTCCTTGCCGGTCGGATCCAACAACAACAAACCTTCAAGTGTCAGGTTGGGGCGGATGGTTGTGATGCAATCCAGTCTGCCGGCAATTAGTTCGGCATAGCCCCCGGTGGCGATGA
>CAYPZD010000014.1:3572-43476 GCA_964415055.1 uncultured Verrucomicrobiota bacterium | reverse complement strand
GTGATGCAATCCAGTCTGCCGGCAATTAGTTCGGCATAGCCCCCGGTGGCGATGACGGGGATTTGTGCGGTTCCCAGTTCTTCCTGTAATTCTTCGATCAGTTGACGGATCAGACCTCGGTAGCCATGGACGGCCCCGATTTGCATGGCTTGCTCGGTGTTCTTTCCGATGACAGAACCTGGATCCGTGATCTTGATGCGTGGTAGCAGGGCTGTTTTTTCATGCAGGTAATCGGTCATGACCGAAACTCCCGGCGCGATAATGCCACCGACGTATTGGCTGTGTTGATCAACCACATCAAACGTCACCGCTGTCCCGAAATCCACCACGACCGATGGTGCTCCGAAATGACGCGAAGCGGCCATGGCATTGGCCAGTCGATCGGGTCCGATGGTTTCGGGTTTGGGGTAATCAATGCCGATTCCGACGACGGTTTGATGGTTTAATTCACAAAAACCACGAGACAATGTTTGTGACTCCAGCCAGGATCGAACATTGTCGGATGCCTTGGGAACAACGCTGCAAAAGGCTGCCCAGTCCGGTTTGGTATCGGGTGTCCAGATGGATTGTAATGTATCGATTTTGCCCTGGAGTAGCGGTTGAGTGGGAATCTCCTGAACTTGTTCCAATTGATCATTGATAAAACAACCGATGTGCGTGTGGGTGTTTCCAATATCGATGGCAACTTTGGTTTGGGGTGCTGGTTCCATGTTGCGATTGATTTAATCCATTTCAAAGGTCACATCACCACCGGTGATACGTTCCAAATGGCCGTTTGCATTTCGGATCATCAGAGCCCCTTCACTGTCCAGGGATTCGGCAAATCCTTCGCAGGTTCGATCCATTTGATGGATGCGAACCCGTTTGCCCAGAGTGATGCATTGAGATTCCCATTCATCGGAGACTTGCTCGAATTCACCGTTCAGGATGCGTTTGTAGTCCTGATCCAATGCCTGCAGCAAACGAACTGCCAATGTCGATCTGAGCACGGGTTTACCAGATTCCAATCTTAAGGAAGTGGCCATTGAATGTAGTTCAGAGGGGAAATCAGATTGTTCCAGATTCACATCCACCCCGATGCCGAGAACGGCATGTAACACCCGGTCAGGTTCAGCGCTCATTTCTGTCAGGACTCCGGCGACTTTGCGGCCATTGATCAAAATATCGTTGGGCCATTTGATATCGGGTTTCAGATCAGTCACGTTCCGGATGGCGCGTGCCAAAGCGGTGGCTGCGATGACGGTTAATTGCGTCATCTCCGGTGGGCGCAGGGGGGGGCGAAGTAACACTGAAAACCACAGACCTTTACCTTCCGGGGAAATCCATTTGCGACCCAGGCGTCCACGGCCTTGGCTTTGGGATTCCGCGAATACCACCAGTCCCTCTTTTTCTCCGCTCACTCCCATTTGGTCTACCAGTTTGTTCGTGGAAGCGGTTTCCCGGAACACTCGAATGTCTCGACCGATCATGGTGTCTGACGGGAGTTGGGATTGAATGTCGTCCCCCAAAAGAACGTCGGGCACGGAGATCATGCGGTAACCAGAGTGCGGACCTGCATCGATGCCAAATCCCAAGCTGCGCAACTCCTCGATATGCGACCAAACGGCGGTGCGACTGATGCCTAATCCCTCCGAGATCGCGGTTCCATGAATGCCGCTGTCACCCGCCTCACGCAGTGCTCGCAGGATGTGTTGCAAGGTGCTCATTCCAGAGGGGGAAGTTGAAAGTCCAGAGCGATGTCCACCGCCGGTGCCGAGTGGGTCAAAGCGCCTACGGAAATGAAATCCACTCCACTTTCCGCCACTTGACGGATCGTTTCCAGATGGATTCCACCACTGGCCTCAAGCAGGCATCGGCCTTTGTTTTTGTCCACTGCCTGCTTCAATTTCTCAGGCGGCATGTTGTCCAGAAGGAGGATGTCTGCTCCGGAATCCATGGCAATGTAGGCTTGCTCCAGTGTGTCCGCTTCCACTTCGATCTTGAGTTTTGGATACATTGTTTTCGCTTTTTGGATGGCAAGCGGAATCGTTGTGGCTGGATCCGGGCCGAGTGTGGCGAGGTGATTGTCTTTGATCATGATCTGGTCAAACAGCCCGATCCGGTGGTTGGTGGCCCCACCGCAAGCTACCGCATACTTTTCAAAATGACGCCAACCCGGTGTTGTCTTGCGCGTGTCCAGCACTTGGGCCTTGGTGCCGGCAATTCGGTCCACGTAGCGTTGCGTCAATGATGCGATGCCGGACAACCTTTGAATAAAATTCAAAGCTGTGCGTTCTGCCGTCAGGATGGAGGCTGCATTACCTTCGATACGGACGATGCAGTCGCCGGGTTCAAGCATATCCCCATCAGTGTGGGTGAAATTGAGGACCAGGTCCTCATCGACCTGTTCGCAGGTGATGCGGACAAACTCCACGCCGCACACCACGAGTTCCTCTCGGGCGCGCATTTCTGCAACGGCGGTGGCTCCATCAGGGATAACCGATTGCGTCGTGGCGTCGCCGGTTCCGACATCTTCTTCCAAGGCCCTTTGAACGGCCAATTGTATTTCCTGTTCAACTAACTGCACGGGCTTGGACATTAGGGAAGAGTTTGAATTTTGAATAGTGAATTTTAAATGCTGAATTAAAGACCTTGTTCTGGTTTGGGTAAGGATTCGATGGGGGCTCCATCAGCGCGGCCCCGGGTCCAGGCTTGGAGGTTTTGT
Source organism: uncultured Verrucomicrobiota bacterium (assembly GCA_964415055.1). Classification (GTDB taxonomy): domain Bacteria; phylum Verrucomicrobiota; class Verrucomicrobiia; order Limisphaerales; family AAA164-E04; genus AAA164-E04. Next base: position 40,772 of record CAYPZD010000014.1, on the reverse strand, counting down.
AATCGTTGGAGTCCGTTGGCGAAATAGTGGTCGGGCAGTGTGTTCAGGTGATCCTGAAAACGTTGTTGAAGGATTTCGCTTGGGATTTCCTTTGTTTCCTCATTGAACCAGTGGTTTTGTATTTGAACGGCCAGTTCCTTTCCGATGATTTGATGCCCGGTGACGGATGGGTGCACATGGTCCACCAGAAATTCATTCCCAGTGATCCCGGTTGGAGTCATTTCAACCGCCGTTTCATGCAGGTCGTAGAAGGGGATGTTTTCCATTTGAGCAAGATTGGACAGCATCGTCCGCATATTGGACCGGATACGCAGGGGGCAAATGTCTTCCTCCAGCGCTTTTTCAAAATACTGTTTTGCCTGTTGAAACTTGCCTGATTGGTAGAGGAGTTGCCCGGCTTGGTACCATGTCATGGCATGCTTCGGATCTTGTTGGAGAGCTTGTTGGAGAAGCGCAAATGCTTCCATCAGGTTCCCAATTTGAATTTCGACAGAGGCTTCAGCCTGGCATTTTTCCCACTGGATTCTTTGGGAAGCGTTGAGGTTTGTCTGATGTTCTGATTTGAAAGGTGGGCTATCCTTTAAATTGACGCAGGGACTGAGAAGCATCATCGGAACCTTGGCTCTATGGCATGTCCGGATCATGTTTTGAATATTGATCCGAAAATGTTCTTCGACCGACCGCCGCCAGGAATCATTCCGGTGATAACGTTCAATGCCTCGCTCATAATCCAACATGGCATCCACTTCCGGCCCCAGCGTGGCCTGAGGGGTGTTTCTATGTGTCCATTTGGATCCAACAGCCATGGCGCAACGCACCACTCTGGAATGGGACAGTATCCGGAAGGCCGGATCCAGAATGGGCATCGTTTTCTTTGTAAAAGTGTAGCTGCGATCTTCGAGAAACTCGTTGTTGCCGGTGCAAAGCAGGATGAGATCCGGCTCGTATTGAAGGCATTCCCTTAAGATGGGTGTCAGGCGATAACTGGCATAGGAGACACCCCCGCAATTGATGACCTCTATATTGAGGTTTGGATGTGCTGCTTCAAGATTGAGACGCAACCACGTTGTGAATGAGGTTTCGATGGAGTAGGGGCGTCCCTGCACTGTGGAGCCTCCCAGGCAAAAAATGCGGAACGTGTCGGGATGCTTGGTGGCTGGAAATCCGTTTTGAACGAATGCACGTAGCCTGTCATTTCGAATTTGATAGGTATCGTTTTGTTGATTGAGTTCGAAAAGAGGCATGGTCTCGCTGAATCCCACCAGAGGATCCGCCTCCAATCTGGCCCAGGATGGATCGAAGAGAGCCAGCAAAAATTCTCCCGCCAGGAAGGGGATGCAAACCAGTCCCACAGCGGCCAAACGAAAAGACCATCGACGGCGCTTGGAGTGGTGCTTTAGCGGTATTTGTTCCACACTTCAGGCACGGCTACCCACATTTCGGGACGTTTGGGATTGGAATCCCAGTTTTCCTGAACCCAGACTTTTTCCTTGCGAATCTTTTCAGCGTGACCGTCGTAGAAACCGATGTTGGATCCTTCATTGTGGCGGTACAGGGTCGGGCCGCCGTTGCCGGCGTTTTTGTAATCCTGTACGCTGCCGGTTTGGCCTAGCTTGTCCCATCCGGTGAAATAATTGGCGCCCTTCCACTGGGACCACCAGTCGTCGCCGTCATGAAAAATCAGTTTTTCCGAAGGGCTCTGGACCGCTGTCATCTTATGTCCCGCATGGTCTTTGCTCGCTAGAGCCCAGCCACGACCATCGGATGGGTACCAATCCTCAAAGTTGTAACTGTAACTTGTCAGCGTACCGCGGTTATCAGCATTCGATGCATTGGGGTTGTTGTTGAAAGCGTATTGGGACGGGTTGCGGATTTGCTTGTCCGCCGGGCATCGGTAGTCGATGGGGGTTTGCACGATGGAGTTTTCGTTTTTGGAATACCCGATGATTTCGCGAAAACTTTGGTTCGCCATCCAGATCTGGGTGTTGCCAGTGCCGCGATTGAGCGCAATGAGGGGAACCGCCTGATCATCATGGTCCGTTGAATACACCATGTTGGCGATGGAGAATTGTCGGATATTATTCAGGCAACCGGTGGCATGCGCCGCTCCTTTGGCTTTCGAAAGGGCCGGCAGCAACATGCCCGCCAGGATGGCAATGATGGCGATGACCACCAGTAGTTCAATGAGCGTGAAACCTTGGTTGGCCGATAAAATAACCAGCCTCTTTCTGTCTGGAAAACGGGCGTAAGTTTTCATGTTAAAAATTCGGTGATATGAGTGATATTAGCGCATCGCATGCTTTGGGGAAGTTAAATTTTTTAGTGGATTTAAAACGGATCCAGCCGCAGCGCTTTATGGATTTTATCTCTTTGATCTGACTGGATACCTGTCTCATCTGCATAATCTCGCCACTGGGTTACCACAGACTGCACTTCACGGATAATGGCTTTTGCTTCGCCTTGTTTTAATCGTGCGATCTTTCCGCACGATTCCATATCTTTCATATCAAAACCGTCTCTTTTTCCGTTCACGGACATTTGGTGCTTCGATGTCCAATCTCCCGTTGGATTGAAGCTGTAAGTGACATCGAATGCCGGAGACAGAGTCCAGTTCCCTTTGCGATCCATTAGGAAGGCAATGTTCTTTACGTGGTCATCCTGGTTGCGCGCCACGATGTTGAAGATCATGCGGCGGAATTGTTGCTCGATTTCATGACGCCCCATTCCCAAGTCACGCATGGTCATGAAGGCCTGCTCGTATCCGTAAGTGCCGACCATGTTGAAATCCAAGTGGGCTATTGCAGCCAATGATTGCAAATGTAATTTGTCTCCATTGTTGGTTCGGTCAAATCGCTTTGTCATGAAATGTCGCCGGCCATTCTCTTCGAATAATCGACAGGGCATCATGGTGATGCCTGCGTCTTTTGCCATCCTGGAGTAAGCATATTCGATAGCGCCATAGCCTCTGGGATCAGCCAGTTCTTTATCCCGGTTATTCTGCACTCCATCGAACTTCATCAGCCAGTATTCGAAGCCATTGCCGGCTTGGATCTGTCCAGATCTTACCTCGTTGGTCTCGGGGTTCCACGCAATCAGTGCCTTGGCTCTTGCACCACCTGCTGATGCGCCCACACGAAGTATTTCCTGCACTGCGCGTTCTTTGTTTCGGTTTGCAAAAATGGTGGAAAGCGAAGAGCGGTGCGTTAATATTTCTGAGGCAAGCTTGACCAATTGATCCACATGGATGCGGGATGAAGTGGATCGTTGCCTTGTTAAAGCGGGTTTGTATTCCAGGGCTCCCATGCCCCGCAATCCGATGTAACACAATCTGTCCACTGGGTTAAAGGACTCAGGTTTGCGACCTTTTGTAGCCAGCCAGGTATCGATCATTGCGCTGCCAAATTTGTCGGGTAACGAATCCGCCAATAACCCGGGAAGTCCATGAAAGGATTTAAATTGTAGTTCGGGAAAGCGGTAGATACGCGATGACAGGGGCATTCGGATCGGTGAGATTTCGATGCCACTGTGGAGAAAGTCAGAATCATACTCAAACTCGGCGATTTGCTGTTCTTCTCCCAAACTCACGTAACCGATGTCGGTTCCCCACAATCTAACGGTAGCCCGAGTTGTCACCTTTCATCACCCCATTTCCATTCCTGATGGCCGCCTTTGATTGATTTCTTTTTGTGTGCCCTTTTCGGAAGTTCGTCTTTCCCTTTGACGGCATGCCTTGGGCGTATGCTTGGCTCGGGTAATACCACTTCAAATCCCCCAAGGAGATCCAGTTCACGAAAGATGCGAAAGAGCGTTCGGGTCTGTGCGGAATCGCCCTTTTCCAGTCTCTCCAGGGTTCGTTTTCCGACTCCGGCTTTCTGGGACAACTCTGATTGCGTCAAATTCATTTCAATACGTCGTTGCACCAAGCGTTTACCTAACTCGATCAGCACCGTGTCGTCGTGTTGTAGATCCTTGAATTTCATTTAAACGATGTCCTTTAAATCGTAATATATGGCGAATAAATATCAAAAAACAATATAATTCGTCAAAAATGACGAATAGAAAGGTATTGTTAGAGCGGCGCGGTGTCGTTCACCTATATGGCGACTGCAGCGCATCGAGAGCCATTTACCTGATTTTTGAGTTAAAACTTGTAGCAAGCAATGCTGTCGTCGTTGCGGACGCAAATGACATCCTGGGTCAGGGCCGGGTGGGACCAGACGATGGGGCGTCGGCGGAGGTCTTTGCCGTTGGGTTCGATGAGGTGCATGCGTCCAAGCTCGTTGTATCCGTCCGGTGTCAGGTCACAGTCAATCAGGTCTCCGGATTCATTGAAGAGTAGAAACCGGTTGGCTGGGCCATTTTTGATGAGGAAGACGTTGGCCCATCGTTCCTGTTTGTCCGGTTCACCCGTGGTGACATTCATGGTTTCCCACAGGCGTTTGCCGGAGCTGATTTCCAGACAACGAAACTGACCGTAGCTGCACACTCCGTAAATGTATCCGTTGTGAAGAAAAGGTGTGCTCATGATGCTGTTGAGGTGGGTGGTGTCTTTCTCACTGGCTTTTTTTGTCTGCCAGAGAACGGCGGGGGGATCTTGTTCGAGGTCGAGCAGTGTGGAACCGTTATAGAAGCAGGTGAAAAAGAGGAGATCGTTGTATTGCCTGGGAGTAGGAACCGACAGGGCGAATCTTAAAGGCCAGGGTATGTCCCAGTGTGAAGTGCCGTTTTGGGGATCGATCGAGAAGATGCCGTCTCCACTCCATACGATGAGTTCTTTTTTACCTTTGCGATTAATCATGGTGGGGGGAGCGTATCCCATTTCTTTGAAGTTCAATGAGCGCCATAGTTCCTTTCCGGATGCCAGGTCAAAGGCGACGACGCCAGCGTTGTTTTCGCCGCCGACAAGGCAGATAATGGTTTCATCAATGAGCAAAGGGTGTCCGGCAAATCCCCACAAGGGCGTTTTTGATTGGTAACTCTCTTTGAAATCCTTTTTCCACACGAGATTTCCATTCTCGCGATTCAGGACACTCAATCGACCCTCGGCTCCCAGTGCGATGACGTGGTTTTCGGTGAGAACGGGTGTCGTGCGGGGGCCGGCAGGGTAGCTGATGGTGTAGGTTTCCGGGTAACGGTGCTGCCATCGGAGTTCGCCTGTCTCAAGATCGAAACAAACAATGCCTTCCGATCCGGGAAGAGCCCCTCTGGCAAAAACATCGGCTGGCCCTTTTTCGCCTCTATTCAGATGCCAGTCCATCACCACGACCACATCGTTGTCGATGGATGGACCGCTGTAGCCGCTGCCGAGTTCGTGTTTCCAGGCGAGTTTGAGGGGTTTCGAGTTTAGGTCCAGCGCTCGTTCTTCCTGTGTCCACACAGAATCCGCGCGATCTCCCAGCCATGCTTTCCAGGACTTGTTCTCACCAGCGCAAAGTGAGTTAAGCGCATGGATGCTTACGAGGAGCAAGGTGAGTGCGATTGGCAAGGGTCGTTGGGATAGCATAGGGTTTATCATTTTTCTGTTCACGTTGGATTGGATGAAAGGTTGGTGTGCGCTATTCATATGTCTCCTGCAGTCTGAGTCGATCTTAGGTTTCAACTCCAAAGATTCAACGTTCAATACCATCCGTTTTTTGGCCTTGCAACATGACCCTACCGGAGGCGACAGCCTCTGGGGTAGTAGGGATCCCGATAGTATCGAGACTGCGCGTCCGCCACAGCGTTCGTTAACGCCGCAGACATCCCCGCATATCCAGCGTGTTCGCGGACCTGCGGCAGCAGGTCCCTACCGAAATTTGGGTGAACCGCTGGGGGCTTTTACTCTTTTATTGGTAGATCGAGATCAAACATAAGTGATCGGACGAACTTTGTGGGGAGGGAACCGTAGGACAGGGCCTGGTCGTGGTAGGTTTTCAGTTTGAAGCGGTCACCCCATCGTTTCTCAGCTTCAGCTCTAAGGTCGACGTGCTCCAGGTAGCCAACGAAATAGGTCGAAAGTTGGGCTGATGTCAATTGTGCGCGTCGCCATTTGCCGGCGGCTTCTCGTTCCTCCTGAAAGGCATCTTCGGTCATCAGGCGCATGGCTTCCTGTTCGGTGATGCCATCGACGTGCACCGCCTGGTCGAGCAATGCGTTGGTGACGTCGCGAAGATACCATTTCAGCACGATGAGGCGCATCAGCAGATCATCTTCAAGGAATCCTTCCTCACACATCATCCATTCACTGTAGACCGCCCAACCTTCGATGAAGGATCCCGAACCAAATACTGCCCGCAGCATCCGAGGATTGCGATTCGCATGAGCCAATTGAACGAAATGACCGGGATAGGCTTCGTGGATGGTGAGGTTGTGAAGTGAACGATGGTTGTATTCACGCAAATGAGAGGTCACTTGTTCCTCACTCCAGGAAACAGGAGGTGGAGAAACGGCATAATAGGTCTTGAGTCCCACTTCCATGGGGCCGGGAGAATCGCAATAGGCCAGAGAAACACCTCGGCGAAACTCGGGCATCACGATGATTTCCATCGGGTCATCCGGTAGCGTAATGATGTCTTTTCGGCGCAGAAAATCGACGGTTAGTTTGACGGACTCATTCGCCGCGGCCACAACCCCGTCTGCACTAGGGCGGTCTTGGTAGGCAAGCTCGAGACAGGCCCGGATGATGGCCCGACGATATGCGTCAGATGGATGTTCGGGAAACCTGGTATAGGGATATTTTTCTTTGTAGATGGTTCGAGCCATTTGGTACATCCGGTGGTGCAGTGTTTCGATTTGCTCGCGCCCTCGATTCCGGATTTGTGCGCGCGTCAGAGGTGATTGCAGGGACCAGTTCAGCTTTTGGTCATACAGTTCACGTCCCAATCGAAAATCACCCTTGGCATTGGGAAGAAGTTCGTTTTCCAACCATTGCTGTTGCTTTTTCACCGCCTGCCGCGCTGTCGCAATGGCGTTTTTCAGGCGCTGTTGGTCGGTTGTATCCAGCGTGTTCAGGTGAGGTTCAATGGTGTTCTCAATGATATTCAACACGCCTGCATTTTGTCGGGTGGCTGTTTCTGCGTGGATGTGTGGAACGCGTTCGATTTGTAACACGGATCGCACTTGCTCATAAAGTCTGGGCAGTTGTTCCAGCCTCGATATGGCCGATTGGAGTCGTTGTTGTAACGGTGCAAAATCCCGGGCGGTCAGGCTGTAGACGGCATTGCCTGCCAGTCCGGAGTAACGCAACGGATTCCAGGCCCATTCCTGAAGTGTGCCTTCCTGCCAGAGTGCATACTCGAGCCGGTGTTTCAGAATGGATCGATCAATTTCATCATCACGGGAAAGTTTGGCCGGATCCAGTGCATTCAATGCCGAAAGTGTTTTGCGCGTCAATGCAAGCCTTTCGGCGCGCCCTTCTGCGCTGACGTCATCTACGAGTGCATCAAAGCGATGATCCCCACGAAAGGTTGCAGATATCGGAGAGAGACGTGCTGAATCGTCAAAATACTTTTGCACCAGAGCGTCCAAGGGGGATGGGTTGGATGATCGCGAGAGGATATTGCCCTGAGTATCCGCCTCTGCGGTGATCGCCAGGCATATCAGGATGATGAACAATGAACTGAGGCACTTGTATCGGTTCATGGTTATTTCAATAGATGAGCGGGGCGCGTTTTGTCGTGGTCGGTGATGACTTTCTGCAGCATGGAAAAGATGGTGTGATCCGACTCGGTGGCAACGTTTGCGGGGATGGGTTTCAGGTCAAACGGAACACGACTGTCGAGGAATTCAAAGGGCGCTTTTGATCCCTTGCGTCGAACGACATGGGATTTTGTGCGGGCGATGACCTGCGCTTTTTCCGGTTTACCGTCGCGTGAATACCAGAAGTAGGCCCATGGTTTGTTGCGTCCGGGACGTTCTTGCAGGGTTGTCCAAAGACTCACCCCGTGTTGAGGGTGATTTGACGGAAGTTGGACTCCGGTGACGTCACAGATCGTTGGCAGGACGTCGGTGAAATCCACCAGTTCGTCACTAACCGATCCCGGACGGATGTGGCCGGGGTAACTGACGATGAAGGGAACGCGTGTGCCGTTGTCGTTCATCTGCCCTTTGCCGCCGGGAATCTTCCTGCCCATCCAGTCGCTGACCACCGGTTCGTCCGTGCCGTTGTCGCCGGTAAAAATGATGATCGTGTTGTCCCGCAGTTTCAGTTCGTCGAGTTTTGCTGTGATGCGGCCGATGATCTTGTCCATGTGATGGTCCATGTCTGCAAAGTATTTGGCATCGCCTTTGTAGGTTTCGCTGCCCGGAGATGTTGCATCCCAATCTGGTGTTCCCGGTGTCGGGATAAAGGGGCAATGAGTCAGGATCATCGGGTAGTAGAGGAAGAAAGACTCATCCTTGTTTTCTTCGATGAAGTTCAGGGCAAAGTCTGCTGCGATATCGGGTCCGAACTCACCGTTGTTGTAGTCCTTGAACTCACCGTTGATTTCCATTCTCGGGTTGCTGAAACGGGTGTCATGAGGGGAACCTTTGCGCGTCCTTCCACGTAGATGCTGCCATAGACAGGATTGTTCGAAGCCAAAATGTTGGGGGCTGTCCAGCTCCTTGCCGAGTTGCCATTTTCCCACGATGCAGGTGCGGTAACCTGCTTCCTTCATGATGTGCCCAAACGTGGTCGCCTTCCGGTCAAGTAAACCGAATCGAATGTAGTTTCGCACATTGTAGATACCGGTCATGAGTTTCACCCTGCTCGGGGTGCACAGCGGGTTGGCAAAGGCGTTGGTGAATCGCATGCCGGTGGAGGCCAGGCGATCCAGGTTCGGAGTCTGATATTTGTCGGCTCCATTCACTCCCAGGCATTCATAGCCCAGATCATCGGCCATGATCATCACGACATTGGGTTTGGCTTCAAGGGAAGTGATGCACGAAATGGCGAGGTGACAGGCTACAATCAGCCACGAGCGTGTGTTGATGGTCATGCCCCTTTATAACGTTTTCCTTTGCCCGGGGTCAATCGTGCACGATGCGATGTTCGAATGATTTATCTTTTAGACAGGATGAACTGGATGAACAACCAACATAGTCCCAAGTCCTATGGATATTCCGCGCGTCGGGTGGGGATGGGAAATATTTGAATATTTGGAATGCGTGGTCGTCCGATTCTACATTACATGCATTTAGTGTGTAACCACTCTGACTCTGTCAGGGTCTATCTCGTTATCGATTTGGTGTCATGACCATGAAAATCAAATAGATCTGGAACAATCTATCAGGCTTCATGAGACATCAACAGGGGGCATCCGAGAGGGTGCCTCCATTTTTGTTTTTACCCAATCAATTGCAACCCGGCTTTCAGATGCTGTCTGGCTTGCCAAAGGTTTTGGATCAGAAGGACTTTGCTTTCTTTGTCTGCTTCGATTCCCAATTGTCCCAATTCCCAGTTCAAATGGGGGAATAAAGTGTTCAGGGCCAGTTCGATGCGGATGATCGGCATCAGCAGACGAAGACGGACTGCCAGGATGGGATCCTTTTGGGGAATCGCATCTATTTCATCTAGAAATCCATCCAGGAAGTCCAATTTGGCATTAAAATCCGGTTGAGCGAAGATGCGCGCAATGACGCAGGCCGGGTCGCCCCATCTTGCCTGATCAAAATCACAGAAAGAAATTTCGTGTTCCGGGGTGATAATCGTGTTGTGGAACGTGAATTCTCCCGGAGAAATGATGGCATGATCCTCTTCAAGTTCCTTTTCCGGATCCAGGCCACTGGTTTCGCAGGATGAGAGGAAATGTCCAATGACTTTCTGCCATCCAGGGACCAGTTCATCTTCCCAGAAAGAAACAAGGGGCTGCACATCCCGGAGTTCCTCAGGCACCCCTTGGAGCATCAGGTTGTTGATGACATCCAGTAACCCGGACATCGAGTGTTCACGGGGTGGGATACCGGGAAAATGGGCTGCTTCAGGCAGACTGCGATGCTGGTTGATGGAGGCAAGAAAGTGGCCTGCTGCAATGGTGCGCGGGAGGTTGACCTCGTCTGGTCGTATGGCTCGGCCGTGGAGCAGGCTGAAGACTGCGATGCGATTGGAAATATCCCAACTCAATGCAAACGGGTTTTCATGAATATCCGCCGCTTTGAGAAATTCGTAGAAGTGGCGTTCCGTGTCGAAGGGATCGGCTTCGTGAGGAGGGGACAGGGGATACCACTTCAGGGCGTAGTCCAGCCCTTCGTGGTGAAGTTTGAAGGTGCGCTTCAGTTGACTGCCCGGCAAGGGGGAGATCAGGGGATCTCCCCCTACGCCGAGCGCGTTCAACAAAGGTGTTGCCAGTTCACGAATCGTTTCCGGGTCCATGCTGCTCCCAACATGCGACCCATGAACCGGTTCGTCAAGGCGCTACCACGCGGAAGTAGGCTTCGCTTTGGTCGGCGGTGACCGTGTGGGAACTGCCCGTGGTGTCCACATTGGACCAGGGACCGTTCACGGTCGCGCTCTGTTGCAGGACTCCTCCATCACCCTCCCAGCTCAGCGTGACCTGTGTGCCGTCAGCAGCGATGCCCAGCTCAACTTCCACGGGATCCTGGGAAATAGTAGCCGGAACAAACATGATGTAGTTCAAGTCCACATTGCCATCGGCATTGATGGCGGTCAGGCGCAGGGTCTGTTCGCCACCGTATTCCATGACGAGGTCACGACCGTTCGCGTCTTTCAATGGGAAGAATTTGTAGCCGCCGCCTGTGCCAGTGACGTTGAATTGCCCGATGGCCGTTGCTGTTTGATTGGCGCTGGTGGGATTGTTGACCGATCCCAGGCCGATGGTCTGTTCGCCGCGACCGCGTGCTCTCAACAGCACCTGATAGGTGCCTTGCGGGATGTCTCGGGTGTAGTTGTACCATTCATCTGTGTTGACACGTTCGACGTCGAAGTCGCGCACGTTGTCTCCTTCATCGGTGAATTTGGTTCGCAGCGAGTCGCCGGATACCCAGGTGTCCACCAGTTCATCCTTGAACGAACCGGGACCGAAACGGAAGCCATTGTCCAGAAAGGCCTGGAAATCGGCATCGGCATCGGTGGGACGGTCATCGGCGAAATCGTCATTGGCGTCCACGCCGATTTCACTGACACGATCAAAATAGCAGTTCGCTGCCGAACCACCCGGGGTGTCGCAGGGAACAGGATTGGCGAAGAACTCGCCGCCGCCGAAGTTGAAGTCCTCTGCTTCGATGGAGTAATTGTCCAATGAGATGGTGTCGAATGAAAAATCGAAGGAGTAGCTGCGGCCTTCGCTGTCAGTTGCGCCGATCTTGCCGGTGTAAACCTTGTTCTTTTCCAGTCCGGCAAAACTGCCGGTCCAGCCCGTTTCAGAACCATCGATGGTGGCGTTTGCAATCACGCTTTTACCATTGAGTTGAAGGGTGATATCGGACTTGGCCACGGTTGCGTCTCCCTGTGGTGTGACACTGAATTCGATCGGCGAGTCTTCGGATACCAGTTCGGCACCTTCGATGTTGTTGGTGATTTCAACAGAAGGGGGGCCATCCACATCCCGGCCGGCAGCCAGTTCCTGGATTTCTTCCACGCTCAGGGCGCGGCTGTAGATCCGCACTTCGTCCACACGCCCGGTCATCAGGCGAGCGGCATCGATATTTGGGAAGTAACCGCCACCAATGGTGACCGGCACGGCTCCCTGATCGGGATCGATCAAGGTTTCCACCGGGTTGCCAACGCCTCCATTTTTGTTTTCCAACACGCCGTCGATGTAGTGATCCACATCGCCTATCGCGGCAAAGATGCCGTCCTCATTGGCATCGACATCAGGATCAAAGACAGAAATGAAGTGGTGCCATTCACCGTCATTGACCGAAATGGTATTACCGAAGTTGTTACCGCCCTGGTTTTCTGTGCGGAGGAATTGTTGCACATTGCCATCGGCATCCGTGCCGCCGTTGAATTTGAAGTGCCAGCGTTGACGACCGGAATGGACGCCCCAGCCCATGATGGCTCCGACGGCGCTGGAGTTGGCCGCCTGCCAATCGGTTTTGACCCACATGGAGATGGTGCGCGGGTTGGCATCGCCGATCCCGTAATATTCGTGCGGCGAGGCCAGCATGTAGGAGCTGTCGAATTTGACAGAACCGCCGAACTTACCGCCGGACCAGTCGATCATGGCGCCGGGGAAGATGTTTTCTTCAGGTACTGCTTCACGGTCATTGCCGGAAGCATCATTGGCCACATTGCCGGAGCCTTCATCGAAGCTCCAGTAGACTTCCAGGCCGTCCCTTAGATTTTGGGACCTCGCGGTGGGTATAGCCATGATTGCGCTCAGCGCAACCGTCGTCATGGCAAGCGGAAAAACATGCAGTTTTTTCATAATACTATGGTTTTGGAAACATCCGGATTATGAAAACCATGATTGCTTTCGGCAAGCTCAAACAAAAGTCACCAGCGGAAAAACTGATAGACAAGGGTGAAGCGTCTCAGTTTGATTTGACTCCTTTGCTCTTAAAGGGATAATGCTGCCATGAATCCGCTGGAGAAACGCATTGAGCAGTTGGAAAAAAGAGTGGAACAACTGGAAGCCCAACTGGCCGCTGGGAAAGCTTATTCCGACCCTGATGTTTCTCGTTCCAGAAGCCGGCATCATGCCCGCCACCCCTTCGATCCTGAGAGGGCAATCCGGCGTGCCCGGCAGCAGAATTCGTTGTGGTTGGTGCAGGGATTGCGGGTTGTTGGATTGACGGTTTTACTATGCTTTTTGTGCTGGGGCGGAGTAGTCATGTTTGAGTATGCAGAGGATTATTTCAAACACCAGTCTCCCACAGTACTACTACATCCTCAAAATACCCAGCCTTGATGATTTGAGCCACAGGCTGCATCCGTTTTTTTATAAACTCACCCGGCTTTCTCAAGCCATGGCCGTAGTGTCTTCTTCAGATCCGGAAGGTCGCGCGATTCCGGGCTGAAGAAATCTGTTTCCAGAGAACGCAAGGTCGCTGCCAACTGTTCGCTATCTTCTTCGGAGAGGGCCGATTCTTTCTTTATCTTTTTGAGTAAGCCAATAGCTGTGAACGGGGTCAAGGGATCCGGCATGGCCAGTTCGCTGGACATTGTTTCGGGTTGAGTGGCATTGCCGGTGCGATAGAGCGCATAGCCCGCCGCGCCAACCACCAGAAGAATCAGAACCATCCATTGCCAACCGGAGGAGGCCTTGCCGTAGCTGGCCATCAGGATGATCTCAGGTCCGACACTCGCCAGGTCCGCATCCTGATAACGTTGGTAAATGACTTCCTTGGTCTCCGTTTTGGGAGTGGGAAAAGCGAATGTTTTGGGGCGTTCCGTCAGTTCGGGACGTGCTTTCATGCGGATCATCCATTGGCGTTCGGCAATGGGGGACAGATCTTCACTTTCCTGGTCAATGGTGGAAACAGCAACTCCCTGATCATCGGTCGATTCGATTTCGAATCCACCTTGTTTGAATGATACCAAGGTGCTCAAATCTGGAATCAGCCCATGCGCGACTGCTTTGATTTCTAGCACGAGGACACCTTCATCCGCCCGACGTTCATCGAGCATCTGAGTGAGGGTCAGGTCTCGATAGGGGCGTTCTTCGGCTTTTGTCTTGGATGCGTCAATGGCCAGTTTGGGGGATTCCACCGGGAGCACGACATACCCGGATGTATCCATGAAATCGAAATCCATCTGCAGACTGGGGATCATGTCCACTTCCGGTCCCAGCGGTTTCAGCAACAGGTAGGCATAGGGCGTGCGTCGCCAGCCGGGTTCCATGTCTCCAATAGACTGGGTCTTATCACTGTGAAACGTCACCGACAGCACTTCGAATTGTTCTTTCAACGCTTCGCGGGCTGCCTCTTCAAAATCATCGCGGTAATTCACCGTCGGGCGGCCGTAGTTGTAGTAATAACCAACGTTGTTCTGGTTTTGCAGGTACTTTGCGAAACCTCCTGATTCACGTTCCACTTCCTTGGTGTGCCGGATATCCACGAAAAGTCCAAACGGTTCCTCATGGCCTACGTTTGCGGATCCGTCGATTCGGGCGGCGAGTTGAATTTCGGTGACCAGGTCATTGTAGTAATCATACAGTTTCTTTGCCTCGCGCGCTTTCTCATGTTCGCCCACAATGGAAAGTCCCGCTTTCAGGTATCGGTGTTTCAATTCGGCTTTCAAAGCGGTGATGCGTGTGGAAAGGGAGTTGGCAAACCTCGCGAGATGACGTTCGGCAGTAGGTCCCGGAAGTCCGAGCAACGCCTCTTTGATCAATGGCGCTTGTTTGAGGTCCGGTTGATGGAAGTCCCGCAGGCCGCCCAGATCCGTTGCTCCCAGGCTGGCGTAAAACCAGAATTCGTATATCTCGGAGCTTTCTTTGTCCTGGGGCAGTTCCTCGACCTGACTTTTGTAAAGTGAAGCGGCTTTCGCAAACGCTTCGAATGCTGCAGCACGTCGGGAGCTGAATTGCGAATCCTTGGTCAGTTCGTAGCGATACGTGTTCTCATCAAAAAGGATGCAAGCCTGAGCCAGATGCAAGGCCCAGCTTTCAGGATACTTGACGAGACCTTTTTCCAGCACGGTGTTGGCCACGTCATAACCCCTGAATACTTCGGCCTGGATCTCCTTGTCCTTGCGTTGGGTTTGATTGCTTTTCTGCACATCGGGTTGTCGCCAGATGGTGGCGAGGTTGGAACGCATGGTCTGGATCATTCCGGCCAGGGTTTCGGGTTTCAATGTGTCGGAATTCCCAAAGACCTGTTCGATATCTTCCAGTTTGTAAACCTCGGCGACGCTATGGCAAGTGGTGAATGCTTTGGCCAGCAGGGATTCATCAACCGGCTCAATGTCCAATTCGCGCAATCGGTCAATCCATGTCGTGAGTTCGGCCAGGTTTCTGACCTGTTTGGATCGCGTGAGCGGTATGCCTTCCGCTGTGCGGTTGTATCCGTAAATATACATGTAGGTGCTGCGGCGATTCCGCTCGGTGTTCGGGTCATGGTTTTCCGTCCAGATCCTCACAAATTCATTGGCCAGTTCATGTGCTTCGTCCGGATGACTCCCCGCGAGTTTTTCAATGTAGGGGAAGGCTTGTTCTTCCTCCTTCACTTTCAAATGAAGCTTGGCCAACAGTTCCATGAACTTGGGTTGAAGGTTGGTTTTGACCGACGAGAGCCACGATTCCTTTGGTTGAAATTTCAAGATGTCACCGGTGGAAATGGGCTCCGGTTGATTGGGGTTGCGCGGGCGATTGTTGAAAGAGTTGCTGTAAAACATGTTGCCATACATGTCCCATTGCATGGATGGGAAACGGCTCTGGGTTTGATCGTTTTGATAGGTGTATTCCGCTTCGGTGAGCCAGTTCAAGGCCATGAGATTCAGTGTTTCCGCCCAGGGCATGGTTTGATCCTGATTGTGCTCCAGCAGGGATTCGACCGCACGGTGTTGGATTTCCAATTGTTTCAGGCGTGCGGACGCGCTTCGGTTGGCGCGTTGTTGAGCGCTGGATGCGCCTGTGGTTGTGACGATTTCGAGTCCCGCCGCCGGATTCTCGCCAAACACCTGCTCAAGCCATGTCTCGGCAAGCTCTTTGTCTATTTGTGAAGTGAGTTGAAGGGCGCGATTCAGGGCTTGTTCTTTTTCAGATGTT
This sequence comes from uncultured Verrucomicrobiota bacterium, assembly GCA_964415055.1. Taxonomy (GTDB): domain Bacteria; phylum Verrucomicrobiota; class Verrucomicrobiia; order Limisphaerales; family AAA164-E04; genus AAA164-E04. The sequence continues at coordinate 25,143 of CAYPZD010000014.1, read as the reverse complement.
TCAATGTCGTCCAAAGCCAGGGCCATCTGGGTCACTTCCCAGGCTTTCACCAGCCAGTCGTCGTCCGGTTTCTTGGCATGGTGGTCCAGATAACCAACGGCAATGAGATTTAAACTTTCCGCATCCTTTGCCTCGACAGCTTCTTCGGGTGTGATCAGGAATTCCAGTGATTCGGCCCTTTTGCCTGCGCCTCCCAATAGTCTGGCAGCCAGGATGCGTCGGTCTTTTTCCTGGCCTCCCAGGCTTCGTGTTCCTTGTCGCAGTGTTTCCAGAATGGAGTTCAGGTCGTATCCCTCTGCCAGGATTTTTGACAGGAATCCACTCAGCATGCCTACATGGGACGCCGCCAATTTACCCGGGAATGCATCCGCCAATCCAAACAAATCCGTCGGTGACATCACATGGCTTTCCCGGCGTTGCTGATTGGGGGGAATGGGTTGGTTGGGTGGCATACCCGCCGGCCTGGAGAGGCTTTGAGTCAAATGCCGCCAGGTCTGGTCGACATGATTCGTGGGGATGGAAGTGAAAAAGCCGCGGATGGCCTCCCAATGCCCAAGGGTGACGTCTTTTTGAAAACTTTTTAGTTCCTGGTCGAGACGTTGATTGATTTCTGCAGTGAGTCTGGCTGTCTTTTGGGCATCTGTCTCTTCGGGGGAGGGAGTATCATCGTTTTCCTTCGTTGCCGATTTGGACTCTTCTGTTTTTTTGTTGACCTGATTGGAGCTGGCCAGCTCCTTGAGGATGGTGGATCCGCGTCGATCAAAAGTCAGCTTTGTAAATTTTTGAAGACGAAGCTGGTTTTCGTCGGGTGCGGGAGGAGGGGTTGAACCATTGGCGTTTGCACCCGCGGGGGGCGGCGCGTTGGGAGTTGCCGGAACGGAGGTGGTTATGCCAGTCATCGCTTTCAGGCTCTCAAGGTCCGGCGGTAAGGACGGAACGACCCTGACTGCGCCGCTGGAAGAGCGGATGATGGCTGTTTGCGCCGGGAGGGAAGCCGTCATGGCTACGAAACACACTGCTCCCAGGATGATGATCCAGGATTTTGACATATTGCCCTGTTTATTTGAATGTTGGTTCAGGAACCTTGCCCGTCCGGAGGTGGTCCGGAACCGGCACTACGGCTGTCTTGAGGTGGTTGACCTTTATTACCTTTACCATTACCCGAGCTTCGGCCGCGACCGCGGCCACTTCCACAGCCCTGTCATTGGCTGGGAAGGGGGAGTCCTTGCAGATCCCCCAGATCCATTCGGGCCAGGCGTATGGTTGATTCCAGGTCTTTTTGATGCAGGAGAGCCAGTTCAGGTCGCTTGTCTTCGGAGGCCGATTCGGCCAGAAGTTTGTAGTGTTGGCGGGCAGATTCAATGTGCGGTTCCCATTCCTCACGACCGAGCCCTTCCAATCGCATCAGCCAGGTGAGGTAGAATTCCGAGCTGGCCAATGACTGGCGCACGTCGTTTTTAAATGCTCCTGCAACCGAGGTATCCTGAGCAATCTCATCCATCAAACCGACGAGCGCCTCGCGGGCATTGGGTAATTGCGAAGCCATCATCTGGGCTTTCGCCTTTTCCAAAGTCACCTTGCGGCGCATCTCGACATCATCCTCGGGAAGTGTCTGCAGTGTCTGATCGCACAGCTCGATTGTTTTCGTCCAATCCTCTTGGTCGGAATAATGATTGGCCGCCTGGACCATCAGGCCCACTTCATCCATCACAAGTCCCCGTTGCCCCGGTCCGTAATGGTAGGCGACCGCCAGCGCTGGCAATACCAGCCATAGAGATAAAATCCATTTTTTCATGGCAGTGTGTTTTCTGGGTTACCTTTAAGTTGTCCATAGCCTATTGTTTGCGGAAAGAAATGCAACGACTGATTTGCTTCATTTCTTTTTCGTGGGCACGATCCAGAGCGGTGGGATTCCGGTTCATTTTGGATGGGATGTGCTGCTGCACGTCCGCAGGCGCGATCGTTAACGCCACGGGCATTCGAAGATTTTCAGCGCGCTCGCGGCCCCGCGGCAGCGGGGCCCTACCCGAGGGCGATAGCACTTGGGGGTATGTCCCTCGCAGCAATAGGCTTTAAACAGCTGCCACTGCCTTGCTGGTGCGGAGGGTACCGTCTGTGAGGATGCGGGCCCGTAGTCCGCCATGGTTCTTCAGCGCCTCTTCGGCACCCGGTCCGAAACCTTGATCCATCCAGTAGCAGGGGCTGCTTTCCTCAACGCCTTCAAAGCGGATGCCCTGGACCTCGAAGGTTTTTCCAATCAAGGAATTGAGATCCACTCCGCGAGTCAGAACATTTCTGCGAAAAGCGGAAGGAGGTTTGTCGAACACGTCCAGTTCGGCTTGAAGTCGCTCATAGACTTCCATCTCGAAGAAGGTGATTTGTCCTTTGTAATTTTCTTTGTGATCGAAGTAGCGGTCTCCTACCAGTCCACTTCCTGCCTTGCATTCGATTTCCCCGACTTCCTTGATTGGGTGAGTTCCCGGTGGTTTGCCGTGGTGACCGACAAAGTTGTGGCCTTCCGAGATGTAAATATGCTCGATCCGAAATTCTGGTTGAGATGTGTCCTGCATGAATGTTCCCTATCCAACCTACCAGTAGTCGGGAAGATCCGAAAGGGTTTCCTTCAGGATTTCATAGATGGCTTTGCGTGATTCAACCGTCAGTTTCGAAAACTCAGGTTGATTGTTCTCCCCGGTGAGGATTTTCCAAAGCTTCATGTAGATCTCATCCTTAAGCTTTTTGGGTAATGACTGGAATGCTTCGCTGTAGATGAGGAAACTGCATGGATTTTCGAATAGCCTTGTCTCCAGATTGAATTCCCTCAGGGATCTGCCTTTGGAATCTTTCGGGCCCTTCTCGGCGAATACCTTTGCGTAAGCGGATGAAGCTCCGACTTTATCGGTGAGAGGCGCTTCATCGACGAACAGCAGGTAGCGTAAAAAGGCGTCCACCTTGTGCTTGAGATATCTCAAGTGGCCGTAGGCATTGAGCATGAGTTGGGATTCGTATTGCATGCGGGTAATGAAGTTGTGCATGTGTCCCTGATGCTCGAGCACCATCAACGCCACAATATCGCTGGTTCCATGTGGGTAGGGGCTGATGTTGAAAAACTCTTTCAACTCCTCCATGTTGCCGCGAAAATTGGGTGTTTCCTTCTGTTTCTCGAAAGCCGCTTTTCCAAAAAGATTGCCTCGATGCAGTTGCTTGCCGTGTTGTCCCGTCACAAACCAGCCTCCCCAACGATCTTCAAAGGGGGTCCGGTGATTCACCTGGCTGGTGCCTGTGATCAGATCAACCACTCCGATTTCATCGGTTTCAAAAGACCTGACCAAATGTCCCGGCACGCCCATGGTTTTTGACGAGGCATGGCACTCGAGGCACTGGTCGGTTCGGACGAATTTGGGTTTTTTGTTCGGATCCTGTTCCAAGGTGTAAAAAACACCTCCAAGTTCTTTGTCGACGGCGGTGATTTCGAGCAGGTCCGATCCCTGAACAAAGCCGATGTAGGAGTTTTCATCGAAATACAGGGCTCTGGGAGTCGAAGGTGAAATTTTATGGCGTTGGAAGGATGTTTTGGAAAAGACCAGAACCTGTGATTCGGTTGAAATGCCCAGGTTTTCCAATAAAGAAATCAGGTAACCCTGACCGTCGTTTTTGAATTCAAGCTTGACCTCTCCCCGGTCGATGGCTTCCTGCAACCTCGCCACAAGGCTGGTGTCCTGTTGTTCACCGTAACCGATGGTGTCCTCTTCGAACGGCATCATGTGGGTAGCCCCCTGGAAATCGTCATTTCCCAGAGATGTGCCGATACCGGCTGCCGCGAAAATGATGGCGCAGATGATGTATGAGGATTGTCTGAAAGGAGAAAGCAATGAAGTGATCATGACCATTGGCAGTGTTTTAACTTTGGAGCACGTTGGGCACCATTCAACGTAGCCGGATTCACTTCCGCCAAACGAATTTTGCTTCCATTTAGGCATTTTTTGTTAAATCACTTTAAAAAGTCCTTTTATTCAGTCGTTGTTTGTTTGGGGGGGATGTGCTGGCCCGGATGACAAGTTCTGCTGGTATCACGATCGATTGTGGGGATTCTCCTTTCAACAAAGATTCCATGAGGTCCATGGCCGCTTCTCCTTGTCGCATTTTGGGTTGGCGGACAGTGGTCAATGGGACTTGGAAATGTTCGCTGGTCAGGATGTTGCCAAATCCCACGATGGACATTTCCTGAGGAACACGGATGCCTTGTTGGATCAGGTGGCCTGCCGCACCGATGGCCACCAGATCGTTGACGGCCTGGATGGCGGTTGCCTGGGAGTTTTCGGCCAGCATTTTTGCGGCGGTGTTGGCACCTTCTTCAATCGTGCCTCCCGCCATGAATACCAGTTGGTCGTCCCAGGGTATATGTGCTTCCGCCAGTGCCAGCCGGTAGCCTTCCAAACGATCTTTTCCCCACGGAGCTGCCAATGGTCCGGAGAAAAAGGCAATGCGACGATGTCCCAGCTGGATCAAATGTTTGGTCGCCTCCATGGTGGCGTGGAGGCTGTCCGTTTCCACATTGGCAAACTCTTCACAAAAAGGTGCTCGATGTCCCAGGACGACACAGGGCGTGCCATGTTTTTTGATTTCCTGGTAAATGGGGGCTTGTCCTTCCAGTCGATACACCGGCGACACAAACAATCCGTCCACGCGTCTGGCCAGGAAACGTTTGATACTGGTGGCTTCGCGTTGCGGATCATTGAGCGAATGCGCAAACAGGATGTCATAACCGGCACGATGGGCGCGCTCCTCGATGGCCATCATGACGCGGGCGTAAATGGGGTTGGTGGCAGCTGAAATCACCAGACCGAGCAGACGGGTTTTTCGGCTCCTCAAGCCGCGTGCCGTGACGTCGGGAACGTATCCCAATTCATCAGCCAGTTTTCGAATGCGTTCCTTGGTGGCGACGGAAATATCCGGTGCATCCCGCATCACTTTGGATACGGTCATGACCGAAACATTACCCTCTTTGGCTATGTCCTTCAGTCGAATCATGTTGTTGGTTGTACTTGGTTGTTGTTGGTCGCTCCCTACTCCTGGCACCCATCTTACCGCAGTGTCGTGAACGACACAATGCCTTCCACTATGATATGGAAACAATTTTTCTGACGACGGGTGGCCGGATTTTATTCTTTTTTCTTTGAAGCAAGCCATTTAATGGCTGCCTGCACGATGATTTCATGTGTGCCGTCGAACACGGTGATTCTGGTTTTTCCAGATGTGCGGCGGAGCAGGGGTTGCTTCTCGCCATAGGATGGATCTTGTTGAATGGCTGCTCTTAATGATTCCGGAATGGCTTTGTTTTGTTCCATTTGGTGGATGGATTTCTCGGTGAATTGCTTGTCTTGGGAGGCCAGTATATTGAATGCCCTGAGAGAATGCCCCACTGGAACACTGCCTGTGTGGCCATCCATGATTCCTGTATTGATGTCGAGATTTACCGGACGCGCATGTTCCAAAAAGGAAATGGGGGATCGGTTCAAGTATTGAAAGTTAATCGCTGCATTGTCGCCCGGCGCCCCTCCGCAGGAGGCTTCAATCATGGCGGTATAGCGGAGTTTGCGTTCCGCCGTTTCGCGGTGCCAGTGTCTCAAGTCAGATATCGGCACCCATGCGGAAACCGCCGCCCAAACATCCGGAGCCTTGGCGGCCATCATCAAGGATGCCATCCCTCCTCCCGAGGCGCCCACCAGATAGATGCGTTGGGGATCAACTTTGGCGATGGACCGAGCGTAAGTCACCGCATCAAGGATATCACTGACCACCAGATCCGAACAGGTGGCTGCCGGACGTTGGTTCACGCCTCGAAAGTCCGGGTGAATGAAATGCCAATCCCGCTCATTCGCTTCGCTCAGGTAATCGATTCCGCTGGATTGCTTGAAATCACCCGACCAGCTATGAAGGGCGACCAACAGCGGGCGGGAAGTTTCCGAGGCCCTCGCTTCGTGCCAGATGGCTTTTTGAAGTGCACCGTCGAATGAGGAGGGGATCTGCACTTGAACCGTCCCGGGGGTTTCTTGCCATGGTTCAGGTGGGACAGGAGACGGACCATTCAGGGCGAGTGTGGTGTCAATAGCCTGTTGAACCTCTGACGATGAAGGGAGTCCGGAATGTGTCAGACCCGCAAGTCCGACAGTGAATTGAATAAAAGTCTTTTTGAACTGGGGGCGCGTACCGGGGCCACGTCCGAAGCCGAAAACGCACATGCCGTCACTGGATGCAATGCTTCCCCCGTTTTGCGCTCCCAGGTACCAGAACGTATCCGGCAAGTCATCCTGCTGGTGCTGGTGGATGAACAAGAGTTTCGAATCGTTTGCATCCCCGAAAAACACCCTTTGCCATTGCCCGAAGTGTTGTTGTTTTGATTTGGGGATGGTTTGTGAAGGGGCATTTCGATCCGTTCCCCAGTATTGTTGATCGGGTTTGAATCGGCCGGCGATGGTCCCTTCATAAAGAAACCACCAGGCATGCTCAGGATCGATCTTTTCCATGGTCATGGTGGCTGATTGATCATGAAAAGACCAGGACCAGGCCCATTTCCCCGAGCGACTGGTTGTTCGGATAGCCTGATGCCCCACCTTCAACGAAGTGCAGCGATCAAACCCCGGATGTCCCGCCCCTGCATCCGGATTCTCCGAACCAAACACCAAATTGGGAAGTCCCCGATAACCGGCGGCTGCGGAGGCGGGGTATTGTGAGAGGGGATCTTTCTTAAACTGAATCCAGTCTTTTCCATCGCGATCCACTATTCTGGAAAACCCACCTCCGGCCTTGTCATAATACCAGTCGGCTTTCGAAGTATGGATCAGGAAGTGAGCACGATCCTGGTAGGTGGTTTCGCTGATTTCGACAGCCTCAGTTCGAGAAGAGAGTAGTGAGCCCCAGACGGCAATCATGCATATGATCTTGCTGGCTCGTAGCGTTGGTGTCATAGGCGAAGCAGGGTAGTTTTTTGTTCATGTATTTGCAAAAAACTTTTCCAAACAGATTGACGATAGCTTTCAAGATTCGGTTGATTCAAGATCCGGAAGCGACAGGTGGCATGGATTTTCTTTTCATTTCCCACTGAGTCTTTTAAGTTGGTCCCGAGTCCTGTTTTGCAGTGAAAACAGGCTTTGTAGTGGATCAAATGATGCGTTTTGGAGCTTCGTTTGCAGGAAAAACTCCGTGCATCATTTGTCTGATAACTAGTAACTTCAAAACTTTTGAGTTGCGTTTCAGGCTTGAAGCTGGCTCATTGCTGGTTTTATTTAGTCCCTCATGCCAACACGGAAAGGCACAAATCAGTCGCGTTCATTGAGCGAATCGCCGGATTTGTTTGATCTAAAAGAATATTTGGATCGAGCAAGTCGTGCGGTGGACCGTGCCTTAAACGCTTATCTGCCCAATGCCCGCATGAAACCGGCCACCATTCACCGAGCCATGCGTTACTCCATCTTTGCCGGTGGCAAGCGCATGCGACCCGCTTTGTGTCTGGCGGCTGCGGATGCATGTGGTGGTGCGTGGGAACCAGCCATGTCCTCGGCATGCGTGGTCGAGTGCATTCACACCTATTCTTTGATCCATGATGATTTGCCATCGATGGACAATGATGATCTCAGACGCGGGAAACCGACCAATCACAAGGTGTTCGGTGAGGCGATCGCGGTTTTGGCCGGGGATGCCTTGTTGACACACGCTTTTGAGATGGCGGCTGATTTTCAACCAACCAAACGTTATTCGCTCAAGGATGCCGTTCTGGAAGTGGTCAAAGCCTCGGGGTCCAAGGAGTTGATTGCCGGCCAGGTGGCCGATGCGGAAGCGGAAGGGCAGCAAATCACTCCGCAGCGGCTTAAATACATCCATGAATGCAAAACGGCTGCCTTGCTCATGTGTTCCGTCCGTTTGGGGGGGATGAGCGCGAATTGTACGCCGGCTCAACTGAAAGCGCTTTCTGAATTCGGCTACAATGTGGGCCTGGCTTTTCAAGTGATCGATGACATCCTCGATGTGACTCAGACCAGCGAGCACCTGGGGAAAACCGCGGGTAAGGATGAGGCTTCTCACAAGGCCACCTATCCTTCATTGATCGGATTGGATAAATCCCGCAAAATTGCCTCCAAATTGACCCAGAACGCATTCGATGCCCTGGCTCCATTCAAGGGGAAAGCCGTGGCCCTTCATGCCATCGCAGAATATCTTCTCAAGCGCACTCACTGATGGGCGGGTGCTTCTATTATTCCCGGGCATCATCCAAACCGGGTAAAAAATCAAAAAGGTAGATCCTATGATGCGGGGCTACAAGCGCGTCTACGGAGGTGCAGCAGCACAATCCCTGCCGTTCCGAATCCAGCTCTCTTTCGTCTCTTAACTGAATTCAAATTTGCTTTTCAGTCGAATTGAATCATATTGTAAGATGCTATTTTAGGGATGATAGCATCAATTGAATTGAATACAGGGTAACTCTTGACCATCGAACCTGTATGCAATGGGGTGCCTGAATCCTTGTTTTAGAGCATCTGAAGGTTCAAAAATAGAAAGTTAGTCTTGGTTTGGAAAGCAAAGCATTTGAATGATCTGCTTTACCGGTGCACAACTTGTGTTGCGGTTGGGTTTCGTGCGGCTCATTGTCGTGTGGCATGGGCTGCAGGCTTGGTTCTCTTAACCGTGTTGGCTCTTGCCAGTTGCAAATCCAAGCCAAAATCAGGGCCGGATCCAGCTTCTGCAACCGTTTCAAAGGACGAGACTGACCAGAAGGGGACAGAAGAATCTCAGGCTGCGGACGAGATTGTTCTGGAGGATACGATTTACAACAAAACCTACGACGCCGAGTTCAAAAAGATTTTTGAACTTGCCAACAAGGGACACTGGGAGGAGGCCGAAGTCATGGCTGGTGAGGTCTACAACCGGGAAAGCGCCAGTCCGGGCCCCATGGATCCATCGGTAGAACGCGTGTATCGCTGGGTGTCCAAACAGGCTCAAATTATCCGTGACCAAGCTCTGGAGGATAAAATCCGCCAGATAGACTCCAAGAATTCTGTTTTCAGTCCCACCATTAAATCACTCGTTACTGAACAGACCGACCGGGGGTTGCCTCCCCGAAAGGATCTGCGTGATGCCGTTCAGGAAATTGAAGCAACGCCATACGTTCCTGAAACCTATAACAAGACCAAAACCATTATACGGCGTAGCGAGATGTTTGACTTCAAGAGTCAGCAAGGCCGGATGGCGCGGGAATTGGACAAGCAAATATCCATCACCATGGATGACGTTGACCTGGAAACCATCATTTTTCAAATTGGTGATAAAGAAGAAATCAATTTTGTTGCCGATCGTTCACTTGCCGCTTTCAAACAGAAGTTGAGCATCAATTTTGACAACGTCAGGCTGGGGGAATTTCTTGATTATGTTTCACGCAATTTTGAACTTCAATTTCAAGTAGGTGACGATTTGATTTGGATTGTTGACGGCAAAGATGCCAGCAAGACCATTGAGGAAACCCGCATCTATCGACTGCGCAAAGGATTCATCCTGCCTGCCATTTTCGGCGCCGATGAAGTGACCAAAACAGAAACACGCGCCAAGGATGGCACGGTCACCACGGTTACCAAGCAGACAGCCAAAACCTTTGTGCGGGACGGAGCGGGTGGCGCTCCTTCCATTGAAAACGCCATCAAGAAATTTTTCAAAGGTTCCGATCACGAAATCGACTATGAACGCAATATCATTCTGGCCACCGGAACGCGTGAGCAATTGAACGTGCTGGAGCGGATCATTGAGGAATACGATCGGCATTTGCAGCAGGTGTTGATTGAAGCGCGTTTCATTACTGTTTCGGAAGCCGCGTTCCTTCAACTGGGGGCCCTCTGGGAAACGGGGCGCAACCCCGCGACTGAAGGTCGTTCTTCAGAGGATTTCCTGGGCTTTGGTCCGGAGAATGTCGGTCTTGGGATGCAGGAAACATTCACCAACATTCTTGATCGTGACAACCTGAGTGTGACCCTCACGGCGCTGGAACAGGAAGGAGAAACACAAACCTTGAGCGCCCCCAGACTGACTTTGGTGAACAATCTCCCCGCCACCATATCGGATGGGAAGGTGCAATATTATTACGAAGAATACACCATCACCCAAACGATCAACGAACGAAACATTGTTTCTTCCCTCGTTCCAAAGGGCAGTCCCAAACAGATCACTTCGGGCGTGACCCTGGATGTGCTCGCCAGTATTGGTGGGGATGGGCAGTCCATTTACCTGGCACTCAGCCCTGAGGTGAATCAGGACGTCGAACTGGTGCCTTTCGCGACCGTTTCGGATGCTTCCGGGAACAGTTTTGAAATTCGACTGCCTCAGTCCCGAACCCAATCCCTTGCCACGCGTGTCATTGTTCAGTCCGGTCAAACCGTGGTGATGGGGGGCGTGCTTGAAAGGGAGCAATCCACCTTTGTGGAAGCGGTGCCCATTCTGGGTAAGATCCCATTAATTGGTTCCGCTTTTCGCCGTCGTACTGAAATTGACAAACCCCGTTACCTGTTGATTTTCGTTACGGCGACCTTGTTGTCCGAAACCGGTGAATTCCTTCGTTTTGACGAGATCGCCGAAGGTGAACCTTTGTCCTTTCATACGCCTCGCTGAGCCTGGCCTCGATGCATATGATCACGGGGCTCAAACAACTCATTTGGCGCAATCGCCGGTGGATTGTCCTTGCCCCGGAAACAGACACAGCGCACGTGGTGGTCTTTGAGGAGACTTTTCGTGGCCCGGTGCTCCGTGATTCCCACCACTTTGATCTGGATGCGGATACAGGAGCGGGCGATACATCGGAGGACTCAACGGATTGGCAACGCTTCGTTGAACTCCACAAGGACGAGTCCTGGGTCATTCTGTTGCCTCATCAGGCGACCATTTCTCAGTGGATGTCTCTCAAAGTTACCGAATCTGACCAACTGGAAGACCGTCTTCAGGAGCAAACGGAACGTCTGGTCGGTTTGGGCGAGAGTCAGATAGTCATTGATTACGAGGAAATACCCTCTCATCAGACCGATAACGCCAACTATTGGATCACGTATTGCCAGGAAACTGAAATTCGGAAAATCATCAGGGATTTCGGTCTGTTTGACGTTGCTATTTGCGATGTGATCGGAAGTATGGATGCCTTTTTTGCAAGCAATCTTGCAGATGGGTGCATACAGGGTGAATGGATGCTGCTGGAGGTCTGTGAGGGCGGAACGGCAGTTGCTATTTTTGATGGGCAGTATCCGCAATATACCTCTTTTTTCCCGGTCGGAAACGGCATGGCACGAGAGCAGGGAGCGCGTACGTCCGGCCCCATTCGGATTGGTCCGGGCGGTACGAACGGTAATGATATTGCTCTGCAGCGCACCACCAATGGGATTCCAAAGATTGCCGAGGAATGGGCCAGGGATATTCAGCGCGCCTGGCAGGAGTATCGTGTTTCCATGCACAAGGAAAACCAGGTGCGAACCATTGATTGTCCCATTCTGTTGGTTGCAAACCCGGATTTGCAGGATGCCTGGGGTGAAGCTGCCCGGACCCTATTGCATTCGGATGTCATGGATGCATCCAAAGTGTGGGAGACTTCAGTTCCAAACCTGGTTGAGGGTGAGCGAAAACATTGGGGGGGGATGCTGACTGCCTATCGTCGAAACATTGAAGTTCCTTCCTTGCTACCCGAATCCGTCAAATGTTCCTGGAACGAAAAACAAATCAATCTCGTACTTCGGTCTGTGGCTTTTTTGAGCTGTGTGCTTGCCATTGTGGTCATGGGAGTGGCGGTTGTTCAAAAAACCATGCTGTGGCGGGCAAAATCGGAATTGATCGAAGCTGTGGACGGGATCGAAGGACGTTTTGATCAAAGCCTGCTTGTGTTGCAAGGTTTGAAGGAGGAATACAAGATGTTGCGCCCTCTCATCGAAGCCGAACAGAACACATTGGCGGCTTTGGATGTCCTTGGTGCGATGCAGGAGATTCGCACCAACCACCAGGGTTGGATGGTTTTGCTGGCCGATAAGGAATCCTATTACCGTGGCGATGAAATGGTCCGGACGAATCGAGCGGCCATGACCAATGCAGTCACGGCCTTTCCAACCAACCAGATTCCATTCCAGCGCGGTTTCATTGTGGAGACCGTGTTGAACTCCAGTGGAGAGTCCATGCGAAACGAACTCGAAGAAATAGTCCGTTTCCTGAAAGCAAGAGAATACCTTCAAAATGCCGACATTCTCCCGGGAGATACGCGTCGCATGCTGGTCGATTCGAATCTGGTGATTGCCGGAAAACATTTTGCCATCAGTTTGGAACTGCCGGTTTTGGATGCCGATGACCTGGTGACTGAGACTGCTTCCGGTGCACGTCATGTCGACCGCACCGTGACGCCCGTTTGGCGTACCTTGCAGCCGGATGTGAACAAACCGAGTGAGGAGAAGGAGATTCAACAGCCATGAAAGCCTTGTTCCAATCTCTGGTTTCCGATACCCGAACGCTCCTTTTGTGGTTGGTGTTGATCGTGCTGGGGTATTTCGTTGTGCTGATTCCGATTGATCAAAAAGTGAAATCCCTGAATCGACCGTTGGAGGAAGCATGGCAACGTTTAGGGGCCTCCATGAACACCAACCGTCTGGGTGCCACTCTGGATCTCCAAAACATGAACCAGATGGCTGCGGACATGGAGTCTCAATTCGCTCTTTTTACCGATGCCGAAGCCGAATTGATCAGCAGGGTGTTGCTCACCGAAACAGATCAAGCCAAAGTTTCCCAACCCTTTCAATTGGTTGAATTCGAAAATGCTCTTGTGACCTTGGAAGAACAGCTCAAACGGGAGGCCGGTGAGAAAAAAGTGACTTTGGAATCCGGTGTCTATGACGGATTACCGCACCATGATGTGTCGATCACGGAACCACAGTTGCTTTGGGCGGATCTTGCTTTTGCTCGTTACATGCTCACCTTGGCGATCGAGTGCCGACCCGTCAGGATTTTTGATTTTCAAACACTCATCAGAACATCCGATCCCGAAGCGGTCATAAGCGCTCAACATCGCTTGCACCAGTCCAGATTCCGCCTCAGGATGCAGGGAACCATGGAGGCTGCACATCGTTTTTTGCGCGCATTACCTTTGCGTGGATCCGAGGCGGAGGCGGCTGGATTGCCCGTTCCCTACTGGGAAAAACCGGCTCTGTTTCTGGAGGGTGTTCTCATCAAGAAAGCCGTTGCCCAACCATCGGACATGGTTGAATTACAGCTTGTCATCAACGGGTTTATTTACCAAAAAACCACGGAGAAAAACGATGGTGACGACTGAATCCAAACCAACATATGCGGCTTGGCCAAGGCACCGGTGGGTGTCCTTGGCGGTCATCGTGGCCGGATTGATTCTTGCCTTGCTTGCGGGGTGGCGACTGGGAGGGGATTTGCCTGAACTACAGCAAATCCGTTCCGAGGAGGCCAGAGTCGCAGAGCCCCTTTTTCATGCACTGTTGCATCGGCCGGATCTGGTCGATACCCATTCCGGAGTGGTGATGTCCGGTGAAAACAACCCGTTTTACACCGACCATTTCAAACCGCCCCCCAAACCAGCTCCCCCTCCCAAGCCGACGATGAAACAGGTCGAAGTCCTGTATCAGGGGTGGTTCGAGAGTTCCAAACATGTCGTTGAGGCTTTTGTGACCATTGATGGCAAGAAAGCATCGGCACAGCTTGACCAACCGTTAGGTCAGGATTTTACTTTATTGGAGATTCGTTCGGATTATCTCAAATTGAAAAGTAAAGATGATCAGGAACACCAAGTGCCGTTCAAGAAAGCCACCAAATTGAAAGTGCCCATCAAGTGACGCCAAACCATTCCACAGATAATCGTCATGCCGATGTGGCCGACATGCTCCTGGCGCGCGGACTGCTGACCGAGGAAGGACTTGAGAAGGCCCGCAGTCTTCAGTTGCACAGAAAGATGAGTTGTGCCAGAGCCATCCTGGAGTTGGGGTTGGCCGGGGAAGAGGATACCATTCGCGCACTCGCCGAATCGGAACACCTGGAATACCTGGGATTGGAGGATTACCAGCCGAACGATAAGCTGCTCAAATCCGTGCCCGTCAAGCTGGTCTTCCATTATCAATTACTGCCCGTTCGAGTTGAAGATGACCAAATCACTCTGGCTTTCAGTGATCTGCCCAGTTCCATTGAGCTTGGGAACCTGCGCTTGATCCTTGGAAAACGCATCCAGGTGGCATTGGCGATCCCCAGTCGATTGCAGTCTGAGATCAAGCGTTGTTTCGGGTTGGGAGCCGACACCGTTGAACAACTGCGGTCGGATAGCCAGATCCCCGATCTCGATCAGGAAATCGTCTATGATGTGGGCGCGCAAGGAAGGCTCAAACCCAAGGATGGAGCCATTTCCAAACTGGTCGACCAGATCCTGGATGAGGCGTTGAAACTACGCGCCACCGATATCCATATCGAACCCTATCGGGATGCCATTCGATTGCGATATCGTATTGACGGTATTCTCCAGAAAGTTCCCGTTCCCGAACAATTGAAACAACTTTACGGAGCGATCGTTTCGAGGCTCAAAGTGATGGCGGATTTGAACATCGCCGAAAAGAGGCTCCCACACGACGGACGCATCACCATGAGCACTCAAGGGGAGAAATTTGATTTGCGCGTGTCGGTGATCCCGACCAAACATGGTGAAACCATCTGCCTCCGCATTCTGGGCCGTGAAAGCCTTTTTATGGACCTGGGGCAACTCGGTATGGACCCGCAACAGGAAAAACTTTTTTCCAAGATGGTGCATTTGCCGCAGGGACTCATTCTCATCACGGGGCCGACCGGTTCAGGGAAAACCACCAGTCTTTACGCCGCTCTGGCACAGGCCAATGATGACGGTCGGAAAATCATTACCATCGAAGATCCGGTGGAATACCAGATGGAAGGCATTTCCCAGATCCAGACACGGGATGACATCGGGTTAACTTTTGCCAGTGGCTTGCGTTCCGTTTTGCGACATGATCCCGATGTCGTTCTGGTGGGAGAAATCCGTGATCAGGACACCGCCGAAATCGCCGTGCGAGCTGCTCAGACCGGGCATCTGGTGCTGTCCACTTTGCATGCCAATGACAGTATTGGTGTTTTATCCCGCCTGTTGGGGATGAATACGGACCCGCATTTGATCGGATCCTCACTGGTTGCTTCAGTCGCGCAACGACTTGCCCGCAGGATTTGCCCGAATTGCAGGGAGCAGGATGATGCCATCAGTCATGAGCTTCGAAAGGAAATGGCGGAGATCCTTGCCATTGAGCCTGATGAAGTGCAGGCATGGAAAGGGGTGGGATGCGACGAGTGCGCCCAATTGGGTTACCGGGGCCGCGTGGCCATCTATGAGTTCTTTTTGATGAACGACGAACTGGCCGAAGCCATCGCCCAGGGTATGACCGTCACCCGGCTCAAGGAGGCAGCGCGTCAATTTGGCTGGCGTTCTTTGAGGGAAAACGCCTTTTTGAAAATTCAACAGGGATCCATCGCACTGGAAGAACTCCGCAGAGTCACCTGGCGCATTCGTGGAGAAGAGGGATAGGTCTTATTCCAGATCAATTCGACGAATTGTTTGAGGCTGCTCAAAATGCCTGCACCATTTTGTGAATTTCATTGAGTCTGGCGGTGGCGGTTTTTCGAGTCAAGCGGGGGAATTTGCCGTTCATCATGACCCATTGACCGTTGCGCATGATCTTGAGTTTGTCGCGTTGGGTGGCGATCTCGGAAATGTTTTTGAGGAACGCTTTCCACTTCAGATCGCTGACCAGTATCAATCGTTCCACCGGATCCGGTAATGGACCGTATCGATCCCGGAGTTCGTTTTTGATGGTTTGAAGCGATTCGGTATTGTTGACTTCGGCAAATTTGCGGTAGAACTCGATGCGCTGCTGCGGTTCGGTGACATAATCCAAAGGGAGATAACAGGGTTCTTTGGGAGTGGTCTTGGCGGTGGTTTCTTCGAGTTCAACGTCCCCGTGCGTTTCAATGTAAACAGCCGTTTCTCGTGGTACGGATATTTCCAATTCGGGTTTCTTTTTCCGCCGATTCGGTGTGGGGTTGGCTTGAGTTGTGGTGTCCACTTCTCCGGGATTCATCATCAGAAAATCAAAATCGATTTTGACTTCAACCCGTGGCGGTATTTTTTCGCCGCGCAGGGAACTGATGCTTTGCTTGAGCAATTGGCAATAAAGGTCGAATCCAATGGCGGTGATATGTCCACTTTGCTGGGATCCCAGTAAATTGCCTGCGCCCCGGATTTCCAGATCCCGCATGGCGATTTTGAATCCGCTTCCCAGCTTGGAATACTGTTTCATCGCGCTGAGGCGCTTTCGGGCATCGGTCAGCACCCCTGCATGACGGGGTAACAGCAGGTAGGCGTACGCCTGGTGTTTGTAGCGTCCGACTCTTCCGCGTAACTGATATAATTCGCTCAAACCAAATCGATCCGCGCGGTCGATGATGATGGTGTTGGCGTTGGGGATGTCGATGCCGCTTTCAATGATCGTCGTTGAAACGAGAATGTCTGCTTCTCCATTGATGAAGGTGCGCATCACCGATTCCAGTTCGCGTGCCTCCATCTGTCCGTGTCCAACCACAATACGGGCGTCCGGGACAAGTTGTTGAATGCGTTGAGCCATCGTGTTGATGGTGCCGACCCGGTTGTGCAGGAAATAGACCTGGCCCTGTCGATTGAGTTCGCGGCGCAATGCGTTCTTGATCGCTTCTTCGTCGAAGGGAATCACGATGGTTTCCACTGGCAGCCGGTCCTGTGGTGGCGTTTCAATAGTGCTCATGTCACGGGCTCCCATCAACGCAAGATGCAGGGTACGTGGAATCGGCGTAGCGCTCAGAGTGAGCACATCGACGAGTTTGCGCATGAGCTTGAATTTCTCTTTCTGCGCCACGCCAAAGCGTTGTTCTTCATCAATGACGACCAATCCAAGGTCTTTGAATGTGACGTCTTTTTGGATCAGTTTGTGCGTGCCCACCACAATATCCACGGATCCTGTGGCAAGGTCCTGAATGATCTTGCGCGCTTGTTTCGGTTTTTGAAATCTCGACATCAATTCCACCCGCACCGGGTAGTCCGCCATGCGCTCGGTCAAGGTATTGTAATGTTGTTGTGCGAGGACGGTCGTAGGCACCAGGATGGCCACTTGCCTGCCATCCATGACCGCTTTGAATGCCGCTCGAATGGCGACTTCTGTTTTGCCGAACCCCACATCGCCACAGATCAGACGATCCATCGGTTTGGCGCGTTCCATGTCCCCTTTGGTGGCGTCAATGGCGCGGATTTGATCGTCCGTTTCTTCATATAAAAACGAGCTTTCGAATTCCCGTTGCCAGGTGGAATCGGGTTGAAACGAATGCCCCTCCTCAGAAGCGCGCGCCGCCTGTATTTGCAACAGTTCACCCGCCAGGTCACGAACCGCTTTTTCAGCCTGCGCCTTGGCACTGTTCCAGCGTTTGCCTCCCAACGTGTGAAGTTGTGGACGTCCTTTGCCGGCCCCAATGTATTTGCTGACCAGGTGCGCTTCGCTGACCGGAACATAGAGTTTGGGCGGTTCGTCACCAATGTTCTTGGCGGCGTATTCAATGACCAGATACTCGGGGCCGTTTTCATCGTTGCCCGGCGTGGCTGTCGAGCCGACGGGGGGGAGGCGTTGAAGTCCGATGTAGCGACCGATCCCATGCTGAAGATGAACCACGTAATCCCCGTCTTCGAGGTCCGCAAAATCGATCTGAAGGATGGATTTGGCCGCCGCCGCATGGGGCGATTTCAACCTGCGGGGGCGTTGCACTTTGTATCGACCAAAGATCTCGGCATCCGTCACCACAACGCATCCCAATTGATCCGCCACAAAGCCGCGCCCGAGACTTCCGGTCAGGAGAAGCAGTTGTCCGTGTTCGCCCGCCTTGTCACGAAACCCTGTTTCGTCCCAGATCTCCTGAAATCGCTGGCTCTCGCCTTCGTTGTTGCAGACGACCAACACGGCGTGCCCTTTCCGCAACCAACGGTGCATTTGTTCCAGAAAATCCATTCGCTGCTTTTCAACGATATGGGCCTCCGGACGATGGTCTCCCAATGGACGATACACTTCCATGGATTCCAGATCGGGATTCAATTCAATTCCCTGGTCGCTGGCGGTGGGGGCTGGAGTATCTTCCGGATCGCTCCATTCTGCATCCGCTTCCTTGAGTTCAATGCGCATCCACCCGGCCTTATCCAGCCGCGATTGCAAGCCATACCAATCCAGAAAGAACGGATCATCCTCTGGGATTTGGTTTTGATAATGCTCTGCCGCCTCTTGTAGCGCTGTGGGTTCTGCGTCGAAAAGGCAAGCTGACTTGGGGAGATAATCCAGTAAGTTGAAAAAATTCTGTTCCGAATCCGAGGATTCGGATTCCACTTGTCGCTTGATCAATCCCAATTCGCCTCCCGGAGGCAACTCCACCTCTGCGATACGATCGCGTGTGAGTTGTGTTTCTGGGTGGAAATAGCGGATGGATTCCAATTCATCACCAAAAAATTCCAAACGAACGGGCCACGGGCTGCTGAGCGGGAACACATCCAGGATGCCTCCACGCAGGGCAATTTCACCTTTTTGCGTGACTTTGGCTTCCGGCTCGTAAGCTTGGTCTTCGAGCCATTCCACCAGATCCAGTGGGTCCAGAATGTCCCCCACACGCAATGTTCGGAGGCGATCCTGAAGTGCGTCCGGCTCAAAGGTCCGCTGCATCAGCGCCTGAATCGTCGTGACGATCACAGGAGCTGGGGAATCCTGCGGATCAGCCTGCCATCTCAACAGGGCGGTGAGTGTTTCCAGGCGTTCGCTGATGACATCCGCATGGGGTAGTTTGGCTTCGTGAGGGAGATGTTCCCAGGCCGGATAGAAAAAGGGGCGCGAGGTGATCGTTTTTTGGGGAGCGTCCGAGAACCAGTCCAGCCAGGTTGCCAGGTCCTGGTGCATCGATTCCTGAAGTTTTAATCCGGATGTGATCAGCACAAGGGGCCGATCCGGAAACGTCGCCCGAAAACCGGCCACCAGGAAGGGCCAACTCGCCATGGGGGCAGGGATCCAACGCAGAAAAGGGAGTTGGCCGGGGTGGCGGATCATTTCATCCCACCAGGCAGCATCCTTCCACTCCTGATAAAGTGGGAGACTGCTGGATCCTGAATCTTGGCTCGATGTGCTCACGGACGCACTCATTCACTCCTTTAGTCGGGGATTCGTCAAGTCGTGGAATGCCTGGAATGGTATGTTTCTCGTGATAAACCCATCTGAATCGCTGATCCCTTCTTGTCAAGAAGGCCTGAAACCTTAACATGGGGGTTCGTGGCGAAGAAAAAGAATCATATCGGACTGATGATCCTGATGCTCATCGTGTTCGCAGCCTCGCGCTGGCCAGGGGCGATGCCGGTGAACTTCAGTGCTGCTTATGCGCTGGCGTTTTGTGCCGGTCTGTACTTCACGCCTCGTATGGCCTGGCTGCTGCCACTGGGGACGCTGGCCGTCACAGACCTGGCTCTGAATGCGTATTACGGTTATTGGCCGCAATGGTATCAATTGAGCAACTATCTGGGTTATGCGTGCCTCATAGGTCTGGGGCAATGGATGAGCAAAAAAGATCATTGGGCAAAACTGGTCGGTGGGGGACTTGTTGGTGCGTGTTTCTTTTACCTGTTGACCAACACGCTTGCCTGGTTGCTGAATCCTTTCGACAACAAAGAATACACGCGCGATCTGACGGGTTGGTTGCTGGCTCTGACCAAAGGAACAGGCGGATTTCCTCCAACCTGGATGTTTTTACGCAACACACTGCTCAGCGGGGGACTGTTTACGGGGTTGTTTGTCGGCGCGGCCAAATGGATCGAAGCCACTGAGGAAGCTGCAGAAACCGAACCGGAACCTGAGACTGAACCCGAGGAGAGCGATGTGGAGGAAGTTCCGGCTTAAGGAAATTTCCATGGCATGTTTAAAATAGGCGTCATTTCAGATACCCATGGATATTTGGATCCTTGCATTCAACGGATCTTTCAGGGCGTCGACCACATTCTCCATGCAGGTGACATCGGTTTTCCGTGGTTGTTGATGGACCTGGAACAAATCGCCCCAGTGACCGCCGTCCTTGGGAACACCGATTACGACCTTCCTGTTAGAGAAACCGAGGCGGTGGAACTCGCCGGGTTTAACATCCTGGTGCATCACATCGTCAGTTTGCCGACACCTGCTCACGCCATTCGAGAGCGGATCGAGCGCACAAGCCCGGACATCGTCGTGTTCGGTCACACGCATCGAGCTCATCGTGAAACATTGGGCAAAACGGTTTATTTGAACCCCGGATATGCTGGACGTGAAAAAATGGGGGTCAAACGCTCCGTGGCCATCATGGAATGCGATGGCAAGGACCTCGATGTGAAGTTCATTGATCTGGATGCCTAATGCGTCAAGGCATAATGAACAATGTTGATGCCCATGGGGTAGGAAAGAGGTTCAGAGAACCGGGAGAAGAACCAAGGGCTCGTGCCTTCTTCTTCCCATCCATCACTCAGATCAGTGTTGTGGCAGATCAAGACCATGATGCGTTCGTTGTCGTCCACGATAGCCAGGTAATCAGCAGGATAAGGGCCTTCGCCATAACGCTGAAGAATTTCATCTTCGTATGTTTCGTAAGCGCCTTGTCCCTTGTTGCGTTCAGCCGAATCCTGGCTGGGAACCTGAGGTTTGATGGTGAGTGGAAATACCGAGTTGAAAATGGGGTGTGAAAGGTCCAGTGAAATCGGTTGTCGATTGGGGAAAACTTTTTGCATTTCTCCAAGAAAATGTCGTTTCATGGTTTCACCCCAGAAATCGTCCACCATGAGAAATCCTCCGTTCAACAAGTATCGCTGCAATGACTTTGCCTCTTGTTCCCGGAAAACGAGACTGCGCGGATCAATCACAAATATGAAAGGGAAATCGTAAAGTCGATCATCCGTCAGGCTAACAGTTGCTCCGTCGGGATGCACAATCAAGGAGGTGAGTTGCTCCAGGCGATAGGAGAAATTATAATCAGCATTCGGGTAATCCACCCTCCATCCTCCACCTCGTCGACCAAAGCCTCCCCCCGTACCGTATTCGATCCTCACAAACGTGAAGATGTCATCTTGAAAAGATTCTTCCACATGCCATTCCGGAACACCCGCACGGGATGCTGGACCGGGTTGAGTAATGAGCCTTTCAGATCCACGCCCCCCCACGCCCGGTCCCTGGAGACTTTGCGCCCAACTGATGTCAAACATCAGGCAGACCCCCAGGAAGACCATCAAAGGCCAACAGTTGGATCGCATTCTTGCTGAAGGATTCATGTCATGTGTGCAGATTTACAGTGATGCCTTAAATCTGATCGACCCCACGGACCGTGTCAACCGGTAAAAATAATTTGGCCGGTAGCATCCCGCGACTGTGGGATCCCCGACGCGCCCCTTGTGGCATCCAAACCGACCATACCGTCCAAAGGAACCCCCAAG
>CAYPZD010000014.1:0-3472 GCA_964415055.1 uncultured Verrucomicrobiota bacterium | reverse complement strand
CGACGCGCCCCTTGTGGCATCCAAACCGACCATACCGTCCAAAGGAACCCCCAAGAGCATCCCCCAGGTAGATCGTGTCGTCCCCGACGCGCCCCTTGTGGCATCCAAACCGACCATACCGTCCAAAGGAACCCCCAAGTGCATCTCCTCAGGTAGATCGTGCCGTCCCCGACGCGCTCCTTGTGGCATCCAAATTGACCATACCGTCCAAAGGAAATCCCAAGAGCATCCCTCTGGTAGCCCGTGTCGTCCCCGCCAGCGAACCGACGCGGGTAAGGGCGAGCATATGCCGTGGGGTTTTCCGTTGTAAGGTGAAAAGCAGGGGAGGGAAGCCATGAGGGGACGCGTCGGGGACGACACGATCTACCTATGGCGTACAAGGGGGATCGCGGGCTGCCTGAAATGCGATCGCGTCGTCATTGTATTTAACATCCCGGAGTCATTTTCTGACTGATTGCTTCCGTTTTTTTGAGCATTTAATTAACAGCCAAAGTGTTTTCGACTTGATCGAGTGCTTGAATAGCGTATGTCAAGAGCATGCGTTTTTTGAATAATATGGCCTTTCATCTCCTTTTAATCCCGCCGTTCCGGGGCGGGAGATATGATGGGCTGTTTTGGCAAATACGTGCTATTTTGATGGCTGTCACATTTGGGATGTTCCTCTCCTTAGGGATGACGACCCATGCTGTCGCGGCAAAAAACCCCAACATCATCTTCATTATGGCCGATGATCTGGGGTTTGGAGACCTGGGGTGCTACGGTCAAAAGCAACTTGAGACCCCGAGATTGGATCAGATGGCCTCCGAAGGGATTCGTTTCACCCAATACTATGCCGGTAGCACAGTTTGTGCACCTTCGCGTTCGGTCTTGATGACCGGATTTCACACCGGGCACACGCGGATTCGTGGCAATGGATTGGTTCCGCTGGATTATGGTGATTTGACCGTTGCTGAAATGTTGAAACAGAAATCCTACGAAACTTGCGTGATCGGCAAATGGGGGCTCGGTGAAGCCGGTTCGACCGGACTTCCGAATCTTCAAGGCTTCGATGAATGGTTTGGATTTCTGAACCAGAAAGAAGCACATAATCATTATCCACAATACTTATGGCGCAATCAGGATCTGATGGGGATACCTCAAAATGCCAATGGACAGAAGGGACTTTACATTCATTACAAGTTTACGGATGTCGCCATGAATTTCATTCGCATGCCCCACAAGAATCCTTACTTTCTCTATCTCGCATACACGCTCCCTCACAAACGTGTCGAAGCGCCCACTACCAAACCTTACGCTGACAAAGACTGGCCGGAACCTCAGAAAATGCTCGCCGCCATGATCTATCGATTGGATCTCCATGTCGGCAAGATTCTGGACGCCCTGGACGAGACCGGTCAGGCTGAGAACACGATCGTATTTTTCTGCAGTGACAACGGGCCCCATAACCAGGAGGGTGTTGATCCGGATTTTTTCCAGTCCTCGGGGCCGTTTCGGGGTATTAAACGGGATCTATACGAAGGAGGGATTCGCTCGCCCATGATTGTCCGTTGGAAAGGACGCATTCAGCCTGGGCAGGTCAGTGATCAGGTATGGGCGGCCTGGGATGTGTTTCCGACTTTGAGCGAGTTGGCGGGATTGAAAGCTCCACGTGGATTGGACGGTGAATCCATGGTTGATGCGATCCTGGAAGGAAAGACAAAGGACCACGATCCACTGTATTGGGAATTTCACGAGGGCGGATTCCATCAGGCTGTTCGCATGGGGGATTGGAAAGGCATACGCCACGGGGTACGGGCGCCTCTTGAACTTTACAATTTGTCCAAAGATCCGGGCGAAAAACAAAATGTAGCCGATGATGAACACCGCATGGTGAGTCGGATGGAGAGTTTCCTGGAAACGGCTCGATCCCAATCCAATGAGTGGCCGGTTCAGTAAATCGAAGCTTCGTCTCATCCAGTCTGATAAAATCACATGATACGGTTTGCGATTGATAACAATCTAAAGGTCGACGAATTCCACAGTTTGCTGCTGCGTTCCGGGCTGGCTGAGCGGCGTCCTGTGGACAACCGGAGTCAGTTGCAGTCCATGCTGGAAAATGCCGACATGATCGTGACTGCCAGATGGGAAGACACTCTGGTGGGAGTTGCTCGTTCAGTGACCGATTTCGTGTATTGCTGTTATTTGTCCGATTTGGCCGTGGATCGCAAATTTCAATCGCAGGGTATTGGGGAACGACTGATGAATGAAACTCAGAAACACTTGCATCCGGATGCCACTTTGATTCTGCTCAGTGCTCCTGCCGCGACCCATTACTATCCCAAAAAAGGATTCAAATTGCATCCCGCGGCTTTCACTCGATCCGGGCGGACGGTTTTGGAATAGCCGGTCTGTCGTTCCATCTGGCGAATCCCATTGCCAGGAGATCGAGGGACACAGCCAGGAACGCGATCCACACGAGGTAACGATCCAAAGGAAGGCTTACATGATCTGAAGGAGCAATGCTTGCTTGGATCGTGCCCTCTTTGCCTGGAAACTCCGTGCTTGCCCGGATGATTCCCTCCGAATCCACCGCCTGGCTGATGCCGCAAGCTCCCACTCGGACAATGGGCACTCCGTATTCCGTCGAGCGCATGGGAGCGATTCTTGCGTGGAGTTGATGTTGTGATGCCCCCCAGTGTAATTCATCCAGAGTTGGAACCAAAATCATGGAGGCACCCTTGCGGATCAACCCGTCAACCACACGCGTGTAACTCAAATCATAGCAGATGCAGATCCCAACCGGTCCCCATGGTGATTGCCAAATGTCTTGTTCTTCTGCCGGAAGTCCGTCGTTGAAGAATTGAATGGGGACGGATTTGACCTGCTTGTGAATGATGTCACCATCCGGTGAGATGACGAAGGCGGTGTTGCAGTAGGTGTCGCCTGGCAGCGGTTGTGTTCCGCCTGCCACCAGGTGAACCCCATGTTTGTGGCACCAGTCCCGTAGTGGTTTGGGTGGTTCCCCCAAAAAAGAGTATTCGGCCAGGACGATCAATTCCGTATGCGGATGCAGGTTCATGAAAGCGTCCAATACTTCAATACTGGCCGGCGATCCGGGATCTTCCAGATGCAATCCTCCGATTTGGACAGTGTCGGTCGCGTCAGTAGGGGATGTTTGTTGATTGGACGCAGCAATCACCAGGACACCTGCCGTCAAGGTGGTCCCCATGGTCCAGACCACCCCTTTGGCTGGTTTAAAGAGCAGACTCAGGGAAGCGATCAACAGGCAGCCTGCACTCAGCCCATAGACACCCAAGCACCCGATCCAACTCATCACTGGAGATGTGGAAAACGCCATGCCGGGAGTGGCCCAGGTGAATCTGAGGTAATAAAGTTCTCCGCGCACGTATTCGAGCGCCATCCATGAGCAAACCAAAAGCAGGATTTGCAGAGGAACACTGCGTCTTCGCTGGTAGTGACTGGCCAGAGCCAT
>CAYPZD010000013.1:27200-73944 GCA_964415055.1 uncultured Verrucomicrobiota bacterium | reverse complement strand
GGGGGGCCTCGTCTGACTCCTATGAGTCAGGCGGGCCTATCCCGGACCTCCAATAATGGGCTTCTATTTTTTGAACTGCGCCCAATGGCAAAATGGCAATGCCACGTTCATGAAAACCTTTTCTTCCTGACACCTTTTTCCTATAGTCGGTGGTTTGGCCGTCGTCTCAAATTATTCAAGAAAATGCTGAAGTGATTGAATCAAATGTTCAACAGAACCACTGCCACAGCCTGGTCCATCCACGAGCTTTCAGCAGCAGGAAGGTAATGAGCCGCCACACAAGATGGAGCATCTTGTGTTTGATGGTGGTCACCTTTTGCTTATCAGCCTGTAAACCGGCATCCAAAGAAACGACTTCCACTCCAAAGCCCCCTGCTCCAAAACCCGTCTCCAAAGAATGGTTTTCTGACGTGACCGATCAACTGGGAATTCGGTTCGCCCACAATCCCGGTGATCCTTCCGATTACTTCATGCCCCGCAGTCTGGGTTCCGGCGTGGCACTCCTGGACTATAACCGGGACGGTTTGATGGACATCTATTGCCTGCAAAACACCGGTCCGGACACAGGAAACCTCAATCAATTATTCAGGCAAAAATCAGATGGAACCTTTGAAAACACCACGGAATCTTCCGGCCTGGGTATTGACGGACACAACATGGGTGTCGCGGTTGGAGATGTCACCAATGACGGGTTCCCGGATGTGTTGGTAGTGGGTTATCTCAGTTCCAGATTATTCATCAACGTGGAAGGCTCGCATTTCAAGGAAGTCACCCGGGAAGCCGGGATCGACAATCCGGCCTGGGGGATGTCCGCGAGTTTTCTGGATTTTGACCGGGATGGATGGCTGGACATTGTGATCGCCAACTACATTGAATACGCCCCATCCGTCGCCTGCACCAACAATCGGGGCGAACGCGAGTTTTGTGGTCCGGACGGATTCCCATCGGCAGTACCAAAACTCTACCGTAACTCGGGCAACATGGAGAAAGGTTCCCCCCTGTTTGAAGACGTCACGACCTCATCCGGATTGGCTCGCGTCCCCGGACCGGGGTTGGGAGTGGCCTGTTTTGATGTCGACGGGGACGGTTGGACAGACATTTTCTTTGCCGATGACGCCAAGCCAAACCGCCTTTTGATCAACCAGAACAATGGTCAGTTTCAGGAAGAAGGGTTGAAGCGAGGCATTGCGCTGGATGCCATGGGGCAGACCAGGGCCAACATGGGCGTTGGGGTTGGCGATGTGGACAATGATGGTCTCCTCGACCTATTCGTCACCCACCTGGCCACCGAACGCCACACCCTCTGGAGACAGGGACCGCGCGGCATGTTTTCGGATCGAACGGCCTCCTTCGGTCTCAATGCCACCTCCTGGCGCGGGACTGGATTTGGAGCTTTGATGGGGGATTTCAACAATGATGGGCAAACCGACATCGCCTTCGTCAATGGAGACATTCGTGCCAAAATGAACGCAACCATTGAACCCGATCATCCCTTGGGACCATTCTGGCAAAAATACGCCCAGAGGAACCAGCTTTTCATGCATGAGGGAGCCACCACATTCAAGGACATTTCGGACCAGAATCCCTCCTTCTGCGGCGATGAAAACGTGGGACGCGGTCTGGTATCAGGGGACATCAACAATGATGGCGTTGTGGACATGATCCTGTCCGGCATCGCGGCCCCTGTTAAAGTTTTACAAGGAAACCCAGAGACCAATGGCCATTGGCTGATCGTTCAAGCCACCTTGCCGAATGCCGGCAATCGGGACGATATCGGGGCCGAAATCATCGTTTCGGCGGCGGGAAAAACGTGGCACCGCTGGTTGAACCCGGGCATGAGCTACATGTGCTCCAATGATCCGAGACTTCATTTCGGTCTAGGAGACATGACTCAAATCGATTCCATCAGAGTGATTTGGTCAGATGGCGGTCAGGAAGATTTCCCGGGTGGCGACACGGACCGCATGGTGTCATTGCAAAAAGGATCCGGCACCCCATCCAAGGAACCATTGTGATTCTTTTCAATATCCGTTTAACTAAAGCGACATGAGCAACCGAAATCACACAGAAGCATCCCCACCCCAACAGGCACCATCCAGCAGCCTGCCAAAGGTGATCGGGATGTTGGTTCTGATCGGGATCGGAATCGGAATCGGAGCCTTCTGGAAATTCAATCAAAAAGAAATCACTCCCCCACCCCTGGTTGAACTAAAGGATGTTGATCCACTCATCGTCAGCACCATCAAGGCAGCCGAAAATCGACTCCATAGCGATCCTCATTCGGCTACAGCCTGGGGCGATCTCGGCATCACTTATTGGGTCAATGGATTTTCCGAACCGGGCGCATACTGCCTGACCCAGGCGCGGACTTTGGAGCCGAAGGTCGGCAAATGGGTTTACTACGATGGTTTGACCTACCTGCCCGACGACAAGGAATCGGCCATCACACGCATTAAAGAGGCCGCGGACATGCTGGACTCGGATAGTTTCGCCCCCCGACTGCGACTGGCAAATATCCTGAGTGAGGACGGACGCATCCTGGAAGCGGAACCCTATTACCGTCAGGTGCTGGAAAAACGTGCCGACAACCCCATGGCACAATTGGGGCTGGGTCATGCGGCAAACGCCAATGGGCAACCAGAAGAAGCCATCCAATACTACGAACGCTGCGCTGATCATGCCTACACCCGTAAAGCGGCGCACACAGCGCTTGCCTCACTTTACCTGCGAACCAATCAACCTGAAAAAGCCAATGCTTCCCAGAAAATCGTCGAAAGCATTGAAATGGATGAAGAATGGGAAGACCCCTACCTCACACAAGTCAAACCATATCGTGTCGGCAAGACGGCGTGGCTGGACAGTGTCAGCAATCTGGTGCGCAGAGGACGGTTCAAAGACGCCCTGCCACTTGTCAAAAAGATCATTCAATACTATCCCGACACGACCAAGGCTCACATCTTCCTGGGCAACATTTATCTTTCCGACAAAAAATACCAGGAAGCCGAAGCATCCATGCGGGAGGCATTGAAGTATGATCCTGAAGCCGTGGAAGCGTTGGTGCAATTGGGGGTTAGCCTGTTTTGGCAAAAGAGGTTTGACGAATCCATTGCCATGCTGAAAAGCGCTCTCATCCACTCACCCGAACTGGCCGAAGCGCAGTATAACCTTGGATTGGGGCTGGCCTCCACAAGCAAAACAAGCGAAGCAAAAGAAGCCTTCGCCAAAGCCATTCGCAGCAAACCCGGGCTGGTGGATGCCTACGTTGGACTGGCTACCCTGTTCCTTCAGGACCGGCAAATCGAGGAAGCATACAAGACCCTCATCAAGGCCCGTGAAGTGTCCCCCAATCACCCCCGGGTGGTCTCATTGCTCCAACAGTTTGAAAGGACACCTCCGAAAACTCCTTGACCCAGGTGCGAGCAAATTAAAAATGAATTCCATTTCCGACTTATCGGGAGAACTCACAGCTCCGGTCTGCAAACCGTTCACTTCACCATGAGCACTCTTTAATGATCGGCGCTTTCGGCTTCGGTCCCTCTCTTGCTGATAAACAAGCACCCCCAACCCACCATCATCGCAAGCCCGCCAAATGGGGTAATGGCTCCCAGCTTGGTGATACCAGTCAGAGAAAGTGCATAAAGACTTCCAGAGAAGATCACGATACCGATGATAAAACCCAATACCGCCCCCTTCGGCGGACGGGGCATCAGGGACAAACCGAACAACGCCAGGGCATGGATAAAATGATAAAACACCGCCGTCTCCCAGGTCTCGACGCGGTTCAACTCGGTCAATCGTTCTTCCAAACCATGCGCACCAAAGGCTCCCAACAACACGGCCAGAAAACCAAAGGCCGCAGCCCACTGACGAATACGGTGTGGATTCATCTCTCTCTGGAATACAAAATCCAACTCAACGACAAGGCCTGACCAGCAACTCCTGCACCACTGCGCGGGATGGCAGATCAATGGCCAGCATGGCACATTGCGCCACGTCTTCCGGACGCAACATACTGGCGCGGTGTTCTGCCGTGGGTTCGCTGGGGCGGAGTTTGAGAATGGGAGTATCGATTTCTCCGGGCAAAATACCACAGGCGCGAATGCCGTTTTTATTTTCCTCGGCATTGATGGTTTGAGTGAGTCCGCGCAATCCGAACTTGGAAATCGTATAAGCCGCCCCAGCCAAAGGCATTCCCCAAAGTGAGGCATCTGAAACAATGTTCACGATGGTGCCGGACCTGGCCTGACGCATCCCCGGAAGCACCGCCTGAATGGCATAATAACTCCCATGCAGATTGGTATTGATCAAATCATGGTAATCTTCCATGGAAAGCACCTCCAAGGTGCGATTGGGCGTATTGGTGCCCGCGGAATTCACCAGCACCTCGGTGGGGCCAAATTTCGATTCAGCCTGTTGAACCAACTCCCCGACGAACGATTCATCCGCAACACTGCCGATCACGCATTGACATGCTGATGCGTCCGCTCCGGCGAGCTGGATGGTTTCCTCAAGCGTCTTCTGAGTGCGTCCGGTGAGTGTGAGATTCCATCCGGCCTTGGCGAGCAGGATCGCAGTGTAACGTCCAACGCCGGTTCCGGCGCCGGTGACAATGGCATTTTTGGTCATATTGATAATGGAAAATCTGTTTTCGAATCGTTCTGATCGGTTTATTCCCCGGATGAATCGGGTTTGGGAGATTTGAACAGGGATTTAACATTATTGAGCATCCCCTCGGCCTTGGAGGTCGCCCCTTCGGTGGTGCTTCCATCCTGACTGAACGCACCTTTCAAAGCATCAGCAATACCGCCTGCGCCAGAGCCGGTGACTTTCCCAAGCACTCCCGACAGCACTTCACCCATAATTTTCTTGGTCAATTCTGCAGCAGTCAGCCCCGGCCCTTCTTTACCAAGATCCTTCAGAATGATGTCAGGAAGCGTAAATTGCATCCCTTTTCCACCGAGAGCCGAAGCGCTGAGTTTGACCTGCGCCCCCAGGATTTGCAGATCATCGATCTGAAACCTGCCTTCCTCAGCGTTTTCGTCTGCTTCCGGCACTTTGGACTGGATGGTTTCCATGAGCTTATCCAGGTTGCTGGTGGATAAAGTCCGTTCATAGGTGATGGCCGGCTGCTCCACCTTGAGTTGATGAATCACTACCTTGGGAGACATCAACGATCCGGGGTCCAACGAAATGGCGGCGTTTCCGACCGTGATGGCGCTTTCCGATTTGAATCCTTCGGGATTGGGAATACGCAACCCGGACAGCGAACCGCCACCCGAAGTCAAAGCCACCTTGGCGTCCGCCAAAGTCACAGGCACCTCCATCAGGTGGGTGCCGCCTTTTTCCACACCGGATTTTGCCAGAGAATTCACTCCCTTGGTCAGGCCGAAATAAGCAGCAACAGCCAACAATATGAGGAGAACGATCAAGCGTTTAATCCATTTGAACATAATCTGCCCGACAATATGAATCCCGTCTCAAGTCCTGCCAAGGGGTTTTTCCATCAAACCTTCAAATACCAACGCCTCCGGTGGAGCGCATAGACGAAGCCGAAACTCAGCGCGGTGACGACAGCGAGCACCAGGACTTCGGCGTAATTTCCAAAAGCGCCTTTGACCGGTCCACCCACGAGGCGATTGGCCATGTCATGAAAATCCAGGAGTTTAAAAGCCATGTAGACGGCGATGGGATTCATACCGATCCATACAAAAGGCCAACACCAATGATGGAATTTGACCCCATCAATCACAAAGTAGAACAGCGCCAAAGCCAGAAAACTGAATCCCCCGGCAACCAGCACGAATGAAGAAGTCCAAATGTTCTTGATGATCGGAAACTGGAAACTCCAGGCATACCCGAGGGCCAAACAAAGCACACCCAAACCGGCAAGGACGCCCGTTTTTTGAAACGCAGATCCCTCCTTGCGATGAAGCACCATGCCGGCAAATATCCCCAGCAGGCAGGAACCGATCGCTGGCAGGGTACTGAGCAAACCTTCGGGATCATGGTCTCCATTCCACTTGAAGAGTGGCAGATACATTTTATCCACGTAGTTAGCGAGGTTCTTTCCTTCTTCAAAATTCCCTGCCCCCACACCCGGCACCGGGACAAAAGTCATCAAAGCCCAGTAGCCCCCCAACAGCACCACCAATGCCGCAATACGTCCTTTCAGCCCCGTAAAACAAAAGATGAGTGCCGCAAATAAATAACAAAGTGCGATTCGCTGCAGCACTCCCAGCAATCGGATTTGATCCACCCCTTCCGAGAGACCGCCATAGTAAAAGATACCCAACAAATACAAGATAGCGGATCGCGTAAAAACCTTTCGGAGAGTGGAAGCCTTGCCTTTCTCCTGAATCGACCGGGTCAGGCTGAACACGATGGAAACCCCGGCGAGAAAGACAAACAACGGGAAAATGCAGTCATAAAAAGCAAGACCTTCCCAAGGTTTGTGGGAAAGTTGATTCACCAAAAACTGAGCCCAGCTGGATTTATTGGAGTGCCCCAGAGCGTGAATCACCTCTTCCGCTCCCACGATCCAGAACATATCAAAACCCCTTAAAGCGTCCAGACTGACCAGACGTGTACTTTTTTCCGATGCGTTTTCAGACGGTTCCTTGCTCATACGATGCTTACTGATAGTTCGTTCAAATTAACCATTTTACCCAAAAAATGTGAATCAAACCATCATTTCACCGGGATCAAGCTGTCGCAAGACAAATCCTTCATCATAGAAAAGTGAAAAAACAATGAAGAATCTACTGAAACCATCCTAACCTTCACCAACTTGGCAAGAAACATGCTAATCAACCTTAAAGGAAGAGAATAAAAGTGAATACCTGGCAGAAGCCGCAAGGCGGAGTATGTTTTTTTGGTCTTGTTATTCACTTGAAGCAGTCTAAATTACCAGCACCTCTTGCTGTTTGAGTCGATGGGGTGTTTTTGACTCAGCTGATAACCTTTACTAATATTATGATCTGGTTAGTCGCTATACTATTGTTATTAATCTTCGCTGGAATTGGTTACCTTAAAGGAGCCATTCGGATGTCCTTGTCATTGGCCGGTTTGTTCATCGGCTTGATGGCAGCGAAACCTTTGGCCCCCCTGATGACGCCCATCTATACGGCCTCAGGAGTCACCAACCTCCTGTGGTTGGCGGTCCTGCCCCCCATCACAGCTTTTTTCGTGGTGGGACTTGTTTTCATTGGCGTGGGCTTTTTCGTTCATTACAAAGTCAGCCAATACTATAAGTTTGGTGCGGACGAAGTTACCCGACTGACCTGGGAACGTATGAACAAGCGCTCCGGAGCCGCACTTGGCCTGATGGTCGGCGGTGTTTACGCCATTTTGGTGGGGATGCTTGTCTATGTCGCAGGCTATTTCACCACCCAGGTTGCCACTGAAAGCGATACCGGCATGTTGGCACAACTCAACGGGCTGGCAAGTGGCCTCGAAAGTTCCGGTATGGGTAAGATCGCACGCAGCATTACTTCCGTCCCGGAAAAATACTTCAAAGTGTCCGACATACTGGGACTTTCCCACAAAAACCCATTGCTTGAGGTGCGTTATCGCAACTACCCATCCCTTTTGAAGTTTGGGGACGACGCCACCATTGAGGAATTGGCAGGTGATGACACTTACCATGGCCTCCTTGTTCAGCAAGCAAGCCTGCAGGAAATCTTCCCTCACCCCATTTCCCAGAAGATCATGAGTGATCCCGACTTGTCGGATCGTTTGCTTTCCACGGATCTCGATGATTTGCAAGCCTACCTGGAAACAGGCGAATCTCCGAAATATGCAGACGAATTGCTGCTCGGTCGATGGGAACTGGATGTCAATGCCACCATCAACTATTTCAAAAAGAACATCCTGACCACCCAGCTTGACACTTCCATCTCACGCAGCAGCAAACAACTTACCAAGAGTGCTCAAATCCGCATCATGAAAGAAGTTGTCGGCACTTTTATGGCCGGGACTACCATGATCGTTTATCCCGACAAAACGCTAACTTTGAACGGCCCCCAGCAAGCGGAGCCAGAGGAGGAACCAGAAGAAGAGCCTGCTTTCAATGATCCTTACGGTTTGGGAAATGACCCCTACCAGGGTATGGATTCACGCTACCGCCCTCAAGGGGGAGGTGCAGCAGCGGCCGCGCAGCAACAGCAGCCAGAACCCAGGAAGCCGACAATCAATCTTGAATTCAGTGGAACCGCTCAATGGGATAACATCTCGCGGGGTCGCTACACCATTACCTCGCCTGAGGGCGAAAAGAACGATGTGATCGTCAAAAAGAATC
Organism: uncultured Verrucomicrobiota bacterium; assembly: GCA_964415055.1. Taxonomy (GTDB): domain Bacteria; phylum Verrucomicrobiota; class Verrucomicrobiia; order Limisphaerales; family AAA164-E04; genus AAA164-E04. The sequence goes on along the minus strand of CAYPZD010000013.1, from coordinate 65,648 downwards.
ACCGCGCCTACATTACTTCCAGACGCATGACGATGGTCTTCAAACGCGTGTGGTAATTTTATGACTTTGGCCAAATCTTGATTTGGCTTCTCTACATACAACGCCGCTTCCCTTGAGTGATGGGAGGCGGCGTTCCTGTTTTTCTAGTTCATGGATCTTAAACCACGCATGACTTGAGTTGACGGCCACGAACCGATTCCGCATGATATCTCCCATGCACCCCACCCACCGCCAATCGACCAGGAACAGGGTCAAATTGTCCGGACCGGATGGTATGACCACCAAATCCATCCGTGAACCTGTTTTGGCAGTGTGCCTGTTTGTGTGCTGGATATTGTCAGGAATGGAACTTCTGGCAAATGAAGCCTACACGGCATCCATCCAACCTGTCTTCAACCAATCCTGTGTCGATTGCCACGGCCCGGACTCGCAAAAGGGCGGGCTTCGACTCGACAGCCTCTCTCAATTGTCTCTAGGTGGCTCATCCGGACCGACCGTGGTGCCGGGCGATCCAGACATGGGCACCCTGATGGCCCGCCTGCGACATGAGGATCCCGAGGAACGCATGCCTCCTCAGAAGAAGAAACCTTTGACGGAAGAACAAATCACAAGCATCGAAGCCTGGATCCAACAAGGCGCCCCGGAACTGGCGCAATTGGAAAAAGCCCCCTTCCCCGAAGAAGCTTATGAACACTGGTCTCTCAAACCTCTCCGTACTCCGGCAAAACCCGAAATCACGGAGGAAGGCACCAACTGGGCCCGTAATCCCATCGACCATTTCATTTATCAAAAACAAACCGAACACGGACTCAACCCCTCCCCGGAAGCGGATCGTCGCACCTTGATCCGACGCCTTTATTTTGACCTGACCGGACTTCCCCCGACTCCCGCCGAGATCACAGCATTTGAACAATCAACCGATCCGAAAGCCTATGAAAACCTCATCGACCAACTCCTGGCATCCCAGGCTTACGGGGAACGTTGGGCACGTCACTGGCTGGATGTGGTCCACTACGCCGACACGCACGGCTACGACAAAGACAAGCCACGCATGAACGCCTGGCCCTACCGGGACTACGTGATTCGTTCCTTTAATGAAGACAAACCTTATTCCCGTTTTGTGGAAGAACAACTGGCCGGCGATATCTTGTACCCGGATACCGAGGACGGCATCACCGCCACAGGTTTCATCGCAGCCGGGCCCTGGGATTTCATCGGGCATGCCGAAGTGCCCGAAACCAAACTGGACGGCCGGGTCGCCCGCCATCTCGACCGGGACGACATGGTCACCACCACCATGAACACCTTTGTCAGCACCACCGTGGAATGCGCCCGTTGTCATCATCACAAATTCGATCCCGTACGAATGGAAGATTACTACCGACTGCAGGCAGTCTTTGCGGCTCTGGACCGAGCGGACCGAAGCTATGATCCGGATCTGGACGTCGCCCGAAAACGAAAATCATGGTCAACCAGGAAAGAGGGAACAGAGAAAGAAATAAACCGGATCGAAGCAAACATCAAAGACGCCGCAGGCCCCGCTTGGGCAGAGCTTGATGCCTCCATCAAAAAACTTGAATCCGATAAAGGCTCGAAACCACCCGCTTATGGTTACCATAGCGCCATTGCCGAAAAACAGGACATCATCAAGTGGGTCCAGATCGATCTGGGACAAGCACAAACCATCCACCAGATCACACTGGCTGCTTGTGATGACGATTTCAACAACATCGGGGCGGGCTTCGGATTCCCTCAACGGTTTCGCATCGACGTTTCACTCGATCCAGGGTTTGGAAAAGACATCATTGCAGTGGTCGATAACACCAGGGAAGACTACCCCAATCCAGGTGTCCAGCCTGTAACCTTTGATATAGCACCGATCGAAACACGCTATATCCGGATCACCGCTACGAAACTGGCATCGCGTTCGAATGATTACATCTTTGCGTTGGCAGAACTAATGACCACCGATTCAAGCGGGCGTAATGTAGCGCTCCAAAGCAAGGTATCAGCACTGGACAGCATCGAGGCCCCCGTTCGATGGGCAAAGACGAATCTGGTGGACGGTCTCTATGTCGATATGGAACGCACCGACCCGAAAGGGAAAAGTATCGAGCAACTCAAAGAAGAAAGAGACCAGCTCTGGAAACAAGCCACTCAACCGGACTGGGCAAAACGCCTGGAGCAACTCCGGACAACACTTCAAACCCTGGAATCCAATCTGGCATCTCTCCCCGAGCCCGCCAAAGTCTATGCCGGCACCATCCACAAAGGCAGTGGCGCCTTTCGGGGAACCGGAAACGAAGGTGGCAAACCCCGCCCCATCCACGTCCTGGCCAGGGGGGATGTTGCCCAACCAGGTCGACAGGTTGGCCCAGGAACCATTCCGGTCATGATGGGCAAGGACACGAAATTCAATCTGTCAAAGGATCATTCAGAAGGAGAACGCCGGGTCGCCCTGACACATTGGATCCTGGACAAGGATCACCCCCTCACCTGGCGTTCGATCGTCAATCGAGTCTGGCATTACCATTTCGGGACCGGGATCTGTGATACGCCCAATGATTTCGGTCACATGGGAGGTCAACCCTCGCATCCGGAACTGCTGGATTGGCTGGCCGTTCACTTTAGGGACAACGGACAATCCTTCAAACAACTGCATCGCCTGATCCTGACCTCGGCGACCTATCGTCAGGCATCCCAAACCGATCCCGCCAAATCCGCTCTGGATTCGGGCAACCGCTATCTGTGGAAGATGAACCGACGCCGACTTGAAGCCGAGGCGATCCGTGATTCCGTATTATCCCTCGCTGGCAAGCTGGATCAAACCATGGGCGGACCGGCATTCATGGACTTTGTGCTGGAGAAACCACAACACTCTCCCCACTACGAATACCGACTTTACGACCCGATGAATCCCCTTTCACATCGGCGATCCATCTACCGCTTCATCGTGCGCTCCCAACAGCAACCCTTCATGACCACCCTGGACTGCGCGGACCCGTCCCTACTGGTAGGCAGCCGCAACGAAACACTTACCCCCAACCAATCCCTGGCCTTGTTGAACAACCCTTTCATGATCGCCATGGCACAGGCCTGGGCACAGGAACTATCAAGCAGGCACACAAACCTCCGCGATCAGATTCAAACAGCCTTCGAACAAGCCACAGGACGTTCGCCCTCCCTGGAAGAAACAAATCGATGGGAACAGTACGCAAAAAACCACCAGCTGGCCAACACCTGCCGGTGGATGTTCAATTTGAACGGGTTTATGTTTGTGGACTAAGCCGTTTCAGACGCAACGCACCCAAAACGGCCGAAACCGGAAGGCGATCAGTCCTCGAAATCGTAAATAACAACCTTGTTGCAAACACGTTTGAAGACCTCTTCCACAAACTTCACGTGCTCAGGGTGCACCTGGTAAGCATCCTGGGTGGCTTTGTCCTTGAACACTATGTTCAGTGCCACCTGATAGGATTGATCCACCACAGGACGTTCGCTGGTCGCCATGCGTCCAACATGAAAATGCAAAGCGCCGGGAATATCCCGCAAATACTTGTTCGCGCCATCAATTAATTCCTGAGCGGCATTAGGCTGCTCAGGATCGGTCCAAAAAATCACAACATGTGAAAACATGTCCGGATTTCATCGGTTTTCCCCCCAATGAGCAAACACTTTTTTCCAGAAGACTCCCCTCATTAAAAAGCCTGCGTCACAGAGGCCCTTTCCATGGATACCTGAGAGTGCAGAGCAATATGAGTCCAAGCTTAACCATTCTTTACCCCCTCACTCAGGATGACTCAACCTCCGAAAAACCAAAATTTGCGCATACGGAAACAATAAATGTGTTGTTTAACGATTTAACAGATCTTAAAGTGTTCACATAATGAATGCGCTGGGAACGCAAATTAAACACGAGTTCGAACAAAACAATGCGGTTTGTTCCAAGGTCATTGATTTGTTCCAGCTCGTCTCGAACAAGTCACGGTTCCGCATCCTGTGCATCTTGTCGCAGGACGAGTTCTGTGTGAACGATATTGCCGAGATCCTGGGTGAAACCAAACTGTCCAATATCTCCCAGCAATTACGCATCCTGACGCTGGCGGGTGTCATTTCCAAACGAAAGGAAAGCAAGTTCGTTTTCTACCGACTTGCCGATGAGCGATTCGCTGAAATGCTCCAATTTTTACGTCAATCTTACTTAAAACCGGAAGGAACAACTCTATGAAAAATCTGCTGATATTAGGCGCCGGAACAGCCGGCACAATGATGGCCAATCATTTGCGGAAACAAATCGACCTGAATCAATGGTCCATCAGCATCGTCGATGAAGAACCCCAACATTACTATCAACCCGGTTTTCTTTTCATGCCGTTCGGCATTTACGAGCCAGCGGATGTGGTTCAACCAAAGAAAAAATTCGTCGGCAAAGGCGTGGAATACATCCAGGCGAGCATCGACCGTGTGGATGGCGACCACAACAAAGTCCTTCTGCAAGATGGCAACGAACTACCCTATGACATCTTGATCATCGCAACCGGATGCCATCCCGCGCCCGAAGAAGTCGAAGAACTCACCGGTTCAGGCTGGGGAAAGGACGTACATGAATTCTACACCTTCGAGGGATCCAGCAAATTGGCGGAGGCCATGAAAGGATTCAACGGAGGCAAACTGGTCGTGCATATCGCCGAGTTACCCATCAAGTGCCCGGTGGCTCCACTGGAGTTCGCCTTCCTGGCGGATTGGTGGCTGGGACAGAAAGGTATCAGAAACAAAACCGAGATTACCTACGTCACCCCGCTATCAAGCGCATTCACAAAACCAACCGCTTCCAAAATGCTCGGTCATATGCTGGAGGATAAAAACATTCGGGTGGTCACAGATTTCAACATCAGCGAAGTGGACCACGAAGCCAAGCAAATGAAAAGCTGGGGCGAAGAGTCGGTGGACTATGATTTGCTGGTGACGGTTCCTCCCAACATGGGATCCGAAATGGTGGATCGCTCCGGATTGGGCGACGAATTGAACTTCATCGCAACGGATCCGCACACACTGCAATCCAAAGCACACTCCAACATCTTTGTGCTGGGTGATGCCACCGATCTCCCGACGTCCAAAGCAGGGTCCGTCGCTCATTTTCAAGCGGAAATTCTCACTGAAAACATCCTTTCCTACATGAAGGGAGATGCACTGAACGCCCGCTTTGACGGTCATGCGAATTGCTTTGTGGAATCCGGTCACAACAAGGCCATCTTGTTGGATTTCAACTACGAACAGGAACCCGTCCCCGGAACATTCCCCCTCCCCGGCATCGGCCCGATGAAACTGTTACGAGAAAGCCGCCTGAATCACATTGGCAAAATGGCTTTTCGATGGGTGTATTGGAACGTCCTGCTTCCTGCGAGACCCATGCCAGGCATCTCGCCCCACATGACCAAGCTCGGAAAAGAAATCCCAAAGAAACCCAAACAACCCAACGCCGCATAAACCTTTAAAATACTGAACAAAGAAAGAATAAATATTATGGCTACCAAAGACATCTTAGGAAAATCCATCAACGTTGACGAAGAAGGTTACCTGACCGATCACTCTCAATGGGACAAGGAAATTGCAAACGCCCTCGCCAAGGAATTGAACGTCGAACTGACCGATGCCCATTGGAAAGTGCTGGATTTCATTGACCGGGACTTCAAGGAAAAAGGAGTCGTTCCAGGCATCAGGCGCATTAAAAAAGTGGGCAACATTCCCACCAAAGAACTCTATGAATTGTTTCCGGACAAACCCATCAAGACGGCTGCCATGATTTCCGGATATCCCAAACCCGCGAGCTGTGTTTAATCCAATTTGAAAGAAAGGAAACCGTTATGTCTGAACCATCCAAATTGAAAAAAGTTTCCATCGTCGTTTCCAAAGGATCTCTGGAGAGTGTGTATCCCGGACTGATCATGGCCAACGGCGCGCGCATGGAAGGAATTGAGGCTTCCCTCTTTTTCACGTTCTTTGGACTTCACGCCATCGTGAAAAAGAAAATGGACAACCTCAAAGTCGCCACCGTCGGTAATCCCGCGCTCTGCTTTCCCACACCGATGGGGATGCCCATGCCCACCTGGATGGGAGCCATTCCCGGTGTCTCCGCGTTCGCCACGGGGATGATGAAAAAGGAAATGGACAAACTGGACATCCCTCCCGTGAGTGAATTCATCGAAATGATCCACGACGCAGGAGGAACCATTTACGCCTGCAAAGCCACGGTGGATATGTTCAAACTAAGCATGGATGACTTCTGTCCAGAAATGGATAAAGTTCTGACGGTCGGCGAATTCTACGAACTGTCGCAAGACGCTCAAATCATTTTCACTTGAAGCAAATCAATCACGAACCATCAACCAGCAAACCATACTCCATATGATGTCCTCCATGCTCGGTAAAAATCGGTGAAGCATGCGGACAAATGAACTCTGAAAGCTAGAAAGGTATTAAAATGAAACGAATCAAATGCATGTTGGCCCTGGCCGCAGGTATCACCGCCATTTCCCCACCCCTATCCGCTACCAACGGCGACAACCTGATTGCCGTCGGCCCGGTTTCGCGATCCATGGGAGGAGTGGGCATTGCCCTGCCCATGGACGCCATCAGCGCAGTATTTCAAAACCCTGCCTCGATGTGTTACGGAACCTTTTGCCCGTCGTCGGAAGTCAATTTTGCCGGCACACTCTTTGTCCCAACCATCAAGACACGTATTACCAACCCTGACGGAACCTTTGCCGCAAAAAGCAAATCAACGATTTATCCGATCCCTGCCATTGGCATCTCCGTTCCATTCGGCAAGAACCCACAACAATGGCGGTTTGGATTTGCCGCATACGGTGTTTCGGGCATGGGTGTGAATTACAAAGGAACGGCGGTGGACGCCCCAGGAGCCTTCGTGACTCCTGGCGGAGCCTTCCCTTTGGTCGCCGGAAAATACACCAACCTGTCGGTGATGAAGTTTTCACCTTCGGTTGCCTACATGGTGAATCAGAAACTCTCGGTCGGACTCGGGGCTCAGGCCAGCTATGGCATGCTGGATCTGGGCATGGGAACAGCCTCCGGATTCGGTTTCGGTGTTCAGCCTGGGTTGATCTACAAGGCAACCGATAAACTGACATTCGGGATATCCTATATCACCCCTCAGGGCATCAATCATGAAAGAGTGAATGATTTTGATGGAGACGGAACCATGGACGATCTCAAGCTGTCATCCCCTAACAATCTTGGACTGGGTATTGCCTATGAATTCCTGGATCGCCGGTTGATTGCCGAATTGAACACCCGTTGGATCAACTGGTCGGATGCGGATGGTTACTCTGACTTTGATTGGAGAGATCAATGGACATTGGGACTGGGATTTCGCTATGCCGTCATCCGCGACAAATACTTCGTATCAGCCGGATACAACTACGGAGCCAGCCCGGTCAAAGAGCATTCCAACTGGGCACCCGGATTCACCAACGTTCAGGGAAAAAACATCCCCAACTATTATTATGAAACATTCCGCATCACCGGATTCCCCGCTGTTGTGGAACATCATTTAACCTTTGGGATGACCTATCAGTTCACCGACAAATTCGGCGCCAGCGTGGCTTACATGCATGCGTTTGAAAACGAAATCGTGGAATCCGGCACCGATCTGTTCGGAAGACCCTCGACCATTACATCCGATCTCCGTGAGAATGGATTCGATTTCTCATTGAATTGGAAATTCTAATCAAAACAAAACCCACGGGAGGAAGGTCTAAATCCTTCCTCCCTGTCCACATGGTCATGTTCGGAAAAAACACCAATATCACGCCAGGTTTACTTGCGGCATGCGCTGGAATACTACTGCTGTTCACTGCCTGCGAAACCACCCAGCCGCCTGTTGTGAGCAGTCCCGACACCCTGACCTCCGTCCCCGTTGGCAACATACCCATTGCCCTCCCGGACAATCCTGCCGACCGTATAGAGCTGGGCGTGTCACATCTGAATGATGCGGAATATTTTCAAATCAATCAAATGGACTGCAAGGTGCTGGTCGTGGAGGTATTCGACTTTTACTGTCACGTGTGTCAATCATCCGCTGAAAACCTGAATATTCTTCACTCAAATCTGAGCGTTCCTCCATTCGATTCGAAGGTGTGCATGATGGGCATCGGCAAAGAAAACACAGCATTCGAAACGGACACATTTCGCCGAAACCTTCACGTGGCTTTCCCCATGCTTCCCGATCCATCGGCGCTGTTTGCCCAGGCCATCCCCGTCACACGCACCCCACATGTGATGATCCTGCGTAAAGACGGTCATGACTATCAGATTATCCAACAGAAAATCGGATACTTCTCAAGAGAGGACGTGGAACACTTCACCGAGTTGATCATATCCATCACCACTCAATAGCCAGGTATAAACAAAATGAAAAAGAGTCTTTACCCACTTCGCCTTATATCGTTCGCATTCTCCATCACCCTGGTGTTCAATGTTTCGAAAGCCACCGGCCAAATTGCCAAAGAAATGATTTATGATCCCGGAACACTGAAACCGGTCGATAGCGCTTTAAACGTTCAGATGGGGTCACCTGCTCCAGACTTCTCACTCCCTTCGCTGGAAGGAGAAACAACAACCCTCTCTCAATATATCGGAAAAAAGAATGTCGTTCTATCCTTCGTCCCGGCGGCATGGACACCGGTGTGCTCCGCCCAGTGGCCGGGATACAATCTCGCCAGGGAATACTTCGACGAAACTGACACCGTTCTTCTCGGCATCACCGTCGACAATATTCCCACTCTGCATGCCTGGACGAAAGAAATGGGCGGGATGTGGTTTAAAGTGTTATCTGACTTCTACCCTCATGGTGAAGTGGCCAAAAAGTATGGCATCCTTAGAAGCAACGGTGTATCGGAACGTGCCCTGTTCCTCATCGACAAAAAAGGCATTATCCGGTTCATCGACGTACACGACATCAACAAACGCCCCCCACTGGACGATCTGGTCAAAGCCATGCGAAGCGTCTCGGCCCGTTAAAGGAACATTGAAGCAAATTCGCATTTGACAACAATTACTTTGCACTGCAAAGTATACCCATCTTATGGATGCCGACTGGGCAGCGCAGAGACTGGGAGAGATCCGAACCTTGATGGAGCGTTCGGCGTTGTACCGGCGCGCTTTGGCCCCTACGATGACGGGGACGGGGGTGATTGGCATCCTTGCCGGTTTGATTGGCTGGACCTTACCAATCGAATCTGGATCCGGATTCTGTTTCTTTTGGATGACCACCGGTGTCATTGCCCTTTTGTTTTCCTTTTTTCTAATACGCCGACAGGCATGGAAAGACAATGAGCCCATGTGGTCCTCTCCTACGCGCCGGGTCTTTCAGGCACTTTGCCCGGCATTGTTTGCGGGCGGAGTGATTGGTTTCCTGGGAGTGAGCATGTCGGAGTTGGACAAGACCTTTTTGTGGAAAGTTCCCCCCTTATGGATGATGTTTTACGGATGCGCCTTGTTTTCGGCAGGTTTTTTCATGCATCGGGGCATCAAGTTATTCGGCACTCTATTCGTATTGTGTGGAGTCATTTCCATTTATCATTTTACCAGGGAATCCGTTGAAGGATCCCTTCCCCGCATCGTGCATGCCCACATTGTCATGGGGGCATCCTTCGGGATCCTGCATTTGTTTTACGGGATTTATTTATTTTTGACCGAACCCCAACCAACCAACCAACCATGAAAACAGAGACGTTCAACCAACTGGACAAGGTCATTCACGAAAAAGGACGCATGGCCATCATGACCGTACTGGCATCCAACCCTGAAATGTCGTTCAAAGAACTCAAAGAAATGCTCGGCATGACAGATGGCAATCTCAGTGTCCACATCCGCACACTGCAACAGGCAGGCTACGTGGCTGTATCCAAAACCTTTGTCAACAATCGGCCTCACACGAGCTACCGCCTTACCAAAGAGGGCACGCGCTCATTTGAGGATTACATCAACGTATTGGAAGAAATCGTCCGGCTTAACCGGGAATAATCAAGTGAACACCGGGTATCCATCCACACTGACGAATCCTCAACCTTATTACTTTGCCATAAAAAGAACTTTAAACAAACAGACAACATGAAAATCCAGACCGCAAAACACATGGGACTTTGTTTCGGAGTCAAGGAAGCCATCAAGCTGGCCGAAACATCCGCCAAAAACGGCCCCACCACTATTCTGGGACCGTTGGCGCACAATCCAGCCATTCAACGGCGTTTGCAGGATCAACGGATCGGTTTTGTTCAACATCCTCAAGAGGCCATCACCCGCGAGCTGATCATCACGGCCCACGGAGTTTCGAACCGCACCAGGGTCGAGGTCCATCAGGCGGGATTCGACGTCAAAGACGCGACATGTCCACTGGTGCATTTCGCACACCGGTCGCTGCTTCAGCTTGTGGAGGAAGGGTATTACCCGGTGGTGATCGGGAAAGCAGGCCACATTGAAGTGCGGGGTTTGACAGGAGATTTGGATGCATTCACGATCGTGCTGTCGGAATCGGACATCATGAATATCCCCCAACAAGATCGTATCGGCATCATTTCTCAAACCACCCAACCCATTGATAAGGTGCGATTGTTGGTCGCCAGGATAAAGGAGCGTTTCCCTGAGGCGGAGGTTCAATTCAAGGACACGGTTTGTCACCCCACCAAACAGAGACAATCTGCCGCGGTCGCACTGGGCAAAAGCTCGGATGTCGTCGTAGTCATCGGTGGAAGAACCAGTAATAACACCCGGCAGTTAAGCGAAACCATTTCCAACTACTGCACCCGAGTGCATCAAATTGAATCCATCACCGATCTGAAGCAACATTGGTTTTGTGATTCGGACACGGTGGGGGTAACCGCGGGCACCTCCACCCCAGACGAAACGGTGAAGCCGATCCTCCGGCAATTGGAAGCATGGGCTGCCGAGTGGGATCCCAAGGACCAGGACACCGCGCTTCATGCCATGGCGGCAGGACCTGCGCGCCAGAACTATTGACGTTCGTATTCGCCTTTGCCGACCTTCTTGAGTACGGTGAAACCGGCTTTCTTGGCGTCACTGATGGAGACCGGTTTGGTGATGGTCGGGGTATTGAAACCGGAGATCAATTTTTTGACCGCTTTCTTGCAGAGCGGACAATTGGTCAACGGCTTGGCAGAAAGAGGCCTGCGCAGAGTGAATTTTCCTCCGCACACACCGCAACTGTCACCGCTTTCCAATTCGTATTCGTAGAGTGGCATGGTTCAAATCAGTTCCAGAGCACCATCGCTCTTAAGCCCGCTACCATTGCATCGCGCCCCAGCAAGAACAAGTTTAGAATTTTGTCAGACCCGCAAACAAATTTCTTTTAGAGGCATCGACTTTCCATCAAACTCTGTGGCGAACCAAAAGCCAAAGAATATGAATCCAGATACCAACATGACGTCCGGTCTCGAAAACCGAAGATTTTCACCTGTTTCAGCGTTTTGGGCTCTTTGCCTCTGCGTGGGCCTCACAGCGCTCAACGTTTCAGGAGCCCCCATCTATCACCAGGATTTTGAAAACATTAACGACGGATCCACACCCGAAGACTTCCTGGTGCTTGGTGGCGAATTTGCGGTTCAATCCGGCGCCCTCGTTTTACCCGGCGCTCCCTTGAAGAAGTTTGGAGCCGTGTTTGGTCCAGACAACGAAGGTGATCTCGCAATCTCAGCACGCATCCACTCGGAACAACGCGGACGCTTGTCTCCTACTTTTGGAATCGGGCTATACGGGTTGGGCGGATATGCATTGAACGCATCCGCATCGCGAAAAGCACTGGAACTCCACCGCGGCCGAAAGACCATCAGTCAAGCTGCCTTTGATTGGACACCCGCGTCATGGACGAACCTGAAGCTTGAAGTTTCAACCCAATCCGACACTTCCTGGCGCATCCGGGGAAAAGCCTGGTCCGAACAAATCAACGAACCCGCCGGCTGGCAAATCGACCACGAAAGCACCGAGGCTCCCACACAAGGTAAAGCGAGTCTTTGGGGGCAGCCTTATGCCGGGAAACCCATTCAATACGACGACATCACGATCGATCGCCCCAAAACATTTACCGCGTTGCCCTCCGTGCCATTCGAGTTGGGACTACAAACATGGACGCTTCGCAACCTGGATTTCGACCAAGTCGTTGAATTTGCAAAGGAACACGGGATCACCAAACTGCAGGTTATTGGCAATCACATCGATCCCCATGCCGATTGGGAAGTCATCAAAAAGAAGAAAGCCATTCTGGATGCAAACGGTCTGCAAGCTTACACATTTGGCGTGGCAGGCACTTCCACTGATCACGACTACAACAAACGCCTGTTCGAATTCGCCAAATTCATGGGGATTAAAGTCATCGTCGTGGAACCACGCGACTTTTCCATCTTTGATTCGCTTGAAAAACTCGTGAAGGAGTATGATATCCGCATTGCCATTCACAACCACGGTCTGACATCGCTTTACGGAAACCCGCTGGTCGTGCGCAATATCATCAAACACCGTGACCCCAGAATCGGCGTTTGCCTGGATTTGGGCTGGATCACCGCTTCCGGTTTCGATGCAGCCAAGGTATACCAGGAATACGACGGACGCGTCTATGACATCCACTTGAAGGACAAGACCGTTCAAGTTGCAGACAATCGATTGGTGGGTATCAGCGCCGGTATCGGCGAAGGCGACGCCAATATTTCCGGTTTGGTGGAAGTATTGAAATCTTCTGGTTACAAAGGTGTGCTGGCCATTGAAACGGACAGCCCCTTGTTTGCCCGACAACCCTCTGAATTTGTCACGAAGGCCAAGGCTTACTACGAAAGCCTGCTTTCGAAATAGAACCTCCACTCATTTCCAAGGGGAATCATTCGAGGTAAAACATATGGGGCAAGCCAAGATCAGAATTCTGTTCGTGTGCATGGGGAACATTTGCCGCAGCCCGGCTGCGGAAGCCGTCATGCAGGCCAAAATTGAAGACGCCGGCATGAGTCACCTGATCGAGTGTGACTCGGCCGGCACCATCAATTATCACAGCGGACAACCCGCCGACCAGCGCATGCGTAATGCCGCTTCCGGGCGCGGGTATCACATGACCAGTCGTGCACGAAAAATCCGTGAGGTGGACCTGAAAACATTCGACCACATCCTCACCATGGACGAGGATAACTACAACGAAGTGATCGAACTCGACCTCGACGCCAAGTATCGCGAAAAAATCCGGCCTTTCTGTTCGTACGTCAAGGCATACGATGTCACCGATATTCCCGATCCCTATTACGGAGGCCTGGACGGATTTGACCATGTCCTGGACCTCCTCGAAGACGGCTGTGGCAACCTATTGGAAGATCTGGCCAAATAGTAATCCCGGTCAAAAAAGGACTTAGCGCCTCAGCTTCTCGATCCCGGGCATGCATTAAGGTATGGGCGAGAGCACCAACAGCCCTCGTTTGTTCGCTTACACCATCATCTGGCTGTTGCTGTCATTTCATGAGTCAGGATTCAAGCCCTGTCCTTCGCTGACGCTCCAACCTCCGTCGACGGAAAGCACCTGTCCGGTTACAAAGCGTGCGGCATCGGACAACAAGAAGGTGGCCGCACCATCGAGATCATCCGGCAAGCCAATGCGTCCCCCATCCAAGGGTTGTTTGGTACGGATGAAGTCCATGATCGCCTGGTTTGTCTGGGCTCGTTCGGACATGGGCGTTGCCACCAAGCCGGGGCACAACAGATTAATGCGAATTCCTTGGCGGGCATAATGAGCGGCCGAGGATTTGGTCATGCCGATCATGGCGGATTTGGCGGCCGCGTAGGCATGGGTGGTGAAAAACCGTGGGGACGGGGAATACCCCAGCACGGATCCACAATTGACAATGGCTCCTCCGCTGCCCTGATCCAGGAAAATCCGGAGAGCGGCCCGGTTGGAATAAAAGACCGAATCCAGATTCAACTTCATGGTCTGATCCCAACCTTCATCGGTGATCTCATGCAACGGACCATCTCCGAAACGTCGTCCACTCCCGCCAGCCACATGGTAAACCCCGTGTAAGGCGCCGAAGGTTTGAGTCAATTTTTGAAATGCCTCTTCGGTTTGTTGCGGGTTGGACGCGTCACAGGCCACCGCCAGACCGGCATCCCCCAGCCAGGATGTTGCCGCTTCAAGCTTGGCTTCGTCTCGGCCGGTGACGACCACCCTGGCTCGACATTTCAAAAACATCCTGGCCGCAGACTCACCCAACCCGCTGGTGCCGCCAACGACCAGAATGTTTTTTTCTTTCAAATCCATATGATGATTTGCCGGGAGCAGGAAAAGGTGGTTGCCCTTACTTGATCCCTAATTTGCGGAAGCGCGATTTGATCTGTTTGTAGTGGAAGTCGGTGGAACATAGCTTGTCCAATTCACCGGCTTTGAAATGTTTCGCGACATCGGGATCGGACATCAATTGCTTTTTGAAATCTGCATCCGCATCTCCCGCGTGTTTGCTCTTCCAGGTCAACATGGCATTGCGCTGCACCAGGGAGTAAGCATCCTCGCGCGTCAAACCTTTTTGAATCAAGGCAAGCAATACAGTCTGTGAATTCCACATACCCAGGGACAGCTTCATGTTGCGATCCATGTTCTCAGGATAAACAATCAAACCATCGGTCAAGTCCGTGAGTTTGTAGAGCATGTAATCCAGCAAAACGCATGAGTCCGGGAAAATAACACGTTCTACGGAACTGTGACTGATATCGCGTTCGTGCCACAGGGCAACATTTTCCAGCGCAGCCACAGCGTTTCCGCGCAGCACACGGGCGAGGCCGGTGAGGCGTTCGCCGGTGATGGGATTGCGTTTGTGAGGCATCGCGCTGGAACCTTTCTGTCCTTTGGCAAAGAACTCTTCCGCTTCCAGCACCTCAGTGCGCTGAAGATGCCGAAACTCAGTCGCCCAACGCTCGATGCTGGCTCCCACGAGAGCGATGATGGAAATGAACTCGGCATGAATATCACGCTGAATGACCTGTGTGGCGATCGGAGCGGGTTTGAGTCCCAGTTTTCGACACACGAAACTTTCCACTTTGGGTGAAAGATGGGCATTGGTTCCGACGGCGCCGGATAATTTTCCAAATGCCACATTCTTGCGCAAATCTTTCAAACGACGCTCAGCACGCCCGAACTCATCGAACATCAGTGCCATCTTCATGCCAAAGGTGGTTGGCTCGGCATGAATGCCATGGCTGCGACCAATCATGGGGGTGAACATGTGTTTCTTGGCCTTTCGACCAATCACTTTTCTCAGATCCACCACATCCTTGATCAGGATATCCACTGACTCCACCATCTGGACCCCAAAGGCCGTATCGATCAAATCACTGCTGGTCAGCCCGTAATGCAACCAGCGGGAAGCTTTGTCATTGATGTTTTCTGCAACGTTGGTGGTGAAGGCGATGACATCGTGGTTGAGGGTCTTCTCCAGTTCCTTGCATCGATCAATACTGAACGCCGCCCCTTTCTTCATTTTTTTGAAATCGCGCGCAGGCACGATTCCCTGATCCACCAGGGCTTCGGTGGCCAGTAATTCGATGTTCAACCAGATTTCCAACTTACGTTGTTCGGTCCAAATATCCCGCATGGCGGGGCGTGAATAACGCGGTATCATAGGACTTGAAAAAAACCGATTTCAGGCCCGAAAAAAAGGAAAATCGTCAGCAAAGGCAGAAATCAACTCAATCGGGTCTTGATCACATCTTCCAATTCTTCGACACGACGGTTCAAAAGGTGGACTTCATGGTACAGCACGCTGAGCACTTCGTTGCTGGTCACCAGCCCCCCTTTTTCGGCGCGCTGGATCAATTCAGTCAGGGTAACCCCGGGGAGGCGGGCGGATTCAACCATGTCATCCAGGTGTTCGCAAGCGACCAGGTATTCCCCTTCCAGCTTGCGCAACACAGCCAATGATTGCGTATGATCCAGTTTTGACAAAGGATCCTCACCTTCCCCGATCTCCCCGGATGCTTCAGCCAGGACTTTTCTGGCGGCATCCACAATCTCGTGATCCAGAAACATTTCACGCCCCTCGGCGGCTAAGGATGCATGCTGAATCTTCAATTCCAACAATACAGCTCCCAACAACGAATACTTCCGAGCCTCCGGGTGATCATAACTCACCAGCTCGAATCCCTGATCCGTCCTGCGCTGGGCGTAGGTGAAATGATGCCCTTTCCGCTCGTGAGGCAACCAGGCTGCCGGATTCTCAATCCTCCTGAATGCCCATCTGACCACATCCAGCTTGACGGCAGGGGTCAACACACCCACATGAGCCACTTTCCCTTCATGCTCGGGAACAGCAGGAATATCCTCCAGGGTAGCATCAGATGCAGCAATCACACTTGAAGACGGTGTTTGAGTTTGGTCTGAAGAGTCCGCTACTTCAGCATGTTCATGCCCCGGAAAATGTTTGGACCGCTTCGCAACCGGCATGGACATGGCGGATGGATTATAAGCGGGAATGACGAGTTCTTCCGAACATTTGGGGCATTCAACCAAACATCCTACAGAAGATGGTTCGGCTTCGATGTGAGTATCGCAATCTGGGCAACTGAATTTAAAGGACGGCATTGTTTCTGAACCTTTCCAATGGTTTGCTGCATTCAACATCGGTCCGTCTCAGGCAATGCTTGAAGGATGATCCTAACAAAGATCACTTTACCGACAGAACCTGCCCCAACATCCACCCGATTCAGATAAACGTCAATCCCCCGATCCCTCCATGGCAACTCAGGTAAGAACATGAACAACATCCACGCACTACTTCTTCGGCAGGGACGTCCACGATACATCGGGACCGCGCGTCCGGTGGTGTATCCGAATAACACATCAACCATCCCTACACCCTGGCGCGCTAGCGGCCCTGCGGCAGCAGGGCTCTGCCGGTGGGCAGCAAACATTTTTCCCACTTGATGAATTGAGTGTTGAATTCTGGAGCTTCGACCGTGATGATCACTAGAACCAATTCCAAATAACATATTGATTGATCGTCATGCGAAAAGAACATCATCCACGCGTGCGTTCCGGAAAACGATATCTCCGGATGCTGACAACGATTGCGGCCGCCATTCTGATAAGCCTCCCCGTGAGTGCCCAGCGCGGACGACGTCCAGACCCCAACCGCGGCGCTGCCATCGGTGAGAACAAGGCCACCCCAGTGGACCGCATCAAGGTCCTTCCTGGTTTCGAAATCGAACTGCTTTATTCAGTCCCGAACAGCGACCTGGGTTCATGGGTGGCGCTGGCAGCCAATGACAAAGGTATCATCTACGCAAGTGATCAATACGGCGCTCTTTACAGTTTCGACACGCCAGCCCCAGGAGAAACTCTCTCCCGGGAAGACATCAAAAAGGTCCCGGTCGACATTCGCGCCATCAATGGCATGATTTTTGTCGGCGATGTGCTCTACGCCGGTGTCAATGATTACGAACGCAAAATAAAAAGCGGTCTTTACCGCATCACCGACTCCGACGGAGACGGTGAACTCGACAAGGCGGATCTGCTGCAGGAATTCCAGTCCCGTGGAGATCACGGCGTTCATGCGGTTCTTCCCACAGCGGATGGAAAATACTTCTATCTGATCACTGGTAACAACGCGATCATCTCCCCAGGATACAAAGAAGCCACCTCGGATCAATCCGGAGTGGCCAAAGTATGGGGCGATGATCATCTACTGCCACGCATGCCCGATGGACGCGGTCACAACCGTGATGTGTTGGCCCCCGGCGGTATCGTTTATCGTGTATCGAGAGACGGAAAGGACTTCGAGATCTATGCATCCGGTTTCCGCAACATCTACGGTGGCGGCATCAACAAGGACGGAGAACTCTTCGCCTATGACGCGGACATGGAATACGATTTCAATACCCCATGGTATCGCCCGACACGCGTGAACCATGTGGTCAGCGGCGCCGAATTCGGGTGGCGCAATGGTGCAGGCAAATATCCTGACTTCTACGCCGAAACCCTGCCAGCCCCCATCAACATCGGCCCCGGTTCTCCAACCGGAACGCGATTTGGTTACGGAGCCAAATTCCCTCATAAATATCAGGACGCCTTTTACATCCTCGACTGGAGTTGGGGCAAGATCTACGCCGTGCATTTGGAAGAAGACGGGGCTAGTTACACAGGCACCAAGGAAGAGTTTGTCACGGGCGCACCACTTCCCGTTACCGACGTCATCATTCATCCCAAGGATGGCGCGATGTATTTCGCGATTGGTGGTCGCCGGGTTCAATCCGGACTCTATCGTGTGAGTTACAAAGGAAATGAAGACACATCCCCGGTGGACATGACTCCGAAGGTCACCCCTTTGAGGAAACTTCGCCATCAATTGGAAGCCTACCATGGCAGACAGGATGCAAAAGCGGTCGGAGCCGCCTGGCCTCACCTGGATCATGACGACCGATTCATTCGTGCGGCGGCGAGGGTTGTGCTCGAGCATCAACCTGTCGATCAATGGTCATCCAAAGCCCTGTCCGAACCCACCGCCGGCAAACGCATCCCCGCTCTGTTGGCCTTGGCGCGAATCACCGGCACCAGCCCGAGTCATCGTCCCGAATCCGGTTATGCCGTCAACACCGGCATGCGCGACAAACTGCTGACATCCCTGTTGGAAATCGATTTCAATGCGCTTTCCCAAACGGAAAAACTGGATTACGTCCGAACCATGCAGATCGTCCTGATCCGATTCGGCGAACCGTCGCAAGACAAGATCAACGCCATCATTGCCAAACTGGACCCCGGCTTTCCTGCTTCGACGTTCGAATTAAACTGGCTCCTGTGCGACACGCTGGCGTTCCTGCAGGCCCCCAACACGGCCGCCAAAGGAATGGCTTTGATCGCTCAGGCAGAAAGTCAGGAACCGCAAATGCAATATGCGCGCAGTCTGCGAGTCTTGAAAACCGGTTGGACCTCTGAGTTGAGGAAACAACAATTGAATTGGTTCCTCAAGGCCGCCAACTATCGCGGCGGAGCCAGTTTCGAACGATTCATCAGCTTCATCAAACAAGACAGCCTCGCCACCTTCACCGAAGCGGAATTGGAAGAACACGCCGAATTGATCGCCAAAGAACCGGAACAGAAATCTGTCATCGAAAACCTGGGCGAAATGTTTGCGGGACGCACTCCGAAAATGTGGACATTGGAAGAATTGAGCGCCGCGACCAAAACCGGACTCAAGAACCGGAATTTTGAGACCGGTCGCAAGATGTTCTCGGCAGCCGCCTGCTTCGCCTGTCACCGCTTTGGCAATGCGGGTGGAATGAACGGACCGGACCTGACCGCCGCAGCCGGCAAGTTCAATCCGCACGATCTGCTCGACAACATCCTGAACCCGAGCAAAGTCATCAGCGATCAGTTTGTCCCGATTGTCGTCACCATGGAAGATGGTGATACCGTGACGGGCATCGTGGTCAATTTGAACGGGGATGGTGTTTCACTGAACACAGACCTCACCAATCCGAATCAACGCACCACCATCGATCGCAAGAAAGTGACCAGCATCGAAGTGTCGGATGTCTCCCCCATGCCGCAGGGTTTGTTGGCGGCATTGACCAAGGACGAAATCCTGGACCTCGTCGCCTACATCCTGAGTGGCGGCGACAAGACAAACGCAATGTTCAAAAACTGATTTCAGATAACAAACACGCAACGAAGGGCACACGCAAGTGTGCCCTTTTTATTTGGGAGTTTTTTTAACCGCAGATCGCGCAGATTTTCGCAGATAATGAAAAGGTAGACCGTGCTGTCCCTGGCGCGTCACCTTGTGGTATCCATCCCCATTTTGCTTTCCGTTTTGGGACGTCTTCGGTATTCGCACGCCTGCAGAACCACCATCGCAGGCGTTTTGTTTTTGACAGGATGAACAAGATGAACAGGATTTTCTGGATGGCAAAAGAAGCCTCAGGTTCCAATTCACCATTCACCATTTAAACATTCTCACAGCTCCCGGACGGTGAGATCTACCAGCAGACTCTCTCCAGGTAGAGCGTGGCGTCTCGGCGCGCAACCCTCAGGGCATCCATACTCCATATCACCTTCCAAAGGAAAACCCCTACGCAATCACCCCCTGCATCCGGGCGGACCGGGATCCCAATTTCATCACCCAATGGAAATACCTACCGCATCCAACACACACCCGCGTAGCTAAGCCAGCGGCCGGACCGGGACGGTCCGATCTACCTGTGGGTGTGCTGCGGAATTTCATTGAGTGTATAATACGCTTCGGCATGCACCAACGCCTCTCCATCAGCAGACTTGAGACCAGATAAATCAAAGGAATGCACGTGCCCCTTCACCAACCCTTTCACCTGGATCGCAGCGCTCATCCCATCCTTTGACAAGGTGACGGCGGTGACCTGGGGTTTGGTCTGATCCACTTCAGGACTACCATATCCTTGTTGATAAATGTGTGTGAAGGTTTCGAGTTGGTAAGTTTCCTGCAAACGAGCGGTTTCAACATCGACGGGTTTGGTAAAGGTTACCTGAAAGCCATCCGGTCTGGCGTTGATTTCCTTGATTTCGAAAGGCGTTTCACCTGTCCATTCCACGCGTTCCAAAGCAAAGGTTTTAGGTCCGCGCACCGGCCACCCACGATTGGTCCCCCCGACGATCAACTGTCCTTTTGGGGTAAACTGGTTCGCCAGCAATCCGGTTGCAAATCCTTCGCGAAACGGATAGCAAGCCCCCTGCCAGACGCCATTGACTTCCTCGGTGGTCGCGCGCATCAGAATGCTCAAGGTGTAATCACCGATAAAAATCTGATCTTCAAACGGACCGAAAGCGCCCTGGGTTTTGTCCAGGGAAAAGCCGGACAACTGCTGCCCCATGCGACGATACGGAAACACCACGGCATAGGGCACGAGTTCCCGGACACGCTCACGTTCGGTTTCCAATCTGGAGCGGGTGTTGGGCACCACCGGAGCAGGGCCCATTTCGGGAGCCAGATCATACCAGTTAAAACTGACCGGATGCCCCATGAATCCCCCCTGTTTCAATTGTTTCAAGGAACAGGAGCCATTCCACGGTCCCTGACTTTCGGCATAGAACATCACCCCCTGGGCGTTGGGGCCCACACCGCAGGGACTCCGGATACCGCTTGCAACAGGTGTGGTCTGTCCGTCAATGGATACTTTCAGGGACCAACCGCGGAATGGAACCAGGGATTCATAAGATCTGGATAAACAAAGGGCCACCCAGATGTTTCCGTCCGGGTCCACTTTGGATCCGAACCCGAATTCGTGGTAGTTCGCAAAGCCCCAGACATCGCTTAGAGTCAAAAATTCATCGGCACGTTCGTCACCATCCAGGTCCGTGACTTTGGTCACCTCGGTTTGCTGGGTGATATAGAAGGAACCGTTGTGCCAGGATAAGCTGGTCACCTCGTCCAGACCGCTGGCAAAACGATGATATTGAGGTTTGGGAGGATCATCGAAAGCACCTTCCACAAGATAGATATCGCCGCGCCGGGTGCCGATCCCCAAGCGTCCATTCGGGAGCAGATCAAAACTTCCCGCCTCAAGCACCATCTCATCCGGCACCGGAACGTCCACAATGCGGTAGTAAGCCGATTCCTGTTCGGAGGTCCCCCAGAAACTCGCCAGTTTCTCCGCCTGCATCTGGGCAGCCAACAAACCGCACCCCACAGCCATCCATCGAACGTTCTTTTGAAAAACTTTCATTTTCTTAAAATTCATAGTTCAGTTTCAATGGTCTGGCGTTCCCTGTATTCGGTATTTGAACGCGCAATTCCTGACCTTCACTGCCGTTCACTACCCATGCCTCGACTCCTTGCGGCACTTCGATGATCAAATCCTTGTCCACCTGGAAACGATGATCTCCCTCCTTTGTGATGGCTTCCCCCAGAGCTGCCCGAATGATAAAGGAACCCGCGTTTTCGGATGCGTTGGTTTTGATTTCCCGTTGAAGCCATACGGACTCACCTTTGGCCTCATCTCGAAAGGTATCTTCAATCAGGACGCCCTCCACTTCGTAAAGAAACGTCGGTCGACGTTGGGAATCCAGTCGGTATCCCTTAAAAGCGTGAACAGGCGAACGTTCACCTGAATCAGGCCATGGGGACCGGGCATCCTGAAGCAACTGAACCTGAGGCTGATTGGGAAAGCGAATCTGTTGGCGCGCCATGGGACGCACATTGCCGTGTCCCTGACTCAACCAAACGCCGGCTGGATCGGCGAAATCGCCTTTCCATATCATGGCCAGACAAAGTTGTTCCGCATTGAAAACCAGGTTCACTCCTTTCGGGTAACCGACACCAATACCGCGCTTGCCAATTCCCGGATACGAACGACGCAACATCACCGCCTCGGCTTCGGTGGCCAACAATCGCATCGGCTCCCGGTGAACTCCCTTGGGCGTTCCGATGCTGTATCCGTCGGAAAGAAACACCCACAAGGCCTCGATTTGTTTGTTAGCGTCTCCGTCCAGAATGTCCGGTTTGGACGAATGTCCCTCCGGCCAGAAATCCGGCATCAAGGTGCCTGGCCGGAATCGCTGGGGTTGCCGCATGTAATGATGAAACCAATCTCGGGTCAGCCGCTGTCCGGGCAATGTCAAATCCATCCCCCCCATGGCACCGGTTTTGGTTCCCTTGAAGCTGTGACAGGTGATGCACGCCATCCCATCAACGCCCGCCAGGTCGCGTCCCGCACGTCGACTGTCATTTTGGTTCGGCATTTCAATGTCACCCACAGAAGGCAAATCATCTGTATGAACGAACAAATCCACCACTTGATCCGCCACCGTTGCTCCGAAACGCGGCATCCGCACATTAAGATAAGGCCGCGCAACAGCGGCTTGAACCAGGACCTTGCGCAACCACACCGGATTCAACTTGGCTCCGACACCGTCCAACGATGGAGGCACCCTGCCATGCTCACCCAGGTTGAGATCGCTGGTTGTGAAGAAGGCATCCAGTGATTCACTGACACCTCCCACGCCGTCTCGTTCATGACAGGCGATACAATTGAATCGCACCAGGTGGGATTGAATCTGCTCGGATTCGGACAAGGTTTCCCGTGACTTCAATGCTGCTGTGATATCCCTAATCTGCGCATCAGATAAATAAAAATCAGGCCAGGGACCTTCTTCATGGGAAAGACACCCCTTCTTAGGATCGACATCGCGAAGCCCCGGCCCCGTCATCGTCGCGTTGTTGCCATTATCCAGCTCTGTTCCCAAAGATGTATGGCACTTGGCACAACCAAGTCCCTCAAACAAACGTTGGCCTTGTTCCACCTTGCTGCTTTCCAACTGGAAAGTAGAGACCACTGATAAACGTTGCCCTGTCAGGAAAACCGCCAGATCCGATGCTTCATCATGCGTTAGTCCCATGTCGGGCATGATTCCGTTGGAATGCACACGAAGCGGATCTTTCAGGAAGGATGCCAATGCGTTTGGATGGTACTTGGATTGCAGGTTTGCAAGCCAGACGGATGATTTCAAATCCTCACCAAAAGGATGACATGCAAAACATCCAATGGAATGAAACAAACGTTGTCCGTTCTCGATTGACCCGTTTATCTGTTGTGTTGACGGCTCATCCGCCGCTTTCTGCGCCATCAGAAATTGAAGCAATGCCCCCAAGGTTTCATTTCTTTGATTGAGAGGCAAAGCAGTCATCAGATCAGGCATGAGTGTGCCTGGTTTGGCTTTGTGCGGATCAGACAAGTAGGACAACAACCACTGAGGACGCACCCGATCCCCAACATGGGTCAAATCTGGCCCAAATGCCTGAGACTCATTCATGGAACCATCCTCATGACAGGCCACACAGCCAAGCGCCTCGATCCACACCTTTCCACGCACGTGCGAAGGGATGGCTTCGGTCTGGGTCAATCCGGATAAGAAGGGTTCTGCGCAGACGGATACCGATCCAATTGCGGCAAGCGAAAAAACAATGGCTGGCCAGCTTAGGTAATCAAGAGATTTGTGATCAGGTAATGGCCTGCCTCCCCGATAAAAGAAAAGCTTTAAAAAATGCATCATCCCAATAATTCCCGAACAATTCTGGCTTCTGGTTGTTCAACCAATTGATACTTTCGAGGGCCATTTTGATAGACAAGTTCCTGGTGATCCAATCCAAACAAATGGAGAACCGTAGCCAACCAATCGTAATGATGAACGATCCCATCCACGGCATAATGTGAAAACTCATCGGTTTGACCATGAACGTACCCTTTCTTCATACCTCCCCCCGCAACCCACATACTGAAACCGTAAGTATTGTGATCACGCCCGACTTTGTCGCGTTTATCCAAGCCCTCTCGGAACTGGATCACCGGAAGGCGGCCCATCTCGCCTCCCCAATGCACTAAAGTAGAATCGAGCAATCCGCGTTGTTTCAGGTCCTTCACGAGGGCCGCAGCAGGTTGATCGATTTCGGCGCAACGTTGCGGCAAGGCGGTCTTGATGGATCCATGATGATCCCACACCTGACCATTGCACAGGATCTGAACAAAGCGCACCCCGCGCTCCACCAGACGACGTGCAATGAGGCAGCGTGTCCCGTAATCCTTGGTCACTTTCTGATCGATCCCGTACATTTTGCGGGTAAACTCCGATTCGCCTGAGATATCAAACGCTTCCTTGGCCGCGGACTGCATCCGGGCAGCAAGTCCGTAACTTGCCATGCGCGCCTGAAGATCGTTCTCACCGGGATGTTCCTCGAGATGCCTGCGATTGAGTTCGTGCAATAATTTCAGTTGAGCCTTTTGCACGTCGCCACGAAGATGCTCGGGAGCGTCCAGATTGAAGATACGTGGGTTGGTTGGACGCACCAGAGTTCCCTGAAAAATCGAAGGCAATGGTCCGTTGCTCCAGTTCTCCCCCCCCAGCAGCGGAAGTCCGCGTGGATCGGTCAGGGCAACATAGGCCGGCAGTTCCTGAGTCTCGCTGCCCAGTGCATTCAACAACCAACTCCCCAAGACAGCACGTCCACCGCGGTGTTGTCCGGTATTCATGGCATAGTTCGATGGGAGATGATTGTTCACACCGGTATGCATTGACCGGATCAAGGTGATCTCATCCGCAATATTTCCGAGATGTGGCACCAATTCGGACAACTCCATTCCGCATTGCCCATGCGCCTTGAACTTCCACAAAGGCGCCATGATCTCGCGACTGGCCTGGGCCGCGTTGTCGAACTTGATGTCCCCTTCAAAGTTTTTACCGTGCCACTTGTAGAGCTCGGGTTTGGGATCAAACAAATCAATCTGACTGGGGCCACCCAACATGAACATGGAAATCATGGCCTTGGCTTTGGGAGCGCCTAGCGGCTGTTTGGGCAGGAGATCAAAAGATTCCGGAGGCGTTACGGGTTTGGCCAGGGCTTTTTTCCCGGCCGCCAGCAGTCCGTCCTGCTTTAACAACCAAGGTGTGGCCACGGTGCTTAACGAAAATGCCGAGGAAGCCAGGAAATGCCTCCTGGAACATAAGCGCTGAGTCATGTATTTTTTCATAGCTCTTTCGTATGGTTCATGATGAATACATCATGCCAAAACGACAGAGCCGGACAAGCCGTAATCTGGACAGTTTCAATCTAATCCACAGGCTTTCTTGGCGCGAGCGTTGACCTCAACTGCCACTTTGCGGGCATTTTCGGCTCCTTTGCGGAGCACTTCGTGGACGTAATCCAGATTATTGGCCAACTCTTCACGTTTCTTGCGCATGGGTTCGAAATAATTCCAATACGCCTCGAACAAAGCTTTCTTCAGATTACCATATCCATAGCCCCCCGCTCGCAATTGATCTTCGCAATCCTTGGCCACATCCGGTTCGGCCACCAGTTTGAGCAATTGAACGGCAATGTTCTTGTCGGCATCCGGTTTGGGCTCACTGATGTCCCGGCTGTCCATCACCAGACTCATGATCTTCTTTTTCAACGGTTTTTCCGGACCGAAGATCTCAATGGTGTTGCCATAGCTCTTGCTCATTTTCTGCCCATCCGTTCCCGGCACCACCGCCACGTCCTCACGGATCTGGGGTTCAGGAATCACAAACGTGTCGCCGTAGAGTGAATTGAACTTGATGGCTATGTCGCGCGTGACTTCCACGTGCTGCTTTTGATCTTTCCCCACCGGAACCACCTTCGAATCATAGATCAAAATATCCGCAGCCATGAGCACCGGATACGCAAACAATCCATGATTCGGCGAGATTCCCTTGGCCAGCTTGTCTTTATAGCTGTGGCAACGTTCCAGTAATCCCATCGGAGTAATACTGGTCAACATCCAGGTTAATTCGGTGTGTTCAGGGACATCCGACTGTTTAAAAAACACCGAACGCTCCGGATCGAGTCCACATGCAAGGAAATCAAGGGCAACGTCCAGGACGTTCTGTCGACGCTGTTCCGCGTCAAACAGCGAGGTCATGGAGTGATAATTGGCGATGAAATAATACGCCTCACCCTGGTTCTGCAATTCGATGGCCGGAAGCATCATCCCGAAATAATTCCCAAGATGCAGCGCTCCGGACGGTTGAATACCGGACAAAATTCTCATGGCCGGCAACGCTAACAACTTCACACCGCGAGTGCAATGTCTTGAATCGACAATTTCCGGGGTATTTGGTTGTCAACCAATGTCAAGATGTAAGAAAAGGGTTAAGAACCTTAATCCCACCGTATTGCTGCTGATGACTGAGATCCTCGGAAAGCACAATCGGGCAGCTCAGGCAATCAGCGGCAGCCAATATCGAGGCATCCCAAAAGGAAATCTTAAACCGGCGATGAAAGACCATCGCTTTTTTAAATAGCACCAACGTATTCTCCTGAACGGGATAGAGAGATAATGCATCAATGACTTGTTCCACTTCTGCGGATGTCAATGGATCAACTCGTTTACTGTGCGTCGCTTGAAAATAGAATTCCTGAAAAACCTGGACAGAAAATGCAATGTCTCCATCGGTGATTACTGCCTTGGCAAGTTCAGATTTTAGAGGGTCTCTATCGACAGCAAACGCATAGAGCAAAACATTGGTGTCTACAAATACCATTTATCTGGAATGCAATTCGTCGCGCGAAATACGCATATTCGCATCAAAATCCGGATGACGTGAACGAATGGTGTTGATCACCTCTAAAACATGACTTGAAACACTTTTTTTCTCGGTATTTCCATCGGGGCAATGTGTAAGCTGGTTGAGGAATTCCCGAACAAGAGCACTAACGGATGTATCTGTTGATGCTGCAAATACACGAGCCTTCCGATACAAAGTGTCATCCACTGTCACTGTTATATTCTTCACAGGCTCAAAGTATCACAGTTCCACAGGTTAGCAAACATTCATTTAAGCGATACGCAGTCGTAGTTGTCCCCAGGTAGAACGTGGCGTCTCGGCGCGCAATCCTTATGGCTTCCATCCCCTGCAATTCAACTCCCAATGGAATACTCCAACGCAAACAAACCCCATTCATCCGCATAGCTGGCGCTACCGGGCGGACCGGGACGGTCCGTTCTACCTGCAGGCTCCCTCGAGGTAGAGCGTGGCGTCTCGGCGCGCAACCCTTGTGGCTTCCGTCCCCTGCAATTCAACTCCCAATGGTAAACACCAACGCAAACGAACCCCATTCATCCGCATAGCTGGCGCTAGCGGGCGGACCGGGACGGTCCGATCCACCTATTCGAGATACGGATACACCGCCAGCTTGAATTGTGGTCAGCGACAGTCCGTTGCCAACCAAAAAAGCCTGACCGAATGGTTCCGGTCAGGCTTTTATGCGTTATTTGAAGAGCAATAAAATCAACTAAACAAACTTGTCACCGCTTTGGATTTGACCAGTTCGCGGGGTTGGTTGAGGTGGTTGTAGACGATGGTTTCGGGATCGATGCCGAAGCTGTGGTAAACCGATGCCAACAATTCACCGGGATGAACGGGATCCGTCAAAGGAGCGGAACCTGTCTTGTCCGATTCTCCATGAACATAGCCACGTTTGGCGCCGCCTCCGGCAACAACGGAGGTGTAGCAATAAGGCCAGTGATCGCGTCCATCATCGCTGTTGTTGTTTCCGGAGGTGCTGACACCACGCTGAGGACTGCGACCGAATTCGCCCACCGCCACGACCATGGTTTCTTCCAGCATGCCGCGTTGATCCAGATCAGCAATCAAAGCAGACAACCCACCGTCCAGCATCGGTGCTGACTGGTTTTTCATGCGTTGGCTCAGGTTGACGTGCACGTCCCATGAATGATTGTCGGAGTTGGCGACTTTGGGCCAGATGACCTCCACCACGCGCGTGCCGGCTTCAACCAGACGTCGGGCCAACAGGCAGCTCTGCCCGAAAGTGTTGCGTCCGTACCAATCCCTTACCGGAATGGGTTCCTGTTCCAGATCGAATGCGTCCCGGGTTTTACCGGAGACGATCAGGTTCAGGGCACGGCTGTAGTATTCATTCAGATTGTAACTCTCCACCGCTTTTTCGATTTCAGGCATGGCGGCGTTGATGTTGTCCCGCAATTGGGCACGTCGTTGGAGACGCAGAGCGAACACGTCGGGACGCATCTCAAGATCGTCCACCTTGACGTTGTCCATCTTGCCCATGTTCATGTCATCGCCTTCGGGATAGAGATAGTAGGGATCAAAACCTTTGCCCAGAAAACCCGCCGTTCCACCTTTGCCCACCACGTTGCTCTCCTGCAAGGGACGCGGGAGCATCACGAAAGGCAGCACCGGTTCGGTAGGCGGACGCAGCCGGATGATGTTGGAACCGAAGTTCGGGAAATCCTTGGGACTGGGCGGTTCCAATTGACCGGACGGACTGACCTTGTCGGTCGTGTAACCGGTCATCATCTGATAAATCGCGGCAGTATGGTTGAACAATCCATTCGGCGTGTAGCTCATCGAACGGATCATGGTCATCTTGTCGTTGATCTTCGCCAACTTGGGCAGCAGTTCGGTGAAATGAATCCCCGGGATTTTGGTTGGGATGGTGTTGAAAACACTGCGCACGTTGTCGGGCACGTTCTGTTTTGGGTCCCATAAATCCAGATGGCTGGGTCCACCCTGAAGATAGACCAGGATAATGCTCTTGGCGCGTCCCCATCCCGGTCCGCCGCTATGGGACGCCGTGCTTGCTTTGGATTGCATTTCGAGCATGGATCCGAGCGAGAGCCCGAGCAAGCCGGAGCCGCCGATTTTAAGCAGGTCACGGCGGGTCATCTTCATGCCGCCATCGCAAAGGTCGCTGTTGTAGCCTCCTGGTATGCTGATCATAGGTCGTTTTCTTTCTTGGGGATTCTGATTAGTGATTGAATAAAAAGGATGGGTTGTTGATCAATGCCCACGCCACGTCCTGGGCAGCTGTTAATCTGGAATGCTTGATCTGTTCGGAACTCAACTCAAAAGCTCGTCGGAGACTCTTCAAGGTCGGGTCCATGGGCAACGGTTTACTGACCAGCTCGAGTCGAGCCTTGAGCTGTGTCAACTGTGGATCTTCCGGACGCGGTTTTTTGGCGTCAGCCAGAGCTTTCTCCAACTTGGTCAACTCGGTGTCTCTCGATCGGTAGAAGTTTTCCAATTCCCTGGACTGTTCCTCGCTCCGATCACCCGCATTCATCGCCAGCAGCGATTCGATGGCGGAAGGAATACCCAAATCGATACCCTCCGCGGCATCAGTCAGGGACAAACGAAATCGGCCAATGGCGTGCTTGTTGCTTTGGTAGTTCTGAGTCATCTTGATTTCGAGCACAACCGCCTCACCCGCCGGCAGAGATTCCTTCAACTCAAAAACAGCCGCGTGATACTGCCCCAACTGCGGGGAAATCGCCCATCCATTGTTGTTGTTCTTGTTTCCGTCGATGGCATTTGCAACAGGGAAATTGCCCTGACTGAAATCAGCCTGGGCCTTGTGTAATTTGATCTCGGTCCATTTTTCCGGATCGGACACGGGCGCCCAACGCGCCTCGATCTCGGTCAACACAAAGTTCCCATCGTCCGCCCGACCGGGTCCATTCTTCGGCAACGAATCATCCACCAGGGTTTCCAATCGAAGGGCGGTCAAGGCCGTTCCGCTGGTCCGACCCTGAAGGGTGTAGACCGTTTGACCAAGTTTGCCTTCGGCTTTAATCGATGCGTCGCGTTGAAGAACGAGTTTGGCGCCATGGGTGGCATCCGCTTTCCGGATATCCATGGCCTTCCATTCGGCACCGGATTGGGGATGCTTCAACCAGGACTCAAATCCCTTGTGCCACTCAACCTCATACTGCTTCAAAGCGGTTTCCGCCTGGGTAATTTTCTCCTGATGTTCGGCGTTCAACCTGGCTTCTCTGGGGGCGATCTCAGCTTCGTAATCGCTTATGTCCCGCTTGGCTTCAGCGATACGTTCTTCCCTTTCCGCTTCCTGACGTTTCTGGATCGGAGCATAGTCGCGTTCATAGGCGGCCAGTTGTTTTTCCACAGTGGTATGATGATCGGCCACCAGATCGAAGACTTCCATGTTGCGTTCGATCTCGGTTGTTGCGGGAGCGCGGTTCAGAATGCGCCAATACAATTGCTCAACCACTGTCTCATTGTCTGATTCTTTCTTCACCAATTCAGCAATGGCGTTGGACGAATCGGAAATCGCCTGGTCCACCGTCGGACCGCTGACCAATGACAAGATCGATCCCAATTGAAGTTCGCTCGACCGTTCACATTCGCAAGCGCTCTCACGGACGGGACGCCCAAGGTTGGCCAGGAATCCGTCGTCCAATTTGACGCCCACATCCGGCAACTGCACGGCGCGTGTGCCGCGTGGGACTCCAGGAAATGCGGGATCCGATCCGGTCACGAAATAGATCGAGTCGTGCAGGACTTCGGCTGGCAGGCGTTTTGGGGTCGCATGGGAGAAGTTGATGGCGTCGTCCTCGTTCCATTCATTGGTCTCGATGGACAGTTGATACACCCGTGATTTGCAAATGGTGCGGATCAGGTGTTGCACATCAAAACCACTGTCCACAAAATCCTGCGTCAACCAATCCAACAACTCCGGATTGGACGGAGGATTTCCAGCTCGAATGTCGTCCAATGGTTCAATCAATCCAACACCCATCAAGTAACCCCAAATGCGGTTGACGTAGCTCTTGGCGAAATAGTCGTTGTCCGGACTGGTCATCCACGACGCCAGGGCATCCCTGCGTGTCCCGTCCTCGGATGGTTCGCCGTATTCGGCGTCATAAGGAAATGCCGGGGGCGTGGCCTTGCCAGTGCGGAGGTGGGTAATTTCTCCTTTGTCCGCTTCGTACACGACTTCGTAAAGTGGTTTACGACCTTCCACAGCGGTGCCTCCAATGAATTTGTCTTTGCTTTCCGGATCCCCTTTCAAAGATACGCGGGCAAAGTAGGCGGACATTTCATAGTATTGATCCTGCGTCCACCGTTCAAAGGGGTGATCATGGCATTTGTTGCAATTGAAACGGGTCGCCAGGAACAGGTGGGTGGTATTCTCCATGATGGCTTCCGGATCCCGAAGAATCTTATAATAGGAGGCTGCCGGATTTTCCTTATTGGATCCGTTTGCGGTCAGGATTTTGCGGGCAAAGTGGTCATAGGGAGTATTGGACTCGATCTCGTTCCGGATCCAGTCCCGAAACATGGAAGCTCCTTCGGGGCCAAGAAACTTACGATTGACCTGGAGCAGATCCGCCCACTTATTGGTCCAGTAATCCACAAAGTCGCGGTTACCGACCAATTGATCGATCAAGGCGTTCCGTTTGTCATGCGAAGGTTTTGGATCGTCCAAAAACTCCTTGAGCTGAAGAACCGAAGGAGGCAGCCCGGTGAGATCCAGATAAATACGACGCGCAAACTCCGTATCCGTGCACAAACCGGAAGGCAGGATGCGCATGCGTTTCCATTTCGCAACAGCGGCTTCGTCCACCTTGTTATAGGTTTCGACATCCACCCATTCAAACCCGGAACGATCCCCCATCACGGTAACAGTCGTGGATGCATAAGCGCCTTCATAACGCGCCAGCATGGGAGCCTCCCCGCGTCGAACAGATGAAACCAAACCGAATTCATCGACAGTGGCCACTTCCGAATTCCCCGTTTCCACGAAAGCCTCGCGGGTGACGTCTCGATGTGAACCATCGGGAAAACGGGCCACCACACGCAACTGCTGCAGATCTCCGATGGATCGAACCACCGGGTTCTGCGGGATGATTTCAATGGAACTGGCTTTGGGACTTTCAACGTTCAACTCGCAACCCTGGGCGATCCATGCCTTAAGAATTTCATAGAAGGGTTCTCCCATCCGTGTGCGTTGTCCCCCTTCATGAGGAACCGCCGAAGTGGATTTCAGCAACATCAGACTATCGTCGGGTGATGCAAAATTGATGCGACGTCCGGCCAGGTCGTCGGTGAACGCCCGCACATCATACAGGGGATCATAGCCGCGCAATGAAAGCTTGAAGCCGTTTTTACCGTCCTTGGCCCCATGACAGGTTCCCGCGTTGCATCCCATTTTTGAAATCACCGGATTCACATCCTGGATAAAGTCAGGCTGAATGGCGCGGGCAAAACCGTCCACACTCACCGGTAGTTTGGCTTCATGACCTTCATACTGCACCAACACCGTATCGGTTCCGTCTGCTTTGGGTGTAAGGGTGCCTTTGGATGAAATGGACACCAATGAGTCTCCCCCCATGTAGGTCGCAGCACGCGTTAAATCAATCGACTGCCCGGAAGCGGTCCACCCCTGAACCACCATTTGTGAGGATTCATGGGCATTGGAAAACTGAACTTGTGCAGGGGATACGCTCAGTGTGTAAATCGCATGGGCATCCGCATCCTTCAACGGCACCGGCACAAAGGCCTGGCGCAAGGATAAAGTATCCGCGCTCAACACACGCACCACTCCGTCCGCTCCGCCAACTGCCAACCGGGTGCCATCTGTATGAAATGCCGCGGCATAAAGGGCGGTGCCAAAGGAGCTTTCGGCCAATCGCTTGATCCCCTGTGTCCAAAAGGCCTCCACCTTCTTACGTTCTTCGGCGCTGCGACTGGAGGCTACTTTCTGCATGATGGCCTTGAGTTCGTCGGTCAGTGTGCTGTCCACATCACTGTCGTAAACGCTCGCATATCCTTTTCCATCCAGACTGCTCACCGCCACAATGCGTTTGCCGTCCGGACTGTAATCCACTCCAAATATGCGTCCGGTCATGCCGGGAAAACGACGAATAAGGTTGGCATTGTCACCAATCACCCGTTTGGTCTGGCGAAACATCCGGTAGATCTGCGGCGTGCCATCTGCCGCTCCGATCAAAATTTCATCTTTTGAAGGATGACGGGCCACGGATTGGATACCGCCTCGCAGCGCCCCGGGTGTGATGGAGGTGATGTTGTCGATGAAACGCTCGGTGGCCACTTCGGTCAACTTGGCGGTCTGATCGCGTCCGACCGAAACCAGGTGATCGCCTTTCACATTGAAAACAGTGTCAATGACCCAGTCATTGTGCGAACCCTGGAAAAGCACCTGTTTACCGTCTTTGACCTGGAATGCCCTCAAGGTATTATCCGCACACCCAAGGGCAATCAACGATCCATTGGGAGACCAACTGGCTCCGTAAACCGTGTCGTAGGAAACGGGAACAGACAGATCGAGTTCACCGCTGGCAACATCCCATATCTGCAGTTCCCCCATGCGACCCGGAGAACCACCCGCAACTGCCAACTTGCTGGCATCGGGAGAAAAGCGCACCGATTCTATCCGTTGCGACAAACCGATCAGACGTTTTTCCAAACCGGATCCGTCGGCCTTATGCAACAGCACTTCGTGAAAACCGGAAACCGCCAACCATCGGCCATCGGAGGAGTAATCCAGTGAAGTAATTAAAGGCGGACGCTGATAAATGGGCGGATTGTCCAAATCATAGCGAGGCACAGCATTGGCCGGCGTATCGTTGGCCGCTCCCTGATCAATCCACCGCCGTACCAAATCAATCTCGACACTCGACAATGGATCTTCCTTGCGTGGCATCTCGGCTTTGCCGTTGACTGGTGTGATCAACTCAACAAGATAACTCTGGTCGGCATTCCCTGGCAAAATGGCTTTGTCACCGCTTTCGCCCCCCTGGATCAATCGCTCGAAGTGGGTCATCACATAATCGCCTTCTGGCTTGGCGGGTTGATGACACCCGTGACATTTGGCCTGAAAGATAGGTCGAATATGTTGATAATAGCTGACTTTTGACGACTCATCCTCCTGGGCCAGAATCCACGTCTGGGAAGAAGCCGCCAACAAGACAACCAACAATTTCCCAACCGTTTTCTGCCAATTACGGATACAAGAAAGGTACAATGCTCGCGATGCAATCATATAGCTGATTGCCCCATTATAGAGCAACCTGAGGTAAGGAAAATGTTTTTTTACAGCCCCCGTTCAAGGATCCACATGCACCTCGACAGTGGAATGCACGATCTGGGATTGCTCTGCTATAAGGCGTTTAAATCGCTCCACCTCTTCCGGCTTGCAAACCGACACGGAAACCGCTGCTGAATAGATGTTGGGCCCGATTGACCAAATGTGAAGATCCGTTACGTCAGCACCTTCTTTTTCAATGAGTCCCCGGACTTTGGACACTATTTGTTCCGGGGCCTGACGATCCAACAGCACTGCGCTGCTCTGGCGCAATAAGCCCAATGACCACCGCGACACCAACACTGCTCCCACAACGCCCATCATGGGATCCATCCAGATCAACCCAAAATACTTTGCAGCCAGCAGAGCCACAATCGCCAGCACAGATGTCAAGGCGTCCGCCAATACGTGCAGGTAAGCCGCACGTAAATTATGATCATGATGATGCGCATGATCGTCGTGATGATGATCGTGCGCATGACCGTGACCGTGGTCGTGATGATGGTGATGGTCTCCGTCTCCCAATATGAAAACCGAAACTCCATTAACGACCAAGCCCACCACAGCCACCAGGATCGCCTGATTGAATGCAATGTCTGTCGGCACAATCAATCGGTGTACGCTTTCATATACCATCATCAAGGCGAACAAAGCCAACAAGACAGCCCCCGTGTACCCTCCCAGGGCGTTGACTTTTCCTGTGCCGAAACTAAAGCTTGGATCACCGGCGTGCTTCCGGGAATAGACGTATGCAAAAAGAGAGATGCATAAAGCCGCCGCATGCGAAGCCATGTGCAATCCATCGGCCAGTAGCGCCATCGACCCAAAAACAATCCCGGTCGAGATCTCGACGACCATCATGATGGCGGTGATGACAATCACGAGGATGGTACGCTTTTCGCCCAGCTTTTCCTTATCCTGACCAAACGTATGGTCATGTTTCCAAAGATTCATGGATTTCTCAGACACAATTGGGTACTGTTTATTTTTAAAGAGAATTTCAATCAATGGCGGAACGATTCCGCACCGCCACTTTACCAAACATAGGAGGGACGAGAAAGACTCTCTTTCAACTCATCATGGCCTCGGAAGAAGGCCCGCCCCTTCGATTCATCACCGTCGAGGAATACCACAAACTCCACCCTTGTCTTCAAATCATCTTGTTCCAGGAACTGCCGAACCACCTCCATCGCGGGAAGCGTCTGGCGCCCCATCACCTCCACCACTTCCAGAGGAATCTGTTCACTAAAGCTGCGATACACCAATTCTGTGCAAACCAACTTGTCGGTTGAAAAGAAATCGAAATTGAAATCGTAGTGTTTTCCTACATGAGAAAAAACGTTTGATAAACAATCTCGCATTTGCTCCGGTGTCAGGCTGGGTCGAAACACGCAAACCCCGTCCGCGTTTCCAACGGATTTTTCCAGGGAAGTGAAAATAACACCTTCCCCCAGGGCTTCGATCAAGCGAATGGGATGTCCATCATCACCTGAACCGGACAATCGCTCCCAATGGGCGGCAACCTTGGGCATCTGATTCACACCCAGGTTTGCGAGTTGCTCCTGCGAACCGATGTAAACCGCGATGTGCGACCAGTAGCCGGGCATGAAGGCATTGGACAAAGCCCAGTTGCGGCGTTGAATAATGAGGTCTCCGGGCTGAAGCATCGGCGCAAGTTCGTTTAATTCCTGACGCGTAATCAAAGAGCCCCCATCACCACGAGGATCACGCACCCTCAGTCGAGACACAAAAAGGGACACCGCGCTTTGAAGTTCGTAGAAGCTGGATTCCCCAGTCTTCAATGCATCTTCCAATGTTTCAAACACAGGATCCCCCGGCAACAGGGATTGCTGACGATTACGAATGAATGGACCGTTCTCGGTAATACGCGCATGAAGCAGGGATTTCGAATCAGAAGATGCGCGATCAAACGCATGCTCACCGCCACGCTCGTATTGCGCCAAGGCCCGCAGCAAGCGATCACGCAACAACTGATTTTGAATATTCTGATGCACCTCGTCAAAGATACCCTCGGGAATATTCCAGAGAGGTTCGGGCTCGTTGAGTTTGCGGACAGCTTCATCCGAAATCATAAACCGGGTCACCAGGTCCAACGAGGTCGCGTAAATAGAAGAAGCTGCAGCCAGACAGATCAATCCCGCCTGGTCTCGCAAAGAGGGATCACGCACCTGGGCAAAATGTTGATACTTCCAGACAATGCGCAACAGTTCTGAACGATAATTCAAATAATCCAGCATCAAGCCGCGAATGGCATCGTTATCGGCCTGTTGAACAAAATTGCGCCGACCGGCCAGGAAATCCTTTTGAAGCGCATCGACACGTAAACGGAATCGATCCAGCTCAGGCAAGATTTGATGGAGGATTTGCTCATCACGGCCAAGCACCTTGCTCAACGTTTCGGAAGAGTATTCCCCCAACGGTGGTCCACCAGCCAACAAGGGCACTTGATCACCGCGTCGAAGCCATGAATTGAGGGACAAACCGGCAACGAGCAAAAGGAGTGTAACAGAAAAACTGAACGCATATTTCCTGAGGAATGAAGCCCAACTGAAAGGTGGGGGTTCCGGTAGCGGAGCTTGGACAGATTCATATTGCGCGGCCAATTCCGCCAGGCGGCCATTTAAAACTGTGTGCTCACGCCTTAAATCCAGAAGCTCGGAACGGTTCAAAACAAGGCGCAAATCACGACACCACCACTGAAACGTCCGTCGGAATCTTCTCCAATACCAAAGCGAAAACAGACCACTCAAAGGAGCCGTCACAAGGCACAAGTTGGCAATCCAGGGCATGAAATAAGCAGCCAGACCAAACCATGCACCGGCATACCAAATCCCGTAAATGGGCACACCATACACCAAACGCATCATGGCGACCGTGGTCACTCCCACTTGTTTCCTTGTGTATCGTATATTGAGCCACCTGGCCAGGGTATCGGGCAATACGTGAAAACATGTCCCGAACAACATCGGCACAGCCCCCAGCATTAACAGACAGGTTCTCCAAATCAGCAACGTAACCATCATCACGCTTCGATGACGCACCGCCGGAGAACGTGCATCCAATCCGTGTCCGGCCAATCGCTCATGATGTTTCATCAAGGCCCGACCGGTTTCCACGATACCCGGATCCG
The DNA here is from genome assembly GCA_964415055.1 of uncultured Verrucomicrobiota bacterium. Classification (GTDB taxonomy): domain Bacteria; phylum Verrucomicrobiota; class Verrucomicrobiia; order Limisphaerales; family AAA164-E04; genus AAA164-E04. The sequence goes on along the minus strand of CAYPZD010000013.1, from coordinate 28,076 downwards.
ACGATTCACTGAAATGATTGATGGCTCGAGCCAATCGTGCGCGCTGACGCAAGCGGGCGATCGGATCACGCCGCAGCCGCCGTTTGGAAGGAGGACGCAACGATTCCAACATGTCTACAATCGGAATCCAGGTGGCCTCCTTCAGATGAATGACCACTTCGCGCAGATGGCCGTCCATTTCAGCGGTCAGTTGCCGGATCGCTTTCTTCGGGTGTTCCTCTGCGTGCCGCGTCAACCATTCGCTCACCCGAATCGGTTTTCCGATTCGAATCCACACCGAACTGCGAAAGCGTGTTTTTTCTTCATAATTCAATCCAATGGGAATGATACGCACCTCTTTGGCACCTTTTTCATAGGCCATCATGGCGATGCGGGCCGCTCCTCCCCTGACCTGTTCCAGCATCGGGAGATCGTGGCTTTTGCCTTCCGGAAAAATACCGACATCGAATCCATCGCTGAGATACCCGGCCGCCAGATCCAGCGATTCCATGTTGCGCTTGACCGATGACCGGTCATCTTGCCCCCGAAACGCAGGGATCATGCCCAATCCTCTGAGAATGGAACCCAACACCGGCACCTTGAAGAGTGGCGCCTTGGCCAGATAGTGAACCGAACGTTTGGTGGCCAACACCAGCAACACCGCATCCAGCATCGAATTCGCATGGTTGGCGAGCATTAGGGCAGGACCGGTGCCTTTCAGATGCTCCCGACCTTCCACGACAAACACAGGATAGTGCAGTCGCACGAGTCGATTCACCAGAAACCAGACTACTTTCTTCAGTGTATGGCTCAACAATTTCATGGAGTTTTCCTCCCAACAAATTGAAGTCTGTGCTTTGTTTTGTCGATCCGATTCATGGCGATCGCATATTGAGA
>CAYPZD010000013.1:0-27100 GCA_964415055.1 uncultured Verrucomicrobiota bacterium | reverse complement strand
AAAATTGTAATGCGTCCTAAAGCCGCAGAACTCGTTCATGCCTTTTCCTTGCTTTGCTTCGATCAACTGCTCAATGTCTCATTCATACCTGAATCATGAAAAATCCTACCGTCCTTGTTACACTCATCGCCTCGGTTGCTCTGGTTATTTCTGCAAGCATCATGGCGTCCGCCATCACCACCTTTGGCAGAAGCCTGGAAAGAGCAGCGACATCAAAAAGACCGGATGAATTCCGCATCCCATCAAACCTCACGATTGATTTTGCCGGAGGCAACCGCCCCGTCCGCATCGATCTGGAGCAAACGCAGAAGTAGTTAAATCACCTTGATTTAGTGTTTGGTATCAGGCCGCACCTGTATTAGAACGATGCGTGATGCTTAGTTCCTTTCTCATCCTGTTTGCCGGCATGGCGGTGGTGCTGGGGTGTATCCTGGTGTGGAGATTGCCCGCTTTTCTCGCCTTGATCGGAGCAGCATGGTTGACCGCCGCGCTGACGTCGGACGAGGCGCTGGGCACCTACGCAGCTTCCCAAGGATGGAATGAAGCCGAAACCGCTTCCTTCATCGGTCAGGCATCCATCAAGCGGGTCGCCTCTGAACTGGCGGAAACATTCGGCAAGGTGGGCATCATCATTGCCATGGCATCCATCATCGGGAAATGCCTCCTCGCAAGTGGTGGAGCTGATCGAATTGTACGGTCGGCATTGAAAGTCATCGGAGTCAGGAATGCTCCATGGGCCTTCACCGGCAGTGGTTTTCTGCTCGGGATACCCGTGTTTTTTGACACGCTGTTTTACCTCATGATCCCGCTCGCCAAATCACTAGGATTTCGAGAGAAAAGCAAATACGCCCTGCTGGTCATGTCCATCATCGCCGGCGGCACCATGGCTCACTCTCTGGTTCCCCCCACTCCAGGTCCACTGCTCGTGGCAACGCAATTGAACGTGCCCTTGGGATGGATGATGATCGGTGGCTTGATCGTCGGCATTTTCACTTGTTGGATCGGACAAATCTATGCGCAATGGGCAAACCGGAAGTGGCCCCTGCCCATTCGCGATTCAGGCGGCGTCACGGTGGAAGAACTCAAACAACAAATTGAAACAGACGATTCCAAACTCCCCCCCCTGCTCTGGTCACTGCTTCCCATTTTGCTGCCCGTGCTGCTCATCGGGCTTCAATCGCTGGCGTCATCTCTTCAATGGACTCCCGACACCGCTCAAAACGGAGCATTGGCCGGCATCCTGAATCTGCTGAATGTGGTCGGGGAGAAAAACACCGCATTAACCATCTCAGCCATCACCGGACTGCTGCTGCTCTACCGTTTTCCAGGTCAGGCACAGGGGAAGATTCGATCTTCACTCGAAGACGCATTAAGTCAGGGCGGATTGATCCTCCTGATCACCTCCGCCGGCGGAGCCTTTGGCGGCATCCTGCAGCACACCGGAATCGCCACCCACATCCAGGAATGGGCCAGTGGTTATCAATTGGCTTTGCTGCCCCTTGCTTTTTTCGTCACAACGCTTGTCCGCACCGCGCAAGGCTCCGCTACCGTGGCGATGATTACGACGGTGGGCATTTTCAGTGGCATGGCTAGCTCGGGAGATCTGGCGTTTCACCCCTTATACCTGGCGCTGGCCATCGGTTGCGGATCCAAACCCTTTCCCTGGATGAACGACAGCGGTTTCTGGATCATCGGACGCATGAGCGGCATGGAAGAAAAAGAAACCTTCCGTTATTTCTCCTTCATGATCTCCCTCATGGGCCTCGCCGGACTCATCGTGATCATGCTCGTCGCTTTCCTGTTACCACTTCAATAAGCGTGGCAAAGATGGTGTTTCGACGATCTGGTGACTTGCAATTTCGACACAACACTTTAGGAATGAACGCATCCTATGAACGAACGAATCAGCGAGTTTGTGCCGGCGGTGAGAAAACGCATCGCTCAAGTGGTTGTCGGGCAAGATGTAGTGGTGGAACGCTTACTGGTCTCCTTGTTCACCGGTGGTCACATCCTCTTGCAGGGGATGCCCGGACTGGCAAAAACGCTCCTGGTCAACACTTTGGCCAAAACCATTGAACTGCAGTTCAGTCGGATCCAATTCACCATCGATCTGCTGCCATCCGACATCGTCGGATCGGAAATTCTGGATCAGAAGAAAAACGAGTTCAGAGTCCATAAAGGCCCCATTTTCACCAATCTCCTGCTCGCGGATGAAATCAACCGAGCCGCACCCAAAGTCCAAAGCGCCTTGCTTGAGGCGATGCAGGAACGTCGAGTCACCATTGGCAACGACGCCTTTGCCCTGCCTGCCCCGTTTCTGGTGATCGCCACCCAAAATCCCATCGAGCAATCCGGAACTTTCGAACTACCCGAAGCACAACTGGACCGTTTCATGTTGTGTCACCGTCTGGATTACCCAAGCGCCAATGAAGAAGAATCCGTTCTGAACAATTACCTGAAACTAGGACTGAAGCGCGAAGAAAAGGGAGCCGTCCCACAAACCGCTTTCGACATGGTAACGGGTGATGCGGTGGCCGATATGGATACACTGGTTCAAGTCATGTCCGAGGTGCAAAAAGTTCATGTCAGCGAAGTCTTCGTCAAACATTGTGTCGAAGCCGTTCGTCGCACCCGACACCATGAAAAGATAGAATTGGGAGCCAGCCCCCGCGCCGGCATCGCCCTGGTGCAGGCCGCCCGTGCCAGAGCCTTTATTCATGGACGTAATTACGTCATTCCGGAAGACCTCTTCGCACTCGCCGAAGACGTCATCCTCCACCGTATTCGCTTGACCTACGAAGCATTGGCCGACGGTCTGAGTGGCTTGGATGTCCTGAACGAAATCCTCCTGGAATTCCAATAATCCCCACAACAGGCCTTACGCCTCACTTTTAAAGAACGAACTGACACCATGGAACAGGTTCTGGAAACATGCGACCGCCTGAACGATCGTCAGTTCGTGATCGCCGTCAAACGCCTGGCTGACAGCATCAATTTCGGCATGGACCGATCACCCTTCATCGGATCAGGCATCGAATACGTACAGTCCCGCCCCTATCAACTGGGCGATCCCGTGAAATCCATCGACTGGCGCGTCACGGCCCGATTGGGAAAAATCTACATCAAGGAATTTGAGGCGACCAAACAACTGCCGATGTATCTGCTGATTGATACCTCCGCCTCCATGACCATCAGTTCCGCGCATCGCAGCAAATACGCGCTGGCTGTGCACCTGGCCGGTGGACTTGCCTTCGCGGCGCTGGATCGAGTCAGCCCCGTCGGTTTGATCGGCACAGGAACCCGCGCTCTCCGCATCGAACCGAGCCTGTCACGCGCACGCATCCTCCAGTGGATGCACCAACTCCGACGCTACCGACTCGATGAAACAACAACACTGGGCGAAAGGCTGAACGAACTCAGCGCCACCCTTCCAAGTCGGGCGCTGGTGGTGGTCCTGAGCGACCTGCATGATCCGGAAGCACTTCCCGCTCTCAAACTGCTCGGACAAAAACACGACTGTGCAGTCATCCAACTCAAAGACCCCGCAGAAGCATCTCTCAGCGGAGCAGGTTTCTTCCGTGGACGAGAAGCCGAAACCGGCACCGAGTTCGTGGCGCACGGGCGCAGTCAACACCTCGACACCGACCTATTACACACGGAACTCAAACGCCACCGGGTGGACCATCTCCTCCTCCAAACCGATCACCCCGTCGAACACCCCATCCGGCAATTCTTCAAAATGCGAGGACTCACCCTCAGCAAACCGCGATAAACTTATCTCCTCAAAGGATCCAACTCCCAAAGACCGCTCTCGCCCCACAACAACGCTTTCAACTTAAGTGTTACCGTCAATCAATGGATTTGGGCCTGCCCGACAATGCCGGGCAGACCCTGTTATCAGGTTCTTCATTACATCCGGTGTCGAAGGAATCAGACAAAAACCTTCAAAACACCTTAGCACTGAAGATCTGGAGGCAATCACGAGTATTGCCAAAGGGGTATATGGAACCAATAGGGTCCAGCCATATGATTAAGATCGATGACTATGGTGTCATGTCGTTCACTCCGGTGATTTCCTTGAATCTCTCGAATTGTTTCTTGGATAACTCACGTTTTTGAATCAATTGACTCAGTTGTTGCAAAGTGGAACTCAGTTCATCATTAACCTTTGTCATCTCGGCTACCGGATCTACCTGAGGCCCCTGGTCACGCCAGTAGCCGGGAACAGACATCTCTTTAACGCGCTGATTCCCTTTTTCATACTGTTCAAGTAATTGAGCACCTTTCTGAGAATCCTGGGCAGCAAATGGATCCTCCTTCGATCCGCAAGCGACAAAACAAAGGCAATAGCAACAAATCAAGATGCTTCGAATGTATTTCATGGCCTATCCCTTTCATTTGTCTCCATAACACGAATCGCCGCCACCTGCGTGAGGGCATGATCCAGCTCAGGAAGCATCATTTGTTGAAAGGTCGAATCCTGATCCAGCATAGAATCCAACATGCCCAAGTATTGCTGCCTTGCCTGGTAAAATGTATCAGCAACATCGGCGAAATCTCCGCTGTCTATTTTAGCAACGAATTCATCAGACCGACGCAATCGATCCTGCATTTTATCCCAGTCGACATCCACACCGGCGTCTTGAGCGGCTTGATCCATGATAAGCGCCACTTCTTCTTCGGTCAGAAACCGGAATGGGTTAGCTAATACATCCTCCAAGCTAATGGCAGAATCAGCCTCGCCCGTGACCGTGTTTGAGGAACCAGATTGTATGGGGTCCGATACAGCTACCTCATCTTCACCTGTAAGACCCGCACGTTGCTCCAACTGAGAGACGCGGGCCACAAGATTCTCCCTAAGTTCCTTCTGATCTTTAATCAGGAAATCAACATCTCTACGCAATGTTACCAAAAGATCATTGGTTTTACTGCTGTTCTCCCGCATATTAACCATCAGTTCGGTAACTTCTTTCAACACATCCGTCTTCAATGCGTAATTCCCCAATCTACGATGTGCCGTGAACAAGTATGAAAACACCGCCAACAAAACGACGACATTTATCCAATTAAAGTTAGGTTTCTTTTTCATCATAACAGGTATACCTTGTCCAATTATTGCGTTACGTTTGCGACACATGCCTGATGCTCCCTCTGTAGTCGCGACCATCGGTCGAAATAATCAGAATCATGATTTTCGTGCATTTCATTCCTCAATGCATCTGTTCTCTCGGTGCACTGATCCCTTGTTCGATAGGCTGTGTCCATCGCGTTTCTGAATTCAATGAGAGCCTTATCTGCATCAACATACCAGGCTGCCCAGGCAACAGAAACACAAGCTGCAACCCTTGCCGCACACATGGCATCCAAAGCGGGTCCCGGCTCCACCACAGCCGCAGCAAAACAAGCAGCCGCTACACGTTCACATACCGCAAGCGCCCCCAAGAGCACGGCCGTGGCAGCTTGCAAATCGGCATCATACATCGATTTGGCATCTTCTGACTGATATTCATACTCATTCCAACACTCATCGGTCAGATACTCGTACCGACGGTCAATCCAGTTTCCTCGGGACGTATACCAATGATAAAGAGCTCCGGCGTTTTCAGAGAGAACCGTGTCACAATCCTGTTCGGAGGACGGGTTGGTGGGAAAACTCACAGCCTGAATGGTGGCAGCGGAGATCATCGACAAGATGCCCGCAAAGGCCAGAGCCAGCAAATAAGTTACAGAAGGGCTATTTACTTTAACGAATCCGGACGTAACCTGCACCCGGTATATTGATTTTTTCATATACTTTTCTCATATTGTAATCTTGGAAACAAATATCGAATTGGGTGCAGGGCGCATCACGAGATGCGTTAACTCGATGTTGAGATATTTACACAAGTCTAAATCTGTGTCAATTGATAAATATAGTTTCCAACTAAAAGAAACGGTTACACAATCTATATGGAGTCACTGACGCAAACATTGATCCTGAATTCGATCAGCACAATCTTTGAGCTTGGTCACCAGAGTTTGCAATTCTTCATCCCCCCCGTAGTGCCCGGTTGTTTTTCGAGCAATTTCTTTTACCAGAGTGGAAAGTTCAAAGGTCATGCTTAATGATTCATTCCGTTGCCTGACTTTTCCGGACGACCGAGAAACAACCGCTCCTCCTGATTTACCCAGTTTACGATCTACAAAATCACGCACATCACGCGCAGTGAACGAACGCTCACCAATTTCTTCAATGAACAGCCGCCAGGTATCCTCAATTTCATCTTCAGGAATATTCAACAAAGGCCTTACCTGCGCCTCGTTTTGCGGTAACGGGATGTTAACATTTGTTAACATTTCCATACACGCCGTGGCATTGATCAATTGATAAGCCCGGATCCGGCTGAAATCCCATTTCTCTTCGCAGTATTGATCAAATGTCTGGTATTCGCATCTGTATAGTCTTTCTGTTTTGATGATTGCCAACGCTTTCCCCACTTCAAAGAATGCCTTGATGCCTCGTCGGATTGTCTTCTCGCAATCCACCAGCTTCTTCTGTTCAGCTGACTGGAGTGGTTCGATCACTTCTACCTGTCCATCAAGCGAGGAGGGAATGTAGCTTGATAAGGAAGCTTTTTTGCTCATAGGAACATCATTCAATGAACCAGATCACACCGTATTATTCAATCAAAAAACAATTTTAATATAGATTTGACATTGATAAATTAATTTTGTTTTATGAAATCATTCTAAGATGCCACCATGATGTCGTATTATAGATATAGTTGTCGTAAATTCGATTCGAATGACGTATTTTCATCCCTCATGTCGGATTTCCATTTTACAAACTAAATCACGCAATTTTTGTATGCTGTGGCGCTGAAGATTTCCTGAAGCAGGGCATTTCTGCGTGGGCCAACACCTCACTGGAATGCATCGCAGAAGGCAACCCCGCGTCCATCAAAACCCTAATCTCGCCAAAACGCAATGGACTCAGATATTTTATTTCCGGGAGAGGCCAAAGTAACCATGCCCTCCCGTCTTAGCCGTGTCTATGAAGTTTATCCGCAGATGTCGCAGATTTACGCAGATATAGAAGGAAGTTCCATTCGAATGGCGGCTGAAATTCTGGGCACTATTTGGTGAATCACTTTGAAGAGGTCAAATCTGGTTTTATACCCAATATCTGCGTGCATCTGCGTGCATCTGCGCCATCTGCGTCATCTGCGTCATCTGCGTCATCTGCGGATTCCTAATTGAATGTTTACGGCTTAGTGCTGGCGGAATCTTCCGTCACGACTCTTCACTGCTCGCTAACAATTGCCCCCCCAGGAAGCTTTATCCATGGAACTCCTCATCGTTCACTTCAAAAATCCTTTGCGACTCCGCGCCTTGGCGTCTTGGCGAAAAAACGGGATTCCATTAATAACGCAGCAAACATTCAAAGGTTCAATTCAACGACGCAATATTTCCATGTTTCGAAAAAATATTTCTGATCCTTCGCATTGAAGCAGAATCCGCCCACTGTTGGGCCAGACGTTTCGCGCTTTGTTTACCAGTGTGTGGTTGACAAATATAAGTATCTGATCCCCTTTGCAGCGGCATTCCAGTTGGTTCCACGCGCCGGGCACCACCACATCATGCAGCCCGCGAAATCCGGTCACGTCTTCCCATTCGGGTGATTTGAACCGGTGATTCAGGCGTCCCCATCGTTCAATGGTCTTCGATCCGCCGCCTAACTGAAAGGTGGGCCACCCTTCCGCATCGAATTGATCGGCCATTTCCGCTTTGATACGCGGGGCAATGAGCTTGCCATGGGCATCGTCTCCACGGATCAACAGGAAATCCCCTACCGCTCCTTCGAAGATGTTGCATTCAATGGCCGCCATGAAAGCGCCGTTTCCGTCGTGGCTGTTGCCGTCCGGTCCGGTGGCATGGAGGAATAGTCCGGAATCCCGTGCCTTGCCTACCCGATCACCCCAAGGCCAGTTTCGTTCCCCCCATTTGAATTGAAGGCGGACATGATAGTCTTGAAAAGTTTGTTTTGTTGCCAGATACCCCAATCCATCCCCGGAGATACGCAACACTCCCTCTTTGAGAGAATACACCTTGCGAGGATCCTCATAACCGCTATCCACCAACCAGGTATAAAAATGTTCCTCAAGATCGGAACCGAACAGCGTTTGCGTCGAATCAGCCATGGTGGCTCTTTCGAAATTCAGGTTGGGTTATTTGGTCAATTGATCGAACAGTTGATAAAACCCGACCGATGTCATGAGTATACTGGAAATCCAGAGCAATATCAGCCACCCCTTGCCCGGCAACAATGCGCGATGCGTCTGGAAGTAGTAAAAATACAAAGCCGCAAAACACAGGAAAGGAAGCATCAACGCCTGGGCGAGGGCTCCGATAAAGACCAGAGTCAAGGGCTTGCCAACCGAAACGTAGAATATGAAGTAAAGAACAGGAATCAACACGCAGGCACGTTTGGTGAGCGTGGCACGGTCAACTCCACCCCCTTTATCCTTGCGAGTGAACAACATCCACAAATCCGCAGACAAACGGGCATTCGAGGCAGTGGATATAAACACCGTCGAATACAGAACAACCAGTGCACCGATGAGGAAGATCCATAATCCTGCTACGCCAAAGGATTCGCGATAGAGATTGGATAAGGTTGGGATCAGGGCATCATTGGTGACCTCCAGCCCTTTGCCATTCAGGACGGCGGCGCCGAGCAGGTAGAAAGCGACGGTGGCCCCGGTATAGATCACCATGGACACCCAGGCGTCCCATCGCAAAACTCGCATCCAACCTTGAGCACGGCTTTCCCATTCCGGAGTATCATCCTTGGGACCGACATGTTTTGCGTAGCCTTTTTCGAGACACCAGTATGGATAATAAATCAATTCCGCAGCCCCCACACCAATCACTCCAAAAGCGGCAAAAGCGGTCATGAAATTTTCAGGCAATTTGAATTGCAATCCCTGGGCGATCTGTCCGGCCGTGATACCGTAATCCGTGGTGTAGAGGGAAAACACCGCTAAGATGGTAAATAGTGTGAACCCCGCCACCATGGTTGTGGAAAATCGTTCGATGAACTTATACCGCCCCAACAACAACACCACCGCACAGGATCCCGTGATAACGAAAGCCCACCCCATGTTCAAGAGCCCTTGCCAAGACGAAGCCTGTTCCGCTGCTGATAGTCCTGATTTACCTTCGGCATACCATCCGGGTGGATTTGACAGCGAGGGTACGCCAGTTTCAAACACGCCCGCAATACCGCCCACCATCCCCGACACCTGGAAGAAAGTGGCGATGAACATGATGATCCAACACCAGACCAGCCATGAACCCTCCGCTCTTAGGTTTAAAAAACGCCACATCAAAGCAAACCGGGGTCCCGGCACGGCATCCATCGCCTGCAGGGTGGTTTTGCCGTGCGTGATCGTGTAACGTCCCAACTCCACCTGCAGGAACACTTTGATCATACATCCCAGAATAATGAACCACAGCAGGATGAAACCCACATCCGCTCCAACCTTGGTGGTCACTATCAGTTCACCTGACCCGACAATGTTGGCTGAAATGATCAGTCCGGGGCCCAGTTGTTTGGCAATGCCCTTCCAATCTTTGGGAGGATCCTGATAAGTGTTTTGGCTCATAAGTTATTTGGGTGATGATGAAAAATGTCTCGGCTCAACGCAATTGGTTGACGGTGTAACAAAGCATGGTGTTGATAACGGGCAACCCGTCCTTGGAAAACATATTTTCCAAATCAATCTGGTAGATCTTACCAGATTGCATGCCGTCCAACTGCAAGGAAACCGTCAGACCATCTTCAGAAAGTGAAAGCGCCCTCACCGTTTCATCCTTTTTATCCAACTGCGGGCTTCCATATTTGTAGCCATAACCGTAGCGGTAACTCTGCACCTTGAAACGTGCGGCATCCGCTGCGGCCTGTGGACTGACAGGTTTGGTGAACGTGAGGTCGAATCCGGTTTGAGTCAGACTCATCTTTTGAACCTCCATAGGAACCACCCCTTTCCAGACGATGCGCTGCAGACCCTCCTCAGGAGATCCCCACCCCCGATATGTTTGCCCGACATACAGAGAGTCGCCGGAAGGACTGAAGGCAAATCGATTGTTCCCGCCCCGCAATCCGCTTTGCTCTACCAAAAACACGCAAGCTCCCTGATAGACTCCGTTCACTTTTTCAAGCATGACCCGCACGATGCGACGGCCGGCAATGTCACCAAGGAACATCTGCCCGGCGAAGGGACCGAACTTACCTCCGGTGGTATCGAAGATGGGCTCGGCAGGCGAATTGCACACGATGCCATGAGGCAGTTCCACCGCCGCCGGAGTGCGTTTCTCGTTCAAACGATCGATCCCGAATTCCAATGGATCACCATTGTTTGGAAAGAACGTATCATCCCAAACCAGACTCGACGGGTGTCCATAAAAATGACCTTTCTCAACGTGATAAAGGGGTGATGTTCCCCGCCAGTCGCCCTGATTGTCGGTCACCCAAAGATCTCCAGCTGGACTCATGGCGATCCCGTTGTTTGCCCGAAAACCACTCGCCCACGGGATCAGATTTCCATCCGGAGTGATCTTCACCACCCATCCTTTGTAACTGACGGCCGAGTAATTTCGGCCGCGACGTCCGGTCCGCGAAAATTCACCACGCACATAATCGAATGTTGGCCCGTTGTGTGAAGCCGTACCGATGGCAACAAACCAGTTCCCCCGTCCATCGGGCACTGGACCGGCATTGGTTTCATGATAATTACCGCTGACACCCCAAGCCGTACTGACCGCTTCATATGCATCCGCCTGACCATCCCCGTCCGAATCACTGACACGGGTCAGTTCCGCCATCTGGGGAATGAGCATCTGATCATCAGCTTCCAACAGCACTCCCATGGGATTATGCATGCTGTGTTCACTGAAGGTGCGCCATTCGAACTGAGCGGGATCTGAGTGAGGTTTCCCGATCAGGATACCGGAGCGACGCGTCAACACCACCAATTCCCCTTTGGAATTAAAGGCCAATCCTCCGATCTCGGGAGACACACCCACCGGCAGCAACACCTCCTGCACTTCGTAATACTCCGTGGGCATTTCCACGGCACGCATCGAGTGACTCCCCATGCCCGCGACAAGGCAAACGCAGGCCAGCCTGGCCCAACGAATCAAATTCTGATTGAAACTCTTCATGGTTTTGAAATGGATCGTGAAAGGCATGATTAAAAACGCTGAACAAGGTTGAATTGAACGGCTTCGTCGGCGGTCAACACCAGTTCGTTACCTTCCCAAACTCCGTGAGAAGCCTGCAAACTCGGCCGGATGGCGGCATCAAAACCAAGACGGATGAGCGACTCCGTTTCTGTGGTGATGGACACGTCCATCCGAAACGATCGACGATCACCGGGCGAAATACGTTCCCGAACCGACAGCCCGCCCACCGTATAATGAAACTCAGGTTTCCCATCGATCATGCGGTACCCGCGAAACCGTGGAGCAGGATTCGGTTGAGCCGGATTGAAGTTGGCGTTGACGGGATGCGTTCCCTGCGTTTTGAAACGAAGGTTTCCCAACATCCTTGGAACATAATCAAATCCCTTGCGACCTCCGCCGGCTCCGCTTCCCCAATAAACACTCATGTCGAGAAAATCACCTGTCCAGACATACATCAAACGGCATTCCACCGTGTCCCAGCAGTATGAAAGGGCTTCACCGAAATTCACCCCGATGGCCGCAGGCAAGCCCTGGTCGGTACGAGCAATCCCCGGCACATCCGTCCCGGTGCCGGGACTATAATTGGCAGCGGCAAATCCTCGCTGATGTTGTGTAAAAATGGCAGGATCCAGATTCGGTTCCGGCATGAAAGTGCGGATCACATAAGGTTTCTCGATGGTTCCTTTGGGGAACGGTTCAACACCGGAACGTCCGAGGGCATTGAATATTTTGCGCCGCACCGCATTCTCAACCGATGGAGCCGCCACTTCGGCATCCTTGCCCACGACCTTCATGACTCCCCGCATCAAGTTGAAATGCCCGGGGAAAGTGCAGACATAAGGATAATTACCCACCGTTTCCGGAGCGGTAAACTTTAGCGTGATGGATTTTCCGGGTTGGACCAGCGCAACAGATTGAAGGATGTCCGATGAATCCGGGATAAAATCTTTGGCCAGCCCATCGACACCGAGAGCCATCGCATCGGTGATGACGTCGTTTAATTTTCCCGGACGCGTCAGCAACCAGTTGTGAGGGATCAGACCGTTGTTATTGAAAATAAACTCAACCGATTCACCCGCGCTGACCTGGAATTCGGTCATGTTGTATTTCAATCCACCGGGGATGACGCCCATCTCTATTTTTCGGGATGCGCCCTGCGCCTGAGAAGCACACAACAACACCCCCAGAACCATCCCCACACCAAGCCAACAGCCCGATAAAGGACGGCATATCATTGCACTGAATGTTTTCATCATGGAATCACGACCGAAGATAGGGACTCACCCATCGGAATACAATAAAGGATTAAAAATTCTCCTTTAGTTTTAGGTTTTACATTCCGGGATGGGGAGCTTAGGGTTTTCCCATTCCAGTAAACCGAGCAGGGCATACGCAAACGTTGCCCTGGATATTGTAACAAAGAAAACATCATGAGTGGATTCAATCGACGTCAGTTTATAAAAAACACGACGCTGGCTGCAGGTGCCACGGTGTTCCTCAGTGGAACCAAGGCATCCGGCAGAGCCATCGGAGCAAACAACCGTCTGCGCATCGCCGTGGCCGGTTTGAACGGTCGCGGCAAAAGTCACATCAGTGGCTGGTTGGGGCAGGAAAATGTGGAAATCGCCTACCTGGCCGATGTGGATGAGCGCGTGCGCGAAACCACGGTCGCATCCGTCAACAACAAGGTGCAGGGAGCTTACAAATGCCAGGGTATTACAGATATCCGACGTGCGTTGGATGATCCGACGGTGGATGCCATCTCTATTGCCACCCCGAATCATTGGCATTCTCTGATGACCATCTGGGGTGCTCAGGCCGGCAAACACGTTTACGTGGAAAAGCCCATGAGCCACGACGTGGAAGAAGGCCGTGTGGCGGTCGAAGCACAAAAGCGTTACGGAGTCGTCATCCAGCACGGCACCCAACGTCGCAGTGACCCAAAAATTGCCGGACTGCATGAGCAAATCCAGGCGGGCAAGTATGGCAAACTCAAAATTTCCTATGGTTATTGCTGTAAACCACGAAACACCATCGGATTCGAACACGCCGCTCCTCCCCCCTCCAATGTGGATTGGAATCTGTGGCGTGGTCCGGCCGTGATTCATCAGTATCACGACAACTATGTGCACTACGATTGGCACTGGTTCTGGGCAACCGGAAACGGTGACATGAACAACCAGGGAACGCACCAGCTCGATGTCGCACGTTGGGCGGTCGACACCGATCAGACGCATCCGGTTCGGGCGATGGCTCTTGGTGGACGCTTCAAATGGGGCGATCAAGGCGAAACTCCGAACACCATGTTCGGTATCGCGGAATATCCCAATGGCCAGCAAGTGTTCTTCAATGTCCGCAACGTCAACTACGACGGCTACCAACGTCAGGTCGAAAATGAATACTACTTCGAGGACGGCGGTAAGATTATCCGTGGCAAATATTACGCCCGCGGCAGTAATGAAGGACAGGCGCTCGATATTCCTGATGGAGATGTCACGCCCGGTGGCAACTGGGGATCTTTCATCGCAGCCTGCCGCTCCGGAGATCCGGACATGGCCAATGGCAACGCGGTGGATGCACACTATGCCTGTGTGATGGGACACCTTATGAACAACTCCTACCGACTGGGCAAACGCGTTGCATTCAACGAAAAAGCCGGTCAGTTCGGGGACAATGCAGACGCCAGCGAACACTTCCTGAAGTTGCACGACATCATGAAAAACGGCGTCGGAATTCCGGAAGACGGCAACGAATACATCGTCGGTCCCTGGCTGACATTCGATCCGCTCACCGAGAAACACGTCGGGGAACATGCTGCAGAAGCCAACCGGTTGCTCAAGGATCCCAACAATCCTGAGTTCCAGGTGCCTTCCGTCCGCAACGTTTAAACCTTCCACAAAAAAGCCCGACCGGATCACTTCCGGTCGGGCTTTTTTTAATGGTGAATTTAAAATAGTGAATAGTGAATTGTGTAGTGAGTGGAGATGCAGGTAGAACGTGCCGTCCCCGGCGCGTCCCTCATGGCTTCCGAATTCAATCTCCTCTCACAAACCCTGCAAACATCCAAACTCTCTGACCTTCCTCTGCGTCTCCGCGCCTCCAGTTCCGGGCAACCGGAACGGGCGTGAACAGTCACCCCAATTTCAACGGCAGTGACCGCAATCGTTGCCCGCACGCATTGTAAATCGCATTGGCAACGGCGGGCGCGATCCCGATGATGGGCGTTTCCCCTGCTCCCACCGATTCAAACTCCTTTCGGTTGAGCGCAACCACGTCCAGCTCCGGCACATCCTTGAATCTTGGCACCTGGTATTGGGAAAATTTGGAATTCCGAATCACACCATTCTCAAACTCCATGGCCTCGGCAAGCATCGGCCCCATTCCCTGCAACACACAGCCGGTTATTTGGGCATGAAGATTCAATGGGTTCTGAACCGCGCCACATTCAAAAGCCACACAAACCTTGGTTACCTGAAAACGCTTCCGAGCCATGTCCACTCTCACCTCGGCGCAGGTCGCCAGGTAGGATGCTTTTTCGGTTCCGCAGGCGATCCCAACGCCCCGGTTCGTCATCTTGGCAATGGCGCGCCGACGCGGTCCCCACTGAAACCGTTCCGCCGCCACTTTGAGCACGTCTTTCAAACGTCCATCAGGCAGATATTTCATACGGAATTCAAAGGGATCCATTTCCGGATCCGCAGCCAAGGCCAGTTCGTCCATGAAACATTCACGCGCGAACACATTGGCAACAGAAGCCAAAGCGCGATAGGAACCACTGCGCAGAGGTTGATCACTGGATCGATATTCGGTGGATACATTGGGGATTTTATATGGCGTATCCAAGGCCGATCCGCCTGAGTTGATGTTCACATGCGACCAATCCGTCAGGGCTCCCTTGGAATCCAAACCACCCTCCAAATCCATCACCCCGGCCGGACGAAAATAGGCCCAGGTAAACTCCTCTTCACGTGACCAGCGAACCGACACCGGACGCTTCGCTTCTTTGGCCAAACGCGCGGCTTCCACTGCGGTCTCACCCGTATGTTTCCCGCCGAAACCACCTCCGGTATCGGGAACAATCACCCGCACATCACCTGACGGCAATCCAAAGGCCTCAGCCAACTGACGCTGGACACGGGATGGTTGCTGGGTACCGGTCCAGACCGTCAATTGTTCTCCAGACCATTCGGCCACGGCAGCACGTGGTTCCATGGGGGCGTGCTGGACGTAGGGGATGAAATAAGTCGCTTTCAAATGTTTTGAAGCAAGCTCCAATCCAGTCGTTCCCTTCCCTCGTGTGTTGACGCGTCCGTTCCTTGATTTTCCCCTCAATACCTCCGCCAACTGTTCACTGGACGGCGAACGAACAGCCGACCACTGAGCGGTTGCTGCGACCTTGTCACGTGCCTGGTTTGCTTCCCACCGGTTGTTGGCGGCGAACCCGATAAAGTTTCCATCTTTGACCGCCACCACATCATTATCGCCGGCGACGGACTCCATCGAAATACCTTTCAACACGGCACCATAGGCGGGTGGACGCAACACCACGCCGTGCAACATGTCCGGACGGATGATATCGGAAGGATACTGATGTTGACCGGTCACGATCGCGCGGCCTCCCATCTTTCGAACAGGGACGCCCATCACCGCCCAGGCCTGAACCGGCACCACACGCACATCGGCAGGAACCTGTGCCTTCAGCGCATTGCCAGACGCCCTTTTCACCAGATCGGCATAGGAAAACGTTTTGGACGAAGGACCGGGTCTTCCCGGGATCAAGCTGACCACACCGCGCTGAATGCCTAGATGGTTTTTTGGAACCCCAAATGATTTGGCAGCGGCCTCGAGCAACAAATTCCGTGCGGCAGCACAGCCTTTGCGAACGGACGGAATGGTCGAAGGAGTCGTACGACTGCCAGCCGTGCCGCCATCGTCGGGTACCACCGAGCTATCAGCCATCACCACACGAATCTGGTCGATGGACACCCCCAGTTCCTCTGCGGCAGCCTGAGTGATCTGCGTTCGGGATCCCTGCCCCACTTCCACCTTGCTGGTCAACACGGTAATGACTCCATCTTCACCGATGTGCAATCGTTCTGAAGGACTGGGAACGTCACCTCGTCCACGCCGCTGGGCGAGCACATTCGGAGTCACCACACAAAGCATCAATCCGGCCCCCAACACCTGACCAAACTGACGCCGGTTCATGCGGAATTGGTAGAAAGCCGGTTCGTCCAGTTCGTAACGCTCCGGTTCAGAAAACAACAAACGCGTATCGTCCTGATGTTGATTCATGCTTCCACCTTCCCTTTCTTTTGAGCGGCCAATTCAACGGCGCTGATCAGATTCACGTAGCCACAGCAGCGACATATGTTGCCGTTCATTCCGTCCACAATTTCTTCGCGACTCGGTGACGGGTTCTTTTCCAACAAAGCTGTGGCAGTGAGAATCATCCCCGGCACACAGTAGCCGCACTGCATGGCGTCCACCTGTAAAAAAGCCTCCTGCACTGGGTGCAATTGATCGCCATCCGCCAGCCCCTCGATGGTCAAGACAGTCTTCCCACGCACCAAAAAAACCGGTGTCAGACAGGATTGCAGCGGACGCCCGTCCACCAAAACCGTGCATGCCCGACATTGTCCCTCACCGCAACCAAACTTGGTGCCCGTCAAATGCAGATCCTCCCTCAACACATCCAGCAATGTACGCTGGGTCTCTGCCACCAGGGACTGCTTTTCGCCGTTCAACGTGAATTCAATCTTCTCTTTCATGGGATGATTCAAGCCTAGTGCAAGCATCCTGATTTGCACACTCAAATAATGCAGACCTTGCTTTTAGCCTTTTACGGTTTGGCTGGAAAAATCATGGTCAAATCTGCCCTTCTCCTGGATCTGAGAAAAGCACCCGATCAATCGACAAAAAAACCGCCGGGAAGGCCGGCGGTTTCGTGTTTAAATATTGATGATCGACTAAGTTATCATTCCTCGGAACCAGCTCCATCCTTGACTGGAACATCGACAGGATCGCCTTCATCGTGCAATCCAGCATGTTTAAACTGATGCTGATGAGGTTCGATGGAGTTGAGTCGGTATTTCTTCACCATGTGATCTTGTTCCAAATCGACTTCTTCTCCTGGTTTTTTACCAATGAGAATCTTGGCCAAAGGAGACAGGTAACTGATGATGCCGGCTTCTGGATCAGAGTCCCACGCCCCAAGAATGGTATAGGACTCTTCACTACCATGAGAAAGGTCGGTGACTTTGACAAAAGTCCCTGGATTGACCACATCTGTGGGGACTTTCGTAAAGTCAGTTCCCCGTGCACGGGTCAGGTCTGCTTCCAATTCTGCTTTTCGATTCATCAGAATCTTCTGCATTTCCTTGGCAGCCTTGTATTCGTGGTTTTCACGCAAGTCACCATAACTACGGGCCACGGCAATTTCCTTGGAGTTCTCGGGAATCTTCTTCTGGACCAGTTCGGTGTATTCGTCTCGACGACGCAACAAGCTGTCCCAGGAAACCAGCAATCCACGGTCTTCCGAGGTGGATTGTTCACCGGAAATAAGCGCCTGGATGGCGGGGTAACATTTGACGATGCGGCCCAGCAGCGAACGCTTGTCCATATCATCAAAACAGGAACTGAACTGAAGCGCACGAGTCAGATCTTTGACCACTTCCAAATCGGCGGTTTCGATCAGTTCGGGAATCAAATCCTGATCGCCCATGATGAAATCATTCAACCGGCTGGTTTTCTTTTCATTGAACTGATCGCGTTCCATCGCGGTGATCATGGCGCGGAACACTTCAGGCCCCAGTATGTCGGCAAATGTATCGGAACGGGATTTGCCGAGCCATAAAAGCATCTCACTGCTGGCCTGATGCTGATTAACCAAACGTGACAAGGATTCCTTCACTTCTACCTGGAGCCCCTCGTCGATGAGCAAATTCACAATCTCACCCACCAGCTTCATCTGACTGTTGTTTTTAAGTTCCAAAAAGTCATCCACCCAAGTTTCCGGATGGTGGTTCTTATAGGACTTCAGCGCCAGTTTATTACGGGTTGCAGGCAAGGCGTCCATGAAAGCTGCAAGATCTTCCACCAACTCCCAGATCGCACCATCTTCTATCTGGCCTTCGGCGGGTTCTTTCCGCAGCCCCTCACGTAAATCGTTGCGCGCAAAAATGGCATCAAGAGTCAATTCAGGCTGGTTTTTGACATAATTCGGAATTTCGGAGTCCAGCAGATCCATGGCTTCCTGAAAAGTGTCCGTCACGTTCTCGATGTCATCCTGGCTCTTGAGAATTTCCATCGCAACTACCAACTTGGCCTTCAGCCCTCGAGCAGCCCGCATATCGCCAAGCAGGCGATCCTGCAGGGAGACAACTTCCTCGTTGTACTCAATGGGTTCGGCCTTTTTGACAGGCACCCGGAAGTGACCATCTTTCTTAAGTTCCTTGCGAACGGCTTCCCACCATTTGCGCCAGTCATCTTCAATGACCTCAGGAACCAGGGATTCCTGAATTTGTGCCACGGTTGCCTTGCCGCCGAAACTCTTCAGGACAAGTTTGATCAAGTCCATGTGGTTGACGGCAGCCATTTCACGCAATCCATCAAGATCGGTGGCCACCTTGACCATGATATGGTCTTTGGCCAACGGTGTCAGTGTTGTGGCGGAAAAGCGTAAATCCATCGCATGACCCGGTTTATCCGGGAAATCGATCAAAAATCGCGAAAAAACGGTATCCACCGTGGTGATCTTGCCCAGACCCCACGTGCGGTGGGTGCAATACCCACTATCAGTCAGTTGTTCCAAGGCATCCAGATCCCTGGTTCGTATCTTCCCTTCTGAGGCCAACTTTTCAAATTCCTCTCTCATAGTCCTCGTAAATTGCTCGCTTCAAACGTCGAAATGCCATTATTACTCAGGCATGCAACAAAAACCAAGACAAATTGCGGCCCGGATTCTCTTTGACTGGGAATCAGGCACCGGATTTGCGGAGAACATCATGCGTCAAGCCCTTGGAAGTTCCAAGCTCAAAGCGATTGACCGCCATCTGGTTCAGGAGATGGTGTTCGGTGTGGCCCGCAATCTGATGCTGCTTGATACCTGGATTGATGAAAAAGCCAATCAAGCACCGGGAAAAACCCGTGCCCGCAACATGCTGCGGCTCGGACTCTACCAATTGGCGTTCATGGACCGCATCCCGGATCACGCGGCGGTCCACGAAACGGTGGCCACGGCCCGTCAACTTGGACTCCACACCCAGGCCGGGTTCATCAACGCCATCCTTCGAGGCTTTTTGAGGCAAAAAGACCGGCATCTGGAGGACCTGAACCAATGGAAATCCACCCAACCCCACCTGGCCTGGTCCCACCCCGAATGGCTCGTCCACAAATGGAACAAAGCATTTGGAAAAGAGAACGCCGCCCAACTCCTCCAATGGAACAACGCTATTCCGGATGTTTACGTCCGCTGGAATCCCTTGAAAGGAAGCCTGGATCAACTGGAAACCATGTGGAAGGAGGAGAAAGTCTCCTGCAAAGCCGTCACGTTCCCATGGACCGAGGGAACCCACCTGTTCAAAATCACTCATTTCCCCTGTTCCCCCGAAAAATTGGATAGTTTCCAGAAGGGATTGTTCTACGTTCAGGACCCCAGCACCCTGTTGGCGGTGAAACAACTCGATCCTCAGCCGGAAATGCGCATTCTGGATTACTGCGCGGCTCCAGGAGGAAAAACCTGCGCCATGGCAGCCGCCATGAATCAATCGGGGCAGATCCTGGCAACGGATCCTGATCCGGGCAGGCTGCGTCGACTCAAAGACAACATCAACCGCCTGGGAGTCAAAAATGCCAGCCTGGCTGAAAACCCGTCAGCCGCCCGGGACTCTATGGATTCACTTTTTGATGCCATTCTCGTCGACGCCCCTTGTTCCAATACCGGCGTCATGCGACGCAGACTGGACGTTCGATGGCGTTTGACCGAGGACGAAATACGCAACATCACCGAACAACAGGCGGGCATCCTCCAGCAAGCATCCACCTATCTGAAACCTGGCGGTAAGATCGTTTACAGCACCTGCAGCCTGGAAGCCGATGAAAACGGGGAAATCGTCAACCAGTTCCTGAACGACAACCCAACATTCGAAGCGAGCGATCAACAACAACTCACCCCGTTCGAACATGGAGTTGACGGGGCATTCGTAGCCGTATTGAAGAAAACCAAGGAGTAACAGGGCATACGGGAGAGTTCATTTGGAGAAAACCCCGGGGTCAAATGGTTCATCTGAACCATTTGTTTAAAGCGTTCGGGCTTGCCTCTGGATGTGGATTGGGTGGTTGTGAGCCCTGAGGTTCCGGGCGGGACCGCCAGCGGACCCTTTGCGAGCAGGTCAACGGGGTGTTTTGCGTCGCATGGCTCGATAGATATTGAGCTGGAGGTAGGTCACGGACTGATTCAAATGCTCCCGAACCGGAGCGAGACGATCGTCACCCAGCTCATTGAATGCGAGTTCCATGGCGGCCGCTTCTTCTTCGGTGAACCATTCGTAGTCCCTGATTTCCAGGTTCTCCTCCACGGCTTGTGCGAGATGCTGTTCAATCGTCACCCGCTTGAATCCTCGCGTTTCGGCAATGGAGTCCAGGTCCATGCCATCGTTGAAAAGCCGCAGCGATTCAAAAACGCTTCCACTCACTCCTTTCTGTCGCTCTTTGGGCTTGGAACCAAGTGCCGGCGGATTGGTAAAGGTCTGTTTGGGATGATCGTTCAGGAAAGTCTGAATGGCTTCGATAAATGCCTGGCCATAGGATTCCAGTTTGACGTTCCCAACTCCGGACATGCGACTGAAAGACTCCAGTTCCTGAGGGTAATACGCAGACATCTGCCTGAGCGCAACGTCGGAAAAGATCGCGTAGGCTGGAACGCCCTTTGCATCGGCCAATTCCTTGCGCAAGGCCCGCAGCACATCGAACAATTGAGCATCAAATTCGGAACCGGCGGTATCGGCGGACGTCGGCTCACTCGCCCCTTTCTTAAGCGGCTCTGTTAATTCGATGGTTTTGCGTTCCTTGAGAAACTGCATTCCTTCAGCGGTCAATTGAACCGTGTGAAACTGATCGGGATCCTGAAACAACAAACCTTTCCGCATCAGTTCCCGCCCAAAATGCATCCAGGCATCGCGTGAATGGTCCTTGCCAATGCCGTAGGTGGTCAGTGTCTGGTGCCCCCATTGCCGGATTTTTTCCGTGTTGCCACCGGTCAGGACTTCCACCAGATGACGCAACCCGACTGCAAAGCCGCTGTGTTCCTTCACTCGAAACACGCAGGACATCAGCATTTGCGCGATGCGGGTTCCGTCAATCGTCGACTTCGGGGCCAGGCAGTTGTCGCAGGAACCGCACGGAACGTCCTTGAACACCTCGTCAAAGTAGGCCAGCAAACGTTCACGACGACAATCGGCGCTTTCAGCGAAATGGGCCATTTCGCGCAGTTGATTCATGGCCACCTGACGTTCCTGTTCGGGTTTGTTGTCCTCCCATAAACGTCGGTATTTGTGTTCGTCCGCTGTGCTCATCAGCAGCAGACATTCGCTTGGCAGACCGTCGCGCCCTGCCCTGCCTGTTTCCTGGTAGTAGCCCTCAATGTTGCGTGGCAGATGGTAATGGATCACATAGCGCACATTCGGTTTATCGATTCCCATTCCAAAGGCAACGGTGGCACAGATCACGTCAATGTTGTCCTTGATGAACCCATCTTGTGTGTCCCGCCGGACCTCATCCTCCAGGCCCGCGTGATAGGCTGCTGCTTTGATCCGATGCCCTTTCAGAAAGCTGGCCAGGTTTTCCGTGGCAGCACGACTGAAGCAGTAAACGATGCCACTCTCCCCGGCATGACGTCGCACCACGTCCAACACCTGATGATCGCCTTGTTTCCGAGGCTTGACGGCATAGGTCAGGTTCGGGCGGTTGAAGCTGCCGACGAATGTTTTGGCATCTTTCAATTTCAGGCCGCTGATAATGTCCTCACGGACGCGCTGGGTGGCGGTGGCGGTCAAAGCCAGGAGGCCGGCATTGGGAAAACGTGTTCGCAAGGCTCCCAACTGGCGGTATTCCGGACGGAAATCATGCCCCCATTCACTAATGCAATGCGCCTCATCAATCGCAAAACGCGTCACATTCCATTGGGCCAACTGATCCAAAAAGTCCGGCAGCATCAGGCGTTCGGGCGCCACGTACAACAAACGATACGTCCCATTCCAGAGCCCGCGGATGCGTTCGGACGACTCCGGCCGGGACAGGGACGAATTGAGAAACGTGGCCGGAATACCGGCAGCATCCAGCGAGTCCACCTGATCTTTCATCAAGGCGATCAATGGCGAAACCACTACCGTCAAACCCTCGGTGGCAAGGGCCGGCAGTTGATAGCATAATGATTTTCCCCCGCCGGTTGGCAGCAGAGCAAACGTGTCCCTGCCTTCCAGCACCGAGCTGATGATTTCCCGCTGAAGAGGTCGAAAACCATCAAATCCAAAATGTTCCTTTAATAAAGATACCAACGACGATTCATTTTTCATCCCGCATTCAATCCATGTAGATATTTCAATTGTCGATGGTGCAACCGGGATCGATCCTATCACAATCAAACACATCATCAAGAGGATGACGGAAAAAATGAAAAGAATCTGGAAGGGTGAGCAGATTTCACCAAGTCAGGCGGTCGTCGCCCTAAATGTTCGTGCAGGTGCAAACAGCACAAAAGATAGGCAGGTGGTTTCTACTTGCAGAATACCAGAGGAAGGCTAGTTTTTGGGGAACTCTTTATCAATCCAATCTTTATCACAAATTAGATCACACATATATGAAGTTACAGATCAACCTCCGTAAATCCTGCTGTATCGCCGCCGCCTTCCTTCTGACCATTTCCAGCGCCTTCCAAATGCGGGCTGCCGAAACTGGAGAAATCACCGCAGCCCAAGCAAAGGAGAATCTCGATGACACCCCATCTTTCCTGAAATACCTGAACCAGGAGTTTGGCGGTATATCAGGATTGGCCAGCAAAGGACAGGAAGATGCAGCCAAGAAAAGACTGGCGGCGTTAAAAGAATTTCTGGAACCACTATCGACCGAGAATGAAGATTCCAAAAAACTATTGGATCAAGCCAAATCGGTGGCCGGACAATTCGAAAACCAAATCGCCAGTATCATCGAACGGGCCAAAGCAATGGAAGCCGTTGTAGGGATGGACTCGGCTCCCCTGGCTGTGGAAACTTGGTTGAATGGGACAGCGTTGACGGACGCAGACTTGAAAGGCAAAGTGGTGCTTTTTGATTTCTGGGCAGTTTGGTGTGGCCCCTGCATTGCCACCTTCCCTCACCTGCGTCACCTTCAGGAAACCTACGGTGACAAAGGATTGGAAATCATTGGGCTGACCCGGTACTACAACTACGAGTGGAACGAAAAAGCCAAACGCGCTTCCCGAAGTCAAAGCAAAGTGGAGCCAGCTGACGAGCAGAAGATGCTGACTGAATTTGCCAAATCCCACGAACTCACCCATCGATTTGCCATCCAATCCGACGATTCCATGGCGAAACACTACAATGTCACCGGTATCCCTCATGTGGTCCTGGTGGATCAAAAAGGCAAAATTGCTTTGATGCGCGTGGGCAGCGGCGAACAAAACGCCAAGGATATCGAAGACAAAATCAAGGAGTTACTGGCTCCGACCGACGCTTAAATCAGTTAAGATTGTAGAAACGCTCAATGATTCCTTCGGACACAGTGATTAAACGAATCCTACAGATCACACTCCTCGGCATCGCATGGATTCAATTAGGGGTCCATGCCGCCGAGGAACCGACTCCCGACCGTGTTATCCCATACAAGCAGGTCGGTGAGTCCATACTGAGCCTGCATGTATTCCATCCCGAGGGACATTCGGAGAATGATCAGACACCTGCCATTGTTTTCTTCTTTGGAGGTGGTTGGAACGGGGGCACCCCCAAGCAGTTCTACCCGCAGAGCGCCTACCTGGCTTCGCGGGGCATGGTAGCCATCTGCGCGGAATACCGCACAAAAAGCAGTCACCAAACAACACCGCAAGCATGTGTCGAAGACGGCAAATCGGCCATGCGATGGGTAAGACATCACGCGGATGCATTGGGGATTAACCCAAATAAGATTGCTGCCGGAGGAGGTTCGGCGGGCGGTCATGTGGCCGCCACCACGGCCACGATCAAGGCATTCGATGCACCACTCGATCCGGCGGTTGATGCGTCACCTCAAGCGTTGGTTCTGTTTAATCCGGTCTATGACAATGGACCGGACGGCTACGGATACGATCGCGTCAAAGACTACTGGAAACGTTTTTCCCCCATGCACAACCTGCATGCAAAGGTGCCTCCAACGATTGTGTTCCTGGGAACCGAGGACAAGCTCATCCCGGTGGAAACAGGTCAATCCTTTCAATCACGCATGAAACGACTCAATCTACGGAGTGAACTTTTCCTTTACGAAAAAGAGGGGCACGGATTTTTCAACAAGAAGAAATTCAACGAGACACTGTTTGAAACAGACCGTTTTCTGACATCCCTTGGTTTCCTGAAAGGTCAACCGACCATTGATGCGACGACCAACATCCGGTGATCCGGTGACCTTGATGTTCTTTTTGGTAACCGCAGATTGGCGCAGATGATCGCAGATTTAATAGCGTGCCAAGCAGTCACGGTTTCGCCCCATCGGTTTCATCAGAATCACTTTTGGCAGTGGCGCATCTCACCTGATACCTGACTTTGATTCATCGTGGATAGGCCTCTGGAGTGCTCCGAGCATCGGAGCTCTGGATACGATCCGCATACCCCAGACGTACACTCACCTTAAATAACTACCCACCCCGGCAATCATTAAGCGATCATCATTCCGAAGCTTCATCGTCATCGAGTCTTTCAGCTTTTTCTTTGAGTTCACGGTAGATGCTGACAGCCAGCGAACTCTTTTTGAAACCGAGAACTTTGGTGTTTTTGAAACCAAAATGCTCTTCGATATCTCCCGTCTCATAAATCTGCAGGATGGGAGTTTCGTTGTATGAGCGCAGCATTTCCTTAAGGCGTTTCTCTGAAAGATCGCGGGTGACCAGCATGAAATGCAGTTTTTTGCGGAGTTTGTTCAAAAGAGCTTCACCCACCACCACCACCCGGGCTCGGAGCGCGAAGGGATACAAGCGTTCCACAGCGGGGCCGGACTTTTTCTCTGGGCTGTTTTCAGGTTTGTGGTCCGTCATCAGTTTACTTGTCGTCTGGGCATCATTTCCATATAGTGCGGACAACTATTCACGAACCATTCCGAATTAAAAAGTAAAATGCTATGAATCTGAACAACCGTTTTCGTGCCTGGACCCAAATCGTCACCTTATGCGCCGCCTTGTCGGCCAGCCTGCTGAGCAGTCAGGCGGTTGAGTGGACTTCCCTGTTCGACGGAACCAGTTTCAAGGGTTGGGAAGGCAATCTGCGCTACTTCAGAATTGAAGACAACGCCCTGGTCGGCGGCATGACTTACGCCAAAATCCCGCGCAACGAATTCCTTACCACCGAGAAGACCTATAAAAACTTCGAGCTGCGACTTCAGTTCAAACTCGTTGGAGAAAGCACCAATGCAGGCGTACAGATCAGAACCCGCCGCATTCCCGACCATCATGAAGTCATCGGCTACCAGGCGGATTTGGGACAGCATTACACCGGGTGCCTTTATGATGAATCACGTCGCCGAAGAATCCTGGCAGAACCCAACCGCGAGGAACTGGCCAAGGTGTTGAAGAAGGATGATTGGAACGACTACGTGATCCGGTGTGAAGGCAAACGCATTCAACTTTGGATCAATGGCTACCAGACCGTGGATTACACTGAGGAAGACAACTCCATTGAACAAGACGGTGTCATTGCCGTGCAAATCCACGGCGGCCCGGCCGGGGAAGCCTGGTACCGCTCGATTCGCATCCGGGAGTTGCCTTGAAAAGCCCTTTGGCTGTAAGCGCAGATTGCACAGATTGACGCAGATTTTAATGTGGCAACAATGCCTTAAAAACGGGGGAATCGTTTGTGTTTGATCAAACGGGTGAAGGCCAAAAAATAGAAACCCACTATGGGAGGGGTATGTTCCGCCTTATACTCACTTCAGACCTCAGTGCTTTGGGTTTCTTTTCAGGCTGCAATGGAAACGACGGGGCCATCCGACAAACCATCCTGTAAATCCTGTTCATCCTGTCTAAAAAAATCAAAGATAACGCCGCAAATCCTGCAAGGATGTACCCGGCAAGCATGAACAGATCCTCACTCTTTTTTACGGAGACGACGCACGCGGTGGTTTTCACTGTCTCCGATGTAGACCGATCCATCGGCAGCGGCAAAGATGCCGTGAGGTCGGGCTAGTTGGCATTTCAGCGGATCACCGTCAGGACCATCGCCGCGTTCTCCGTTGCCGGCGATCAACTGCAGGTTTCCGGTTTGCATGTCGATCATCCGAACGCTGTGGCTTTCGGTGTCGGCCAACCAGACGTTCCCTTGCGCGTCCAAACTGATCCCTTTGGGACCGGACAAAGTGGCCGTCGCGGCAGGTCCGCCATTTCCGGTGAATCCCTTTTTTCCGGTGCCGGCCACGTGATGGAAGCGTCCCTTTTTCATGTCAATCCGATAGACCGCATTCCCTTCACGCAAGGCCAACCATAAATCCCCATCGGGCGCCACATCCAGGGCGCGCGGTCCATTCAGCGGGGTTTGAAACAAGGGGGCTCCTTCGGGTGTTGCTTTCTTCTCCCCTGTGCCACTCAGGGTTTCCACCAGTCCGCTGGATTTGCCGATTCGCCGGATCCGATGATTACCAATGT
>CAYPZD010000012.1:67941-75575 GCA_964415055.1 uncultured Verrucomicrobiota bacterium | reverse complement strand
TGGTTGCAGGTTTTTGAGGTGGCGGGCCAGGGTCAGGTAGATTTCCTTGAGGGTGAGTTTTTCAATGGTGATGTCCTGGGTGGCGTCAAATTGTTTACGGATGTTGGCCTCGGTTTCGTTTGGATCGAATTTGGATTCCACAAAACTAACTCGATTGCCACTTTGTTGCAGGTTCATCCAATCTTGAGATGCATCGTCCATGGAACCGTTTTCTACGGATCGGGTGAACGAAATGCGACGAAACCGGTTCAGCAAACTCTCCACGGATTCGGACAACATCAGCCGTCCATGATTGATCAACGAAACTTCGTCGGCCAATCGTTCCACTTCATCGATGTCGTGGGAGGATATGAAAATGGTCCACTGCTCCTGCTCGGTGAGTTCGATCAAACCTTCCAGGAACTCCTCGCGCACCAGCGGATCCAATCCGGCAAAGGGTTCGTCCAGCACCAACAAACGCGGACGAAATGCCAGCGCTCCCACCAGGGCCGCTTTCATGCGCATGCCGCGTGAGAGATGCTTGAGTTTTTGATCGGCGGGCAGTTCGAAGTCGTGAAGGAGTTTCTGCTCAAAATCACTGTCCCATGTTGGATACAGAGGACGCAGGTAATTCATCAGTTGGGATACGGTCATCCATACAGGAAGCTGTTGGTTCTCGGAAACGTACCCAATCTTTTCGAAATCACGCCGCCCTAGTTTTTTACTCGAAACTCCCAGGATGGTTGCTTCTCCGGAATTCGGTCGCAGGATGTTGAGCAACATCCGTATCGTCGTGGTTTTACCCGCACCGTTCGGTCCGAGAAAGGCGTGGATAGAGCCTTGGCGAACCGTCAGGTCCAGTTCATGGACGGCATCCAATCGCCGGAAACGTCGGGTCAATTGGTGCGTTTCGATTACAGGTGAGTTGTCGGACATGATTACAATTCCTTCCAATGTTTGCGGAGCGCTTTGATCACTTCGTCGAGCGAGAGAGACAGTTCCTTGGCCTTCAAGGCCAGCCCTTCGAGTTCCCCTTCCAACAGGCTTTCACGTTGCTCGGGATTCAATCGTGCCGACTTGGCCACGATGGTTCCGATGCCGGGCTGGACTTCCAGGAATCCCTCCTGTTTCAAAATGGTCACCGCTTTCTGCACGGTGTTTGGGTTGACCTTCAGTTCCTTCGAGATCGCTCGCACCGAAGGAAAAGCTTCCCCTGGCTTCAACTGACCGGACACAATCGCCTTCTTCGACGCGTAGAGCACCTGCTCGTAAACAGGCGTCCCATGTTTCAACTGGATCTCAAAAGGCAACATCGCTTTGTGTGTTAGGTGTATTACTCCACATAATACACCAACGCAAGAAAAAAATCACACTTGATCAATCAGAATGATTCAAAACGTTCTTGCAGTTAAGCCCAACGCGACGGCCCTCTGGAGTGCTCCGGCTTGACGGAGCTTTGGATACGGTCCGCATCCCACAAAAGCATGCTTTCCCTCAATGGGCAGACCAACACTCTAACGGATGGTAGGCCCGGGTTTGGAGATGAGGAATGAGGTTCTGGAAAGAGAATACCACAACGTTACCCACGATATCCAAAGCGGTGCTGTACACCGCACTCCAAATTTGTCATCGAGATATTGGTGACCTAAGGTATTTCTTGTTCGTGGAAAGATCAGCAGGAGCATCTGTAAGCACTCCAACACAATCTGACATCGCTTCCAAACCATTCACTTTATGAGAAAACTCCTTTTGTATGAGATTACATACAATATCACTCTTGGATTGTCGCATGTGACATGCGGCGGCATCCAGCAGCGCTGCCGTATCTTCATCCAATCTTATGATGATTGATGAATGCATACATGCATTCTATGACGACGCTCCTGGTGCTTCAAGAGCACAAGATTCTTATTCAATCCATTTCGCCAATTCCCCCACAAACGATCCTTGCACGTTTAATGGGGAGTCCTAAACTGGGCGGCCATGGCATGGAAAGTATTGATAACGGCACGGACATTTGAGGTGGTGGGGAAACCCGCCATCGAGTTTTTGAAATCCAAGGGTTGCGAGGTGACCATCCCACCCAAGTGGGGACCCCTCTCTGGCAGTGAATTATTGGAACAACTGAGCGGACACGACGCGGTCCTCTGCAGTCCCGACGCATACAACGCAGATGTCTTCGCTTCGAATGAAGGCAGCAACTTGAAGATCATTTCGCGCTGGGGCGTAGGTTATGATTCCATCAATGTTCCCGACGCAACGGCCGCCGGTATCCCGGTCGCCTACACTCCCGGTTTGTTGGACGAAGCGGTGGCCGACTATGCTTTCGCCTTGCTCCTGACCATGGCACGCCGCACCCACAGCGTACATCAAACCATGCGCGAGGGTGGTTGGGCGGTCGAGTGGGGCGTCGATCTGAGTCAGAAAACTCTGGGGATCATCGGCTGCGGACGCATCGGGCGCGCCGTCGCCAAGCGCGCTTCTGGTTTTGACATGCGTGTGCTGGGTTACGATGTCATGCCCCATCCTGACGCCAAAGCGATGGGAGTGGATTTCGTGGACCTCGACACCCTTCTCAAGGAAAGCGATTTCGTCAGCATCCACGCCGCATTGACCGAGGAAAACAAAGGCATGATCGGAACGGATCAATTAAAGTCTATGAAACCGGAAGCCTTGTTGGTCAATACCGCCCGAGGCGCACACGTTGATGAGGCCGCTCTGGTGCAGGCTCTCAAGGAAGGTTGGATTGCCGGGGCTGCATTGGATGCCTATATCAAGGAACCTCTCCCCGCCGACCACCCGTTCCGCACCACACCCAACCTGCTCATGTCCCCCCACCAGGCCTCCAGCAGCAAGGAGACCGGTGAACGCGTCAGTTTGGCGGCAGCGGAAGCAATCGTGGACCTGATGGAAGGTCGTCGGCCAAAGTTACTCGTCAATGCCGGCGTATTGGATCAACCGCAACTCCGCGCCCAACTCAAGTAAACCGGCAGCAGAACGATTTTATTACAACGACATGAAAACCAATCACGTCAAAGCCAAACTCAAACGCGGTGAAGCCAGCATTGGCACCTGGTTGTCCCTTCCGGATCCCACCACCGCCATGTTGATGGCCAACGTCGGATTCGACTGGCTCAATCTCAACATCGAACACATGCCCATTGGCGTGGAAACCGCCTCCCTCTGCTACTCCGCGATCGCAGGCACGAACACCGTTCCCCTGGCCCGCCCGGCATGGAATACGGGCGAGAATATCAAACGCGTGTTGGACAATGGGGGTTGGGGTGTCATTCTGCCAATGATCTGCAGCAAATCGGATGCGGAACTGGCCGTCGACTCAACTTTCTACGCCCCCGTGGGTTCAAGATCGGTGGGCGGCATGCTGCATGCGGTCAGTTATCAAACCGACCCTGCGACTTATTACGAACGCGCCAATGAGGAAGTGCTGCTTGTGCTTCAACTCGAACATGTCAAAGCCATCGAAAACGCCGACGAAATACTAAGCGTACCCGGTGTAGACGCCTTTTTTATCGGACCCAATGACCTGTTGAAATCAATGGGCGAAACACCCGGCTGGGACAGTGACAAACAGGAGTTTATCGACGCACTCAAGCACCTTCAGGAAGTCGGCAAAAAGTACGGTGTCGCATCCGGCATCCATGTTCCCGATGTGGCTTCCGCCATACGTCGGCGTGAGGAAGGATTCCAATTCATCGCCGTCGCCAGCGAAGCCGGCATGATGCTCTCCAAAGCCCAGGAAATGGCCAAAGCACTTGGTTGTGGTAAAGAAAAAGAAGTCGCCAAGTATTGAGCAAAGCCTCGCCCTTGGTAGGGTCATCCCGAGAAATCGGGACTGCGTGACCGCAAGCGCACTGTAAACATGCGAAAACCTGTTACTTTATGCGGGCACGCCACCAGACGTGCAGTCCGGATACATCGTAATCCCTACCAACTTGACATTGGATTTCTCCAACAAACCCATCCAGTAAATCCTGTTCATCCTGTCTAAAAAACAAGTCGCTCACCATGCCGCGCAAGAAGCGTTCAAACAGTTCCACCGACGTCATCCGCATCATAGGAGCCCGGGAGCATAATTTAAAAAATGTCTCTCTGAAGATCCCGCGTGATCAGTTCGTTGTGATCACCGGCGTCAGCGGCTCCGGCAAGAGCACACTGGCGTTTGACATCATTTTCTCCGAGGGACAGAGACGCTTCCTGGATTCCATGAACGCCTACGCCCGGCAATTCGTCGAGCAAATGGCGCGTCCCGATGTGGACCGCATCGAAGGCCTGCCCCCCACCGTCAGCATCGAGCAACGCAACTCCCAGGGCGGCGGCAAAAGCACGGTCGGAACCGTAACGGAGATTCATCAGTTCCTGCGATTGTTATTCGCTCGACTGGGCACGCCTTATTGTCCGGACTGCAACCTGCCTGCCAGCGCTCAAACATCGGACGCCATCGTTCGCACCCTGCTGACACAAAGCAAAAAACGCGGACCCCTCAGCATCCTGGCACCCGTCATTCGAAACCGCAAAGGCTTCCACAGTGAAGTCGCTGAATGGGCATTGAAACACGGATACGAACGACTGCGTGCCGATGGTGAATGGTATGACAGCTCCGAACCGTTCAAATTGGTTCGATTCAAGGAACACGATGTCGAGGTGGAAATCGGTGTTCTGAAATCCGGTCGCAAAACCACCCCAACAGCAGCTGCGGAACTGATAGAAACAGCTCTCGAAATCGGCAAAGGCATTTTATTCGCGGTGGATGAATCAGGGGAACTCAGCATGCATTCCACACAACAAGCGTGCCCGTCCTGTGGTCATTCATCACCTCCACTGGATCCAAAATTGTTTTCCTATCACTCATCGCGGGGGTGGTGTCCCGAGTGCCGCGGATTTGGCGAACTCTTTTACCAGCCTGAAACCGAACGCGGAGCGCGAGCCGACGCCATTGAGGAATCCTGGTTTCATTGGCAGGAAGGCAAAAGGGAAATTTGCCCTACATGTCACGGAGCCCGGTTGAACCTTCAAGCGCGGTCCGTAAAGCTGGCTCTGAAAGGGTATCCGGAAAAACTCCCTCAAATACCAGACTATCAGTTTTGCGAAGAACCACCCAATATCGATGCCTTTTCGACGTTGGCGGTCAAGGATGCGCTGGCCTTATTTGACGGGATTGTGTTGGAAGGAAGAGAAAAGGAAATCGCGCGGGATATCTTGCCGGAGATACGGGAACGACTGTTCTTTCTCAAGGAAGTCGGGCTGGATTACATGCAACTGGGTCGCAGCGTCACCACCCTTTCCGGAGGTGAGAATCAACGCATTCGACTGGCCGCTCAATTGGGCTCCACACTTTCAGGTGTTCTGTATGTGCTGGATGAACCAACCATCGGATTGCACGCTCGAGATAATGAACAATTGTTGAGCGCATTAAAACTGCTGCGATCACGCGGCAATTCTCTTGTCGTAGTCGAACACGACGAAGACACCATGCGCGCCGCCGATTACATCGTTGATCTGGGACCGGAAGCCGGCGTTCGCGGTGGCGAAATTGTCGCGGCAGGCACATTGAAACAACTTTGCGATGACAAAGCATCCGTCACCGGCCAGGCCCTGAAAGAAACCCGAACCTACCCCATGCACGGGGCGCCCCGCCCGGTCAATCTCCCAAATATCAAAGGAACCCAGAGCAGGAAAAAACCTTCAAAGAAAACGCAGCCGTCCGAGGCAACCCCCTGCATAACCCTGCAGCACGCCACTTTGAACAATCTCAAGGACCTGACCGTTCACTTTCCATTGAACCGTTTCATTCTGGTCACAGGTGTCAGTGGCTCCGGCAAAAGCAGTCTGATACGTGAATGCCTGGTCCCGCTGGCAAAAGCCGCCGTCGAAGCCAAGGGTGCTGCCGCATTGGGTGAAATGAGCCTGGAAGGTTTGGAATCAATTGCTGCGGTGCACGAAGTGGATCAATCCCCCATCGGACGCACACCGCGTTCGACACCCGGCACGTATGTCGGTTTCTTCGACGAAATTCGCAAGCTGTTTGCCCAAACACCTGAAGCACGCATGCGCGGGTATCAACCGGGACGATTTTCATTCAACAGCAAAGTCGGTCGCTGTCCCGAATGCGAGGGTATGGGCGCTATCAAAATGGAGATGAATTTTCTGCCTCCGACTTACACGCATTGCGAAACATGCCACGGCAGCCGCTTCAATCCTCAAACCCTCGACATCGAATACCGCAACAAGAACATCG
This sequence comes from uncultured Verrucomicrobiota bacterium, assembly GCA_964415055.1. GTDB lineage: Bacteria > Verrucomicrobiota > Verrucomicrobiia > Limisphaerales > AAA164-E04 > AAA164-E04. Next base: position 69,340 of record CAYPZD010000012.1, on the reverse strand, counting down.
CCCAAGTGCTGGATTTGAGTGTTGCCGAAGCAATCGACTTTTTCGAACCCGTCCCGAAAGTCCGGCGTGCTTTGGAAGCGTTGCGGGATACCGGGCTGGATTACTTAAGTCTTGGACAAACCAGCCCAACCCTAAGCGGCGGGGAAGCCCAACGACTGAAACTCGTCACCCATCTGCTGACAGGATTAAAACCAGGCAAAGACTCCCTGAGATCACGTCACACCGCCAAGCTGTTTGTTTTGGAGGAGCCCACGATTGGTTTGCACCACTCTGATGTGCGACGATTGGTGGAAGTGTTGCATCGCCTGGTAGACGGAGGTCATACGGTCATCGTCATCGAGCATCACCTCGAACTCGTCGCCGAAGCCGACTGGGTCATCGACCTGGGACCGGAGGGCGGCGATGCAGGCGGCACCATCGTCGCACAAGGCCCCCCCACCAAAATCGCCCAAAGCAAATCGAGTCACACCGGACGTTTTTTAAAAAAACTACTGAAAGGGTAGAACGTGCCGTCCCTGGCGCGTCGCCTTAGCGCTGCCAAAAATCATTTCACCCCGCAAAGGGAAACCAAAAACCTTCCAAAATCCGATCACCTGTTTCGATCAATTTTGATACGGATCGATCATTTCAAGGTAACTCTGAACAACACCTTCGCCCTTCAAATCAGAGTGCAATTAAATCATTAGAAAAAGGAGGGTCGAGTTCCACCTCGAACCCAAACTTCTGCCTCGAAAGCGTTCCTGAGCAAAACAGATGGAACGCGGGAAGACTGAGGTCCATCGAATGACTGTGGCGTTTCCATTGCAGCGTAAAATGGTTCCAAAGGCCTGAGGTCTGAAGTGGGTGTAAGGCGGAGCTTACCCCTCCGGTCAGGGATATTTGTACTTTTCGATCTGCGCCCTTCAAACGGCTGATCCGTAAAAAAAGCTTTTCTCTCCCTGCAAAGTCCTTACCTTGATGCGCCCTATGGAAAAAACGGTAGTATTGTTGAAACCTGACTGTGTTCAGAAGAATTTAATGGGAGAGGTCATCAAACGATTTGAGGACCAGGGATTTCGTATGGCTGCCTGCAAACTGATGCAACTCGACGAACCCATCCTGCGTGATCATTACGCGCACTTGGTTGAATTTCCCTTTTTCCCGGAAATTGTTGAATTCATGAGCAGTTCCCCCATCCTGGCCATTGCCTTCGAAGGGGAGAACATCATCCAGAAAGTCCGCGACCTCCTCGGCCCCACGGATTCCACCCAAGCCGAGAAAGGAACCATTCGGGGTGACCTCGGCGAAGACAAGATGCGCAACATCGCACATGCATCGGATTCCCCCGAAGCGGCGGCAGCCGAACTGAACCGGTTCTTCAAGGCTGGTGAGGTATTGGATTAAAATTCCCGATTTCAAT
>CAYPZD010000012.1:65324-67841 GCA_964415055.1 uncultured Verrucomicrobiota bacterium | reverse complement strand
CTGAACCGGTTCTTCAAGGCTGGTGAGGTATTGGATTAAAATTCCCGATTTCAATTAGAGATCTTGATTCATTAAAAAGACGTGCCCTCAACATCGGGCACGTCCTTCTTGTTTTCCCAAACGCTTACTCAACACGCTTAATGGCAAAATTGCCAAACGATGGAACCATCCCTTCATGAATCACGGGGGCTGATACCAAAGTTGTAATTGGATTATGAACCGCAGGCTCGGCATTCGGTGATGTATAGGTCGTTCCACTATCGGTTCCGGCATCGTATGGGGCCAGCTCCAAGGTCAGGGTGTCGATCCATTTCCCGCCCGGACGCAACTCCACCCCATGAACACCCACAAACCAATCCGGGCTCGGAGCAATCATTGAAACCAGACTTAAGAGTGAATGGGTCGCGCTGGCTTCAAACTCCACGCTGACACTTCCCGGGGACAATCCGATTCCCCCGCCACTGATCAAACCATCCGCCCATCCCATTTGGATGGCTTGTTGAATTTCGTCCATCAAAGGTGATTTGGAACCGGTTTCGGCCAGGCTCTCAATACCGGGAGACGCAAGAGTTCCGGGTTCCCAAAGTTGCCCATTTTGATTGTGTGTCGCCCCAATGAGTCCGGAAAAATGCGGATTGCCTGGAAACATATCCGGATGAGTTGCGGCGCTCCAGGTTGAGTTGAATGTCAGCTGAAATTTGGCGGTGTCGTTCATCTGATTATTTTCAACCGAAACAACTCTGAAATAACCTTGAGAACCCTCCCGCGCTATGGAAGCCATGGTTTGGTCTGTCGGCATGCCCACGTTGGTCCACCCGGCCATGCCAGCTTGAGCCTTCATTTGAACCTGGTACGGAGGAAATCCCCCCATCCATTGTATCTCCAATTTATCTTCTGACAGATTTAACGACGTAATCCGAAGGGCCTGACGGGCATTCAAGGCGAACAATGGGTAATCCGGTCGCTTGAAATTGGCTTCCATAAACATGGGTTGATCCAAAATCCCGCCCATGCCGGGAGCTTTGAAACCCTCATGAATCCGCACCACTCCGTTTTCTTCCGGTCCTGTATTCGGCATCATCTGCCCGAGCAACGGTGTGGCTTCCGGCGCCTCTGTGTTTTGTTCCGTTCCTGCATCCAAAACCATGCCCCCACTCAGTTGAACCGCATTCAGCATCAAGTTACCCATATCATCAAAGACTTTAATCGTTTCCATATTGGACACAAAAGCATCATTGCTCGGAATGACCATGCTGGCAAAACTCAGGTATTGATGCCGTGGATCATTTGCATTCAATCGAATCGTTACATCCTGTGAAACCCCGGGCGCAAATACGGGCGGATTCAGATCGCTGGTGACCAAGTGATGCATCCCGGCGCCCCTTTGGTCAATGAACCATTCATTCAGTGCGGAAGGATCACCATCTTCAGCCAAGCGCTCCAGGGCCCCCGAAGCGGGCTGGCCCATTTGAAACAGACGAACGGATCCATCATGGAATCCCATCCACACCGGCGTGAAATAAACACCCTTGTCGGGAGCCTGGTTTTCAATGTGAAGGGAAACGTCCACCCATTTGGGCAAGACACGCAGGACGCTGATTCGAATCAATGCAGATTCAAGCTGCGTGAAATCTGCCTTTGCAAATACCTCGCGATCCACAATCCCCCCTGCTCCAGCCGCCATGTGTCCGGCATGCATCCGAATGACACCCTGTTCATCCATGCCTGTGTTGGGCGTCATTTGACCCAGCGCAGGTGTGTTCCCGGGGAGTTCGTCGTTCACTTCCACTCCGGCGTCGTAAACCATGGAGCGGGTCAACAGGAGTTCCAAACCCTGGAAACGCCCCATATCATCAAACAACGAATAAGCTTTGGCTTCATCATTACCGACGAATGCATCGTTACTGGGTATCACCATCGCGGCATAAGAAAAGAATCGATGTGCCGAATTGGAATCATCGAGAAAGAAATCCTTATGGGTGACGCCTCCGGGAGGAATGGGACCAAGACCATCAAGCACACCGTCGAGACGATGGGAATCAGGTGTTGTGAATGATGCTGATAATCCGGAAGGATTTCCGTCCTCGGCGAGCCCTTCCAACTCCATGGATGCGGACGAACCTGCATCAAAGAAATCAAAATCTCCTTCGTGGAATCCGACCCAGGCAGGTGTGATCAATGATCCGTTCGCGGGCATCAGGTTTTCCACCATCACCCGCACATGAACCGGCTCGGCCTGCAACGGGTTTGCCGCCAACAGGAATGCGCCCGTCAGAACCGCATACAACCCGCACCATGGCAAAGCGTTGGAAATTGTATTTTCAGGATGAACATCCCCGCATGGCGAAGATCCGACCTCGTTGTTATGTCTGTTTTGCATGACTCACTTCAATGTGTTTCGAGAGTGAGTCGTGGTGGTCGGACAATACCTTACAAAGAATCTTTGGAAGAATCGGAAATTTTTTTCAGGATGCGTGATTTGGCATCGTCGGGCATTTTGGTGTCGGCTTCCTCGGG